>JADBEO010000002.1 GCA_031316315.1 Chelatococcus sambhunathii
GGTGGGGACTTGGAGCGTAGAGCTCGATTCTAACCGATCCCCACCCTGACCCTCCCCTTTGCAAGGGGAGGGATGCGGACAACGCCAGCCTCATTCTGAATGCGTCCCGGATCGCGTTCGCGCGTCCGGCGACGCGTCACATCCCCTCGCGTCCCGCCAGATCCTGGATGAACTGCCAGGCGACGCGGCCCGAGCGGGAGCCGCGCGTGGTCGCCCATTCGAGCGCGTCACGCCGCAGATCCTCGGGCGAGACGTTCAGGCCGAAATGCTCGGCGTAGCCGCTCACCATCGCCAGAAACTCTTCCTGGCTGCAGCGGTGGAAGCCGAGCCAGAGGCCGAAGCGGTCTGACAGCGAGACCTTCTCCTCGACCGCCTCGCCGGGATTGATCGCCGTCGAGCGCTCGTTCTCGATCATCTCGCGCGCGAGCAGGTGGCGGCGGTTGGACGTCGCATAGAACAGCACGTTCTCCGGCCGTCCTTCGATGCCGCCCTCCAGCACCGCCTTCAGCGACTTGTAGGACGTGTCCTCGAGATCGAAGCTGAGGTCGTCGCAGAACAGCAGGAACGGGAAGGGCGCCGCGCGCAGCAGCGACATCAGCGCCGGCAGGGTCTCGATGTCCTCGCGGTGGATCTCGACCAGCTTCAGCTTGGGACGGCCTTCCTCGACCATGGCCTGGGAGACGGTCGCGTGCGCGGCCTTCACCAGCGAGCTTTTGCCCATGCCGCGCGCGCCCCAGAGGAGGGCGTTGTTGGCGGGTTTTCCGCGCGCGAAGCGGAAGGTGTTGTCGAGCAGCGTGTCGCGCGAGCGGTCGATTCCCTTCAGGAGACCCATGTCGACGCGGCTGACCTTTGCGACGGGAGCCAGCCGCCGCTCGGCCGCGCTCCACACGAAGGCGTCGGCCGCCTCGAAGTCCGGGGCCTCCATGCGAGGCGGCGACATGCGCTCCAGCGCGTCGGCGATCCGCGCGAGCAGCGCGTCGCGGGTATCCGTCGCCGGCATGGAGTAGAAGGGGTCAGACACGAGAACGATCCGAGGCAGGGGGATTGGAAGCCGCGTAGGTAGCCCCGCGCTCGCCGGTCGTCCACCGGCCTCCGTCCCGTGATTTGCTTTCGGCAGGGCCGTGGCTATAGTCCGCGCCGCTCGCCGGGGGCCATGCTTCCGGCGCGATGAGACGTCGGCCGGCCTTCAGCGCGCGGGCGTGACGAAGACACCCCCGAAGCGTGGATTGAAGACGATGTTCGTGACGCCAGCCTTCGCCCAAGGCGCCCCGGCCGCCGCCCCCGGAGGCGCGGACTTCCTGATCCAGCTGCTGCCGTTCCTGCTGATCTTCGTGATCATGTACTTCCTGATCCTGCGCCCGCAGCAGAAGCGCGTGAAAGAACATCGGGAGATGATCAAGAACGTGCGTCGCGGCGACACCATCGTCACCGCCGGCGGGATCATCGCCAAGGTGGTCAAGGTGACCGACGATTCGGAGGTCCAGATCGAGATCGCCGACAACGTGCGCGCCCGGCTGTCCCGCGCGATGATCTCCGAGGTCAAGACGAAGGGCGAACCGGTCAAGACCGACGGCGCCTGATATAGACCTTCCCGATTCCGGAAGGCCCGTCCGGCCGCAGGCGGCCGTGAAAGCGATCGAACGCATCCATGCTCTACATCTCGAAGTGGAAGACGATCGGGGTCATCGCCCTCTGTCTGTTGGGCGTCCTCCTCGCTCTGCCGAACGTCCTGCCGAGCCATGTGCGCGCCCAGTATCCGAGCTGGTTCCCGGCGCGGACCATCGTGCTCGGCCTCGACCTGCAGGGCGGCGTGCAGCTTCTGCTCGAGGGCGACGCCGACAAGTTCCGTGAGGAACGGCGCAAGCAGCTGCTGGAGGACGTCCGCCGCGTGCTGGTGCGCGACGGCCGGATCGGCACGACCGGCATCGCCCAGAATGGCGACGTGGTGCGCGCGACGCTGCGCAACCCGTCCGATATGCAGGCGGCGCTCGAGAAGCTGAGGACGCTCGCCGTGCCGGCGACGCAGTCCATGTTCGCCGGCCCCGGGCCCGTCGACGTCGACGTCGCGCAGGACGGCGACAACGCCGTCATCGCGAAGCTCAATGATCAGGGCCTCGCCGCCCGCATCCGCGCGGCGGTCGGCCAGTCGCTCGAGGTGGTGCGCAAGCGCGTCGACATCCTCGGCACGACCGAACCGTCGATCCAGCAGCAGGGCGCCGACCGCATTCTCGTACAGGTGCCGGGCTACAACGACCCGACCCGCCTGAAGGAAATCCTCGGCACCACCGCGAAGATGGAGTTCCGGCTGGTCGACCAGTCGGTGCCGGTCGAGCAGGCGCTCGCCGGGCGGCCGCCGGAGGGCTCGGAGATCCTGCAGGAGGACGTCGGCGGCGGCCAGACCCGGCCGATCCTCGTCGAGAAGCGCGTAATGGTTTCGGGCGCCGACCTCACCGGCGCGACCCCCGGTTTCGACCAGCGCACGCGCGAGCCGATCGTCCAGTTCCAGTTCAACAATCAGGGCGCGCGGGCCTTCGGGCAGGTGACGACGGCGAATGTCGGAAAACCCTTCGCCATCATCCTCGACGGCAAGGTGATCTCGGCGCCGCGCATCAACGAGCCGATCACCGGCGGCCAAGGCCAGATCTCGGGCAACTTCTCGGTCGAGAGCGCGAACAACCTGTCGGTCCAGCTGCGCTCGGGCGCGCTGCCGATCGAGTTCAAGATCGCCGAGGAGCGGACCGTCGGTCCCGGTCTCGGCCAGGACTCGATCGACGCCGGAACCAAGGCGACGATCTATGCGGCGATCTTCGTGGTGCTGTTCATGTTCGCGACCTACGGCGTGTTCGGCTTCATCGCCAACCTCGCGCTGATCATCCACGTCGTCTTCATCTTCGCGCTGATGTCGCTGCTCGGAGCGACGCTGACGCTGCCCGGCATCGCCGGCATCGTGCTGACGATTGGCACGGCGGTCGATTCGAACGTGCTGATCTACGAGCGCATCCGCGAGGAGTTCCGCTCCGGCCGCAGCATGATCTCGTCGATCGAAGGCGGGTTCAATCACGCCTTCGCGGTGATCATCGATTCCAACTCGACCATGGCCATCGCCGCGATCATCCTGTTCCTCTTGGGATCCGGCCCGGTCAAGGGCTTCGCGGTGGTGTTCATCCTGGGCATTCTGACCACCGTCATCACCGCGGTGACCATGACGCGGATGATGATCGCGCTGTGGTATCGCAGCACCCGTCCGCAGACGCTGCCGTTCTGAGGGAGAGGCCAGATGAAACTCCTCCGCCTCTTCCCCGACGACTCGAAGTTCCGCTTCGTCCGCTGGCGCGTCGTCACCTTCCCGTTCTCGGCGGCCGTCGCCGTGCTGACGCTCGTGCTGTTCATGACGGCGGGCCTGAATTTCGGCATCGACTTCACCGGCGGCACGCTGATCGAGATGCAGGCGAAGTCCGGCCACGCCGACCTCGCCAAGGTCCGCGAGACCGCGCACGCCTTCAACGCCGGCGAGGTCGAGGTTCAGGAGTTCGGCTCGGGCGGCCAGGTGTCGCTGCGCTTCCGGACCCAGCCGGGCGGCCAGGAGGCTCAGAACAAGCTGGTCGCCGAGGTCCGCAAGACGTTCGAGTCCGAATACGACATCCGTCGCGACGAGACGGTCGGGCCGCGCGTCTCGGGCGAACTGGTGCAGGCCGGCACGCTCGGCGTCGTGCTCTCGATCCTCGCGGTTCTCGGCTATCTCTGGTTCCGCTTCGAGATGAACCTCGCCATCGGCGCGGTCATCGGCACGCTGCACGACATCGTGCTCACGGTCGGGTTCTTCCTGATCACGCGGGAAGAGTTCAACATGACGTCGATCGCCGCGATCCTGACGATCGTCGGCTACTCGCTCAACGAGACGGTCGTGGTGTTCGACCGCACCCGCGAGCTCCTGAGAAAATACAAGAACATCCCGACGGAAGAGCTTCTGGATCTTTCGATTAATCACACCATGTCGCGCACGGTGATGACCGCCACCACGACGGCGCTCTCTCTCCTCGCGCTGGTGCTGTTCGGCGGGCAGGCGATCCAGGGCTTCGCCAATGTGATGCTGTTCGGCGTCATCATCTGCACCTACTCGGCGATCTTCGTCTCGACCCCGATGCTGATCTATCTCGGGGTGAAGACCTCGGCGCGCGCCGCCGCCGAGGACAAGGCCGACAAGGCCATGCGGGAAGCCGCCCAGCGCCGCTCCGCCGCGCCGACGGCGGGGTAGGCGCAGCTCGAACGAAGGCGTCAGGGCAGTACGCAGTCCTTGCACGGTCTGGCGCTATCCTCCCTTTGCAAAGGGGGGGCAAGGTGGGGATCGGTCAGAACTGAGCGGCATCCTGGCGCGTCGAGATCCACGCCCGGCGCTTCCCACCCAACCATCCCCTCGGAGAGGGGAGGGATCCGGAGACGCTCACGCCGCCTCGCGGGTCGCCTCGATCCACTCGCGGGCGCGCGCCTCCGGGTCGGCGGCGCCGGTCACGTCGTTCACCACCGCGACAATGTCCGCCCCTGCCTGAAGGCACTGGCGGGCGCGGTCGGGGTTGAGGCCGCCGATCGCGACGAGCGGGCGGTCGCCGATCAGCCGCTTCCATTCGCCGATCCGCTCGAGGCCCTGCGGCGCGAACGGCATCTGCTTCAGGATCGTCGGCCAGATCGGCCCGAGCGCGACATGGTGCGGGCCGAAGGACAGCGCTCGGTCGAGCTCGTCATGGGTGTGGGTCGAGACGCCAAGCTTCAGCCCGGCCCGGCGTATGGCGCCGATGTCAGCCCCGTCGAGATCCTCCTGGCCGAGATGCAGGAACTGCGCCTTCTCGTCGATCGCGATCTCCCAATAGTCGTTGACCACGAGGTTCGCGCCCGCCTTCGCGCAGAGGTCGAGCGACGTGCGGACGTCGGCGCGCAGCACGTCCGCAGGCTTGTCCTTCACGCGCAGCTGGATGAGCCGTGCTCCGGCCGAGAGCATGCGCCGCACCCAGTCGGCGCTGTCGACGACGGGATAGAACGGATCGAGGCGGTGGGTCATCGACACATCAATGTTGGATGAGCGGAGTGCGTGCTTCGAGACGGCCCTGCGGGCCTCCTCAGCATGAGGAGGAAGGTGCGGACATGCCAATCTCCGCGCGCCTCATGCTGAGGAGCGCGCTTTAGCGCGCGTCTCGAAGCACGCAGTTCGTCGATGCAGCCGAACCTCACCCGAACGTCGCCCGGCCGAAGACCGGCGTCGAGGGGGCGGCCATGTCGCGCGGCTCGATCGGCACGGCGAGGAAACCTTCCCGTCCGGCCTCGATCGCCTTGCCGAAGGCGCGCGCCATGCCGACGGGGTCGCCGGCCTTTGAGACGGCGGTGTTGAGCAGGATGGCGTCGTAGCCGAGCTCCATCGCCTCGGCCGCGTGGCTCGGTCGGCCGATCCCCGCGTCGACGACGAGCGGAACGTCCGGGAAATGCGCGCGCAACGAGCGGAGGGCGTAGACGTCGTTCAGCCCCATACCGGTGCCGATCGGCGCGCCCCAGGGCATCAGCACCTGGCAGCCCGCCTCCAGCAGTTTTTCGGCCGCCACGAGGTCGGCGGTGGTGTAGGGGAAGACCTGAAAGCCGTCGTCGGAAAGGATCTTGGCCGCCTCGACGAGGCCGAAGACGTCGGGCTGCAGCGTGTCGGCGTCGCCGATCACCTCGAGCTTGACCCAGGGCGTGCCAAACACCTCGCGCGCCATCTGCGCCGTGGTGACGGCCTCCTGAACCGAATGGCAGCCGGCGGTGTTCGGCAGCACCTTGCAGCCGAGGCCCTGGATGAGGCCCCAAAAATCCTGGCCTTCGCGCAGGCGGCCGGATTCGCGTCGCAGCGACACGGTGACGATCTCCGCACCGGAGGCGCGCACGGCTTCGGCGAGGACCTGGGGGGATGGGTACTGCGCCGTGCCGAGCAGCAGGCGGGAGGAGATTTCGGTTCCGTAGAAGGAAAGCTTGTCCATGTTCCTCACCCGCCCTGCCGCGGCGCGACGATCTCAATGCGGTCGCCGTCCTTGAGCGCGCGGCCGGCGCGCGCAGCCGCGGGCACGAAGGCGCCGTTGACCGCCGTCGCGACGACGGCGTCGCCATAGTCGAGCGCTGCGAGCGCGCCCGTCAGGTCCTCGGCCTCGACCTCAAGAGGCGAGCCGTTGACGATCAGCTTCACTGCTCTTCTCCAGTTCGAACACGGCGTCCGCCGCGAGCCGCCCGAAGGTCGGCGACAGCAGAAAACCGTTGCGATAGAGCCCGTTCACCCGAACCACGCGGCCGTCCCGGACGACGCGCGGCAGATTGTCGGGAAACGAAGGGCGCACCTCGGCGCATGTCTCCACCACCTCGGCCTCCCCGAAGGCGGAATGGAGCGCGTAAGCGCCATTGATCAGTTCGACGGCCGAGCGGGCGGAAATCTTCGCCCGCGACGCGCTCTCGATCGCGGTCGCTCCGATCATGAAAACATGATCCGCGCGCGGGATGACATAAAGCGCGATGCGCGGATGGAGCAGGCGGACCGGCCGCTTGAGGCTCACCTCGTCGGTCCTCAGCAGCACCATCTCGCCGCGCACGCCGCGAAGCTCCTTGAGCGCGTCGCGCGCGCCGAAGCCGCGGCAGTCGACGACCGCGTCGGCGTCGATATCGTCGGGATTGGCCGCCGCGCCGAGGCGGATGCGTCCGCCGAGCGCCTCGAAGCGGCGCTGAAGGGCCGGCAGGGCCGCGCGCGGGTCGACATGGGCTTCCTCGGGGAAAAACAGCGCGCGCTCGAATCGTCCGGCGAGGTCCGGCTCGAGTTCGGCGACGCGGGCGGCGTCAGCCCATTCGAAATGATCGGTGCGGCGGGAAAAGCGGGACAGCTCCGCCTGGTCCCGCCGGGAGGCGACGACCAGGGTGCCCTCGACCGCGACTTCGTCGATCTGGCGCGGCCACCAGTCCAGCGCCTCAGGTCCGAGGCGCGCAGCCTCCTCCTCGCCGGTCTCGGCCTCGCACCATGGCGCGATCATGCCGCCGGCGGCCCAGGCGCAGGCGCTTTCGCCAAGGCGCGCGCCGCGCTCCAGCACCTCGACCGAGGCGCCGCGTTCGGCCAGATGGATCGCCGTGACGAGGCCGGCGACGCCGGCGCCCACGACAACAACGCGCATGTCCAACTCCCTCGGCTCCAAGCGCCGTGAGAGGGCCATGACATGGTTCGGGGACATCTGCGCGGCCCCTGCGGGAAGCCAAGCGCTCGTCCGTCCCTTCGCCGGCATGACCCGGATCAGGTTCTAAGGGTCCGGCGCTTCGCGCCGTCTCAGCCCGTCTCCGGGCACCCCTCGGATGTCACAGGACTGTGGTGATGGGGCGGGGCGCTGTCAACCGGCGGGACCTTTGTCCCGGCCCTGAGCCGGGACCCAGACGCGCCCGCGCTTCAAGGTGATCGGCGGACGTCGCCTTTATTGGAAGTGGTCGCGGTTATGGGTCCCGGCTCAAGGCCGGGACGAGGAAGGAGGCCCAGCGCTCACTTCGCCCAGCCGCAGGCCTTGGCGATCTTGTCCCGCACCAGCCCGAATCCCTTTGTCGCGAAGATGTTCTCGCGCAACGCGCCCGTCGCGTCTTTGATCGAAATCCGCAGCCTGCCGTCGTCCGGCAGCTTCTTCAGGAACGGCTCGACGCCGTCGTCGAGAAACACGGCCTTGCCGTTGGTCGAGACGTCCCAGGGGGCGGTTTCGGGCGGCGCGTCGTCGATGGCGGTCGTGACCTCCAGCTTGCGGCGGGGCATGCCCCAGCCGCCGGCGCCGCCGACCAGAAGCTCGGTCCGGCCGCCGAGGCAGCGCGCGATCAGGTAGCTCGGGTCGTTCGGATCGGCCCCGGGCGAGGGCGACAGGGCGGTGACGATGCCGCCCGAGCCGCTGGACGACGGCTCGTAGGTGTAGGTCCAGACGCCGGACTGGCCGCTCTCGGCGCGCGCCGGCGCCGCAAGCAGAACGAGACAGGCGGCGACGGCGAAGCGCATCCGACGGATCCTGGCGAGCGATCCGCCATCTTACGCGCCACTGGACCGAACGGACGTCGTGTTGCGCCGCGACCTTCGCAGGGCCTAGATCGGCGAAACCCAGGATCGCCGATGCCAGCAGCCAGCCTCGAGACCGCAGCCGATCCGGAAGAGCTTCCGGAAGCCGGTCCGTTCGACGAGGTGGCGCGCGAGGCGGTGTACCGCGCCATCGAGAGCCGGCGGGACGTCCGCAACGAGTTCCTGCCGACGCCGATCGCCGACGTCGTCCTGAGGCGCCTGCTGGCTGCGGCGCACGCGGCGCCGTCGGTCGGCTTGTCGCAGCCTTGGAGCTTCATCCTCGTGCGCGAGCCGGAAACGAAGCGGCGGGTCGCGGAAATTTTCGGGCGGCGCAACGCCGAGGCGGCCACGATGTTCGAGGGCGAGCGCGCCGACGCCTATCGGCGCCTCAAGCTCGAAGGCATCGAGACGGCGCCGCTCAACATCTGCGTCGTCTGTGACCGCGCACGGGGCGGGCCGGTGGTGCTCGGCCGCACGCACCAGCGCGACGTCGACCTCTACAGCACGGTGTGCGCGGTGCAGAACTTCTGGCTCGCGGCGCGCGCGGAGGGGATCGGCGTCGGCTGGGTCTCGATCTTCGAGCCGGACGACCTCAAGCCGGTGTTCGGCCTGCCCCACCATGTCGCCGTCGTCGCCTATTTGTGCGTCGGCCATGTCGACCGCCTGCATGGCCGGCCCGAACTCGAAGCGCGGCGCTGGGGCGCGAGGGCGCCGCTCGCCGACGTGGTGTCGGACGAGCGCTGGGGTGCGGGCTCTCTGTTGTTCGAGAGATAATGTCGCGCATCACGATGCGCCGCCAAAGTTCTGAATTGTAACAGCTATAATCTTTAATGGTTTGCTTGCCTTGAGATCGAGCCAGCGGCTATCAGCGCACTGAATGCAGTCGCCGCGTCGGAGGCGCCACGTGCCGGACGAGAACACGCCGCTGGTCACCGAGGCCGTCGTAACGGTCGGCGACGCCGCCGCGCTGATCGTCGCGCTCGGCGATTTCTGGCGCTCGCATGACGTCGACATAACGAGCGAACCGGGACGCCTGACTGCAAGACTCGGTCTCGGAGAGGGCGAGCTGGAGGTCGTCGAGGGCGGCCTGACGGCGCGCCTGGAAGGGACCGATCTCGGCGCGCTCGAGCTGCTGCGCGGCTATCTCACCGAAAGCCTCGAGCGCTTCGCCGGCGAGAGAGGCGCGCGCATCGCGTGGTCGGGTCACATGCGCGAGGCGAAAACCTTCGCCGACTTTCGCGAGGTTCGCCTCGTCTCGGCGCGCGACGTCGCCCCGCGCATCCGGCGGCTGACCTTTACGGGCGAGGACATCGCGCGCTTCGGGTCGGAAAAGGACATCCACGTGCGGATGTATTTTCCGCCCGAGGGGCTGGCCCAGCCGGAATGGCCGCGTCCGGGGCCGGACGGGCGCACCGTTTGGCCGGCCGAGGAGCGCCGTCCGGAGGTCCGCTACTACACCGTGCGCCGCTACGACGCCGGGCGGGGCGAGATCGAGATCGACTTTGTGATGCACGCCGACGAGGGGCCGGGCTCGGCCTTCGCGGCCCGCGCGGCGCCCGGATCGATCTGCGGCATGGCGGGGCCGGTCGGCCGCAGCGCGCCGGACGCCGGCTGGACGCTGTTCGCCGGCGACGAGACCGCGCTGCCGGCGATCGCACGCCTGCTCGAGACGATGCCGCGCGACGCGCAAGGCGCCGCTTTCATCGAGGTGGACTGTGCTGGCGACGAGATCGCGCTCGACGCGCCCGCCGGCGTCCACGTCCGCTGGCTGCACCGGCGCGGAGCGCCGGCGGGCGCGACCGACCTGCTGATCTCCGCGCTGCGCGGCGTCGCCTGGCCCGGCCATGACGACGTCTTCGCCTGGGTCGCCTGCGAATACGGCGCCTCGAAGCTCATCCGGAAGCACCTGCGCACGGCCTGCGGCCTGCCGCGCGAGAAGCACCTCGTCGTCGGCTACTGGGAACGCCAGACGGCCGAGGCGGAGGCGGCGTAAGCCCGCTTCAACTCTCT
The DNA here is from genome assembly GCA_031316315.1 of Chelatococcus sambhunathii. Classification (GTDB taxonomy): domain Bacteria; phylum Pseudomonadota; class Alphaproteobacteria; order Rhizobiales; family Methylopilaceae; genus Methylopila. The sequence continues at coordinate 10,088 of JADBEO010000002.1, forward strand.
TCGACGAACCGCACCTCGTCCGGCGCGAAGAAGCGCTCGACGAGATTGGGGGCGTCGCCCTCGCGGTCGACGATGAAGAAGCCCTGCCGCTCGGCGATGGTCAGCACCGGGAAGTGCCAGACGCCGGCCGCGTAGTTCACGCCCTGGTCGCCGCGGGCGCGGAAGCAGCGGAGCGTCGACAGGTCCGGCTCCTCGCCGCCCTCGGCGACCACGACGAGCCAAGCCTCGCGCGAAAGCGGATAGAAGGCCTGGCTCGCCAGCGGATGCTTCTCCAGCATGTCGATGGCGAGCGGACGCGGCCGTCGCCTCGCCTCGAAGATCGACACGCAGGTCCTGCCGCCGTCGCCGATCTCGACGCGCGCGAGGTCGTGGCGGCGCAGCGCGAACCCCTGATTGATGACGCGGGTCTCGCAGCCGTCGGTCTCGATGACGTCGCCGAACGGCGCGAAGGCCGTCTTGGTGAGCGGTTCGATCGGGAGCGGCCCGCCGCTCACGCCAGCTTGCCGAACAGGCGAAGCCGCGAGACGCCGCCGTCCGGGAAGATGTTCAGACGGACATGGCTGATCGGCCCGAGCCGCGCGATCGCCTCCGCGCCAAAACCGTGGATCGCGTCGGCCTCGAGCTTCTGGGGCGCGAGCAGCTCCGGCCAGAACATCGACTGGGTGATCAGTGACTGCTGGGCGCCCTGCTCGACGCGCGCCGCCTGGATCGAGCAGCTGTCCGGAAAATTCCCCTTGAAGCGCGCGGTGTCGAGCTCGATCCGGTCGACGACGCCGGGCGCGGCGAGCGCGACGATGATCCAGTCGTTGCCCGGCTCGCGGCGGCGTCGGGTCTCCCAGCCGTCGCCCATGGTGCGGCCGCGCCCTTCTGAAAGCAGAGCCATGACGTTGCCGTAGTGGGCGTCGTTGTAGGCGATGATCCGCCCGCCGTGCTTGGCCGCCGAGAGCTCGATCTCGCCGCGGCGCTCCTCGTCGGTCCAGTCGCGGTTCGGCACGCCGTAGACGCGCAGCCGCGCGACGCCGCCGTCCGGGTAGATCGAGAGCTTCAGCCAGTTGACCGGGTCGAGGTCGCCGACCGGGACGTAATGGTGGGAGCTGGGGTTGAGCGCCGTCGTGCGCACGAGCGGCCGCCAGCGGCCGTTCGGATCGGGCGTCTCCTCGCTGAAGATCGCCTCGATCTGCGCGGCGGGAGGATAGTTGCCCGTGAAGTGCGATGTGTCGATGTCGACGCCTTTCACAACGCCCGGCACGCCGAGCCGGATCAGCAGCCAGTCGTTGCCGCCGTTGCGCCGCCGCCGGGTCTCCCAGCCGTCCATCCACTTGCCGTTGTCGTCGAAGACGTCCGGCTTGAATACGGCGGGCTCGTCCTGCAGGACGCGCTCTTTGGCGGCGAAGAACTCGTCCGACGCAAGAACGGCCTGCGCGCCCATCAGCGGCGAGGCGAGGTTGACGTAGTCGTAGACGAAGTCGGGAACGTTCGGGTCGCGCATATTATCGGGTCGGCTGAGGAGGATGGGCGGCGGCTGGCGCCGGGCGGTCAGGATGTCGAGCCTTGCACGGACGGCGGTGGCCGCGATAGTGCGCAGGCGGCTCGCTTCCCTTGGCCGCAAGTTCTGGCCGCACGTTCTCAGGACGCCCGATGACGGAAGACAGCGCCTATCCGCGCGACATGCTGGGCTACGGCCCGACGCCGCCAAAGCTCCGCTGGCCGGGCGACGCGCGGGTCGCCGTCCAGTTCGTGCTGAACTACGAGGAGGGCTCGGAGAACGCCGTGCTGCATGGCGATGCGGCCTCCGAGATCTTCCTGTCGGAGATCGTGGGCGCGGCGCCTTATGTCGGGGCGCGGCACCTCAGCATGGAGTCGCTGTTCGAATACGGCTCGCGCGTCGGCGTTTGGCGCATCCTCGACGCCTTCCGCAAGCGCGGGCTGCCGCTCACCGTCTTCGCCGTCGCCATGGCGCTGGAGCGCAACCCGCTGGTGGCGGAGATCGGCATGCGCGACGGCCACGAGTTCTGCTCGCACGGCTACCGCTGGATCAACTACCACGGCGTGCCGGAGGAGGTGGAGCGCGAGCATATGGCCCGCGCCGTCGAGATCCTGAGCCGGCTCACCGGGGAAAGGCCGCTCGGCTGGTACACCGGCCGGACCAGCGAGAACACCCGCCGCCTCGTCGCGGAGGAGGGCGGCTTCGTCTACGACGCCGACGACTACAGCGACGACCTGCCGTTTTGGAGCCGCATGGTCGACAGGCCGCATCTCGTGGTGCCCTACACGCTGGACGCGAACGACATGCGCTTCTGCACGGCGCAGGCGTTCAACACCGGCGAGGACTTCTTCCGTTACCTGCGTGATTCCTTCGACGCTCTCTATCGGGAAGGCGAGGTGACCCCGCGCATGATGTCGATCGGCATGCACTGCCGGATCCTCGGCCGGCCAGGCCGCATCGGCGCCCTGACGCGCTTTCTCGACCACGTCATGGCGCACGAGAAGGCGTGGATCTGCCGGCGAATCGACATCGCGCGGGCGTTCATGGAGCAGGTCCCGAGCTGAGAAGCGCCGCGCCGGATCCCTCCCTCCGAGAGGGGAGGGTGGCCGAGGCGAAGCCGAGGTCGGGTGGGGTCGGTGCAGGATGAGGCGGGACGGCAGCTGTCGCGCTCTACGCTCAAAGTCCCCTCCTGACCCTCGACTTGCTCGGGCCACCCTCCCCGCTGCCGCGGGGCAGGGATTAGGGAAGGCGTGAGGCCTCCTGATCGCCTTGAGAGACTTCTGCGAGGGAGGGATGGTCGCGGTTCGAGCGATGAGGCGACCTGACTATTCGTACCGCTCCAGCTCCCATGCGCCGGCGGCGATCATCGCCTCCATCACCGCCCAGTCAGTCCTGGAGTCGATGTTGTGGCTGCGCTCCTCCGGCATGACGAAGGGCAGCGTCCCTTCCGGCAGGAAGCGCCTCTCGCGCATGAATGCCTCGACCGAGATCAGGTAGAAGGCGCCGTTCAGGCGGTAGGGCTGCGGCAGCGACTGGCGCGGGCCCTCGAAACCCTCGCCCATATAGGCGACGATGCGACCGCCCTCGATGCGCTTGAGCTTCTCGGGTCGCGGCTCGTCATGCGCCACGAGGCTCACCGAAGCCTCGGCGTCCGACGCCTCAACGGCGGCGCACATCGCTTCGAGATCCGTAAGACGCCGGAACGGCGAGGTCGCCTGCAGGATCAGCAGATGGCCGACCGAGATCGCGTTCTCGGCTAGAACATGCTCGACGACCGCGGCGGTGGTCGCCGCGTCGTCGGCGAGATGGGCCGGCCTTAGGCTCGGCGCGGCGACGCCCTGGCGGGTCGCGATCGCGTGCATTTCCGGGTCGTCGGTCGTCACCAGCGTCCGATCGATGCGCGACGACGCCCTGGCGAATTTGATCGCGCGATCGAGCAGGCTGTCTCCGCCGGCGACCGGGCGGATGTTCTTTCCCGGCACGCCCTTCGAACCGCCCCGGACAGGAATGATCGCGGTAAGCGGCTCGCCGCGGAGCATCTAAGGCCGCGCCCGTTCATTCTGTAGAGCTTCGTCATGCCCGGGCTTGACCCGGGCATCCATCACCTTGGCGAAGATGATGGCTTGCCGGGTCAAGCCCGGCAATGACGGCTCGTATCGGGAGGCCACGCCGCGGAGCATCAGTAGGTCAGCATCTTGTCGATAGTCAGCGGGCAGGTCGCGAGCACGTCGGCGATGCGTTTTCCGGCGTGGCCGTCGCCGTAGATCATGTCGACCGGGCGCTCGGTCGCGCTCCAGACGTCGCGGATGGCGGCGGCGATGGCGTCGCGGCCGTAGTCGACGTCGCGCACGTTCCGGCCGCGATCGCGACCGCGCTGGCGGCTGCCGATGTTGACCGCCGGCACGCCGAGATAGGCGCACTCGCGAAGCGCGACGGAGGAATTGCCGATAATCCCGCGGCTGTGCATGAGCACGGCGAGGAAGTCCGCCGGGTGCATGTTGCGGTAGAAGTGGACTTGGCGCAGCCGTCCGTGCTCGCGCGCGACGCGGATCGCCTTCGAGGTCCCGTCCGAGCCGGCGTCGACGTTCGGCCAGAACCACAGCGCCGGCACGCCCGCGGCCTCGATCGCCTCGATGGTCTCGGCGGTGTTGCGGTAGCTGTCGTCATACTCGGTCGTCACCGGATGCTGCATCACGACGACGTAAGGCTCTCTTACGTCGACCCCGGCGCCGACGCCGGAATAGCGTGTGACGATCTCCGCGACGTCGCGCTTTTCCTCCAGCGCCTCGCGCGCGAGGTCGATCGACGGGCAGCCGGTGAGGAAAATGCTTTCCGGCCGCTCTCCCAGCTTCTCCACGCGGATGCGGGCGCTCTCGCAGCAGACGAGGTGGATGTCGGCGAGCTTGGTGTTGGCGTGGCGGGTCTTCTCGTCGATCGAGCCGGTGACTTCGCCACCTTGCACATGGGCGAGCGGGATGTTCATGTAGGCGGCGGCGACCGACGTCGCGATCGTCTCGTAGCGATCTGCAACGGTCACGACCACGTCCGGCTGGAGATCGTTGAAGACGGTCGCGAGCTCGGCCATGCCGATCCCGGTGGACTTGGCGGAGGTGACGAGGTTCTCGCCCTCGACGATCATGTAGACTTTCCGGTCGATCCTGAACCCTTCAGCCTCCATCACCTTCACGGCCGCGCCGTAGCGATCGAGCAGGGCGGAGGCCGCGACGACGAGCTGCAGCTCCAGATCCGGATGGTCGCGGATGGCGGCGAGCGCCGTCTTGATCCGCGCATAGGAAGGCCGCGCGGTCACGACGACGCAGATCTTACGCTTCATGATGCTGTGAAATCCTCGAACTTGAGCGCCGCGTCGCGGACGACGTCGCGCGCGAGCCGGCGGCCAATCAGATCGTCGACCTGCGCTGCGGGAATGCCCGAACCGGGCTTCTTGAGGCCGAGATCCTCGCGGGAGACGACCGTTCCTGCGGAAAGATCGCGCGCCGCGACCACGCTTTTCAGGAAGATGTCGCGCATGCCGGCGACGCTTGGGTCGAGCGTGGACTTGTCGAGCGGGGCGGCGCGCATGCGCTCGATGAAGTGAATTCCGTCGACGATCTGGCGCAGTTCCTGCGGCGTCACGGAGGCCACGACGTCCGGGCCGAACATCTCGCGGCTCATCGTCAGATGCACCTCGACGATCTCGGCCGAGAAGGCCGCGGACGCGGCGAGCGCGGGGAAGATCGTGCCGGAATGGTCGGACAGGCCGACGGCCGAGCCGTACCGGTCGCGCAGCTGCCCAAGAACGTTGAGGCCGATGGCCTCCGGCGGGGAGGGGTAGCGCGTCGTGCATTGGAAGGTGGCGAAGGGAGCGCCGGCCGCGCGCACGACCTCGACCGCGTCGTCGATCTCGGACAGCGGGCTCATGCCGCTCGACAGCATGACCGGGCGTCCGTCCTTCGCCATCTCCCGGATCATCGGCAGGTTCGTCAGCTCGCCCGAGGCGACCTTCCATGCCGTCATGTCGAGCCGCCGCAGCAGCTCCACCGCCTCGCCGGAGAAGGGCGAAGAGAGGAAGACGAGGCCCATCTCGTCCGCATGGCGCTTCAGCTCCGCCCACTGTTCGGGCGTGAACTCCATCCGCCTCCAGTAGTCATAACGGGTGGCGTCCTGCCTGGAGAACTTCACGCGCCATGGCTCGGCCGCGGTGCTCTCGGCGCTCGCGATGTGGGTCTGGAACTTGACCGCATGCGCGCCGGCGCGGGCGGCGCAGTCGATATAGGCGTGCGCCTGGCCCAGGCTTCCGTCATGCGCCTGCGCGATCTCGGCGATGACGGCGCAGGTCGCGCCGGCCTGCGGCCAGGCGAGCCAGTGCGGGGGCAGGGGGTCGGTCACGCAAGCTCCGTCGGCGAACGGTCAGGCGGGCGTCAGCCTGTACATTCTGTCCGACATCTCCTGCACCTTCGGCGGCCGGAAGACCAGAGCCTCGGCGAAGAACCGCGCCCGACGCTCGATCTCGGCCACCGGAGTCGGCGGGAACTTGTGGCCGTAATAGGCGGGATTGACCGAGGAGCCAGGCACGCCGCGCCGCCGATACTGGCTGAAGCGGCGGCGCAGAATCGCGCCCTGGCCAGAGAGACGGCGGGCGAGCGAAGGCGGCGGCTTGGGCGCTGCGAGCATCGCCTCGACGCCGTCGACGATCCGCTCGCAGGCGGGCGGACCCTCGCAGGAGGCGATCAGCCCCGCGAGCGCCGCGCGGGCTTCTTCCGGCGGCCGGTCGGTCAGGGCGCGGTCGGCGAGCATCGCGATGAGCTCGTCCTCGCTGCGCGCCTCGAGTCCCACGTCGCGCGGCTGCGGGATCTCGTGCTCCTCGGCGATCAGCGGGCGATAGGAGATCGCGGCGCGGCCGAGCAGCGCGGCCTCGATCGCCGTGGTGCAGCCGTTGTGGACGATGTGCCCGGCGGCGAGCAGCCAGGGGATCAGTTCGCTGTCGAACCGCACCACCGCGCCCGGAACGCCAGCGGTCGCCTGCGCCCAGGCCTGCGGCCGCTCGTCGGGATGAGGCCGGATGACGATGCGGCGGCCGGGAAACGCCCGGGCGATCCGGGGCAGGGCGGCGACGATCGCCTCGAACAATGCAAGTCGATGCTCGAGATAGGGCACGCCGAGGCGCGTGCGGGCGTCGACCACGGAGAGGTCGCGGCCGCCGCCTTCGGTCGCGCCGCGCCCGAGCAGATCGTTCAGCGTGCCGAAGTTCGAGTTGACGAGAACGAAGTCGCCGAACTCGGCCCTGAGGTCCGCGGCGCGGGCGAGGTAGCGGCTGCGGAACTCGGGACGCAGCAGGTCGGCCCTCGGATTGCCGGCCAGCACCACCGTGGCGCCGGCGGCGCCGAGCGCCGGCGCGAGTGCCTCCGCCTGCTGCTGGCCCCAGGCGAACAGCGTCTCGACGCCCGCGAGCGCCTGCGCGCTTGCGCGCCGCACGCGATAGCTCTCCGGCGTCAGCCAGACGAGGCCCTCCTCGTCCCAGGCGGCGACGCGATGGCCGAGATTGCGAGCCGCCGTGATCGTGCGGTCGCTGGAGCGGTGAAAGTTCGGCGACAGGAAGATCCCGCGCTCCAGCCGCGCCAGCGCGACGTTCATATGAGCCTTGACGCCGACCGTGGCGGAAAAGCCGCGCTGGGCGGCGTGGACGGCGAGAAGGAGCTTGGCGTCGAGCTCGCGGGCGGCGGTCTCGATCGGCAGGATGACGTGGCGCGCGACGCTCATCCGCGTCTGCCGCAGAGGTGCGGGGCTTGCCACGAGCCGGCGCGGCGTGGATGAAGGGCGCGCTTTTCCGCGCCCCGCCGCAGCCTCGCCGGCGCCGCGCGACCAACCGGGCCGAACGCCCAAGCTTCCCGGACCGTCCTGTGACCGCCCCCGACCATTACGCTTCCCTGCTCAAAAAACTGAAATCGCGACATGCCCGCGCCGGCGTCGTCGGCCTCGGCTATGTCGGGCTGCCGCTCGCCATCGCGATCGTGCGCGCGGGCTACTCGGTAACCGGCTTCGATGTCGATCCCGCGAAGGTCACGGAACTGTCGTCCGGGCGGTCGTACATCAGCACGATCCCCTCGGCCGGCGTGGCTGAGGCGATGGCGACGGGGCGCTTCGAACCAACCGCGGACTTCTCGAAGCTCGGCGATTGCGACGTCATCGTCATCTGCGTGCCGACGCCGCTGACGAAGTATCGCGAGCCGGACCTGCGCTTCGTCGAGGAGACCGGGCGCACGATCGCGCGGACGCTGCGGCCGGGCCAGCTGGTGGCGCTCGAATCGACCACCTATCCCGGCACGACCGACGAGGTGCTCCGCCCGCTGCTGGAGGCCTCCGGCCTCAAATGCGGCGCGGACTTCTTCCTCGGCTTCTCGCCCGAGCGCGAGGATCCCGGCAACGCGCATTTTGAGACCGTGACGATCCCCAAGGTGATCGCCGGCGACGGCCCGAAGGCGCTGGAGCTCATGACCGCCTTCTACGGCGCGGTGGTGAAGCAGGTCGTCCCCGTCTCGACCAACGCCACGGCCGAGGCCGCCAAGATCACCGAGAACATCTTCCGCGCCGTGAACATCGCTCTGGTCAACGAGCTCAAGGTCGTGTTCGACGCCATGGGCGTCGACATCTGGGAGGTGGTCGACGCAGCCAAGACCAAGCCGTTCGGCTACATGCCATTCTATCCCGGCCCGGGCCTCGGCGGACACTGCATCCCGATCGACCCGTTCTACCTGACCTGGAAGTCGCGTGAGTTCGGCCTGCCGACGCGCTTCATCGAGCTCGCCGGCGAGATCAACACGGCGATGCCGCGCTACGTCGTCGAGCGGCTCGCCGAGGCGCTCGACCGACGGCTCGGCGTCGCGCTCAGCCGCGCCAAGGTGCTGGTGATCGGCCTCGCCTACAAGAAGAACGTCTCTGACGTGCGCGAGAGCCCGTCCTTCAAGCTGATCGAGCTGATCGAGGAGCGTGGCGGGGCGGTCGAGTTCCACGATCCGCATGTGCCGATCGTGCCGATGACGCGCGAACACGCCGAGTTGGCGGGTCGGGCTTCGACGCCGCTGACGGCGGGGACGCTGAAGGGTTTCGACGCCGTGCTGATCTCGACGGATCATGACGACGTCGACTACGCGCTGATCGCCGAGGGCGCGAAGCTCGTGGTCGACACGCGCAACGCCATGGCCAAGCGTGAGCTGCCGATGGACAAGGTGGTGCGAGCGTAAGGCGCGCAGTCCGCCCGTCTTACTCCGCCGCCGCCTTCGCCTCGCCGCCGCCCTCCACGCGGAACGCCGCCCGTCCCTCGCCAGTCATCAGCTCGCCGATCGGACGGCGCTCGGCGGCGAAGAAGGCGTTGTGGAACATCTCGAGGTTGATGCGTCGCAGAAGGTCCTTCTTCGAGGTCGGCGCTCCGGCGCCGACGAGCGCGGCGGCCTCGAACAGCTCCGGCCGCCAGAACGAAGGCTCCGCCATCGCCATTGCGTAGTTGCGGGTGCCTTCCTTCTTCACGTTGGTGAAGCCGCCGATCTCGCGCTCGGCGAGCGCGCGCATCAAGCGCTTGCCGTATTCGCCATTGGCGTGCTCGGCGGCCTTCCAGCGCATCGGCAGGTTGGCGGCGAAGCCGACGAGATCGAGGTCAAGCATCGGCGTTCGCAGCTCCACCGACGCCATCATCGAATAGGCGTCCGAATGCGGCAGCACGCAGGTCTGGAGGAACGTCGTCTGGTCGTGGATCAACGTCGCCTGCGCCTGGCGTTCGGCGACGTCCGTGATCGGGGCGAGACGGTCGAGGATCTCGCGGCGGATTTTCCGCTGGCCGGCGAGATAACTTTCGACCGCCGGGCCGGGCGTTGCGCCGACCAGGTCGCCGAGGTGCTCGAGGGCGGGATTCCTCGCGAAGTAATCGCGATAGTGGATGTAACCCCCGAACACCTCGTCGGCGCAGTCGCCGCCGATCAGGGCGATGACGCCGTTGCGGCGCGCCGACCGGCAGAGGCTGAGCATCGATGGGCCGCTGTTCCACCGGCTCGGGGCCCGGGAATAACCGACGAAGGCCTCCAGCTCCGCGACGAAGTCGGCTTTGTCCTGCGTGATCAGATGGGCGGTCGCCGAGCGCTTCTGCAGCAGCTTCGGCACGACGTCGAGCGGGATCGTCTCGATGCCGGGCGAGAGCTTGGTGAAGGTCTGCAAGCCGCCGTCGCGGGCCTGGGCGAGCCAGAACAGCAAGCTCGAATCGATGCCGCCCGACAGCAGCACGCCGAGCGGCACGTCGGCGACGAGATGGCGCCGCACGGACTGATCGAGCAGTGCGAGAAGCTCGTCAAGCAGGTCGCCCGCGGACGCGCGGCCGAGCGCTTCGTGACGCGCAGGGTCGAACAGGTTCCAAGGGCCAAAATAGCGCGAGACAGTCGTCGCGCCGTTCTTCCGCCGCAGCAGATGCCCCGCCGGCAGCATGGCGACGCCAGCGAAGAAGCTGCGGTCGGGATGGTGCATGCCGCGCGTGCCGGTCTCGCCGGTGGTCGCGAGGTAGAGCGCGTAGGATGCGAGGTCCGGCTGGCGGGCGCCAAGCACATCGGCGACAGCGAGCGGATCGGAGGCCACGACCAGCCCTCGCGGCCCGTTGCTCCAATAGAGCGGCTTCTGACCAAAATGGTCCCGTGCGGCGATGGTCTCTCCGGTCGCCGTGTCGTGCAGCACGAAGGCGAACATGCCGCGCAGCCGGGGCAGGGCGGCCTCGACGCCCCAGCGGATCAGCGCCTCGAGCAGAACCTCGGTGTCGCTGCGGGTCGCGAAGGTCGCGCCCCCGCGCTCCAGTTCCCCGCGCAGCTCGACGTGGTTGTAGAGCTCGCCGTTGTAGGTCAGCGCGTAGCGGCGCGAAGAATCCCAGAACGGCTGGTCGCCGGCCGACGAGACGTCGATGATCGAGAGGCGCGTGTGGCCGACGACGAAGCCGGCGTGGGTTTCTACGGCCTGATGGTCGGGTCCGCGCTCATGCTGCCGGGAAAGCGCGCGCGTGTAGGTCTCGGCCGGCGCCGGCGTGTCGCGGAAGGCGTGGAAGAAGATGCCGCACACGGGCGCGCTTTCCTTGTCGGCTTCGGAACCTCACGCGGTCGTCGTCCCGGGCTTGTCCCGGGACCCATTAACGCCGGCGCGGCCGGATCGACCGGGCATGTCGAGGAAATGGATGCCGGGACAAGCCCGGCATGACGGCGGAGGTTGCGACGCGATGCCTTCGTCCCCGCGAAACGGTGTTTCAGTCCATCTTCCTGAAGATCATGTGGTAGCGGCCCGAGAACAGCTCCTCGGCGCTGACGTCCGGCCAGTTCTCGGCGACCAGGCCCCAGAAATTCTCCACCGACCGGGTCAGCGAATAGAACTCGGCGACGTTCCGGAGCGGCTCGTTGACGACGAGCTGCAGCAGGTAGCCGTGGTCGAGGGCAGTCTTGACCAGCCGCGACATTGGCGTGCGCGGATAGGCGAGGCCCTCGAAGTAGAACTCGATCATCTGCTCCGCGCGGTCGGCGTGGAACTCCTTGGCGAAGCGCCGGTACTCGTCGTCCGTGAGCAGCAGGTGCCCCCACGGGATGTTGGTCGAGGAGTAGCGGTGCGGGCCGAGGAACGAGAAGAACGAGAAGTGCTTGATGATGAAGACCGCGCCCGGGTTCGACGACGCCGCCACCGACTCGAAGATGCCCGCCCAGTCGGAGATGTGGTCGATCGCCTTGGCGTAGAAGATATCGAACTTCTCGCCGAGCTCGTGGACGTCGTGGCCGCCGACCTTGGCAAAGCGGAACGGCTTGCCGCTCTCCTGGGAATAGGGCGCGACCGCCGGGCGGATGGAAAAATGCTGGTCGCCCATCAGGTGCGCGTAGCGCTCGAACTCGAACCTTTCCGGGCACTGCTTCTTGATGAACTCGACGAGCTCGACGAACAGCTCGTCGCGGTCGTGGACCTGCCAGCTCGATTTGTGCTCGCCGTCGAGGAACGGGTCGATGCCCCAGGCCGAGCCGAGGTCGGTGAACTCCAGCAGCAGGCGCGGGATCATTCCGTTGCCGGTGCCGATGTCGAGCAGGCTCTTGCCCCTGGTCTCGACGCCGGCGCGGCGCATCAGGTCGACGACTTGGTGGACCTGCAGCAGGACGCGGCCGCGCTGGCGCTCGCTGGCGGTGCCGGGGGGCGGCGAATCCCAGTAGTTCGTCCCCGGCGAGGTCGGGTTGAGATAGGGCAGCAGGAAGTCGTCCGAGACCGGCAGCCGGACGCCGTTGTCCTTCACGAAATGGACGATGTCGTTCAAGGCTGGCCTCCGTCGTCGCGACACGTCCCCGACTGACCGGGCGACCGCCGAACCGCGCCGGAGGTCCCGGAACGGCCGGAAACGCGCGAGACATAGTCGGAAACGTACGGCGCCTCAACGGCGCCGAGGCGCTCACTTGATGGCGACGAAACCCTCGAAGCAGATGTACTTCATGATGGTCGTCACGTCCTGGAAGCCGGCGCGGGAGAGCAGGTCGAGGTTGCCCTGCGTGGAGAACGGCTCAAGCACGCCCTTCAGGCTGCGCGCCTTCGAGACGATCTCCTCGGCGTTGTAGCCCTGACCGAGCTTGTAATCGTAGGTGTACATCTGGGTCAGCATGTCCTGGAAGCGCGCGTCAGGCCCGCGCACCTTCTCGAACATCACGAAGCAGCCGCCCCAGTTTAGGGCCGCGTAGATCTTGTCGATCAGCGCCTGCCGCACGGCGGGCCTCACGAACTGGACCGTGTAGTAGGCGACGATGAAGTCCGCCGGCTCGAGCTCGGCTTGAAAGATGTCGTCGGCGACGAAGGAAACGTTGGGGACGCCGAGTTCGGCGCGTTTCTGCTCGGCCCGCGCGACCATTTCCGGCTCGATGTCGACTCCGATGAAGCGCGCGCCGTCCTTGCCCTTGTTGCGTTCGGCGAGGCGGAACGACAGCGTTCCGGTCGAACAGCCCAGTTCGTAGACGACCGAGTCACGGCCAACGAAGAAGTCGCTCAGTCCGCAGATCAGCTCGTGACCTGCGGCATACAACGGCACCGACTTGGAGACATGGTCGTCGAAGTGCTGCGCGACCTCGCCGGAGAACGTCCAGCCGGCGTTGCTCGCGACGATGCTGTCTCCGGTCACGTCTTTCATCAGACGTCTCCAAGAATTACATAAGCGGATCTTCGCCGCGTCGAAATAGTTCGCCGATGACGAGCAGAAGTTGACGTGGCCGCGCCGACGACTTACACGCCCGGCCTCGCCAAATCAACGCCGCGCGAAGCTGGGAAGGGACCGATGGCTGGCGCTCGCCGTTTTCCGGTCATTCTTCCGTCCGAGACCCAAGCTCGGGAATTCGACGCCAAGATGCTGCTCGCGGGCATGCTGGCCGAGCGCGGCCACCCCGTGGTCGTCGGCTCGCGCATGGAGATCCACAACCGAATCCACCGGTTGCCGCGCGGACTCTACATCGCCAAGGACCTGTTCAAGAGCTCCCGGCGCATGTTCCGCATCATGGAGCGGCTCGGCTTCGCCATCGTCGCCTGGGACGAGGAGGCGATCGTCACCGCCGACGCCAAGACCTATCACGAGCGGCGGGTCAATCCGGAGAACCTGAACCGTATCAAGGCGTTCCTCGCCTGGGGCGCGAACAACCGCGTTCTGATCGAGACCGCGCCGGGGTACAGCGGCACGCCGATCTTCGATACCGGCAATCCGCGCATCGACCTGCTGACCGAGCGGGTCCGCGGCTTCTTCGCCCCCGAGGTCGCGGAGCTCAAGGCGCGCTTCGGCGACTTCATCCTGATCAATTCGAACTTCGGCCAGATCAACCATTTCCTCGAAAGCGAGCGCGTGCGGCGCGGGCCGGACGGAGGTTTCGTCAACATGGCGGCCGGTAATCCCGAGTGGTGGGATTTTCGGCTCAAGGTCTTCGACAGCTTCCTGCAGATGCTACCGGCGGTCGCGCGGGCGTTTGCCGACCGCAAGGTGGTGGTGCGGCCGCATCCGGCCGAGTCGCACGAGGTCTGGCGCGCGGCGGCGGAGAGCCTGCCGAACGTCGAGGTGATCCACGAAGGCAACATCTCGCCCTGGTTGCTCGCCAGCGCGGTCGCGATCCACAACGGCTGCACGACGGGGCTCGAAAGCTTCCTGCTCGGCCATCCCGTCGTCGCCTATCGCGCGGTGGCGTCCGAGAGGTTCGATGACCGGTTGCCAAACCTCGTCTCCGCCTCCGTGTTCTCCGAAACGGATCTGATCGAGACGCTTCAGAGGCTGTTCGCGGGCGTCGGTCTGCCGGCGCCGGACCCCTCGGCGGTGGCGCAGCTGGAGAGTCAGGTCGGCCGGCTTGACGGGGTGCTCGCTTCCGAACGCATAGACGCGCTGATCGCCGATCAGGGCGAGGCGTGGGTCCCGCGCAGGGCCAGGGTCGCGGCGCGGATGGCGGGTTACCTTCTCGCCGCGCGACGGCGCTCGCAGAAGCAGAAAAACGCCCGCATCGCGGGCCACAAGAACAGCGCCGAATATACCGCCCATCGCTTCGCAGGCCTCACCGCGGACGACGCGCGCGAACGGCTCGGCCGTCTCGGCGCCGGGCTCGGCCGCTTCGGAGGCCTGCGCGTCAGGCAGCTCTATCCAAACGTGTTCCTGGTCTCGTCCTGACGCGAAAAGAGCGGGACAGCCGGTCAGGCCTTGGCGCTCTTCCGGCGCCGTCGTGAGAAGCGCTTCACCACGGTCGACACCACGTCCTCGATCTCGTCCATTTCGGCCTGGGTGGCGTCCTCCGGCGTGAAGACGGAGCGTTTCAGCGTGCGGGGCGGGCAAACCTCCGCCCAGGACGTCCCGAAATGCCGCCGGGAGAAGGCGTCGTTGGAGAAGGCCAGCCGCGCCCTGATCTTCGCGGCGAACGCCTCATCGACGCCGATGTGCGGCTGCCGGTCCCAGCCCAGTTCGCGCGTCCTGATCTTGAAGTCGCGATAGATCGGGCCGTAGCCGTCGTCGTCGCGCGGGCTTCCGCCCAGACGCTCCATGATCTGTCGAGCCGCGAACACCGTCTTCGCCCCTGCGTTGGTGTTCCTCACGGTCGCCCGCGTCAGCGAGGCGCAGTCGTCGATCCCGCACCGCCGGATGAAATCGTCCTCGAGGCCCGACGCAGCGGCGCGCTCGAACGAGATCACCTCGACCGCGCAGCGCTGGTCCGCCAGGAACGGCGCAAGATAGCGGGCGGGCTCGACCCGCCCCTCCCGGAGCCACTCCTCGGCGAAGTCCTCGAACGGCTCGGGCCGCGCCAGCCTCTTCTGGCTCTGCACATACCAGCTGTTCAACCAGGCAGGCTGGTCGCGGACATAGGCCAGCATGCGGACGTCGTAGCCGCGCTTTTCGAAGAACGTCAGGATCCGGTCGAGCCGCCCGGGGTGGGACAGCGAGGCCGAGAACATTTCGCTGGATATGAGTATGTTGGTCCGCGAGCCGCGCGCGACCCGATCGATCTCGGGCCAGAACACCGCGCCCGAACGGAGTTCGCCGTCAGGCCCGATTTCGTCGCAGAGCGCGAGGATCTGGTGATTGCGGGCCCGCTTGCCCTGGCGGTCCCTGCTCCGCGGAAAGAACAGGCCACGCGTCTCGAGCTCATCCTCGTTCGCGCGAATGAAGTGCTTGAGGGAGCTGCTGCCGGTCTTGTGGGGACCGATGTGGACGAAGCAGGTCGGATTCGCGGGAGTCGTCATCGCCGTCCGTTCATACCGATGCGCTCGGCCCGAGCGATCGCGGATCGCCGGCCGGAGCGGGCCGGCAACGTAGCGGCATGCACATCGCCCCGCCAAGCCAACGGCCGGCGCCCCATCCGCTCCGACGGCGTGATCGACCGCGCGAAGCTTGCCGCTCCTTACGTCGTGGCCGGCGAAGAAGCGGCCCGCAAAGGTCAGGCGGGCCGCCTCCGGCGATCAGTCCAGCTTGGCGGCTTTGTGACCGCGGTCCTTCTCCACGTGGTCCTTGATCCACTTGGTGATCACGTCGGCCACCTGCAGGTTGTTCGTGTCCTGCATGAACATGTGGCTGTTGCCTTTGATGCCGATCGCCGGGAGGGAGATGAACGTCATGTCCCCGCCCGCGTCATTGATCTGCTGACGCATCTGCACGCATTCGGGCGTCGGTTGCTCGACCTTGTAGTTGTCCCCGACCATGATGAGGATCGGGATCTTCTTCAGTATCTTGATGTGCTCCGGCGTGAGGTTGGTGAAGCAGCCCGTCTCCAGCTGGATGATGCCCTTGACGGTTTTGGCGGCCCCGCGCAGCGCGGCGCGGGTCGGGAAGCTCGACGACTGGGAGTGGCCGACCAGGATGACGCCGTCGAGCTGGTTCGCGAGCTGGGCCAGCGCGTCGGGGCTGTTGTAGGGCGCGTCAGGCGCCGGGGGCGTGCAGGTTCCGCCGTTGCAGTTGGGCGACGCGGCGTCGCTGAGCGTGGCGTTCAGGTCCGGGATCACCTGCTTGTAGAAGCTGTTTGTTGATTTCTCCCCGACGCCCACGGTCTGCATCGGAAAGCGCTGTCCCTCGTAGGGCGTCTTGGTGTCGTAGTCGCCCCAGCGGAACACGTTCCAGGCGAATCGGTCGGTCGCGATCAGAATGTCCGGGTTGTCGGCCGGGGCGCCGTCCCCCGCGTTCACCTTCGCGAAGCGGGTGGGATCGAAGCCGGACCGGCCGCGGCCGACCTGCTCCGCCATGAAGGTCCTGAAGCCCTGCCGCGTGAAGTACTCGTACCAGCCCATCCGGCCGTCGGGCGTCGTCTCCCACGTCTTCGACGTCAGGCAGCAGCCGTGAACGAAGACGATGGGGTACTCGGTGTTCGCCGCCTTCGGGAACTGGAATTGGACGTACATCTGGTTGGTCATGATGTTGCCGGCGTAGGACGGCGACGTCAGATACTTGGTGTCTATCGCCTCGACGGCGCCGTCGACGAAGAAGCTGCCCTGCGCCTGCAGCGTGAGTGGCTCGGATTTCTTGAGATCCTTCCATCGTTGGGCCTGCGCCGGGGCGGCGGCGAGGCAAAGACCAAACGTCGCCAGCAAGGCGGCGACTGGGAACCACTTCGTTTTGTTTTTCATGAGCGCTTCCTCCCGAAGCCGCTCAAGAATGGCTGTCCGGCGACCGGACTTCTCGGCGTACAGCGTCCGTTTTTATGCGCTCAGCGAAACGCCGCGCTCGCCGAGACGGCTTCGGGACGGGCTGTGTGGGGCCGCCGCCAAAGATCCTGCGGCGCCAGACGCGCTTCAAGGAATACGCTTCCGGGAAGGCCGTGGTGCCGCGTGAGGGACTCGAACCCCCGACCCCCTGATTACAAATCAGGTGCACTACCAGCTGTGCTAACGCGGCGCCTCGCCCTCTATAGCGGCGGCGACGGGCGGCCGAAAGGCGTTACGAGCGCAAAGAAGAGGCCCCGCGGATCGCTCCGCGGGGCCTCTTATCGACGCTCGCGCCTGAGGATCAGGCGTGTTCGTAGGTGTTGGTGTCGCGGTCCTTGGTCTCCGGCACGAAGATCAGGCCGATGATGAAGGTCGCGATCGCGAAGATCACCGGGTACCAGAGGCCGTAGTAGATGTCGCCGGTCGCCGCCACCATGGCGAAGGAGGTCGCCGGCAGCAGGCCGCCGAACCAGCCGTTGCCGATGTGGTAGGGCAGCGACATGGACGAGTAGCGGATGCGGGTGGGGAACAGCTCCACCAGCGCCGCCGCGATCGGGCCGTACACCATCGTCACGAACAGCACGAGGATGAACAGCAGCCCGATGATCGCGGCCGGCTGCGCCCGGAAGACGTCGATCGGGCTCGACATCTTCACGATGGCCGGGTCGCCCGCCTTCGGATAGCCGGCCGCCTGCAGTTCGCCCGTCATGGCCTTGTTGCTGTCGGCCATCTTAGGCCCGCCCTCATAGGGCAGGCTCTTGTCGTTGATCCTGATCGCCGCGGGCGTGCCCGCGGGCGCCTCCTCGAAGCTATACTTGACCGAGGACTTCGACAGGAAGTCGCGGGCCTGGTCGCAGTTGGTCGTGTATTTCTTCGTCCCGACCGGGTTGAACAGGCTGCCGCATTCCGCCGGGTCGGCGACGACGGTCACCTTGACGGTCTCGATCGCCTTCTCCAGCGTCGGGTTCGCGACGGCGGTGATCTGCTTGAAGATCGGGAAGAAGCAGATCGCCGCGATCAGACAGCCGCCGAGGATGATCGGCTTGCGGCCAATCTTGTCGGACAGAGCGCCGAACACCACGAAGAAGCCCGTCCCGAGCAGCAGCGACCAGGCGATCAGCAGGTTGGCGGTGTAACCGTCGACCTTGAGGATCGATTGCAGGAAGAACAGCGCGTAGAACTGGCCGGTGTACCAGACGACGCCCTGGCCCATGACGAGGCCGAGCAGGGCGATCAGCGCGATCTTGGCGTTCTTCCACTGGCCGAAGGACTCCGAGAGCGGGGCCTTCGAGGTGGTGCCCTCTTCCTTCATTTTCTTGAAGGCGGGAGATTCGTTGAGCTGCATTCGGATCCAAACCGAGATGCCGAGCAGCACGACCGACACCAGGAACGGGATGCGCCAGCCCCAGACCTTGAAGGCGTCCTCGCCGACGATGGTGCGGGTGAACAGGATCACCAGCAGCGACAGGAAGAGGCCGAGCGTCGCGGTGGTCTGGATCCAGGAGGTGTAGAAGCCGCGCCGGCCGTTCGGGGCGTGTTCGGCCACATAGGTCGCCGCGCCGCCGTACTCGCCGCCGAGCGCAAGGCCCTGCAGCAGGCGCAGCACGATCAGGATGATCGGAGCGGCGATGCCGATCGAGGCCGCGCCGGGCAGGATGCCGACGATGAAGGTCGACAGGCCCATGATCAGGATCGTGACGAGGAAGGTGTATTTGCGGCCGACGAGGTCGCCGATGCGGCCGAACACCAGCGCGCCGAAGGGGCGCACGATGAAGCCGGCCGCGAAGGCCAGCAAGGCGAAGATGTTGCGCGTCGACTCGTCGTAGAGCGGCTTGCCGTCCGGACCGAGCACGCTGAAGAACTGCGCGCCGATGATCACGGCGAGCGAGCCGTAGAGGTAGAAGTCGTACCACTCGAAAACCGTGCCGAGCGAGGAGGCGAAGATGACCTTTTTCTCCTCCTTCGTCATCGGCCGCGGCGGATGTGCGGCGGCTGCGGCTGTGCTTGCCATGGACATGGTCGTTCCCTCGGTTGCGAGGCCGTCCGGCGGGCACGTCCGCCTCCGGCCCCGGCCGCCGCTTCTCCCGGCGGCGGGCGTTCTGCGTTTTCGGACAGGCGCGACCGCTCTCCCGTCGATCCCTGCGCCCGCCGACGGCGCGAGATGCGTCGCGCCGACCGCTGCTCGACCTGTCTCAAGCCGGGCCACGCGGCCCGTCTCGAGAACGACCGACGCCCGCTCGCGCGAGGCCGCCGGTCGCCCGACCCCCTGACACAGAATGTCGCAGCACCTAGATACAGGTGCGTCGAAGGAGTCGTCGACAGGAGGGCGGATGCGACTTTTGGTTAATCATTTAACAAGGTTAACAGCAGCCGGCCTGATGTCTCTGTCGGGCTTAATTCCCGTTGAGGCCCAAACGCTTCGCCAGCCGCACTACGCGATCGTCGCCGAGCCTCACGACCAGCGTCCCGGCGCCATTACGCGTCCCGCCAACCAGGCCGACCGCGAGTGGCGCCGGACGCGCCGGACGCCCGAGCTCCGGACGACCGTCAACGGCCCTCAATCCCGTCCGTTCGTTGCGCCGCGTTACGACGCCTACGGGCGCCGGCGGAACGTGCCAGGCCGCCCGGATACGCTCGATCAGTACGGCCGAGCCAGGCTGGGGCGGCCGTCCGTGACGGTCGTCCCGAGCGGCCCGACGGTGCGCGCCGACGCCGCGACCCGCATCAACCAGCTGGCCCCGCGCCGCTGAGGGGGCGGCGCCCGTTCACGCAGATTTTTGTTCGCGCAGGCCTTTAGCCCGCCGCCGGCCTCGCGCGGCGCGCGACGTGAAGCGCGATCGCCGCTGCGTTCGACACATTGAGACTCTTGATCGCCCCCGGCATGTCGAGCCTCGCGAGCGCGTCGCAGGTCTCGCGGGTAAGCTGCCTGAGGCCCCTGCCTTCTGCGCCCAGCACGAGCGCGATTCCCCCGTCGCCGAACATGGTCTCGTCGAGCGGAGCCGGCCCTTCTGAATCGAGACCGACGCGCCGAAAGCCCCGTTCGCCGAGCCTTTCCAGCGCGCGGGCGAGGTTCTGGACCAGCACGAGCGGCGCATGCTCCAGCCCGCCGCTCGCCGCCTTGGCGAGCACGCCGGTCGCCTCGGGGCTGTGGCGGGCGGTGGTGACGATCGCGTCGACCGCGAAGGCGGCCGCCGTGCGGACAATCGCGCCGACATTGTGCGGATCCGTGATCTGGTCGAGCACGAGGACGAGTCCGCCGGCGGGGATCGTCTCGAGCGTCGGGATTTCCAGCGCCTCGGCCTCGAGATAAAGCCCCTGATGCACTGCGTCGGGCGTCAGCAGGCGGTCGATCTCGCCCGGCCGCACGATCCCGGCAGCGATCCGGCCGTCGAGCCCGGCCTCCTTCAGCTTGGCGAGCGCGTTCTCGGTCGCGAGCAGGCGGATCGGCTTGCGGCGCGGATTGGCGAGCGCCTCGGCGACGCTGTGGTGGCCGTAGAGCACGACCGGCCCGTCGTGGTCGCGCGGAAACGTCTTCTGCGCTTTTTTGGCGGCGCGCCTGGCCTGGCGGGCTCGCTTGTCGGGCTTTGGGGGACGCATGGATTCCCATGGCTCTTGATTTGGACTGACGGCCGCATGACGGCGGCCGCCCTCGCATAGCCTGTCTTTCGTTCGCTTGGCAGAGCGTTTTGGGACGGATCGCCCGGCCCATGGCGGAGTCGATCCGTGATGAGGGCGTCGAGCAGGAAATCAGCGACCTGCCCACTCACACGCGCCGTGAGCCGCGGCCGCGACGTACCCGCCAGCGGTTTCCGGTTGACCTTCCGCCTCCCGCCCCGCTAAAGCGTGCGCCGCGTCGGGTTGACCGCCGATTGCATGCGTGGAGGGGTGCCCGAGTGGTTAAAGGGGACGGACTGTAAATCCGTTGGCTCAGCCTACGTTGGTTCGAATCCAACCCCCTCCACCAAGCCGCCTCGATGCGCTATGACGAGCCGGCTCCCGCGGGTGTAGCTCAATGGTAGAGCAGCAGCCTTCCAAGCTGAATACGAGGGTTCGATTCCCTTCACCCGCTCCAGCCTTCATGTGACAAGCTGTTAGGCTTCCGGCCGCCGCGTGCCGTCGACGCGTTCCTGCGCTATCATTTTCGCCACGCTGGCGGTCGTGCTTCGTCGTCAGGCGACAGAGCCTTCGGAGAGGGTCGCCTCCGAGGGAGGGCCGGTCGTGCGGCGAGCCAGTCGAGGGCGAACCGCTCCGCACGCTCCGGACCTTGAGCCGGCGCGCCTGACGCTCCCGCCGCCGGCCGTCGCCGTCAGTCATTTCCAGCCGTGCGCCCGGGGCTTGTGGACTGAGCGAAATCCGCCTAGAGGAGCGGCGCTTTTGCGCAGACCAAAGAACGCGACGCAGGAAATCAGCCGATGGCCAAGGAAAAGTTTTCGCGGACGAAGCCGCATTGCAACATTGGGACGATTGGCCATGTCGACCATGGCAAGACGTCATTGACGGCTGCGATCACGAAGGTTCTTGCGGAGACGGGCGGGGCGACGTTCACGGCCTACGACCAGATCGACAAGGCGCCTGAGGAGAAGGCGCGCGGGATCACGATCTCGACGGCGCATGTCGAATACGAGACGGCGAACCGTCACTATGCGCATGTCGACTGCCCCGGCCACGCCGACTATGTGAAGAACATGATCACGGGCGCGGCGCAGATGGACGGCGCCATTCTGGTGGTTTCGGCGGCGGACGGCCCGATGCCGCAGACCCGCGAGCACATTCTGCTGGCCCGTCAGGTCGGCGTTCCGGCGCTGGTGGTGTTCCTGAACAAGTGCGACATGGTCGACGACGAGGAGCTTCTGGAGCTGGTCGAGCTCGAGGTTCGCGAGCTTCTGTCGAAGTACGATTTCCCAGGCGACGACATTCCGATCGTGAAGGGCTCTGCGCTGGTCGCGCTGGAGAACGGCGATCCGAAGCTCGGCCATGACGCGATCCTGGAGCTGATGGCCCAGGTCGACGCCTACATTCCGCAGCCGGACCGTCCGGTCGACCAGCCGTTCCTGATGCCGGTCGAGGACGTGTTCTCGATCTCGGGCCGCGGCACGGTGGTGACCGGTCGCGTGGAGCGCGGCATCGTGAAGGTCGGCGAGGAGGTCGAGATCGTCGGCATCCGCCCGACGGTGAAGACGACGGTGACGGGCGTCGAGATGTTCCGCAAGCTGCTCGATCAGGGCCAGGCTGGCGACAACATCGGGGCTCTGCTGCGCGGCACCAAACGCGAGGACGTCGAGCGCGGCCAGGTTCTGTGCAAGCCGGGCTCGGTGAAGCCGCACACCAAGTTCAAGGCCGAGGCGTACATCCTGACGAAGGAGGAGGGCGGCCGCCACACGCCGTTCTTCACCAACTACCGCCCGCAGTTCTACTTCCGCACGACGGACGTGACGGGCGTGGTGCATCTGCCTGAGGGCACCGAGATGGTGATGCCGGGCGACAACATCGCGATGACGGTCGAGCTGATCGTTCCGATCGCGATGGAGGAGAAGCTGCGCTTCGCCATCCGCGAAGGCGGCCGCACCGTCGGCGCCGGCGTCGTCGCCTCCATCATCGAGTGATCTTCCGGATGCGGAGAAAACTCCGTTCCGCTGTGACTAAGATCGGGCTCGCCGCAAGGCGGGCCCGATCGCTTTTTTGGGCCGCGGCTTTGGCCACGACCGCCGGCTGCGCCTCGAAGGCGCCTCCGCCCGAATATCCGCCGGCTTTCCAGTCGGCGCTGTCCTGGGGCGATCGGACTGTCGCGATCACCTACAAGGACAAGGATCCGGTGGTCGCCTATTTCGCGCCCGCCGTGGGCGACGGCGGGAAGATGTTCGTCTGGGACGGTGGCGTCGACGCCATCGTTCAGGGCGACTGGCGGACGAACGGCGCTGGCGAAGTGTGCATGACGCTGCAGATCTACCGCAAGCAGTCGACGCCTCCGCCGCCGCTGCGCGCGGCAGACGCCTTCTGCACGCCGCTCGCCGGTCCGCTCGCGGGGCGGCACGATTATCGCGGCGACGTCTTCGACCTCAACGGCAAGTCCGACCCCCCTTACATCTTGTCCAGCGCCGACAACGAGCGGATCATCACCGTGCTGGCCGACGCCCGGCGCATCGGGCGCTGAGCGGGCCCCGGCGGGAACAAGCGATGAGCGATCAGCCGTTCGGCAAGCGTGGCGCGCCGTCCCAGTCCCGCAGCGACTCCGGCCCTTGGGAGAACGAAAGCAGGCGCAGCGCCGGACCGCCGCCGCCCGGCGCGGGCATCATCGTCGTGACGACCAATGACCTGCCGGGCTACCGGATCGCCGAATATCTCGGGATCGCGCGCGGGATCACGGTCAGGTCGAGGTCGGTCGTCGGCAATTTCATCGGCGGCGTCCAGTCCATCTTCGGCGGACAGATCACCGCCTTCGTGGAGCTCGCCGAGAGCGCGCGGCGCGAAGCCTACGATCATCTCGTCTCCGAGGCGCGTCTCATGGGCGCCAACGCGGTGCTGGCGATGCGCTACGACGCGAACGAGATTTCGGACGGAATCACCGAGGTTCTGGCCTATGGCACGGCGGTCGTGGTCGAGCCGGTTTGATACGCAGCCCGATTCCCTGGAGCGCGATCGGCCGCGAAACCTTGCGCCTACGGCGCTCGAGCACCTATATTGGGCCTGAAGCTGAAATCGCGCCCGCCTTCCAGTTCTTCCCGCACCGGGAGGGCGCGCACTCGAGCGTGAAGAGCTTTGCGAGCGATATGGGGCTTTACAGCGAGCCGCCGTCTGATTAGACACGCGACGGCTCCAGCGACGCGCTGCGGCCAAAGCCCTCTAGGAGTGTAGCTCAACTGGTCAGAGCGCCGGTCTCCAAAACCGGAGGTTGCGGGTTCGAGTCCCTCCACTCCTGCCATGTCCGGGGTGCTTTCGAAGTGGCGGCGCGCACTCGGGTTGGGGCGAAAGCGGTCCGACGGACCGATGGAATTTTGAGGATTTCGGGGTGCGGGCCCTTTGACCGGGAGCGCGCCCCTTTGGACGTTTTGGAAAGCTGATGGCGAAGACTTCACCGCTCGAATTTCTGCAGCAGGTCAGCGCCGAGACCGCCAAGGTGGTCTGGCCGACCCGCCGGGAGACGGGCATCACGACGCTGATGGTGGTGATCTTCGCGTTCGTCGCGTCGATCTTCTTCTTCATCGTCGACATGATCATCCGCTACGGCGTCACCCTGATCCTGGGCATCGGCCGATGAGCGCGACGGAAGCCGGCGTCGGCGGCCGCCCGAAGCGGTGGTACATCGTCCACGCCTATTCGAACTTCGAGAAGAAGGTCGCGGAGTCGATCCGCGAGAAGGCCGAGCAGACGGGTCTCGGCGACCTTTTCGAGGAAATCCTCGTCCCGACCGAGAAGGTCGTGGAGGTTCGCCGCGGCCGCAAGGTCGACGCCGAGCGCAAGTTCTTCCCCGGCTACGTGCTGGTGAAGATGGACCTGACGGACCAGGCCTATCACCTGATCCGCAACACGCCGAAGGTCACCGGGTTCCTGGGCGCGGACAACAAGCCGTCGCCGATCTCGGAGAACGAGGCGCTGCGCATCATGCGCCAGGTTCAGGAAGGCATCGAGCGCCCGAAGCCTTCGGTGTCGTTCGAGGTGGGCGAGCAGGTGCGCGTCTCGGACGGGCCGTTCGCCTCGTTCTCGGGCGTGGTGCAGGACGTCGACGAGGCGCGTGCGCGCCTCAAGATCGACGTGTCGATCTTCGGTCGCGCGACGACCGTCGATCTCGAATACGGGCAGGTCGAGAAGGTCTGATCCGAAACCCGGCTGTGGGAGACGAGGCGCCGGCGCATTTCGCGCGCCGAGCCGTCGACGATCGGACCACGGCTCAACGACGTTTCCGGCCAACGCCCGGGCGTCCAGGAGAGTGAGAGGCTATGGCGAAGAAAGTCGTAGGTTACATCAAGCTGCAGGTGCCCGCGGGCTCCGCGAACCCATCGCCGCCGATCGGTCCGGCGCTCGGTCAGCGCGGCCTGAACATCATGGAGTTCTGCAAGGCGTTCAACGCGCAGACCGGCCAGATGGAGAAGGGGATGCCGATCCCCGTCGTCATCACCGCCTATGCGGACCGCTCCTTCACCTTCCAGATGAAGAGCCCGCCGGTCAGCTACTTCCTGAAGCAGGCGGCGAAGGTCCAGAAGGGCTCGCAGACCACCGGCAAGGGAACCTTCATCGGCAAGGTCTCGCAGGCGCAGCTGCGCGAGATCGCCGAGAAGAAGATGGCCGACCTCAACTGCTCGACCCTCGAGTCGGCGGTCGCGATGATCGCGGGCTCCGCCCGTTCGATGGGCCTGCAGGTGGAGGGCTGACCATGGCGAAGGTTGGAAAGCGCGTCGTCAAGGCTCGCGAAGGCGTCGATCGTCTGAAGCTCTATGGCCTCGATGAGGCCCTCTCGCTCGTCAAGGAGCGCGCAAGCGCCAAGTTCGACGAGACCATCGAGATCGCCATGAACCTCGGCGTCGACCCGCGTCACGCCGACCAGATGGTCCGCGGCGTCTGCAATCTGCCGAACGGTTCCGGCCGCACAGTCCGCGTCGCGGTGTTCGCCCGCGGCCCGAAGGCGGAAGAAGCCAAGGCCGCCGGCGCCGACATCGTCGGAGCCGAGGACCTTATGGAGACGGTGCAGGGCGGCAAGATCGAGTTCGACCGCTGCATCGCGACGCCGGACATGATGGCCCTCGTCGGCCGCCTGGGTAAGGTGCTGGGCCCGCGCGGCCTGATGCCGAACCCGCGCGTCGGAACGGTCACGATGGACGTCGCCGGGGCGGTCAAGGCCGCCAAGGGCGGCGCGGTCGAGTTCCGCGTCGAGAAGGCTGGCATCGTCCATGGCGGCGTCGGCAAGGCTTCCTTCGGTCCCGAGAAGCTCGCCGAGAACATCAAGGCGTTCGCCGACGCGGTCGTGAAGGCCAAGCCGACCGGCGCCAAGGGCCAGTACGTCCAGAAGATCGCGATCTCCTCGACCATGGGCCCGGGCGTGCGCGTCGAGCCGTCGACCGTTCTGGGCGCGTAAGAATTTTGAGATTCCGTCCGGCCTTCGGGCCGGGCGGTAAGGGAAGGGCGGCAACGTCCTTCCCGACCTGTCCGAGAAAGCAGGCGCGCCTCCACGGGGAGACCGCTTAAGCCCGGAGCACCGGGACCTGCCGAGACGGGGACGACCGAGTTTCGGGCCAGTTGAGAGCGGCCCGTCCCATCGGTTCGAACCATCGCCGCGTCGCTTCACGGCGTCGCGCGCGGACAGGCGTCAGCCGCCGCAGCTCCGGTTCGCCGGGCTGCGGTCGTCGCAAACCCGGCGGTTCTTCGGAACCGTCAACCGGAGAGAGCACGTGGACCGCGCAGAAAAGCGTGAAGCGGTTGCGACGCTGAACTCGGTGTTTTCGGACTCCGGGGCCATCGTCGTCGCTCACTACTCGGGCCTCAACGTCGCGCAGATGCAGACGCTTCGTCAGCGGATGCGCGAGGCGGGCGCGAGCGTGAAAGTCGCGAAGAACAGGCTCGCCAAAATCGCTCTCGAAGGCACGGACGCCGCCCACATCGGCAAGCTGCTCCAGGGTCCCACGATCCTGGCCTACAGCGAAGACCCTGTGACGGCGCCCAAGGTCGCGGTCGAGTTCGCCAAGGGGCACGACAAGTTCGTGATCCTCGGCGGTGCCATGGGCGCGACCTCCCTGAACCCGGACGGCGTGAAGGCTCTGGCCACCATGCCGTCGCTGGACGAACTGCGCGCCAAGCTCGTCGGCCTGATCCAGGCCCCGGCGACCAAGCTCGCGCAGCTTTCGACCGCGCCCGCAGCCAAGCTCGCGCGCGTGTTCGGGGCCTACGCCAATCGAGACGAGGCGGCGTGATCGCCGTTCTTCAAACCCAATATCTGGTTCGAACCTGAAGGAACTGAAACATGGCTGATCTGACGAAGATCGTCGACGAGCTGTCGAATCTGACGGTGCTCGAGGCTGCGGAACTCGCCAAGCTCCTCGAAGAGAAGTGGGGCGTCTCCGCCGCGGCCGCAGTGGCCGTGGCCGCCGCTCCGGGCGGCGCCGGCGGAGCCGCGGCTCCGGCCGCGGAAGAGCAGACGGAGTTCACCGTCGTCCTCGCCGCCGCTGGCGAGAAGAAGATCGAGGTCATCAAGGAGGTCCGCGCGATCACCGGCCTTGGCCTCAAGGAAGCAAAGGACCTGGTCGAAGGCGCGCCGAAGCCCGTCAAGGAAGGCGTCGCCAAGGACGAGGCCGAGAAGCTCAAGGCCCAGCTCGAGAAGGCCGGCGCCAAGGTCGAGCTCAAGTGAGCTCCTGCGGGCCCGTCAGGGTCCGCGCGTGAAATACTCCGCGGCGGCCGGCTCCGGCCTCCGCGGAGCGACTGGACGAGCCGCGTGGAACGGGGTGTCTCGGACCCCCGATTCCATCGCGGCTTTCAGCGCCTCTCCGGTCCTATGGTCCGTGGGGGCGACATTTGGAGCGGGCGCGCGCCGATGCGGCGACGTCCGCCGCGCCTGAGCCAAGCGTCCCGCGGGGCTCTTGGTTCAGGCGTGTGAAACGCTTGGGAATTGAGGAAGACGATGGCTCAGACGATCACCGGCCGCAAGCGTGTCCGCAAGTTCTTCGGCAAGATCAAGGAAGTGACCGAGATGCCGAACCTCATCGAGGTTCAGAAGGCGTCCTACGATCAGTTCCTCTTGTTCGACGGGGCGGAGACGCGGCCGGACGAAGGCCTCCAGACGGTCTTCAAGTCGGTGTTTCCGATCTCCGACTTCTCGAACACCTCGATGCTCGAATTCGTGTCCTACGAGTTCGAACAGCCGAAGTACGACGTCGACGAGTGCCGCCAGCGCGGCATGACGTTCGCCGCGCCGCTCAAGGTGACGCTGCGGCTGATCGTGTTCGATGTGGACGAGGAGACCGGCGCCAAGTCCGTCAAGGACATCAAGGAGCAGGACGTCTACATGGGCGACATGCCGCTCATGACGTCGAACGGCACCTTCATCGTCAACGGCACCGAGCGCGTCATCGTCTCGCAGATGCACCGCTCGCCGGGCGTGTTCTTCGACCACGACCGCGGCAAGACCCATTCCTCGGGCAAGCTGCTGTTCGCGGCGCGCATCATCCCGTATCGCGGCTCCTGGCTCGACATCGAGTTCGACGCCAAGGACATCGTGCACGCCCGCATCGACCGTCGCCGCAAGATTCCGGTGACGTCGCTGCTGTTCGCGCTCGGCATGGACGGCGAGGAGATCCTCGACACCTTCTACAACAAGGTGCCGCACCAGCGGGACGGCGACGGCTGGCGCATGCCGTTCGACGGCGAGCGCATGAAGGGCTTCAACGCGGCCGTCGACCTCATCGACGCCGAGAGCGGCGAAGTCGTGCTCGAGGCCGGCAAGAAGCTGACCCCCCGCCAGGCGCGCCTGATCGGCGAGCGCGGCGTCAAGTTCCTCAAGGTCTCCAACGAGGAGATGATCGGCCAGTACGTCGCCGAGGACCTCGTCAACGTCGAGACAGGCGAGATCTGGGCCGAGGCCGGCGAGGAGATCACCGCCAAGCTGCTCGAGCTGCTCGAGGAGGTCGGCGTGGACGAGCTCGACCTGCTCGACATCGACCACGTCAACACCGGCGGCTACATTCGCAACACGCTGAACGTCGACAAGAACGCCACCCGCGAAGAGGCGCTGTTCGACATCTACCGCGTGATGCGTCCGGGCGAGCCGCCGACCCTCGACACCGCCGAGGCGATGTTCCAGTCGCTGTTCTTCGATTCGGAGCGCTACGACCTTTCCGCGGTCGGCCGCGTGAAGATGAACATGCGCCTCGACCTCGACGCGCCGGACACGCATCGCACGCTGCGCAAGGACGACATCCTCGCGGTCGTAAAGACGCTCGTGGACCTGCGTGACGGCAAGGGCGAGATCGACGACATCGACCATCTCGGCAACCGCCGCGTCCGCTCGGTCGGCGAGCTGATGGAGAACCAGTACCGCGTCGGCCTGCTCCGCATGGAGCGCGCGATCAAGGAGCGCATGTCGTCGGTCGAGATCGACACCGTCATGCCGCAGGACCTGATCAACGCGAAGCCTGCGGCCGCGGCCGTGCGCGAGTTCTTCGGCTCCTCGCAGCTCTCGCAGTTCATGGACCAGACGAACCCGCTGTCCGAAATCACGCACAAGCGTCGTCTTTCGGCGCTCGGGCCGGGCGGCCTGACGCGCGAGCGCGCCGGCTTCGAGGTGCGCGACGTGCACCCGACCCATTACGGCCGCATCTGCCCGATCGAGACGCCGGAAGGCCCGAACATCGGCCTGATCAACTCGCTCGCGACCTTCGCCCGCGTGAACAAGTACGGCTTCATCGAGAGCCCGTACCGCAAGGTGAAGGACGGGCAGGTGACGGACGAGGTGCACTACCTCTCCGCCGTCGAAGAGGCGAAGCACCACGTCGCCCAGGCGAACGCGGTGATCACCGAGACCGGACACTTCACCGAAGACCTGATCGTCTGCCGTCACATGGGCGAGGTCGTCTTCGCGCCGATCGACCGCGTCGACTACATGGACGTGTCGCCGAAGCAGCTCGTCTCGGTCGCGGCCGCGCTCATCCCGTTCCTCGAGAACGACGACGCGAACCGTGCGCTGATGGGCTCGAACATGCAGCGCCAGGCGGTGCCGCTGGTTCGCGCCGACGCGCCGTTTGTCGGCACCGGCATGGAGGCCGTCGTCGCCCGTGACTCGGGCGCCGCGATCGCCGCCCGCCGCGCCGGCGTGATCGACCAGGTCGACGCGACCCGCATAGTCATCCGCGCGACCGAGGAGGCCGACGCCTCGAAGCCCGGCGTCGACATCTATCGCCTGATGAAGTTCCAGCGCTCCAACCAGTCGACCTGCATCACGCAGAAGCCGCTGGTCCGCGTCGGCGACATCGTCAAGAAGGGCGAAATCATCGCCGACGGCCCGTCGACCGAGCTCGGCGAGCTCGCGCTCGGCCGCAACGTGCTCGTCGCCTTCATGCCGTGGAACGGCTACAACTTCGAGGATTCTATCCTCCTCTCCGAGAAGATCGTCTCGGACGACGTCTTCACCTCGATCCACATCGAGGAGTTCGAGGTCATGGCCCGCGACACCAAGCTCGGGCCGGAGGAGATCACGCGCGACATTCCGAACGTGTCGGAAGAGGCGCTGAAGAACCTCGACGAAGCCGGCATCGTCTACATCGGCGCGGAAGTGCAGGCGGGCGACATCCTGGTCGGCAAGATCACGCCGAAGGGGGAGAGCCCGATGACGCCGGAGGAGAAGCTCCTCCGCGCGATCTTCGGCGAGAAGGCCTCCGACGTGCGCGACACCTCGCTGCGCGTGCCTCCGGGCGTCACCGGCACCATCGTCGAGGTGCGCGTGTTCAACCGGCACGGCATCGACAAGGACGAGCGCGCCCAGGCGATCGAGCGCGAGGAGATCGAGCGGCTCGCCAAGGACCGTGACGACGAGCTCGCGATCCTTGACCGCAACACCTATGCGCGCCTGGCCGAGATGCTGACCGGCAAGATCGCGGTCGGCGGCCCGAAGGCGCTCAAGAAGGACGCCGAGATCACCCGCGAGGCGCTCTCCGAGGCGCCGCGGTCCCAGTGGTGGCAGATCGTCGTGTCGGACGACAAGATGATGTCCGATCTCGAGGGTATGCGCGCCCAGTACGACGAGCAGAAGAAGCGTCTCGAGCAGCGGTTCCTCGACAAGGTCGAGAAGCTGCAGCGCGGCGACGAGCTGCCTCCGGGCGTGATGAAGATGGTCAAGGTCTTCATCGCAGTGAAGCGCAAGATCCAGCCGGGCGACAAGATGGCCGGCCGTCACGGCAACAAGGGCGTCGTGTCGCGCATCGTGCCGGTCGAGGACATGCCGTTCCTGGAGGACGGCACCCATGTCGACATCGTGCTGAACCCGCTCGGCGTGCCGAGCCGCATGAACGTCGGCCAGATCCTCGAGACGCACCTCGGTTGGGCCTGCGCGGGCCTTGGCGCGCAGATCGGCAAGGCGATCGACGCCTATCGCGAAGGCGCAGGGCTCAAGGACCTCAAGTCGAAGCTCGACGTCGTCTATGGCGACAACGCCGAGATCAAGGACATGAACGACCAGGAGTTGGTCGAAATGTCCGAGACGCTCCGGCGCGGCGTGCCGATCGCGACGCCCGTCTTCGACGGCGCCAAGGAGGCGGACATCGAGCGCATGCTCGAGCTCGCCGGCGTCAACAAGTCGGGTCAGGTGACGCTCTCCGACGGGCGCACGGGCGAGCCGTTCGACCGTCAGGTCACGGTGGGCTACATCTACATGCTGAAGCTCCACCACCTGGTCGACGACAAGATCCACGCCCGCTCGATCGGCCCGTACTCGCTCGTCACCCAGCAGCCGCTGGGCGGCAAGGCGCAGTTCGGCGGCCAGCGCTTCGGCGAAATGGAGGTCTGGGCGCTTGAAGCTTACGGCGCAGCCTACACCTTGCAGGAGATGCTGACGGTGAAGTCCGACGACGTGGCGGGACGCACCAAGGTCTACGAGGCGATCGTCCGCGGCGACGACACGTTCGAGGCGGGCATTCCGGAGAGCTTCAACGTGCTCGTGAAGGAAATGCGCTCCCTCGGCCTCAACGTCGACCTGCATACCTCGAAGAAGCAGAACCAGCTTCCACCGGCCGAGGCGGCCGAATGACAGCGGTCCCCTAGTCGGGACTGCATACGGGCGGACGGGCCGGACGGCCCGCCCGTCGCCGATTTAGAAGTTTCGGGATCCAGCGCGGCGTTGGCGGCGACGCAAGGCGCGGATCCCACGGAAGGAGACGGCGATGAACCAGGAAGTGATGAATCTCTTCAACACGCAGGTTCCTGCCCAGACGTTCGACCAGATCCGCATCTCGATCGCCAGCCCTGAGAAGATCCTCAGCTGGTCGTTCGGCGAGATCAAGAAGCCCGAGACGATCAACTACCGGACCTTCAAGCCGGAGCGCGACGGCCTGTTCTGCGCCCGGATCTTCGGCCCGATCAAGGACTACGAGTGCTTGTGCGGCAAGTACAAGCGCATGAAGTACAAGGGCGTCATCTGCGAAAAGTGCGGCGTCGAGGTGACGCTGAGCCGCGTGCGCCGCGAGCGCATGGGCCATATCGAGCTCGCCGCCCCGGTCGCGCACATCTGGTTCCTGAAGTCGCTGCCGAGCCGCATCGGACTGCTGCTCGACATGACCCTGAAGGACCTCGAGGCGATCCTGTACTTCGAGAAGTACGTCGTGCTCGAGACGGGCCTCACCCCGCTCAAGGACCGTCAGCTGCTCAGCGAGGAGGAGTATCTCCACGCGCAGGACGAGTATGGCGAGGACGCCTTCACGGCCCAGATCGGCGCCGAGGCGATCCAGTCCATGCTGCGCGCGCTCGACCTCGAGAAGATGGCGGCCGACATCCGCGTCGAGATCGCGGAGGCGACGACCGAGCTGAAGCCGAAGAAGCTCGCCAAGCGCCTGAAGATCGTCGAGGCCTTCATCGACTCGGGCAACAAGCCCGACTGGATGATCATGACCGTCGTGCCGGTGATCCCGCCGGACCTCCGCCCGCTCGTCCCGCTGGACGGCGGCCGCTTCGCGACGTCCGACCTCAACGACCTCTACCGCCGCGTCATCAACCGCAACAACCGTTTGAAGCGGCTGATCGAGCTCCGCGCGCCGGACATCATCATCCGCAACGAGAAGCGCATGCTTCAGGAGGCGGTGGACGCGCTGTTCGACAACGGCCGCCGCGGCCGCGTCATCACGGGCGTCAACAAGCGCCCGCTGAAGTCGCTCTCCGACATGCTGAAGGGCAAGCAGGGCCGCTTCCGCCAGAACCTGCTCGGCAAGCGCGTCGACTACTCCGGCCGTTCTGTCATCGTGGTCGGCCCGGAGCTGAAGCTGCACCAGTGCGGCCTGCCGAAGAAGATGGCGCTCGAGCTGTTCAAGCCGTTCATCTATTCGCGGCTCGACGCCAAGGGCCTGTCGGCGACCGTCAAGCAGGCCAAGAAGCTGGTCGAGAAGGAGAAGCCGGAAGTCTGGGACATCCTGGACGAGGTCATCCGCGAGCATCCGGTGATGCTGAACCGCGCGCCGACGCTCCATCGCCTCGGCATCCAGGCTTTCGAGCCGGTGCTGATCGAGGGCAAGGCGATCCAGCTGCATCCGCTCGTTTGCGCGGCGTTCAACGCCGACTTCGACGGTGACCAGATGGCCGTGCACGTGCCCCTGTCGCTCGAGGCGCAGCTGGAAGCGCGCGTCCTCATGATGTCGACCAACAACATCCTGCACCCGGCGAACGGCGCGCCGATCATCGTGCCGTCGCAGGAC
Organism: Chelatococcus sambhunathii; assembly: GCA_031316315.1. GTDB lineage: Bacteria > Pseudomonadota > Alphaproteobacteria > Rhizobiales > Methylopilaceae > Methylopila. The sequence goes on from JADBEO010000002.1 coordinate 43,136, forward strand.
ATCGTGCTCGGCCTCTACTACCTCACGCTGATGCGCGACAACGAGCCTGGCGAGGGCTCGATGTTCGCCAACATCGGCGAGATGGAGCACGCCCTGTTCTCCAAGGCGATCACGCTCCACACCAAGATCAAGGGTCGGTTCGTCTCGCTGGACGAAGAGGGGAACAAAGTCTCCAAGGTCTATGAGACCACCCCTGGCCGCATGATGCTCGGCCAGCTGCTGCCCAAGACCCCGAAGTTAACCTTCGACGTCGTCAACAAGCTGATGACGAAGAAGGAAATCTCGAACATGATCGACACTGTCTACCGCAACTGCGGTCAGAAGGACACGGTCATCTTCTGCGACCGGATCATGTCGCTCGGCTTCCACAACGCGTTCAAGGCCGGCATCTCGTTCGGCAAGGACGACATGGTCGTGCCGGAGACCAAGACGAAGATCGTCGAGGACACCCGCACGCTCGCCAAGGAATACGAGCAGCAGTACCAGGACGGCCTGATCACGCAGGGCGAGAAGTACAACAAGGTCGTCGACGCCTGGGCGAAGTGCACCGACAAGATCGCCGAGGAGATGATGGCGCGCATCTCGGCGGTGCAGGTCGACAAGGAGACCGGCCGGGCCAAGCAGATCAACTCGATCTACATGATGAGCCACTCGGGCGCGCGTGGTTCGCCCGCGCAGATGAAGCAGCTCGCCGGCATGCGCGGCCTCATGGCCAAGCCGTCTGGCGAGATCATCGAGAGCCCGATCATCTCGAACTTCAAGGAAGGCCTGTCGGTGCTCGAGTACTTCAACTCGACGCATGGCGCCCGTAAGGGCCTCGCCGACACCGCCCTGAAGACCGCGAACTCGGGCTACCTCACCCGTCGTCTCGTCGACGTGGCGCAGGACTGCATCATCACCGAGGACGACTGCGGCTCCGAGGCCGGCATCCGGGTGCGCCCGGTGGTTGACTCCGGCCAGGTCGTCGCGACGCTCGGCATGCGCACGCTCGGCCGCACGGCCGCCGAGGACATCCAGCATCCGGCGACGGGCGATGTGATCATCCCGCGCAACACGCTGATCTCGGAGAAGGACGTCGACGCCATGCACGCCGCCGGCGTGCAGGAGGTCCGCATCCGCTCGGTGCTCACCTGCGAGACCAAGGTCGGCGTCTGCAAGGCGTGCTACGGCCGTGACCTGGCGCGCGGCACGCCCGTCAACATGGGCGAGGCGGTCGGCGTGATCGCGGCGCAGTCGATCGGCGAGCCGGGCACCCAGCTCACCATGCGCACCTTCCACATCGGCGGCACGGCGCAGCTGGCGGACTCGTCCTTCATCGAGAGCTCGTTCGAGGGCACGGTGAAGATCCGCAACCGCAACGCGGCGCGGAACTCGGACGGCGACCTGATCGTGATGGGCCGCAACGTCGCGGTGGTGATCCTCGACGCAAACGGCGTCACGGAGCGCTCGACCCATCGCCTGCAGTACGGCGCGAAGCTTCGCGTCGACGACGGCGACAAGATCAAGCGCGGCCAGCGTATCGCCGAGTGGGACCCGTACACCCGTCCGATCCTCACCGAGGTCGACGGCAAGACGGCGTTCGAGGATCTCGTCGAGGGCGCCTCGGTGAAGGAGACCTCGGACGAGGCGACCGGCATCACCAAGCGCGTGGTCATGGACTGGAGGACGTCGACCCGTTCGGCGGACCTCAAGCCGGCGATCATCATCCAGGACGGGAACGGCAAGATCCTCAAGCCCGCCAAGGGCGGCGAGGCGCGCTACCAGCTCGCCCCGGAGGCGATCCTGTCAGTTTCGCCCGGATCCGAGGTCAAGGCCGGCGACGTGCTTGCGCGTATCCCGACCGAAAGCGCCAAGACCCGCGACATCACCGGCGGTCTGCCGCGGGTGGCGGAGCTGTTCGAGGCGCGCCGTCCGAAGGACGCGGCGATCATCGCCGAGGTCTCCGGCACGGTGCAGTTCGGCAAGGACTACAAGAACAAGCGTCGCATCACGCTGGTGCCGGGCGATGGCGGCGATCCGGTCGAGTACCTGATCCCGAAGGGCAAGCACATCCAGCTTCAGGACGGCGACGTCGTGGAGCAGGGCGACTACATCGTCGACGGCAACCCCGCGCCGCACGACATCCTGGCGATCAAGGGCGTGGAGGAGCTTGCGGCTTACCTCGTCAACGAGATCCAGGAGGTCTACCGGCTGCAGGGCGTCCAGATCAACGACAAGCACATCGAGGTGATCGTCCGCCAGATGCTGCAGAAGGTCGAGATCTCCGACGCCGGCGAGACCGAGCTCATCACCAATGAGCAGGTCGACCGGCTGGAGTTCGACGCGGTCAACGCCAAGGCGATCGAGGAGGGCAAGAAGCCGGCCGTCGGCCATCCGGTCCTGCTCGGCATCACCAAGGCCTCGCTCCAGACCCGCTCGTTCATCTCCGCCGCCTCCTTCCAGGAGACCACGCGCGTGCTGACCGAGGCGGCCGTCAACGGCAAGGCCGACGACCTTGAGGGCCTGAAGGAGAACGTGATCGTCGGACGCCTCATCCCGGCCGGCACCGGCTCGGTGATGAACAAGGTGCGCGAGATCGCGACCCACCGTGACGAACTGATCCTGGCGCAGCGCGCGCAGGAGCAGGGGAGTCAGCCGCAGCCCGAACTTCTGCCGGCGTCAGACGCGGCGGAGTGAGGCCCGGGCGTACGCCCGGTGCTTAGGCTGTGTTGGAGTGGGAAACGAGGGGCCGCCGGGAAACCGGCGGCCCCTCTTTGCGTTTCCCGATCGTCGTCTGTCGCGGCGCCCTGCCGACAAGATCGCCAGAGCTTTCCCGCGGCCGCAGGCTGGCCACGGGTCCGACCGCTGCCGCGGCGCCGGCGGGTTCGCGGCTCCGCAAAAATCAAATGATTTTGGCATCCTGCCGTTGATCCCACGGCCGGGAGCCGTACATCAGTACAGTTGCCAGTATTTCCGGTGGCTTTTTTTATCATTGACGGACCGGCGAACGGGGAAAGGCGGTCCTCAGGAGGGGCGTGCGTGGGACGCGATTTCGTGGACCGCATCTACGAGGCGGCGGCCTTTCCGGAGTTCTGGCCCGAGCTGTTTCATGATCTCGCGACAGCTCTCGGTTTCGCAGGCGCCGCGATGGTCTCCGTCAATCCGGAGTTCAAACGCCATGTCGCGTCTCCGGGCGTCGCCGGAATGATCCGGCGTTTTCTCTCCGAAGGCTGGCAGACCCGGGACCTGCGCTCCGAACGCGCGGCGGCGCTTGGCCATGGCGGCTTCGTGCGCGATCAGGACCTTGCCAGCGACGAGGAGATCGCGACCCATCCGCTCTATGTCGAACTGCTGCGCCCGTCCGGTCTGGGCTACGGCGCCGCGACGATCGTCGACTGCCCCAGCGGCGACACGATCGCCGTCTCGTTCGATCGGTCCTGGGCGGACGGACCGACGCCCCAGGAGATCTTGGCGGAACTCGACAAGCTCCGGCCGCACTTCGCCCGCGCGGCCGTGTTCGCGGGACGTCTGGAGCTCGAGCGCGCCCAGGCCCAGGCGTCCGCCCTGGCGGGGGTCGGCTTCCCCGCGGCCGTACTGGGCGGACATCGACGGCTGCTCGCCGCGAACGCCGATTTCGAGGCGCTCAGGGGGCGGGTGAGAATCGGCGCCGGGGATCGGCTGTCGCTCGCTGATCCGGCTTGCGAGGCCCTGCTGGGCCGAGCGCTGGAGGCCGGCTGCGAAACCGGGCTCTCAATTCCGCTCAAGGCCACGGGCGGCGACCCGCCGGCGGTGATGCACGTGCTCCCGGTGCGCCGGACCGCGCGCGATGCGTTCTCGCTCGCCGAATGGCTTATCGTGGTCACCCCGATCGGCGCGGGCGCCGCGCCGCTGGCCTCGATACTGAGCGGCCTGTTCGACCTGTCTCGCGCCGAGGCCCGCGTCGCCCGGGAGGTGATCGGCGGCGAGAGCGTCACGGCGATCGCGGTCAAGTTCGGCCTGAGCGAGGCGACCGTCAGGAGCCAGCTTCGCGCCGTTTTCGCCAAGACCGGGACGTCGCGTCAGAGCGAGCTCGTCGCCGCATGCCTCGGGGTCGCGCCTCCCGCCGTCGGAGCGGCATAGCCGCCTTGCGCGCAGAACGGCAGGAAGAGCAAGGCGAGGGTTGACGGAACCCGACTCGGCGGGTACAAGCCGCCCACTCTTCGGCAGGCGGTGATCCCACGCTGCTCGGCTGCGGTCCAACGCGCCGACGTTTCGGGGTCAAACGCTGCCGCGACCAGCTTGGGTCAGTTGCGGGTACACGATCTCCGTCTTTCGGGGCGGCGATCCTCTGCAGGGAGCGGGCGCTTCCTTCGGGAAACCGAAGGCGGGCGTCGTTTCGTTTTGCGTGTCGGCTCCGTCGACGCGCCAAACGGTTTTGGATTTGAAGGAAGCGGTTAGGCCAATATGCCCACCATCAGCCAGTTGATCCGCAAGCCGCGGCAGGCGCCGACGGCGCGCAACACGGTTCCGGCGCTGCAGGCGTGTCCGCAGAAGCGCGGCGTCTGCACGCGCGTCTACACCACGACCCCGAAGAAGCCGAACTCGGCGCTTCGTAAGGTCGCCAAGGTGCGCCTCACCAACGGCTTCGAAGTCATCGGCTACATTCCGGGCGAGGGTCATAACCTCCAGGAGCACTCGGTGGTCATGATCCGCGGCGGCCGCGTGAAGGACCTTCCGGGCGTCCGTTATCACATCCTGCGCGGCGTGCTCGACACGCAGGGCGTCAAGAACCGCAAGCAGCGCCGGTCGAAGTACGGCGCCAAGCGGCCGAAGTGAGGATCTGACAGATGTCCCGTCGTCACTCCGCAGAGCGTCGCGAAATCCATCCGGACCCCAAGTTCGGGGACCTGATTGTGTCCAAGTTCATGAACACGGTCATGAAGCACGGCAAGAAGTCGGCCGCCGAGTCGATCGTCTACGGTGCGTTCGACCAGGTCGAGGCCAAGGTCAAGCAGAGCCCGATCGCCGTGTTCCATCAGGCGCTCGAGAACATCTCGCCGGCCCTCGAGGTCCGCTCCCGCCGCGTCGGCGGCGCGACCTATCAGGTTCCGGTCGAAGTCCGTCCGGAGCGCCGTCAGGCGCTCGCCCTTCGCTGGCTGCTGGCCTCCGCCCGCGCCCGCAACGAGAAGACCATGGTGGACCGTCTGTCCGCCGAACTTATCGACGCCTCGAACAACCGCGGTTCGGCGGTGAAGAAGCGCGAGGACACGCACCGCATGGCGGAAGCGAACCGCGCCTTCTCGCACTACCGCTGGTGACCTGAGCAGACCGAGGACAAACCTATGCCCCGCTCTCACGCGATCGAAGACTATCGTAACTTCGGCATCATGGCCCACATCGATGCCGGCAAGACGACGACGACCGAGCGCGTCCTGTTCTATTCCGGCAAGTCCCACAAGATCGGCGAAGTCCACGACGGCGCCGCGACTATGGACTGGATGGAGCAGGAGCAGGAGCGCGGCATCACGATCACGTCCGCCGCGACGACGACCTTCTGGAAGGACAAGCGCCTCAACATCATCGACACGCCCGGCCACGTCGACTTCACCATCGAGGTCGAGCGGTCCCTGCGCGTGCTCGACGGCGCGGTATGCGTGCTTGACGGCAACCAGGGCGTCGAGCCGCAGACCGAGACCGTATGGCGTCAGGCCGACAAGTACGAAGTGCCGCGCATCGTGTTCGTCAACAAGATGGATAAGATCGGCGCCGACTTCTTCCGCTGCGTGAAGGAGATCGACACCCGCGTCGCCGGCAAGCCGGTCTGCATTCAGCTGCCAATCGGCGCCGAGTCGAACTTCGCCGGCATTATCGACCTCGTCCGCATGAAGGCGGTCGTCTGGGAGAACGAGAACCTCGGCGCGAACTATCATGACGAGGAAATCCCGGCCGAGCTCAAGGATCAGGCCGAAGAGTATCGCGGCAAGATGATCGAGGCGGCCGTCGAGCTCGACGACGTCGCCCTCGAGAAGTTCCTCGAAGGCGAGGAGCCGGACGAGGCGACCCTGAAGAGCCTGCTCCGCAAGGCCGTGCTGACGCGCGCCTTCACGCCGGTGCTCTGCGGCTCGGCCTTCAAGAACAAGGGCGTCCAGCCCCTGCTCGACGCCGTCGTTGACTATCTCCCGTCCCCGCTCGATCGCGGCGCGGTCGAAGGCGTCGACTTCAAGACCGAAGAGCCGATCACCCGTGAGCCGTCCGACGAGGCCGGCCTGTCGGTGCTCGCATTCAAGATCATGGACGACCCGTTCGTCGGCACCATCACCTTCTGCCGCGTCTATTCGGGCGTGCTGCAGTCGGGCTCGACCCTGCTGAACTCGACCCGCGACAAGAAGGAGCGAGTCGGTCGTATGCTCCTGATGCATGCGAACAACCGCGAGGACATCAAGGAAGCCTATGCGGGCGACATCGTCGCTCTCGCCGGCCTCAAGGACGTCCGCACCGGCGACACGCTGTGCGATCCGAACAAGGCCGTCATCCTCGAGCAGATGGTGTTCCCGGAGCCGGTCATCGAGATCGCGATCGAGCCGAAGACCAAGGCCGACCAGGAGAAGCTTGGCATCGCGCTCTCCAAGCTCGCGGCCGAGGACCCGTCCTTCCGCGTCTCGACCGACCAGGAGTCGGGCCAGACCATCCTGAAGGGCATGGGCGAGCTTCACCTGGACATCAAGGTGGACATCCTCAAGCGCACCTACAAGGTCGACGCCAATATCGGCGCGCCGCAGGTCGCTTATCGCGAGACGCTGACCAAGCCGGTCGATATCGACTACACGCACAAGAAGCAGACCGGCGGCACCGGTCAGTTCGCCCGCGTGAAGCTGCATGTCGAACCGAACGAGGTCGGCGGGGGCTTCGCCTTCGAGTCGAAGATCGTCGGCGGCGCGGTGCCGAAGGAGTACATCCCCGGCGTCGAGAAGGGCATTCAGTCCGTCATGGGCGCCGGCACGGTTGCTGGCTTCCCGGTGGTCGACGTCAAGGTGTCGCTGCTCGACGGCGCCTTCCATGAGGTCGACTCGTCGGTGCTCGCCTTCGAGATCGCGTCCCGCGCAGCGTTCCGTGAGGCCCTCCAGAAGGGCGGCGCGGTGCTGCTCGAGCCGATCATGAAGGTCGAGGTCGTGACCCCCGAGGACTACACCGGTTCGGTCATCGGCGACCTCAACTCCCGCCGCGGCCAGATCCAGGGCCAGGACATGCGCGGCAACGCGAACGTGGTGAACGCCATGGTCCCGCTGGCCAACATGTTCGGCTACATCAACACGCTGCGTTCGTTCAGCCAGGGCCGGGCGAACTACAGCATGGAATTCGATCACTACGAGCAGGTTCCGTCGAACGTCGCGCAGGAAGTCCAGGCGAAGTACGCCGGCTGATTCAAGCGCTTACCGACGAACCTGAACCCGAAGATTTAAAAGAAGAGAACGGAGCCTTACGGCCATGGCCAAGGAAAAGTTTTCGCGGACGAAGCCGCATTGCAACATTGGGACGATTGGCCATGTCGACCATGGCAAGACGTCATTGACGGCTGCGATCACGAAGGTTCTTGCGGAGACGGGCGGGGCGACGTTCACGGCCTACGACCAGATCGACAAGGCGCCTGAGGAGAAGGCGCGCGGGATCACGATCTCGACGGCGCATGTCGAGTACGAGACGCAGAACCGTCACTACGCGCATGTCGACTGCCCTGGGCACGCCGACTATGTGAAGAACATGATCACGGGCGCGGCGCAGATGGACGGCGCCATTCTGGTGGTTTCGGCGGCGGACGGCCCGATGCCGCAGACCCGCGAGCACATTCTTCTGGCCCGTCAGGTCGGCGTTCCGGCGCTGGTGGTGTTCCTGAACAAGTGCGACATGGTCGACGACGAGGAGCTTCTGGAGCTGGTCGAGCTCGAGGTTCGCGAGCTTCTGTCGAAGTACGATTTCCCAGGCGACGACATTCCGATCGTGAAGGGCTCTGCGCTGGTCGCGCTGGAGAACGGCGATCCGAAGCTCGGCCATGACGCGATCCTGGAGCTGATGGCCCAGGTCGACGCCTACATTCCGCAGCCGGACCGTCCGGTCGACCAGCCGTTCCTGATGCCGGTCGAGGACGTGTTCTCGATCTCGGGCCGCGGCACGGTGGTGACCGGTCGCGTGGAGCGCGGCATCGTGAAGGTCGGCGAGGAGGTCGAGATCGTCGGCATCCGCCCGACGGTGAAGACGACGGTGACGGGCGTCGAGATGTTCCGCAAGCTGCTCGATCAGGGCCAGGCTGGCGACAACATCGGCGCTCTGCTGCGCGGCACCAAGCGCGAGGACGTCGAGCGCGGCCAGGTGCTGTGCAAGCCGGGCTCGGTGAAGCCGCACACCAAGTTCAAGGCCGAGGCGTACATCCTGACGAAGGAGGAGGGCGGTCGCCACACGCCGTTCTTCACCAACTACCGTCCGCAGTTCTACTTCCGCACGACGGACGTGACCGGCGTGGTGCATCTGCCTGAGGGCACCGAGATGGTGATGCCGGGCGACAACATCGCGATGACGGTCGAGCTGATCGTTCCGATCGCGATGGAGGAGAAGCTACGCTTCGCCATCCGCGAAGGCGGACGCACCGTCGGCGCCGGCGTCGTCGCCTCCATCATCGAGTGATTTGAACTTCCCTGACGCGGCGCGGCATTCCGGCGATCCGGAGCGCCCGCCTCGTGGAGACGGTTACCCATGAACGGCCAGAACATCCGGATCCGCCTCAAGGCGTTCGACCACCGCATCCTCGACACCTCGACCCGCGAGATCGTGTCGACGGCGAAGCGGACCGGCGCCCAGGTGCGTGGACCCATCCCGCTGCCGACGCGCATCGAGAAGTTCACGGTGAACCGCTCGCCGCACGTCGACAAGAAGAGCCGCGAGCAGTTCGAGATCCGGACGCACAAGCGTCTTCTCGACATCGTCGACCCGACCCCGCAGACCGTGGACGCGCTGATGAAGCTCGACCTCGCCGCCGGCGTCGACGTCGAAATCAAGCTCTGATCGAATTTATTAGCGAAGGACGACGCATATGCGGTCCGGATTAATCGCACAGAAGCTGGGCATGACCCGCGTCTTCACCGACGCCGGCGAGCATGTTCCGGTCACCGTGCTCAAGGTCGACCAGTGCCAGGTCGTCGGGCATCGCACGACGGAGGCCAACGGCTACGTCGCGCTGCAGCTCGGCGCGGGCTCGCGCAAGCCGAAGAACGTCACCCGCGCCGAGCGCGGCAACTTCGCCAAGGTCGAGGTCGAGCCGAAGCGCAAGCTCGTCGAGTTCCGCGTCTCCGACGACGCTGTGATCCCCGTGGGCGCCGAGCTCACCGCGGACCACTTCGTCGCCGGCCAGCGCGTCGACGTCACCGGCACCTCTACGGGTAAGGGCTTCGCCGGCGCCATGAAGCGCTGGAACTTCGGCGGCCTGCGCGCCACCCACGGCGTGTCGATCTCGCACCGTTCGCACGGTTCGACCGGCGGCCGCCAGGATCCGGGCAAGGTCTTCAAGAACAAGAAGATGGCCGGCCATCTCGGCGACGAGCGGGTCACCACCCAGAACCTGCGCGTCGTCTCGACCGATCCCGAGCGCGGCCTGATCCTCGTCGAGGGCGCCGTTCCGGGCGTCAAGGGCGGCTGGATCCTGGTCCGCGACGCGGTGAAGACCAAGCTGCCGGAAGGCATTCCGATGCCGGGCAAGTTCCGCGAGCGCGGCGCCTCCGCCGCTCCCGCCGAGACCCCTGCCGAGCAGACCGCGCCTGAAACGACTGCCGAGGAGACCGCGTGATGGTCGAGATCGCGATCACCAAGGCCGACGGCAAGGCCGGCGAGACGGTCACGCTGTCGGACGACATCTTCGGCCTCGAGCCGCGCGTCGACATCCTGCACCGCGTCGTGCGCTGGCAGCTCGCCAAGCGCCAGGCCGGCACGCATGTCACGCAGGGCCGCTCCGACGTCGCCCGCACCGGCAAGAAGATGTACAAGCAGAAGGGCACGGGCCGCGCCCGTCACGCCCAGGCTTCTGCGCCGCAGTTCCGCGGCGGCGGCCGCGCCTTCGGTCCGGTCGTGCGCTCTCATGCGCATGAGCTGCCGAAGAAGGTGCGCGCGCTCGGCCTGAAGCACGCCCTTTCGGCCAAAGCCAAGGACAGCCAGATCATCGTCGTCGACGAGTTCAAGCTCGGCGAGGCCAAGACCAAGGCGTTCCTGGCCTCGATCGAGAAACTCGGCTTCTCGAATGCGCTGGTCGTCGACGGCGCCGAGATCGACGCCAACGTGAAGCTCGCGTCCCGCGCGATCCACACGGTCGACGTGCTGCCCGTACAGGGCGTCAACGTCTACGACATCCTCCGCCGCGACACCCTGGTCCTGACCAAGGCGGCCATCGATGCGCTGGAGGCGCGTTTCAAATGACCGACCTTCGCCACTACGACGTCATCCGCTCGCCGATCATCACCGAGAAGGCGACCTACGCGTCCGAGCAGAACAAGGTCGTGTTCAAGGTGTCCGACACCGCGACCAAGCCGCAGATCAAGGCGGCGGTCGAGAAGCTCTTCGACGTCAAGGTCGTGAGCGTGAACACCCTCGTCCGCAAGGGCAAGACCAAGCGTTTCCGCGGCCGTCTCGGTCAGCAGGGCGATAGCAAGCGCGCGATCGTGACGCTGGCCGAAGGCCACGCGATCGACGTGACCACTGGCCTCTGAGGGGCTGAAGGACCATGGCGCTCAAGACTTACAACCCGATCACCCCGAGCCTTCGGCAGCTGGTGATCGTCGACCGCTCTGCCCTCTACAAGGGCAAGCCGGTCAAGCAGCTGACCGAGGGGCTCACCTCCTCGGGCGGTCGCAACAACCACGGCCGCGTCACCGTCCGCTTCCGCGGCGGCGGCCACAAGCGGACGTACCGGCTGATCGACTTCAAGCGTCGCAAGCTGGACGTGCCGGCGACCGTCGAGCGGATCGAGTACGACCCGAACCGCACCGCCTTCATCGCGCTGATCCGCTATGAGGACGGCGAGCTGGCCTACATCCTGGCGCCGCAGCGCCTGAACGTCGGCGACACTGTCGTCTCCGGCGCGCAGGTCGACGTGAAGCCGGGCAATGCGATGCCGCTTGGCGTCGCGCCGGTCGGCACGATCGTCCACAATGTCGAGATCAAGATCGGTCGCGGCGGCCAGATCGCGCGCTCGGCCGGCTCCTACGCCCAGATCGTCGCCCGCGACCAGGGCTACGTGACGCTGCGCCTGTCCTCGGGCGAGCAGCGCCTGGTCCACGGCCAGTGCTTCGGCACGATCGGGGCGGTCTCGAACCCGGACCACGGCAACGTCAGCCTCGGCAAGGCGGGACGATCCCGCTGGCTCGGCCGTCGCCCGCACAACCGCGGCGTGACCATGAACCCGGTCGACCATCCGCATGGCGGCGGCGAAGGCCGCACCTCGGGCGGCCGTCACCCGGTCACCCCGTGGGGCAAGCCGACCAAGGGCAAGCGCACCCGCTCGAACAAGGCGACCGACAAGTTCATCGCCACGAGCCGGCACGCCCGGAAGAAGAAGTAAGGGAGCCCGGAAATGTCTCGTTCAGTCTGGAAGGGCCCCTTCGTCGACGGGTACCTGCTCAAAAAGGCCGATGTCGCCCGCGGCTCGAGCCGGCCTGAGGTCATCAAGACCTGGAGCCGCCGCTCGACCATTCTGCCGCAGTTCGTGGGCCTCACTTTCGGGGTCTACAACGGCCAGAAGCACATCCCGGTCAGCGTCTCGGAAGAGATGATCGGCCACAAGCTCGGCGAATTCGCTCCGACGCGGACCTTCTACGGTCATGCGGCGGACAAGAAGTCCAAGAGGAAGTAATCGAGATGGGCAAGCCAGCCGCCAAGCGCGCGCTTCCCGACAACGAGGCCAAGGCCGTGCTTCGCATGGTCCGGATCTCGCCGCAGAAGCTGAACCTCGTCGCGCAGCTGATCCGCGGCAAGAAGGTCGAGACGGCGCTCGCCGACCTGACCTTCTCGCGCAAGCGGATCGCCGGCCAGGTGAAGAAGACGCTCGAGAGCGCGATCGCCAACGCCGAGAACAACCACGACCTCGACGTGGACGACCTGATCGTCTCCGAGGCCTTCGTGGGCAAGTCGATCGTGATGCGCCGGTTCTCGCCGCGCGCCCGCGGCCGCGTGGGCACGATCCAGAAGCCGTTCTCGCATCTGACGATCGTCGTCCGCCAGGTCGACCAGAGCGCGGCGAAGGCCTGAGGAGAAGACGATGGGTCACAAGGTCAACCCGATCGGGCTTCGGCTCGGCATCAACCGCACCTGGGATTCGCGCTGGTTCGCGGGCAAGGGCGAATACGGCAAGCTCCTCCAGGAGGACATCAAGATCCGTGACGCCCTGCTGAAGGATCTGAAGCAGGCCGCTGTCTCGAAGATCGTCATCGAGCGTCCGCACAAGAAGTGCCGCGTCTCGATCTACTCGGCGCGTCCGGGCATCGTGATCGGCAAGAAGGGCGCGGACATCGAGAAGCTTCGCAAGAAGGTCGGCTCGATGACGGCCTCCGAGGTGCACATCAACATCGTCGAGGTCCGCAAGCCCGAGATCGACTCGACCCTGGTCGCGGAGTCGATCGCCCAGCAGCTCGAGCGCCGCGTGGCGTTCCGCCGGGCGATGAAGCGCGCCGTCCAGTCGGCCATGCGCCTTGGCGCCGAGGGCATCCGCATCAACTGCGCCGGCCGTCTCGGCGGCGCGGAGATCGCCCGCACCGAATGGTATCGCGAGGGCCGCGTGCCGCTGCACACGCTTCGCGCCGACGTCGACTACGGGGTCGCCACCGCCAAGACGGCGATGGGCACCTGCGGGGTCAAGGTCTGGATCTTCAAGGGCGAGGTCATGGAGCACGACCCCATGGCCCAGGACAAGCGCCTGAACGAGGGCGACGGCGGCCGTCCGCCGCGCCGCGACCACGCGTGAGCGGGGCCGCGAGGAGTTAAGCCATGCTGCAACCGAAGAAGACCAAATTCCGCAAGCAGTTCAAGGGCCGCATCAGCGGCGCTGCGAAGGGCGGATTCAACCTGGACTTCGGCGCCTACGGCCTCAAGGCCATGGAGCCGGATCGCGTCACCGCGCGCCAGATCGAGGCCGCCCGCCGGGCCATGACCCGTCACATGAAGCGCGCCGGCCGCGTCTGGATCCGCGTGTTCCCGGACGTGCCGGTTTCGAAGAAGCCGACCGAGGTCCGCATGGGCAAGGGCAAGGGCGCCAACGAATATTGGGCGGCCAAGGTCAAGCCGGGCCGCGTGATGTTCGAGATCGACGGCGTGCCGCTCGACATCGCTCGTGAGGCGCTGGCGCTCGCCGCGGCGAAGCTGCCGATCCGCACCCGTTTCGTCCAGCGCGTCGCTGAGTGAGGTTCGCGATCATGACCAAGGCTCAGGATTTCCGCGCAATGACCGTCGACCAGCTCGACGACGAGCTCGTCAAGCTGAAGAAGGAGCAGTTCAACCTGCGCTTCCAGAAGGCGACCGGCCAGCTCGACAACACCGCCCGCGTTCGGTCGGTGCGCCGCGACATCGCGCGCATCCGCACCGTCGCGTCCGCCAAGCGCGCCGACGCGCAGGCCAAGGCCTGAGGAGGACAGCATGCCGAAGAGAGTCCTGCTCGGAACCGTGATTTCCGACAAGAACGCCAAGACCGTCGTGGTCAAGGTCGAGCGCCGCTTCACCCATCCGCTTCTCAAGAAGACGGTGCGGCGGACCAAGCATTACCACGCCCATGACGAGAACCAGACCTTCAAGGTCGGCGATCTCGTCTGGATCGAGGAGAGCCGCCCGATTTCGCGGCTGAAGAGATGGGTCGTCAGACCCGATGCGTCGGTGGACGCGGACGCCTCGGCGCCTGCTCCGACACCGACCGAGTAAGCAACATCTGAAACGGCCCGCCGGGCGAGGTCCGCGTCAATGCGGATACCGGTCCGGGCGAAATGAGAAAGGCTTAGGCCATGATTCAGATGCAGAGCAATCTTGACGTCGCCGACAACAGCGGCGCCAAGCGCGTGATGTGCATCAAGGTTCTCGGCGGCGCCGGCCGTCGTTACGCATCCGTGGGCGACATCATCGTGGTGTCGGTCAAGGAGGCGATCCCGCGCGGCCGCGTGAAGAAGGGCGACGTCATGAAGGCGGTCGTCGTTCGCACCGCCAAGGACATCCGCCGCGTTGACGGCTCGGTGATCCGTTTCGACCGCAACGCCGCCGTTCTGATCAACAATCAGAAGGAGCCGGTCGGCACGCGCATCTTCGGCCCGGTCCCGCGCGAGCTTCGCGCCAAGAACCACATGAAGATCATCTCGCTCGCGCCGGAGGTGCTGTGATGGCCGCCAAAATCCGCAAGGGCGACAAGGTCGTCGTGCTGACCGGGCGCGACAAGGGCAAGACCGGCGAGGTGCTGAAGGTGCTCCCGAAGGAGACCCGCGCCGTCGTGCAGGGCGTCAACGTCGTGATGCGCCACCAGCGCCAGACGCAGAGCCAGGAAGGCGGCATCATCCGCAAGGAAGCCTCCATCCATCTTTCCAACATCGCGCTCGCCGATCCGAAGGACGGCAAGCCGACGCGCGTCTCCTTCAAGGTCGAGGGCCAGGGCGCGAACCAGACGAAGGTCCGCGTCGCTGCGCGGTCCGGGGAGCGCATCGATGGCTGAGGCCGCTTACTCCTCCCGCCTGAAGAAGCACTACGACGAGGTGGTGCGCGGGCAGCTGATCGAAGAGTTCGGCTACAAGAACCCGATGGCCGTGCCGACGATCGAGAAGGTCGTCATCAACATGGGCGTCGGCGAAGCCGTGGCGGACTCCAAGAAGGCGGCGACCGCCGCCGGCGAGCTCGCCAAGATCGCGGGTCAGAAGCCCGTGATCACCAAGGCGCGGACCTCGATCGCGACCTTCAAGCTCCGCGAGGGGCAGTCGGTCGGCGCCAAGGTGACGCTGCGCCGGGCGCGCATGTACGACTTCATCGACCGCCTGGTCACGATCGCGCTGCCGCGCGTCCGGGACTTCCGCGGCCTGAACCCGAAGAGCTTCGATGGCCGCGGCAACTTCGCCATGGGCATCAAGGAGCACATCGTTTTTCCCGAGATCGAATACGACAAGATCGATCAGGTCTGGGGCATGGACGTCATCGTCTGCACGACGGCGAAGTCCGACGACGAGGCCCGCGCTCTGCTGCGCGCCTTCAACTTCCCCTTCAGGCAGTGACGGGAGGATCGCATGGCTAAGAAGAGCGCGGTCGAGAAGAACGAACGTCGCCGCAAGATGGTCGCCCGGGACGCCGCCAAGCGCGCGGAGCTGAAGGCGATCGCCAAGAACCCGAACCTCGACCTCGAGGATCGTTTCGCCGCCCGCCTGAAGCTCGCCGAGCTGCCGCGCAACGGCTCCAAGGTCCGCATCCGCAACCGGTGCGAAGCGACCGGCCGGCCGCGCGCCTACTATCGCAAGCTCGGGATCTCGCGCATCGCGATCCGCGAGCTTGGTTCGAAGGGCCTGGTTCCGGGCCTTCTGAAGTCGAGCTGGTGAGGAGGAGGGGACAATGGCTGTGAACGACCCCCTCGGCGATATGCTGACGCGCATCCGCAACGCGCATATGCGGAACAAGACGTCGTGCTCGACGCCCGGATCGAAGCTGCGCGCCCACGTCCTCGACGTGCTGGAGGCGGAAGGCTACATCCGCGGCTACACGCAGACGGAGCTGGCCAACGGCCGGACCGAGTTCGAGATCGAGCTGAAGTATTATGACGGCGCGCCCGTCATCCGTGAGCTTCAGCGCGTTTCGAAGCCGGGCCGCCGGGTCTACGCGTCGGTGAACAACCTGCCGCGCGTGGCGAACGGCCTCGGCATCTCGATCCTGTCCACGCCGAAGGGCGTGATGGCGGATCACGACGCCCGCGACAACAACGTGGGCGGGGAGATCCTCTGCCGCGTCTTCTGACGCAGGCGGAGGGGTCTTCGAAGGATTAGGAGAGCGATCATGTCGCGCATCGGCAAGAAGCCGGTCGACGTGCCGTCGGGCGTGACCGCGGCGGTCGACGGACAGAACGTCAAGGTCAAGGGCCCCAAGGGCGAGCTGGTTCATCGGGTCCACGACGACGTCGTCGTGGAGTTCAAGGACGGCAAGGTCTCGGTGCAGCCGCGCAACGAGACGAAGCAGGCGCGCGCCATGTGGGGCATGTCGCGCACCATGGTGTCGAACCTCGTCGAGGGCGTCACCAAAGGCTTCGAGAAGAAGCTCGAGATCAGCGGCGTCGGTTACCGCGCCTCGGTCCAGGGCAAGAACCTGGTGCTCGCGCTCGGCTACAGCCACGACGTGGTCTACCCGATCCCGGACGGGATCCAGATCGCGACTGGCAAGCCGACCGAGATCACCGTCACCGGCGTCGATCGCCAGCGCGTCGGGCAGGTCGCGGCCGAGATCCGCGACTTCCGCCGTCCCGAGCCCTACAAGGGCAAGGGCGTCAAGTACGCGGGCGAATTCATCTTCCGCAAGGAAGGCAAGAAGAAGTAAGGCGCTGAGACGATGTCCAAGAACCTCGCCACTGCTGCGCGCCGCAAGGCGCGCGTTCGCCGGGCTCTGGCGGCCACGTCCAATGGCCGTCCGCGCCTCAGCGTCCACCGTTCGTCGAAGCAGATCTACGCCCAGGTCATCGACGACGCGAAGGGCGTAACGCTCGCCGCGGCCTCGACGCTCGACAAGGATTTCCGCTCGGCCGGCAAGACCGGCGCGGACATCGCGGCCGCAGCCGCCGTCGGCAAGCTGGTCGCCGAGCGCGCCCAGGCCGCCGGCGTCAAGGACGTCGTGTTCGACCGCGGCGGCTACATCTATCACGGCCGGGTCAAGGCCCTGGCCGAGGCCGCCCGTGAGGGCGGGCTCAACTTCTGACGCCCGCTCGAAGGGAAGAGGACTTAACACATGGCTCGTGAGCCCAGAGAGAACCGCCGCGATCGCGACAATCGCGAGGACAGCGAGTTCGTCGACAAGCTGGTCCACATCAACCGCGTCGCCAAGGTGGTGAAGGGCGGCCGCAGATTCGGCTTCGCGGCGCTCGTCGTCGTGGGCGACCAGAAGGGCCGCGTCGGCTTCGGCCACGGCAAGGCCCGCGAAGTGCCCGAGGCGATCCGCAAGGCCACCGAGGCGGCCAAGCGCGGCCTGATCCGCGTGCCGCTGCGCGAAGGCCGCACGCTCCATCACGACGTCGACGGCCGTCACGGCGCCGGCAAGGTGGTGCTGCGCGCAGCTCCCGCCGGCACGGGCATCATCGCAGGCGGTCCGATGCGCGCCGTCTTCGAGACGCTCGGCGTCCACGACGTCGTCGCCAAGTCGCTCGGCTCGTCGAACCCGTACAACATGGTGCGTGCGACCTTCGCCGCCCTGAAGCACGAGGATTCGCCGCGCTCGGTCGCCGCCCGCCGCGGCCTCAAGGTTTCGACGCTGCAGTCCCGCCGCCGCGACGTCGACGCCGACGCGGTCGCCGAAGGCTGACCGGCTTTATTTGAAGGAGGCTGATCATGGCCGACAAGGAAGACAAGAAGGCCGCAGCCGCCGAAGAGACCAAGGCTGCGCCGAAGAAGGCCGCCGCCAAGAAGGCGGCGCCCAAGGCCGACAAGGCTGAGGCCGCTGCGGCCCCGGCCGCCGGCCGCGCCGCGAAGAAGGCGCCGCACAAGGGCCATGTCCGCAAGGCCGCCAAGAAGGTCGCCCGCAAGGAGGCCGTCAAGGCTGGCGAGCGTCCGGCGCCGAAGAAGCGCGTCGCCAAGGGCGCCAAGGGCGACACCGTCACGGTGGTCCAGATCGGCTCGTCGACCCGTCGTCCGGGCGACCAGGCGGCGACCCTCGTCGGTCTCGGCCTCGGCCGGATCGGCAAGCGCCGCGAGCTGACCGACACGCCGGCCGTGCGCGGCATGATCGCCAAGGTCGCGCATCTCGTGCGCGTCGAAGCCTGAAGCCCGGAGAGAAGACGATGAAACTCAACGAGCTCCACGACAATCCCGGCGCCACCAAGAAGCGGATGCGCGTCGGCCGCGGCATCGGTTCCGGCAAGGGCAAGACCGGCGGCCGCGGCGTCAAGGGTCAGAAGTCCCGCACCGGCGTCGCCATCAAGGCGTTCGAGGGCGGCCAGATGCCGCTCTACCGGCGTCTGCCGAAGCGCGGCTTCACCAATCTGTTCGCCAAGGACCTCAACGAGGTGAACCTCGCGCGCCTGCAGCAGGCGGTCGACGCGGGCAAGTTGGACGCGGGCAGGCCCGTGACTGAGGAAACCTTGATCGAGGCGGGCGTGCTGTCGAAGAAGCGCGACGGCGTGAAGGTGCTCGGCCGCGGCGAGCTGAAGACCAAGCTCGACCTCGAGGTCTACGCCGTGTCGAAGTCGGTCGCCGATGCGATTGAGAAGCTCGGCGGCAAGGTGACGCTGCTCGCGCCGGCCCCCAAGGCCGATGCGCAGCCTGCGTAAACATACTATCTAGCGTCTGCGCGCCGCTTCCCGAGGGCTTGCTCCGAGCGCCTCGGGGGCGGCGTTTTGATTTCGTCCGGACGGACAGAGGACTGACATGGCCTCCGCTGCTGAACAGCTCGCCGCGAATCTGAACTTCTCGGCCTTTTCGAAGGCCGACGAACTGAAGAAGCGCATCTGGTTCACGCTCGGCGCGCTGATCATCTACCGGCTCGGCACCTATATCCCGATGCCGGGCATCAACCCATCGGCGCTTGCGGAAGTGTTCCGGCAGCAGTCGACGGGCATCATCGGCCTGTTCAACATGTTCTCGGGCGGCGCGGTCGGCCGCATGGCGATCTTCGCGCTCGCCATCATGCCCTACATCTCGGCCTCGATCATCGTGCAGCTGATGACCTCGGTCTCGCCGCACCTCGAAGCGCTGAAGAAGGAGGGCGAGCAGGGCCGCAAGGTCATCAACCAGTACACACGCTACGGCACCGTCGCACTGGCGGCCGTCCAGGCCTACGGCATCGCGGTCGGTCTTGAGGGCCAGGCGAACGTGGTGGTCGATCCGGGCTGGTTCTTCCGGATCTCTACGGTCATCACCCTGACCGGCGGCACGATGTTCCTGATGTGGCTCGGCGAGCAGATCACCCAGCGCGGCATCGGCAACGGCATCTCGCTGATCATCTTCGCCGGGATCGTCGCGGAGTTGCCCTCGGCGATCGTCGGCACGCTCGAGCTCAACCGCCAGGGCGCGCTCTCGACCGGGCTGATCCTCGCTATCATCGTGATGGCGATCGCCGTCATCGCCTTCATCGTCTATATGGAGCGCGCGCAGCGACGCCTGCTGATCCAGTATCCGAAGCGGCAGGTCAGCCAGAACCGGATGACGGGCGGCGAGTCCTCGCATCTTCCGCTTAAGCTCAATACCGCGGGCGTCATCCCGCCGATCTTCGCCTCGTCGCTCCTGCTGCTCCCGACCACGATCGCGAACTTCTCCGCGACCGGCGCGGCGGGCGGCTGGCTGGGTCCGATCACGACCTATCTCGCGCATGGCAGGCCGCTCTATATGGTCCTGTATGTCGCGCTGATCCTGTTTTTCTCGTTCTTCTACACCGCGATCGTCTTCAACCCGACCGAGACCGCCGACAACCTGAAGAAGTATGGCGGCTTCATCCCCGGCATCCGTCCGGGCGAGCGGACGGCGGAGTACATCGACTACGTGCTCACCCGCATCACGGTCGTCGGCGCCGTCTACATCGCCGTCGTCTGCGTGATTCCCGAGATCCTGATCTCGTGGGCCGCCGTGCCATTCTACTTTGGCGGGACTTCTTTGCTCATCGTGGTGTCTGTTACGATGGATACGGTGGCGCAGATTCAGGGACACCTGTACGCCGCGCAGTATGAGGGCCTCATCAAGAAGGCCCGGCTGAGAGGGAAGCGCAGATGAGACTGATCCTGCTCGGGCCGCCCGGCGCCGGCAAAGGCACCCAGGCCGAGCGTCTGGTCCAGAAGCACGGCATCGTCCAGCTGTCTACGGGCGACATGCTGCGCGCGGCGGTGGCCGCGGGCACGCCGGTCGGCCTAGAGGCCAAGGACGTCATGGCGCGCGGCGAGCTCTGCCCGGACAGCCTCGTCGTCTCGATCGTGGCGGATCGCATTGAGCAGCCGGACGCCCATAACGGCTTCATCCTCGACGGGTTTCCGCGTACGCTTGCGCAGGCCGAAGCGCTGGACGCGATGCTGCACGAGCACAAGCTGGACCTCGACGCCGTCATCGAGCTCGTCGTCGACGAGACGATTCTGCTCGAGCGCGTGGAGGGCCGGGCGCGCGAAGCGGCCGCGGCGGGCAAACCGCTGCGGCCCGACGACGCGCCGGAGACGGTGAAGAAGCGGATCAACGACTTCAAGTCCGTAACGAGCCAACTGCGTCCGTTCTACCAAAGCAAGGGTCTGCACGCGTCGGTCGACGGCATGGCCTCGATCGACGACGTCGCCCGGCAGATCGACGCGATCCTGGCGAAGGCTGAGACGGCCGCCGCCTGAGAGTTCCGGTCGTCATCGGATGGCGGAGTCGATGTTCCGCACGGCCTCTCGACGCGTTGACATGGGAATGGCGGGCCAAGTCCGGGCCGACGACGCACTCAGGGGTTGACGTAGCGTCGTTAAGGCGCTACGCGCACCTCATCCCGAAAGCAGTCCGGTCGCGCTGTCGCTCGAGCGCCGCGTCCCGCGCTGCTTTTCGGCGCTTTCACTGAAAGGCGCGCAGGGGCCGGCCTCCACCGGACGCGCGCCTTCTTCCGCCGGCGCTTCGCCGGCCCCAAATGGAGGAGCGTACCCATGGCCCGCATCGCCGGCGTCAACATTCCGACGAACAAGCGCGTCGTCATCGCGCTGCAGTACATCCACGGCATCGGGGCCAAGAAGGCGACCGAGATCTGCGAGAAGGTCTCGATCCCGGCCGAGCGTCGCGTCAACCAGCTGACCGACGCCGAAGTCATCCAGATCCGCGAGACCATCGACCGCGACTATCTCGTCGAGGGCGACCTGCGCCGCGACGTCGCGATGAACATCAAGCGCCTGATGGATCTCGGCTGCTACCGGGGCCTGCGCCATCGTCGCGGCCTGCCGGTGCGCGGCCAGCGCACCCATACCAACGCCCGCACCCGGAAGGGCAAGGCGAAGCCGATCGCCGGCAAGAAGAAGTGATGTGAGGGCGGCCTGAGCCGCCCGATCGTCATCCCAGACGGCCGACAGGCCGATCCGGGATCGTCCTCGGGACAGAGGGCGCCTTAAATACGATCCCGGATCGCGATCGGCGCGTCCGGGATGACGTGAGTTTCGAAGGATCCCGGACCTGTTCGGGAGACGCATATTTCCCGAGCGCCTGGAACAACGGGCGCGCCTGAAGGATCGAGAGCATATGGCCAAGGAAGCCCAGCGCATTCGCCGTCGCGAGCGCAAGAACATCGCCTCCGGCGTCGCGCATGTGAACGCGACGTTCAACAACACCATGATCACCATCACGGACGCGCAGGGCAACACGGTGTCCTGGTCGTCCGCCGGCGCGCAGGGCTTCAAGGGCTCGCGCAAGTCGACGCCCTACGCTGCGCAGGTCGCCGCCGAGGACGCCGCCAAGAAGGCCGCCGAACATGGCATGCGGACCCTCGAGGTCGAAGTCCGCGGCCCGGGTTCCGGCCGTGAGTCGGCGCTTCGCGCGCTTCAGGCTTCGGGCTTCATGGTCACCTCGATCCGCGACGTGACCCCGATCCCGCACAATGGTTGCCGGCCGCGCAAGCGGCGCCGCGTCTGACGCGACTTTTCAGCGATGCGTCCCGAGACGTCGGGGCGCATCTTCGTTTCCCGCCTCGCAGCGACCGGTCGCGCGAGGCGACCCGCAAGGCGAGGGCGGCCGGCGGGCGACCGAAGGATGCACAGAAGTGATCCAGAAGAATTGGCAAGACCTTATTAAGCCGAACAAGCTCGAGGTTTCGGCCTCCGGCGACGGCAAGCGCTCGGCGACCATGGTCGCCGCTCCGCTGGAGCGCGGCTTCGGCCTGACGCTCGGCAACGCGCTGCGCCGCATCCTGCTGTCCTCGCTCCAGGGCGCGGCGGTGACCTCCGTCCACATCGACGGCGTCCTGCACGAGTTCTCGTCGATCCCGGGCGTCCGCGAGGACGTCACCGACATCGTCCTGAACATCAAGGACATCGCCATCAAGATGCAGGGCGAAGGCCCGAAGCGGATGGTGCTGCGCAAGCAGGGCCCCGGCCAGGTGCTCGCGAGCGACATCCAGGTCGTCGGCGACGTCCAGGTTCTGAACCCTGACCTCGTGCTCTGCACCCTCGACGAGGGCGCCGAGATCCGCATGGAGTTCACGGTCGACACGGGCAAGGGCTATGTCTCCGCCGACCGTAACCGGCCCGAGGACGCCCCGATCGGCCTGATCCCGGTCGACAGCCTCTATTCGCCCGTCAAGAAGGTTTCTTACCGCGTCGAGAGCACCCGCGAGGGCCAGGACCTCGACAAGGACAAGCTGACCCTGCAGGTCGAGACCAACGGCTCGATCACTCCCGAGGACGCCGTGGCCTACGCCGCGCGCATCCTGCAGGACCAGCTCGAGGTGTTCGTCAACTTCGAGGAGCCGAAGAAGGAACAGGCTCCGTCCGCCATTCCGGAGCTCGCCTTCAACCCGGCGCTGCTCAAGAAGGTCGACGAGCTCGAACTGTCGGTGCGTTCGGCGAACTGCCTGAAGAACGACAACATCGTCTACATCGGCGACCTCATCCAGAAGACCGAAGCCGAGATGCTCCGCACCCCGAACTTCGGCCGCAAGTCGCTCAACGAAATCAAGGAAGTGCTGGCCCAGATGGGGCTGCATCTCGGGATGGAGGTCGGCGGCTGGCCGCCGGACAACATCGACGAGCTCGCCAAGCGCTTCGAGGAACACTACTGAGGTCGCGAGGATCTGACGCCCTACGAGGCGAGGATCCTTCGAGGAGAAGACTAAAATGTCCATGCACGCCCGCCGCGGCCGCCGCTTCAACCGTCTGCAGAGCCATCGCAAGGCGATGTTCGCCAACATGGCTCAGTCGCTGATCGAGCACGAGCAGATCGTCACCACCCTGCCGAAGGCGAAGGACCTGCGTCCGATCGTCGAGAAGCTGGTGACGCTCGCTCGCCGCGACGATCTCGCCGCCCGCCGCCTCGCGCTCGCCGAGCTCCGCCACCTGCCGACGGTGCGCAAGCTCTTCGAGACGATCGCCCCGCGCTACAAGGAACGTCCGGGCGGCTATCTGCGCATCATCAAGGCCGGCTTCCGCCATGGCGACAACGCCCCCGTCGCGGTGATCGAGTTCGTCGACCGGGATGTCGACGCCAAGGGCAAGGTCGACCGCGAGCGCGCGGACGCTGAAGCCGCCTGAGCTTCACGCTTCAGATGAAGAACTGACGGGAAGCGGCCGGCGACGGCCGTTTTCTCGTTTCGGGCCGAAGGTCGGCCTCAGCGCCGAGACCAAACGACCAGCGCCGCTCCGACCGCCGCGAGCCCTGCGCCGTACCAGGCCCACTCGGTCTGCGCGATCATGAAGCTCTCCCGCGGCCAGGCGATCCAGC
This sequence comes from Chelatococcus sambhunathii, assembly GCA_031316315.1. GTDB lineage: Bacteria > Pseudomonadota > Alphaproteobacteria > Rhizobiales > Methylopilaceae > Methylopila. The sequence goes on from JADBEO010000002.1 coordinate 66,703, forward strand.
CGAGGCCCTGGCCGATCCAGAGCCCGCCTATGGCGAGCGCGATCAGGCCGAGGATGAGGAGCAGCGTCTTCATGGTTCATCTCCATCGCCGCGAGGCGCGCCGTAGGCTGTTCCGTCGACGCCGCTTCCGCCTTATCTGAGATCCCGTCCGCCTGTCCGCAACGAAAGCGCCTGCATGCCGTCGTTCCGAACCGCCGTCAGCCTGTTCGCCGCAGCCTTCGTGCTCGCCGCCGGACCGAGCGTCGCGCAGGAGCGACGCCTGCCGGAAAGCCGGCAGGAGCTGAAGCTCTCCTTCGCGCCGGTGGTGGCGCAGACCATCCCGGCGGTCGTCAACATCTACGCCACGCGCAAGGAGAAGCTCCGGCGCAACCCGATCCTCGACGACCCGTTCTTCCGCCAGTTCTTCGGCGACGGCGGCCAACTGCCGCAGGAGCGGGTGCAGCGCTCGCTCGGCTCCGGCGTCATCGTCTCCGGCGACGGGCTGGTCATCACCAACAACCACGTTGTGGAGGGGATGACCGAGATGCGCGTCGCGCTTTCCGACAAGCGCGAGCTTCCCGCGAAACTGATCCTCAAGGACAAGCGGACCGACCTCGCGGTGCTCAGGATCGGAGAGGGCAAGGAGAAGTTCCCGGCGCTCACGCTTGGGGACTCCGATGCGCTCGCGATCGGCGATCTTGTGCTCGCTGTCGGAAATCCCTTCGGCGTCGGCCAGACGGTAACCTCCGGCATCGTCTCCGCGCTCGCCCGCACCCAGAACGGCCTCGGCGACTTCCAGTCCTTCATCCAGACGGATGCGGCCATCAACCCGGGCAATTCGGGCGGCGCTCTGGTGGACCTCGACGGCAAGCTGATCGGGGTCAACACGGCGATCTTTTCACAGACCGGCGGCTCGGTCGGCATCGGCTTCGCGATCCCGGCCAACATGGTCCGGGTCGTGCTGTCTTCCGCCGCCGCGGGCTCCAAGTCCGTGACGCGGCCGTGGTTCGGCGCGGACCTGCAGCCGGTGACGTCCGAGATCGCCGAGTCGATGGGGCTGAAGCATCCGGGCGGGGCGCTCGTCTCGGGCGTTTCGAGGGGCTCGCCCGCCGCCAAGGCCGGCGTCGAGGCCGGCGACCTCGTCGTCGCGGTCGACGGCAAGCCGGTCGACGACGTCGAGGGCTTCGCCTTCCGCTTCGCGACCCAGCCGGTCGGCGGACAGACGACGCTGTCGATCCAGCGGCAGGGAAAGCCGATCAGCGTCATCGTGGCGCTCGCGGCGGCGCCGGAAGTTCCGGCGCGCGACCAGCGCACCATCGGCGGCGAGTCTCCCTTCACCGGTGCGACGGTCGCCAACCTCTCGCCGGCTCTGACTGAGGAGATGGCCTTGAAGGCGGACCTGCGCGGCGTCGTGGTGGCGGAGATCGCGAGCGGCTCGATCGCGGAGAGGCTCGGTTTCCAGAAGGGCGACATCGTCCGGCAGGTGAACGACGCGAAGGTGGCCTCGACTCGCGACCTCGAGCGGTCGGCCGCGGCGTCGCCCGGCTACTGGAAAGTGACGATCGAGCGCGACGGCCAGCTGATCACCAGCGTGTTCTGAGAGCGGCTCGCGAAGGCGCAACGTTCGCCGCCCCTTCTCCCCGCCGCGGGAGAAGGTAAGGATGAGGGTGCGTGGCGGCCCGGGCGCCGGTTGGACACGGCCGCCACGGAAGCGGCTTGGTCTGCCAGCGCCGAGGCCCTCACTCTTACCCTCTCCGCACGCGGGAGAGGGGATCGTCGAACGCCGAGCCCGATCCTGATGACGAACCTCTTCGAAGCCGCCGGGATGCAAAGGTACGCGCCGCGGCCGCTCGCGGATCGGCTGAGGCCGACATCGCTGGGCGAGGTGATCGGCCAGGAGCACCTGCTCGGCCCGGACGGCGCGCTCGGCCGGCTGGTCGAGGCGGGCTCGCTCGGCAGCCTGATCTTCTGGGGGCCGCCCGGCACGGGCAAGACGACGGTCGGCCGCCTTCTCGCCGACGCCACGGACCTCGCCTTCGAGCCGATCTCGGCGATCTTCACCGGCGTCGCCGACCTGAAGAAAGTGTTCGAGACCGCGCGCGCCCGCCGCATGACCGGACGCGGCACACTGCTGTTCGTCGACGAGATCCATCGCTTCAACAAGGCGCAGCAGGACAGCTTTCTGCCCGTCATGGAGGACGGCACCGTCACGCTGGTCGGCGCGACGACGGAAAATCCCTCCTTCGCGCTGAACGCGGCGCTGCTGTCCCGCGCCCGCGTCCTCGTGTTCCGATCGCTCGACGAGAAGGCGATCGAAAAGCTGCTGGCGCGCGCGGAAGGCATCGAGGGCAGGGCGCTGCCGCTCGACGAGGAGGCCCGCGCCTCGCTCATCCGCATGGCGGACGGCGACGGCCGCGCAGCGCTGACTCTGTCCGAAGAGATCTGGCGCGCCGCCCGCAAGGGTGAGGTGTTCGACGCCGCGCGCGTTCAGGACGTCGTCCAGCGCCGCGCGCCGATCTACGACAAGTCGGCCGACGGCCACTACAATCTGATCTCGGCGCTGCACAAGTCGGTGCGGGGCTCCGATCCCGACGCGGCGCTCTACTGGTTCGCGCGCATGCTCGACGGCGGCGAGGATCCGCTGTTCCTCGCGCGCCGGCTGATCCGCATGGCCTCGGAGGACATCGGACTCGCCGATCCGCAGGCGCTGACGGTCGCGATCGCGGCGCGCGACGCCTATGAGCAGCTCGGCACGCCCGAGGGCGAGCTCGCGCTGGCCGAATGCGTCGTGCATCTCGCCACGGCGCCGAAGTCGAACGCGGTCTACGTCGCCTACAAGTCCGCCCGAGCCGCCGCCAAGGAGCACGGCTCGCTGCTGCCGCCCAAGCACATCCTCAACGCGCCGACGAAACTCATGAAGTCGGAAGGCTACGGCGACGGCTACGCCTATGACCACGACGTCCCCGACGCCTTTTCCGGCCAAAACTACTTCCCCGAGGCGATGGGGCGGCGGCGCTTCTACGATCCGCCGGACCGCGGCTTCGAACGCGAGCTGAGGAAGCGCCTCGACTACTGGGCGAAGCTCCGGGCCGAGCGGGGGTGAGGGCGTAGCGTGGGGCGCAGGATCAAATAGACTGGGCGCGGCGGAAGGGAGCGGAGCAGATGACGAAAGCGCTGGATGCGGTCCTGGAGCGGATCGGCCGACTGCCGGATCACCGACAGGATGAAATCGCCAGCATGATCGAGCGCATCATCGATCTGGAGGACGGAGCCGCGCGGGGGCTTTCGTCCGATCACTGGCTTGAAATCGATCGCAGGCTCGCGGGCGACCGGAAGTTCGCCAAGGACGAGGACGTTGAAGCCTTCTTCCGCGCCGCGTCCGCGTGAAGGTTCATCTTCGCGAAGAAGCACTCGACGATCTCGCGGACATCCGCAGCTGGTACGCCGAACGAAATCGGTCGGTGGCGCGAGCGTTCATGGCGCGGGTGCAGGCGCGGCTTGGTCAGCTCGCGGACTTTCCTGAACTTGCCGCGACAGAGGCCGGCCGCCCGGAACGACAGCTGTTTGTCGCAGGCACGCCTCTGATCATCGTGTATCGCGTCGAAAGCATCGAGAACCTCATCGACGTCATTGCGATCGTCGATGCGCGCCGTCATCCCTCCATCCGGTCTCGCCCATGATCTCCATCCTTTTCGTCGCGCTCGGCGGAGCGCTCGGCTCGGTGGCGCGCTACGGCGTCAACGTCTGGACGATGCGCGCCTTCGGACCGGGCTTTCCCTGGGGCACGCTGACCGTGAACGTCGTCGGCGGCCTGGTCATGGGGCTGCTGGCGGCGCTGTTCGCGCTGAGGGCGCAGGCGCCGATGGAGGCCAGGCTGTTCCTGATGACCGGCGTCCTTGGCGGGTTCACGACCTTCTCGGCCTTCTCGCTCGATGCGGTCGCGCTGTGGGAGCGCGGCGAGGTCGGCGTCGCCGCGGCCTATGTCGCGGCCTCCGTCGTTCTCTCGATCGGGGCGCTCGCAGCGGGCCTCGCGCTCGGGCGCGCTCTGGGCTAAGCCAAGCGCACGCGGGCGTCTCCCGCCCGAGAGACAAGATACGTCAATGGCTCAACGACCCACGCGCGGACCGCGCCCACCCGCCGGCAAGGGCCCGGCCGCCAGACGACCGGCCGGCAAAGGCCCCGCGGGCAAGCGTCCGGCCGGCGGCAAGCCCACGCGCGCCGCCTCGCACAACGCGGCCGACGCCACCTTCCGGACGCCGAAGGCATATGGCGCGAAGGCTGCAAAGCCCGTGCGTGTGACGGCTGTCGAAAAGAGCGTCGCGCTCGCCGAGAAGGCGCTGCCGGCCCTGCCGGGCAAGTCCGCCGGCGTTCAGATGATCCCGGTGCGCGAGGCCGAGGAAGGCCTGCGGCTCGACCGCTGGTTCAAGGAGCGGTTCCCGGCGCTCGCTTTCGGCCATCTGCAGAAGCTCTGCCGCACGGGCCAGATCCGGGTCGACGGCGCGCGCGCCAAGACTGCGACGCGCCTTTCCGCCGGCATGACGGTGCGCGTGCCGCCGCTGAAGGACGAGAGCGGCGAGGCCGGCGAGGACGGGGAGGGCGCCCCCAAGGCGCCGGCCGTGAAGCGGCCGTCGGTCGAGGACCGCGACGCCAAGGATCTGCGGCAGATGACCATCCATGAGGACAAGGACGTCCTCGTATTGAACAAGCCCTTCGGCCTCGCCGTGCAGGGCGGCTCGGGCCAGACGCGCCATGTCGACGGCATGCTGGCGGCGCTGACCGACCGCAGCGGGCAGAAGCCGCGTCTCGTCCACCGCATCGACAAGGATACGGCCGGGGTGCTGGTCGTGGCCAAGACCAGGCTCGCCGCCTCCGAGCTTGCCCGCGCCTTCCGCTCGCGCTTCGCCCGAAAAGTCTACTGGGCGCTGGTGCCGGGCGTCCCGCGCGTGCGCCAGGGCCGCATCTCGACCTATCTCGCCAAGGGCGAGGGGGAGGGGGCCGAAGGCGAGCGCATGATGGTCGCCGAGCATGGCGATGACGGCGCTTCGCATGCGCTGACCTACTACGCCGTCGTCGAGCAGGCGGCGCAGAAGCTGTCCTGGCTGTCGCTGAAGCCTGTCACGGGCCGCACCCACCAGCTGCGCGCCCATGCGGCCCATATCGGCCATCCGATCGTCGGCGACCCGAAATATTTCAACGTCGAGAACTGGGAGCTGCCGGGCGGCATCCAGAACCGGCTGCACCTGCTCGCGCGGCGCCTGGTGCTGCCGCTGCCCTCGGGCGACGTGCTCGACGTCTCCGCGCCGCTGCCCCCGCATATGCAGCAGAGCTGGAACCTGCTCGGCTTCGACGTCGACCGCTACGACCCGATCGTCGAGGCGCCCGAAGCCTAGAGCAAATCCGCTTTAACCGGGATCGGATGATCCAGGTCAAACGGAAGAATTCCTCGGCTTTCTTATGCTGGAGCAAGTCCGCGGCAGACGGACTTGCTCCAGGCTCCTAAAGCGGCTCCGGCGCCTCGAACACGTCGGCCAGGACGCCGCCGCCTTTGACGAGTCGTTTCCGCGCTGGTGTGTCATAGGCGACCACGAGCCGCTTCGCCTCGCCGGCGACGAGGCTCAGCAGCGTCGCCCCTTCCGCATGGTCGTCACCCTCGCCGAAGGGCAGGTCGAGGATGCGCTCGACGTCGGCGCGCGGCGCCACGGTCGAGGACTGCGCGCCGAGCGCGCCGCGCCAGCGATAGAGGCGAACGGGACCGTCGAGATCCATCGTCGGGCCGGCCAGCAGAATGAGATCGAGGCCGTCGACCAGCATGGAGCGGGTCCCGAGCCCGTCGAGATCGAGGAAGTGGCGGCGGATCAGGTCGCCGTCTCCAAAACGCTTCAGCTTCAGCCTGCCGTCCTTGCGCGCCTTGAACCGAAGTTCGAGCACGGTCGCCCAGCCGCGCAGCACCGGCCCGCGCAGACCAAGGAAGACGCGGTCCCCGACGACGGCCATGCCCTCCACGTCGAGCCCGTTGTCCTTGGAGGGGATGCGCATGAACGGTCCGAGGTGGGCGTCGCGGGCGAGACGTTTCGACAGAGTGCTGCCGTCCTTCGACATCTTCACCGCGCCGGCGCGCCGCTTTCGCTTGCCGCCATCGACGGCGGGCGCCTTGCGGGCGAGGGTCGGCGCGCCCGGCCGATCGCTCGCGACGAGCGGAATGCGGCCGAGCAGGAAGCGGTTCGCCTCCCGCTTGACCTGCGTCAACGTCGCCAGCGCCTGCTCGGGTGTATCGTCGGGTTTGGGCTTCTTGCGCTTCAGGCTGTGCGAGCCGACGACCCAGAGAAATCCGTCGGCGATGGCCAGACCCTCGACGTCGGCCTCTTCGGCCGTCCCATTCGGGAAGTCGAAGAAGGCGTGCAGGTCGAACCGGACATGCTCCTCGTAGGCGAGCACCCGTCCGGTCTCGTCGCGGCGCGCGGTGAGACGCTCGAGCGAAGCGCCTTCGTCGGCGCCGATCCACAGGCTTTCGCCGTCGCCGATCGCCGCGATGGCGGAGACGTCCTCGCGGATCATCTTCTCGGCGTCCGGATCTATGTCGTGGAACACGAGCGGGATCTGCGCGATGCGCTTCGCCTTGCGACGCTCCGAGACCGTCCGGGCCAGCCGCAGGAAATCTTCGTCGCTGACGCCGAGCCTGAAGGCCGCCTCTTTCGGATCGAGGCCTCCCTCGATCTCGCGAAGCGCCGCCGCGACGCGCCGCGGCGTCGCGCCGCCGGCGGCGTCCGGGAAGGTCTCGTCTGTCCGCCCGGTCATCGTGGTCCTCGAACTCATCGACGCTTCACATAGAAGCATGGAGCTCGATGGCCATCGCGGCTTGTGCGTCGCTGTGTCGGCCTGTACCTCTCCGCCAATGGGCGCAGCTCGCAAGACTCTGGTCGTGTTCGACGTTGACGGCACGCTGCTCGACAGCGCGCACGCAATCGTCGCCGCCATGACGGAGGCCTATGTTTCGCACGGTCTAACGGCTCCCAGCCGGGCCGCCATCGTCGGCGTCGTCGGGCTTTCGGTCGGCGAGGCGGTCGCCGCCTTGTCGCACGAACAGCCGGATCACCCGCTCGGCTCGATCGGGACCGCCTTCAAGACGAGCTTCAGCCGGGGTCTCGCCGAGGCGCCGCACCAGTCCGGTCTCTATGACGGCGCGGCGGAGATCATCGCCTTGCTGGCCGCGCGCGAGGACCTTCTGCTCGGTCTTGCGACGGGCAACTCACGCCGCGGCGTCGAACGCTTCATCGGCCAGTTCGGCCTCGAGGGCGTTTTCGCGACGACCCAGACGGCGGACGACGCGCCATCCAAGCCGCACCCCGCCATGCTGCATCAGGCCGCCGTCGAAGCGGCCGTCGCGGCCGATGACGTTGTGATGATAGGCGACACCAGCTTCGACATGGCGATGGCCCGAAACGCCGGGGCGCGCGCCATCGGCGTGTCCTGGGGCTATCATGCGCCGGAGCAGCTGCTGGCGGCCGGCGCGGAGCGCGTGCTGTCCTCCTTCGCGGAGCTCGTCGAGGCACTCGGGCTGCCGGATCCGGCGGAGGCTGCATGAGCGGCGCCGGCGCGAAGGGGCTCGGCGAGCGGCCGGCGCTTCCGAAGCGCTTTTACGTCGCCGCCGAACCGGTCGAGACCCCGGACGGCTTCGTCGTCGCGCTCGACGGGCGGCATGCGCGAACGCCCGCCCGCGCGCCGCTGGCTTTGCCGACGCGTGGCCTTGCGGAGGCGGTCGTCGCGGAATGGAACGCCCAGGGCGAGACGATCGACCCGATGACGATGCCGCTCACGCGTCTCGCCAACGTCGCCATCGACGGCGTGCGGCTGGAGATGGAGGCGGTCGCGGCCGAGATCGTCAAATACGCCGGCAGCGACCTTCTGTGCTACCGCGCGAGTCATCCAGAGCGGCTGGTCCAGCGCCAGACCGCGCTCTGGGACCCCATTTTGGCCGCCGCGCGGGATGATCTGGGCGCGCGCTTCATGCTGGCGGAAGGCGTGATGTTCGTCGAGCAACCGCAGACCGCGCTGGAGGCGGTGGCGCACGCCGTACCGCGCGAGGATGTCTTCGCGCTGACCGGCGCAAACGTAATTACGACCCTGACCGGCTCCGCGCTCATCGCGCTCGGCGTCGCCCGCGGCTGGCTGACGGTCGACGCCGCATGGGAGGCCGCGGATCTGGACGACGCCTGGAATGCGGAGCTCTGGGGTGCCGATACGGAGGCGGAGACGCGGCGGCGAGCGCGACGCGCCGAAATGACCGCTGCGGCGACGATGATGACGCTCGCCGGCCGTCCCGGCTGAACGGCGCGCGAGGCTTCCGTCTTCGATCCGCAAAATTCCGCATCGACTACGTCGAATGACGTAGCGCGCTCACACGCAAACGGAGAGGATCATTTCCCGCACCGCTCGCTATGGCGCTTGCAGATGCACATCCGCTTGGTTCTGCCCACTCTGACCGTCGTCGCTTCGTCCGCCACCGAGGCGTTGTCGCTGCTCTCCTCCATGGACGACACGGTCGGTCTGAAGATCGCCTATGAGCCGAGCGGCGCCGTTCTTTCGCGCGAGGAACTCGAAAGCCTCGCCAGGACCGAGCGTCCTTCCGGCGTCGCAGGCCCGCTGGGCCAGATCGGGCGCCTGGTTCCGACGCGCCGCGACGCCGCTTAGGCCTGAGCGTCGGTCAGGGCGCGAGCGCGAGCGCGGGGAAGATCCGCGCGGCCTTCATCGAGCCGGCGGCCTTGAATTCGTTCTTCTTCGGATCGTAGATTTCGGCGGTGTTCAGCGGAGCGCCCTTGCCGCCGGTCGTGCGCGCCTTGCCGCCGGCGCCTCCCACAAGCAGCACCTTGCCATCCAGCGGGCCGGCCTCGATCAAGAGCGCGCCGTGGGTTACGCGGGAATTGGCCATGGCGTCGGAGCAGCGCTTGCCGTTCTTGCCGCCGACGCAGGCGATCTCGCGTTTGGCGATGTCGTAGACTTCGGCCGAAGCGAGCACTCCGCCGAACACGCCGGTGATCTTCTTGCCCGCGAAGAATCCCTGGCCGTAGATGCCGCCCGCGATCAGGATCTTGCCGTTCGGCAGGGCCGTCGCCGTGTGCAGCATGCGGTCGTCGGTCATCTGCGGCAGGCCGGTCGACGAAAAGCTGTTCGTCGCCGGGTCGTACAGCGTGACGACTGTCGATGCGGTCTCCAGCGCCCGGTCCGAGAAACGGAAGCCTTCGAAGCCGCCTGCGATCAGCACTTTGCCGTCGTCGTCGCAGGAGCAGCCCTCGATCAACGTCGCGCTGTGGCCCGCGAGCTTGATGGGTCCGTTCGGCGACTGCATGAAATTGGTCGTGAAGATCGTCTCGTTGGTCGTCGGATCGAAGACTTCGCCGCTGCCGTTGGTGTCGCCAAGTTCCGTCGAGACGCCGCCAGCGATGAGCACCCGCCCATCCGGAAGAAGCGTCGCGCTGTGCAGCGCGCGCGACTGCTTCAGGCCGCCGCCTTCCTTGAAGGTGCGGGTCGCCGGATCGAACAGCTCTGTCGTGAACTGCGGCTTGCCGCTCGAATCGAAGCCGCCGGCGATGAGAACCCTGCCGTCCTTCAGCAGCGTCTCGGTATGGCCGAAGCGGGGGACGCTGAGCTTGGCCGGCAGCTTCGCGCTCTTCCCCTTGTCAGGGTCGAACGCTTCGGCGGTATCGAGAGCCTTGCCCTTGATGGTGAGGTCCGACTTCTTCCGAACGCCTTCGCCCGCCAGGCCGCCCGTCAGCAACGCCTGGCCGTCGAGCCGCCCTTCGTCGAGGACGACCGCCTCGCGCGCGATCCGGTTCGTGATGATCTTGCCCGAGCGGGCGAATGCGCGCTTGCTCGCATCGAAGAACTCGATGTCGCTGGCCTTCGCCGTCGCAAGACCTTTCAGGCCGCCGCCGAGGACAAGAACGTCGCCTTTGGCCGGGTCGCCGAGCGGAAGATCCGCCCCGGCTTCTGCGGTTTCGGCGAGCGCCGCCGAAGCGTCGGACCGCTCGTCCTGGTCCGGGCTATCGCAGCCGGCGGCGAACAGCGCCAGCAAGGCGGCGGAAAGGAACGCTGCGCGGCGGCGCGTCCAGCGATCAAACGCAATCATAGAGCCCCCTCCGACCCAGATGGACGCTTGAACACTATTCTTGAAGCGGCGACGCTACGCCTGCGGCGCGCCCGTCGCTATCGATTTCGGGTACGCAATAAAGCGTATGCGGACGTTGCCTGGAGCGTGACGCTTGTCGCCCCCGGAGGCGCGGAAGCGTTGCGCCCGCGCTCGGTCAGTCCTCCATCCCCATCGCGCGGAACACTTCGGTGAGTTGCGGGCTCATGGGCAGGTTGATCTCTTCGCCGCTCGGGGTGCGCCGCTCGAACCAGCGATGATAGGCCTCGAACAGGTCGCGGTTCTTGGCCATCGCGGAAAAGGCCCGGCCCACGGCGCGCGCCATCTGCGGATCGTCCTTGCGGAACATCAGCCCATAAGGGTCGTACGACAGATAGCCGCCGACGACGATGAAGTCCTTCTCGCCGTGATGGCGGGCGATCAGTCCGTAAAGCAGCGCGTCGTCGGTCGCGAAGGCCTCCGCCTGGCCGCTCGCCGTCATCTGGTAGCTCTGCTCGTGGTCGGGCGCGGTCACGATGTTGAGGCCGAGCTTGTTCCGGTCATTGAGCGCGCGCAAGGCCGCCTCGTTGGTCGTGCCGGCCGTCGCCACGACGGTCTTGCCGGCGAGGTCGCGGTAGGAGCGGTAGCTGGAGCCCGCCTTCACCATCAGCTTGGTGCCGGCCACGAACATGATCGGCGAGAAGGCGACCTGCTTTTCGCGCTCCTTGTTGGCGGTGGTCGAACCGCACTCGATGTCGACCTTGCCGGCGACGAGGTCGGGGATGCGCGTTTCCGGGGTCACCTTGACGAAGGCGACGTTGACGGCCGGATCGTCGAGCTCCTTTCGGATCTCCTCCACGACGTGGAGGCAGAGGTCGATCGAGTATCCGACCGGCCGCTGGCCGACGAGGTAGGAGAAGGGGAACGACGCCTCGCGATAGCCGAGCGCGATGACGCCGGCGTCGTGGACCTTCTTCAGCGTGCCGGCGATGACGTTCGCGTCGCCCGGCTGAGTGGCCGGCTCCTGCGCCCGCGCCGCCCCCGCCATGACGGCGAGGGCGAGACCGGCGGCGAGCAGCGGCGAGGAGAGGCGGGCCATCGCTCTCCGCCCTCGCTCAGGCGGCGACCGGAGCGGGAGTGCCGGCGGGCGCGGTCGAGGCGCTCTCCTGCTCGGTCTCGTAGAGCTCGCCTTCCCACTTGGCGACGGCGGCCGCCGCGATCGAGTTGCCGATCACGTTGGTGGCGCTGCGGCCCATGTCGAGGAACTGGTCGATGCCCATGATGAGCAGCAGGCCGGCCTCCGGGATGTTAAAGGTCGACAGCGTCGCCGCGATCACCACCAGCGAGGCGCGCGGCACGCCCGCCATGCCCTTCGAGGTCACCATCAGCAGAAGCAGCATCGTCAGCTGCTGACCCATCGAGAGCTCGATGCCGTAGGCCTGCGCGATGAACAGCGTCGCGAAGGTGCAGTAGGCCATCGTGCCATCGAGGTTGAAGGAGTAGCCCATCGGCAGCACGAAGCTCGCGATGCGCTTCGAGACGCCGAACTTGCTGAGCTGGTCGAGGATCTTCGGATAGGCCGCCTCGGAGCTCGCGGTGGAGAAGGCCAGGAGGAAGGGCTCGCGCACCATGGCGATCAGCTTGGTGATCCGCGGGCCGAGCGCCAGGAAGCCGGCAAGGCCCAGCAGGCACCAGAGCAGGAACAGCGTCGCGTAGAACTCGAGGATGAACGCCCCGTAGGTCCACAGCACAGCAAGGCCCTGCGTGGTGATGGTGGCCGCAACCGCCGCGAACACCGCGATCGGCGCCGCCTTCATCACGTAGCCGGTGATCACCAGCATCATGTGAGCGACCTGATCGGCGAACTCGGCGAGCAGCTTTCCCTTCTCGCCGAGCGAGGCGATGGCGAGGCCGGCGAAGATCGAGAACACCACGATCTGCAGGATCTCGTTGGTGGCCATCGCCTCGACGATCGAGGCGGGCACCAGATGCGGGACGAACTCCTTCAGGGTCAGCGAGGAGACCTTGAGGTTGGTCGACTGGCCGGCGTCGGGCAACGGCAAGTTCATGTTCGCGCCCGGCTGCAGAAGGTTGACCATCAGCAGGCCGAGCAGCAGCGAGACGATCGAGGCCGTCAGGAACCAGCCCATGGTCTTGAGGCCGATGCGCCCGACAGAGGCGGTGTCGCCCATATGCGCGATGCCGACGACGAGCGTCGAGAACACCAGCGGCGCGATCAGCATCTTGATCAGCCGCAGGAACACCGTGGTGATGAGGGAGATGTACCCGGCGACCGTCCCGGCCGTTTTCGCGTCGGGAAAGGCGAGGTGGCAGGCCTGACCGACCGCGATGCCGAGGATCATCGCGACGACGATGTAGATCGTGAACTTACGGCTCATGGCCCGCTCCTCACATCCGCCAGTTTCACGCGTCCGTGAGGAAAGTTGAGGCCGCGGTAACGAATGTGTCAACAGGGTGACGAGAGGAAGGTTGGGTCGAACCGACGCTCCGGAGGGTATGTCGACGCAGTTGCCGGCCGGGCACAGGCGAAACGCGCCCGCCGGAGCCTACGTAGTTTTACGCATGCAACCGACGGGCGAATCCGTCGTGATCGCGCGCTTACCCGTGGTCCGGAATTTTTCCATGCGCATCAACGTCCTGAAGCTCCTCTGCGTCGCGCCGTTCGCTCTGGCGCTCTCCGCCTGCAACGCCACCGGCATGCTCGCCGCCAATGAACCCGCCCATATCAGCAAGGTGCAGGTGTCGCTCGCGCCTCAACTGACCGCCAGTTCGGCGCACTTCGCCGAGAAGCTCCGCGCGCAGGCTACGCAGGACGCGGCGCGCTTCGGTCGCGCCGGCGCCGCGAAAGAACTGCGCATCGCAGTCCAGCGGCACAGCTACAAGAACCCGGCTCTCTCGCTCCTGATCGGCGACGCAAACTACGCCGGGGCGCGCATCGCCGTGGTCGACGTCGCTTCCGGCAAAGTCCAGGGCGAAGCCGAAGCCTCCGCGTTCGACAACCTTGCGATCAACGGACTGATCGGCGCCGCGATGGCGGCGTCGCAGGACAAACAGAAGGTCGACCAGATTCTTGCGGAAAGACTGTCGCGGGACGCGCTGACCAAGGTCTACGGATCGTCGGTCGCGTCCGCGGCGTATGAGCGGCCGGCCGCGGCTCCCGAGCCGGAGAAGAAGCCGGACGTCGCGCCCAAGGCTCCTGCGAAACAGACGCCGATGGCTGCGTCCAAGCCGAACCGGACCGCCGTGGCGCAGCCGGTCGCCGTCGTCCGCTAAGCAGCCGCGCCGCGACGTCGGCCCTTCGTCGACGTTGCGGCGCCGCAAGGGCCGCGATAGGGCTCTCGGCTCTGTGACGCCGTGAGCCGAGGGACCTGCCCGCAATGAAGGACATTCTCGAGGAGCTCGAGCAGCGCCGCGCGACCGCCCGGCTCGGCGGCGGGCAGAAGCGCATCGACGCCCAGCACGCGCGCGGCAAGCTGACCGCGCGCGAGCGGCTGGAGATCTTCCTCGATCCGGGCTCCTTCGAAGAATACGACATGTTTGTCGAGCACCGCTCGAACGACTTCGGCATGGAGAAGCAGAAGATCCCCGGCGACGGCGTCGTCACCGGCTGGGGCACGGTGAACGGCCGAAAAGTCTTCGTCTTCGCCAAGGACTTCACGGTATTCGGCGGCTCGCTCTCCGAGACGCACGCGCAGAAGATCATCAAGATCCAGGACATGGCGATCCGCAACCGCGCGCCCGTCATCGGCCTGTTCGACGCCGGCGGCGCGCGCATCCAGGAGGGCGTCGCGGCCCTCGGCGGCTATGGCGAGGTATTCCAGCGCAACGTGCTGGCCTCGGGCGTCATCCCGCAGATCTCGGTGATCATGGGCCCATGCGCGGGCGGCGACGTCTATTCGCCGGCCATGACCGACTTCATCTTCATGGTGCGCGACCGCTCCTACATGTTCGTGACCGGCCCAGACGTCGTGAAGACGGTCACCAACGAGACGGTGACGGCCGAGGAACTCGGCGGCGCAAAGGTCCACACGACCAAATCGTCCATTGCCGACGGCGCCTATGACAACGACGTCGACGCGCTGGTCGACATGCGCCGCCTGATGGACTTCCTGCCGGGCAACAACATCGACGGCGTTCCCGAGTGGCCGTCCTTCGACGACGCCGAGCGCGACGACCTCTCGCTCGACACGCTGGTCCCCGACAATCCGAACAAGCCTTACGACATCAAGGAGTTGATCGCGAAGACGCTCGACGAGGGCGACTTCTTCGAGATCCAGGCGGATTTCGCGAGGAACATCGTGGTCGGCTTTGGCCGCATGGAGGGCCGCACGGTCGGCGTCGTCGCCAACCAGCCGATGGTGCTCGCCGGCGTGCTGGACTCGGATGCGAGCCGCAAAGCCGGACGCTTCGTGCGCTTCTGCGACTGCTTCGAGATCCCGATCGTCACCTTCGTCGACGTGCCCGGCTTCCTGCCCGGCACCGCGCAGGAATATGGCGGACTGATCAAGCACGGCGCCAAGCTGCTGTTCGCCTACGCCGAGGCGACGGTGCCCAAGGTGACCGTCATCACCCGCAAGGCTTTCGGCGGCGCATACGACGTCATGGCTTCAAAGCATCTGCGCGGCGACGTCAACTACGCCTGGCCGACGGCGCAGATCGCGGTGATGGGCGCCAAGGGCGCGGTCGAGATCATCTTCCGCGGCGCCGACGCCGAGGGCATCGCGGCCAAGACCAAGGAATATGAGGACCGCTTCATGTCGCCCTTCGTGGCGGCGGAGCGCGGCTATATCGACGAGGTGATCCAGCCACGCTCAACGCGGCGCCGCGTCGCCCGGGCGCTCGCCATGCTGCGCGGCAAGCGCCTCGAGAACCCTTGGAAGAAGCACGACAACATCCCGCTGTGAGGGGCCGGCGGCCGCCGCCTGACGAGCGGCTTGCCTGCGCGCAGGACGGAGGCGGCGTCGCGGCGTCTTGCACTGCGGTATAAGGCGATGCCTTATCGCGGCATGGTCTACGTTCGCGCACCGTCCTGAATGCTCGTCCTGATCGCCGCCTTCGGGTCTCATGGAGACGTGCTGCCGCTCGTGGCGATCGGCGCCGAGCTAAAGCGGCGCGGTCATCGCGTCGTCGTGGGCGCGATGGAGCCTTTTGGCCGGATCGTCGAGCGGGCGGGGCTTGAATTCGACCAGCTTGGAACCGAGGCGGAGTATCGCGAGGCGCTCGGACGCGCCGATCTGTGGCGCCCGATCCGGGGCTTCCGCCGTCTGTTCGACTTCGCCGAGCAGTCGATCCGTCCGGCCATGGACTTCGTGGCGCGCCATCGCGACCGCAAGGCGGGCACAATGGTGCTTGCTTCGACGCTCGCGATCGGGGCGCGGCTCGCCCGCGACGCGCTCGGCGTGCCGGTGATCACGGTGCATCTGTCGCCGATGCTGATCCAGAGCCGCTTCGAGCCGCCGAAGCTGCCCTTCGTGCCGGACTGGCGCATCCGGCCGGAATGGGAATGGGAGTTCCAGCTCGGCGTCGACGAATGGTTCGTCGATCCCCTCATCACGCCGAAGCTCAACGCGCTGCGAGAAGAGCTCGGCCTGCCGCCGATCAGCCGGCTCAGGCATTGGTGGAACTCGCCTCGGCGGGTGCTGCTGATGTGGCCGGAATGGTTCGCGCCGCCGCAGGAAGACTGGCCGGCGCAGGCCGTTTGCGTCGGCTTTCCGAGGGTCGACGCGCTCGGCGGGGAGGGCGGGCCGCTCGGTCCTGCGCTCGAGGCTTTCCTGGCCACGGGCGACCCGCCCGTGGCGGTCACCTTCGGCACCGCGATGCGTAGCGGCGCCTCGCTCTACCGGGCGGCGATCCGCGCGGCGCTAAAGGCGGGGCGACGGTGCCTTGTGCTGTCGCCCGTCGAAATCGACATGCCGCGCGGCTCGGAAGCACGCGTGTTTCGCGCCGGCTATGTTCCCTTCGGCGTGGTGCTGCCGCGCTGCGCCGCGCTGATCCATCACGGCGGCGTCGGGACCACCTCGCAGGCGTTCGCCGCAGGAACCCCGCAGCTGGTCGTGCCGCTCGCCTTCGACCAGTTCGACAACGCGGCGCGCGTGGCGCGGCTCGGTTGCGGCCTCGTCGCCCAGCGTTTCGCGCTGAGCGCCGGACTCGCCGCGGGCAAGCTCAAGAGGTTGCTCGCCTCCCAAGAGATCGCGTCGGCTTGCGCGCAGATCGCCGGACGTTGTGACGAAGACCCGATCCTGCAGGCCTGCGACCTGATCGAGGTCGAGCAGGCGCGACGCGAGAAGCGACGGGTTAGCCAACCGAGTTGAAGAATCGACTTTCGTAGCGGTCCAGCACTTGCGTTGCACGCGAATGACGTGGAAGGGTCGTCACGAAATCTTCAATTCAGGACGTCGGTTGACGGCTAGCCCTCAACCGGCGCGCATGGTCGATGCGTATTCTGGTCGTCTCGCTTGGCACCTACGGCGACGTCCTGCCGTTTATCGGTCTTGCGGCCGAGATGCGCCGGCGCGGACACGACGTCACTCTGGGCGGCGCGGAGCGTTTCCGGGCCGCCAGCGAGCGGGCGGGCGTGCCGTTCAGCACCGTCATGTCCGACACGCAATACGCCGAGGTGTTCGAGCATCCGTCGTTCTGGCGCCCGGTCGCCGGCGCGCTGCGGCTGTTCCGGGCGATGCCGTCGTTCCTCGCCCCCGTCT
Organism: Chelatococcus sambhunathii; assembly: GCA_031316315.1. GTDB lineage: Bacteria > Pseudomonadota > Alphaproteobacteria > Rhizobiales > Methylopilaceae > Methylopila. The sequence goes on from JADBEO010000002.1 coordinate 83,524, forward strand.
ACGACTTCATCGAGCGCGAGAACAAGTCGGGCGACACGCTTGTGGTCGCGTCGCATCTCGCCCTCGGCGCCCGCGTGGCCGAGGACGCGCTGGCGGTCCCGACGGCGTCCGTTCATCTGACCCCGATCATGCTCGTCAGCCGGCATGTCGGGCCCCGGACCCCGGTCGTCGGCGCGCCGCGCTGGCTGCCTGCGTGGCTGCAATGGAAGCTTCAGACCGGCGTCTACACCCACTTCATCGCGCCGCTGCTGCTGCCGGGCCTCAACGAGTTCCGGGCGTCGAAGGGTCTGCCGCCGCTTAAGAAGATCCGCAAATGGTGGCATCCGCGCCGCCGCATGCTGCTGATGTTCCCGGACTGGTTCGCCGCCGAACAGCCTGACTGGCCGCGGCAGGTCCGCCAGATCGATTTTCCACGCGCCGACCTGTTCGGCGCCGAACAGGCGGCGCTCGATCCGCGGCTGGAGGCGTTTCTGGCGGCAGGCGATCCGCCGGTCGCGGTCACCTTCGGCTCGGCGCGGCAGAGCACCGATAAGCTCTACCGCGCTGCGATCGAAGCCTCCCGTCGGCTCGGCCGCCGCTGCCTCGTCCTCTCCCAACAGGAGCTGCCGCCCTCCGCAGAGGGCGACGACCGCGTGTTCTTCTCGCGCTACGCCCCGCTCAGCGCGGTGCTGCCGCGCTGCGCGGCGCTGATCCATCACGGCGGCGTCGGGACGGTCGCGCTCGCCTTCGCGGCGGGGACGCCCCAGCTCGTCGTCCCGTTCGCCTTCGACCAGTTCGACCACGCCGCGCGCGTCGCCCGCCTCGGCTGCGGGATCTGGATTCGCCGCTCGGGCTTTGTCGCCGGCCGTGTCGCCCGGACGCTTGGGCGGCTGCTCGCGAGCAAGGAGGTCGCCGAGAGTTGCCTACGCGTCGCGGACGTGTCCGCGCAAGGCGAGGACGCGATCGCGCGGGCCTGCGACGAGCTCGAGGCCGGCTTTGCGCGGCGGCGATCGGCGGGCTCGCGCCGGGGCGTCGTGGAGCCGATCGATGCTGCCGCGGCGATCCGCTCGCCCGCCTGAGCCGAGACGCGGCGTCCGGGCGCTTGCCATGCCCGACCGCGATGTGAAAGACAGCCCGCCATGCCTCATCACGACGGCGAGACGGGCCATGAATCGCCGCCCGACCAGGACGCCCGGATCGGCGACGACGACGATCTCGCCCGTCGTCCGGCCCTCTCGGACGCTCCCGAACAGGAGGTGAGGCGGCGCCACGTCCTCTACATTCCCGGCTACGATCCGCGCGATCCGGGTCTCTACAGGCGCTTCGCCGCGTTCGAGCTTCGGCGCTTCGCCCGGCTCTGGGGCGCGAAGGTCGACGTCGACGACAAGCATGTCGAGGATCCGGCGATCCCGAGCGTGCGATGGACGGCGCGCGCGACGGCGGGCGACGCCAAGGTCGAGGTCGGCTACGAAACGCTGCGCTGGGACGACATCGTCGCGCGCGACTTCTCGACCCCTCTGCCGCTCAAGCTTCTCGCGGGCTTCGTCACCCTGTTCGACGCGCTGTTCTCCGGCCTGCTGTTCCGCGTCGCGCGCGCCGCGCCCTGGTGCGCGATCGCCTGGCTGTTTCCGGTCGCCGTCATCCTGTTCTGGACGCTGCTTGGCGTCGGGCTCGGCTACGGCGTCTGGCGTGTCGCCGAGGCCTACGGCCAGGGCTTCGCCGGCGTCCTCGCATGGATCGCGCTCTTAGTCGGCACGCCTCTCGCCGCGCTCGCCGTGATGCGCAAGCGCGGCAGCTTCGTCGTGCATCTGATGGACGATGGCGGGGCGCAGCGCAGCTACGCCCGCCGGCTCGATCCGCTGACCGAGGCGCGGATCGACGCCTTCGCGAGCCGCATCCGCGCGATCAAGGCGGCGGCGCAGGTCCAGGAACTGCTGATCGTCGGCCATTCCAGCGGAAGCTTCATGGCGATCGACGCGGTCGCCCGCGCGCTGGAAGCCGAGCCGGAGCTCGGCAATGGCGACCGGCCGGCTATCGCGCTGCTGACGGTCGGCGCGAGCGAGCTGCTCGTCGGCATGCATCCCGCCGCCGGCTGGTTCCGCGAGCGGCTGAAGCGCGTCGCGATGGACCACGGCGTGTTCTGGGCGGAGGTCGTCGCGCCCTGGGACACGCTGAACTTCCCGCATCGCAGCCCGGTCGAGGAGCTCAAGCTCGACGTGCCGGCCGATTGTCCGAACCCGACCTTTCGCCGCGCCTTCCTCACCAAGATGCTGAAGGCCGAGTCGATCGCCAAGCTCCGGCGCGAGCGCAACATCTTCCGCGCCCACTTCCAGTTCATCATGGCGAACGAGGTGCGCGGGCCCTTCGACTACTTCTCGCTGGTGTGCAGCCCGTGGCGGACGAAGACGCAGTTCCGGCGCACCGCGAAGGGGGCCTACATGTCCCCTCATCTCGGCGCGCCGGTCTATCCCGCGCCAAAAGAGCCTGTGGCGGCCTGACGCGTCCGACATTTGAACAGGTGGCGCGCCTGTTTCGGCTCGCCTAAACAACGCTCTCGTCTTCGAGCCCGCCCGTGTTCCCGGGGCCGCGGCCGGCGTCTCCGGGAGTCCTCGTCTCGATGTTCAAAAAGATCCTGATCGCCAACCGCGGCGAGATCGCCTGCCGCGTGATCAAGACCGCGCGGCGGATGGGCATCAAGACGGTGGCGGTCTATTCCGACGCCGACAGGGACGCTCTGCATGTGGAGATGGCGGACGAGGCGGTCCACATCGGTCCGCCCGCGGCCGCGCAGTCCTATCTCGTCATCGACAACATCATAAGGGCCTGCAAGGAGACCGGCGCCGAGGCGGTTCATCCTGGCTACGGCTTCCTGTCCGAGCGCGCGGCCTTCGCCGAGGCGTTGAAGAAGAACGACATCGTCTTCATCGGCCCGAACCCCAAGGCGATCGAGGCCATGGGCGACAAGATCGAGTCGAAGAAGTTCGCCGCGGCGGCCAAGGTCTCCACCGTCCCCGGCAATCTCGACGTGATCAAGGACGCCGAGGAGGCGGTGAGGATCGCCGACGAGATCGGCTATCCGGTGATGATCAAGGCCTCGGCCGGCGGCGGCGGCAAGGGCATGCGCATCGCCCACTCGGCGGACGACGTCGCGGAAGGCTTCCGCGCCTCGAAGTCGGAAGCGAAATCGTCCTTCGGCGACGACCGTGTCTTCATCGAGAAGTTCATCGTCAATCCGCGCCATGTCGAGATCCAGGTCCTCGGCGACAAGCACGGCAACGTCATCTATCTCGGCGAGCGTGAATGCTCGATCCAGCGCCGCAACCAGAAGGTCGTGGAGGAGGCGCCGTCGCCGCTGCTCGACGAGGCGACTCGCCGCGCCATGGGCGAGCAGTCCGTCGCTCTCGCCAAGGCCGTCGGCTATGACAGCGCGGGCACGGTCGAGTTCGTCGCGGGGCAGGACAAGTCGTTCTACTTCCTCGAGATGAACACCCGCCTGCAGGTCGAGCACCCGGTGACCGAACTCGTCACCGGCATCGACCTCGTCGAGCAGATGATCCGCGTCGCCTATGGAGAGAAGCTGAAGATCAAGCAGGAAGACGTGAAGCTCACCGGTTGGGCGGTCGAGAGCCGCATCTACGCCGAGGACCCGTACCGCAACTTCCTGCCCTCGATCGGCCGCCTCACCGCCTATCGCCCGCCGGCCGAGACGGTCGCCGACGGGATCACCGTGCGCAACGACACCGGCGTCACCGAGGGCGGCGAGATCTCGCTGCACTACGATCCGATGATCGCAAAGCTCGTGACCCACGGGCCGGACCGCCTGACCGCGATCGAGGCGCAGGGCAGGGCGCTCGACGCCTTCGGCATCGACGGCATCCAGCACAACATCCCGTTCCTGACCGCGCTGATGGAGCATCCGCGCTGGCGCGAGGGGAACCTTTCCACCGGCTTCATCGCTGAGGAGTTTCCTGACGGCTTCGCGCCGCGCAAGCCGGAGGGCGAGGTCGCGGCGACGCTCGTCGCCATCGCGGCGCAGATCGACTGGCTCGTCATGGAGCGTCGCCGGCTGATCTCGAACCAGCTGCGCAAGGGCGCCGCGACCAAGGAGCGGATGCGCACCGTCCTGCTCGACGGCGAGCCGACCCGCGTCGAGACCTCGGCCGACGGCGACGTGGTGATCGTCCGCGCCCTCGACGAGAAGGGCGAGGAGATCCGCGTCCAGCGCGTCGTAACGGGCTGGAAGCCGGGCGAGCCGGTGTGGCGCGGCGAGATCGACGGCGTGGACGTCGCGGCGCAGGTGCGCAAGCGCGGAAACGTCTACGGCTACGACATCGCGCACCGCGGCGTCGCGGTCTACGCCCGCGTCCACGGCGCGCGCATCGCCGAGCTCTACGCGCTGATGCCAGAGAAGCAGGTCGCCGACACCTCCAAGCAGCTGCTCTGCCCGATGCCCGGCCTCGTCGTCTCGATCGCCGTCGAGGAGGGCCAGGAGGTCAAGACCGGCGAGACGCTCGCCGTCGTCGAGGCGATGAAGATGGAGAACGTTCTCCGCGCCGAGCGCGACGGCAAGGTCGCAAAGATCAACGCCAAGGCCGGCGACAGCCTGGCGGTCGATGCGGTGATCCTCGAGTTCGAGTGAGGCTTGCCCGCCCGGCGGCGCGGCCCATCTGACCGGCCATGAGCGAAGCGATCGAACGCATCTTGGTCACCGGCCGCGTGCAGGGCGTGTTCTACCGCAAATGGGCGCAGGCGACCGCGGCCGGCCTCGGCCTGCGCGGCTATGTCCGCAATATGTCCGACGGCTCGGTCGAGGCGCTGCTGGCGGGTCCGCAGGAACGGCTGGACGGCTTCGCGGAGGCCTGCCGCGCCGGGCCTCCCGACGCGCGTGTCGAGCGCGTCGAGCGTGTTGCGGCCGAAGCCGCGGAGCTTCCGGCGGGGCAGGGCGTCGAGATCGCCGACGACGGCTGACCTCAGCCGCGCGCCGTCGCTCCAAAAATCTCTTCGAACGTCTCGCGCATCGCCATGTCGACCTCTGCGGTCGAGACCACCCGGCCGAGATCCGCGAGGCTTGTCACGCCGTGGTCGCGGACGCCGCAGGGGATGATCCCGGCGTAGTGCGACAGGTCGGGCTCGACATTGAGGCTCACCCCGTGGAGCGTCACCCAGCGGCGCACGCGCACGCCGATCGCGGCGATCTTGTCTTCGGCGCCGCAGCCGCGGTCCGGGCGGCGCACCCAGACGCCCACCCGGTCCTCGCGGCGCTCGCCCGTCACGCCGAACCGGTCGAGGGTCGCGATCAGCCAGGCCTCGAGCGCGGCGACATAGGCGCGCAGGTCCGGCCTGCGGCGCTTCAGGTCGAGCATCAGATAGGCGATGCGCTGGCCGGGGCCATGATAGGTGTACTGGCCGCCGCGCCCGCTCGCGAAGACGGGCAGGGCGTTCGGCGCGACGAGATCCGAATCCTTCGCGCTGGTTCCGGCGGTGTAGAGCGGCGGATGCTCCAGCAGCCAGACGAGCTCGGGCGCCTCGCCGACGGCGATCGCGGCGGCGCGCGCCTCCATCTCGGCGACCGCCTCCTCATAGCCCACTGGCGCGTCGCTCACGCGCCACTCGACCTCGGCGCCGCCGGGGGTCGGAAACGTCGCCGAGGCGATGTCGTCGCGGGTCCGCGGCGCCAGTTGAACCATCGATTAACCACGCCCGTGCTGAGGTTCGAGGGACGCTGCCCGCGAGCGAGGGCGGCCTGCCGGAGATGGTGTTTGGTGCGGCCGATCGACAAGGTCAATCTCGAGCTGTCCGTCGTGCTTGGTTCGACCACCATGCCGGTCCATCAGCTGCTGCGCATGGGCCGCGGCGCTGTGATCGAGCTCGACGTCCACGAGGCCGAGCTCGTGACGATTCTCGTCAACGAACATCCGGTCGCGCTCGGCTCGGTCTTCGTCGACGGCGAGCGCATTGCGGTCGAGATCACCGAGATGCTCGCGCGCGAGGAGCCGAAGCGCACCGAGCGGCTCCCGGGCGAAGCGGGCGCGGAGGCCGCCGCCTGAGGAAAGCGCGTCCGGTCGCTTGTGGTCCGCAAACCGATTTGATATCAGCACCGCCGCCGCGGTCGTGGCGGAACTGGTAGACGCGCAGCGTTGAGGTCGCTGTGGGGCAACCCGTGGAAGTTCGAGTCTTCTCGACCGCACCAAGCTGAACTCGGCGGATCCTCAGCCGCCTGAAAAGACCCCCGGGAGCCCTGCTCTCCGGGGGTTTTTCGTTGCGTTTCGCGCCCGATAATCGCCGGTTGCCGCGCTGCGCAAGACTGCCTAAACCGCGCTCAGCCTTCCCCCTTCAACTCGCGACGTATCGGGTGACGCGCATGGCCGCCGACGACCAGATCCGCGACGCGGCGGAGGAGGAAGACGCCGAGATTCGCGACGAGGAGGGCCGGCTCGTCGCCGAGTTCGTCGACGACGTCGCTGAGGCGATCGGCGCGAACGACGCCGAGCGCGTCCGCGAGCTCGCGGCCGACCTGCACGAATCCGACCTCGGCGACCTGATCGAGACGCTCGAGCAGGACGACCGGCCGAAGCTCGTCGAGCTGCTCGGCAAGGACTTCGACTTCACGGCGCTCACCGAGATCGACGAGACGGTCCGCGTTCAGCTGCTCGAGGAGCTGCCGCCGGAGACCGTCGCGGAGGGCGTGCGCGAGCTCGATTCGGACGATGCGGTCTACATCCTTGAGGACCTCGACGAGGCCGGACGCGCCAGGATCCTCGAGCAGATCCCGGCGCCGGAGCGCATCGCGCTCACGCGAAGCCTGGACTACCCGGAAGATTCGGCCGGCCGCCGCATGCAGACGGAGTTCGTCGCGGCGCCGGAGTTCTGGACCGTCGGGCACACCATCGACTACATCGCCGACGCCCGCGAGCTGCCGGACACCTTCTACGAGGTGTTCGTGGTCGACCCGACCTACAAGCTTGTCGGGTCGGTGCCGCTCGACCGGCTGCTGCGCTCCCGGCGCAGCAAGCTGCTCTCCGAGATCCTCGAGGAGGATCCGCGCACCATCGAAGCGACAGAGGACCAGGAGTCCGCGGCCCGCACCTTCGAGCGCTACAACCTCGTCTCCTGCGCGGTGGTCGACGAGAACGAGCGGCTGGTCGGCGTGCTCATGGTCGACGACATCGTCGACGTCATCGAGGAGGAGGCGGACGAGGACCTGCGCGCGCTGGGCGGCGTCACAAGCGACGAGGAGATCTCGGACCCGGTGATCTACACCGCGCGCAGCCGCATTCCCTGGCTGTTGGTCAATCTCGCCACGGCGTTCTTCTCGGCGAGCGTGATCGGCCTGTTCGAGGCGACCATCGAGCAGATGGTGGCGCTCGCCGTGCTCATGCCGATCGTCGCCTCGATGGGCGGCAACGCCGGCACGCAGACCATGACGGTCGCCGTGCGCGCGCTGGCGACGCAGGAGATCGGCGGCCACAACGCCCGCCGGCTCGTGCGACGCGAGACGCTGGTGGGTCTCGCCAACGGCGCGGCGCTCGCCATCGTCGTCGCGCTCATCGCGGGACTGTGGTTCAAGAACGCCCAGCTCGGGGTGATCATCGGCTGCGCGATGGTCGTGAACCTCGTCTGCGCCGGCCTTTTCGGGATCCTCATTCCCCTCGGGCTCGACAAGCTGAAGGCCGACCCGGCCGTCTCCTCCGGCGTGTTCCTGACGACGGTGACGGACACGGTCGGGTTCTTTGCTTTTCTGGGGCTCGCGACCTGGTGGTTCGGTCTAGGCGGACCAAGTTGAGGCGCCGGGGCCGCCGCGGTATGGTGACTGAGCCGTTAACGCATTGGCGACATTTCGAGCGGTAGTCTGCTCCGTGTCCAGAACGACACGGGAAGTGGAAAAATGATCGACCCGATGCTGGCGCGACTTGCGTGCTGCCTGGTTTTTGCAAGCCTCTTTGCAGGCCTTCTCGCGATCGCCACGCGCGATCCCGGAGCGCCCCGCGACATGGTTCGCGTCGCGGAAGTCCAGAAGTCCGTGGAGCAGGTTCTGCTCACACGCCCGTGACACGATTTCGCCGGGCGATCGGCCTATAAGCGGCCGGCCGCCAAGCTGGGAGTTGCCGGGGACCATGTATTTCGGGGGATACAGCGGCTCGGCCGCCGTCGCCGCGACCGTGGTTTGCGCTCTGGCGCTCGGCGGTTGCTCGGCGACCGCCGGCGACGTCGAGCTCGAGCGCACCGCACTGACCACTTCCGTCGACCGCGGCGTCGGACTCTACGACCCGCTCTCCGGTCGGGTGACGACCCCGGACGACCACGCCATCAAGGGCATCGACGTCTCGAAGTTTCAGAACACGGTCGACTGGGCGACGGTGCGCGCCTCGGGCGTGAGCTTCGCCTATATCAAGGCCACCGAGGGCGGCGACCGGATCGATGACCGTTTCGCCGAGAACTGGGCGGCGGCCAAGGCCGCCGGCATGCCGCGCGGCGCCTACCATTTCTATTATTTCTGCCGAACGGGCGCGGAGCAGGCCGCGTGGTTCATTCGCAACGTGCCGGTCGACCCGCAGGCCCTTCCGGTCGTGCTCGATATGGAATGGAACCATCTTTCGCCGAGCTGCAAGAAGCGGCCGCCGGTCGAGGAGGTCCATCGCGAGATGCGCACCTTCCTCAGGATCATCGAAAAGCACTACGGCAAGCGGCCGGCGATTTATACGAGCGTCGACTTCCATCGCGACCGTCTGGTCGGCGCTTTCCCGAACTATCATTTCTGGCTTCGAAGCGTCGCCGGCCATCCGACGCTGAAGTACGATCCGTCCCGCAAGTTCTCGATCTGGCAGCATACCTCGACCGGCCGCACGGCCGGCGTGGGAGGCAACGTCGACCAGAACGTGTTCATGGGCGCGGCCGCCGACTGGCAGCGCTTCGCCGCCACCGGGCTGTAGCCGCTGGCCGAGGCGGGCCGTCGCGCCCGTCTGGACGTTGGCCTTGCGGCGAACATGATCGCATGCTCCATGCCGCGCGAAGGCCCCTTTTCGGCCCGGATGGAGGACTGCCCGTGTCGGACGCTATCGAAGCTCGACTCGATGAAATGGCCCAGAAAATCGCGGCTCTCGAGGAAGAGGTCGCGACGCTGGGAAAGCGGATCAGGAAACTCCGCAAGCGCGTGATCACCGCCGAAAAGGGCGACGGCGCCAAGGCGGATGCGTCAGACGACGACTGAGCGATTCCGGACGGAGACGGCCTCTCATTCGCGCGGCGTCGAACCACGCCGGACAGCGCCGGCGCGCTCCGTCGACGTCGCAACGAATGGCCGATAAAGCCCGCTCGCCAGCAGCGCGGGCGGGAAGGCGGAGCGAGCGCCGCGACGAATAGATCGCCGCCGCTGCCGGGGAACGTTTAGACTCCGGCCGCAGCGAGGCGACGATGTTCTTCTATATGGCCAAGGCGCTCGGCTTTCTGTCCGCGCCGTCCAACGTCCTGGCGTTGGCCGGAGTCTTTGGCGCCGTCGCCTGGCTGTTCGGTCTGCGCGCCGGCGCAGGACTCATGGCGGCCTCCGCGATCGGCGTGGCGGTCGCTGGCCTGTCGCCGCTCGGCAACCTGTTGCTGATCCCGCTGGAGGAGCGGTTTCCGCGCGCAGCCGCGGATCCGGAGCCGGCCGGCGTCGTCGTGCTCGGCGGATCCTTCGACACGATCGTCGCCGGCTCGCGCAAGGAAATCGCGCTGACCGAGGCGGCCGAGCGCATGACGGAGATCGCGGAGCTCGCTCGCAAATGGCCGCGCGCCCGCATCGTCTTCACCGGAGGCTCAAACGCCATCCTCTATGACGGCGCGACGGAGGCCGAGCTTGCGGCCCGCATGCTGGAGAGTTTCGGGGTCGCGCGCGACCGCATCACCCTGGAGAGCAAGTCGCGCAATACGGTCGAGAACGCCCGGCTGACGCGCGATCTCGTGGCGCCGAAGATCGGCGAACGATGGATGCTGGTGACGTCCGCCTATCACATGCCGCGCGCGATGGGATGCTTCCGCGGCCAGGGCTTCGACGTGGAGGCCTGGCCGGTCGATTATCGCACCCGCGGGGCGGACGACGCCTTGCGGCCGTTCTCATCGGTCTCCGCCGGACTGCGACGCACCGACATAGCCGTGCGAGAGTGGGTCGGGCTTGTGACCTACTGGGCTCTCGGCTATGTCGTCGATCCATTGCCACGCCCCTGAACCGCCACAAATGACAGCGCGCCGGACATCCGCGCTCTCGGCATCCTCCATCGGCATCGTCGCTCAAGGCGCTTCATGACCACAGGCATCGAGGAAGGTTCGGCGCCCGCCGGGCCGGAGGCCGAAAAGCCGCGCGGCGCCAGCGGCACGCATGGATCGGCCGCGACGCCGGTCGCGTCGGAGCAGGGCGGGAGGCATGGCTTCTGGGCGCTCACGATCGGCAGCGTCGGCGTCGTCTACGGCGACATCGGGACGTCGCCCCTCTACGCGATGCGCGAGTCGCTCGCGCATCTCGGCCATCAGCCGAGCCCGGAGGAGATCATCGGCGTCACCTCGCTGCTGATCTGGGCGCTGGTGATGGTGGTGACGCTGAAATACGTCGTCATCCTGCTGCGCGCCGACAACCATGGCGAGGGCGGCACGCTCTCGCTGATGGCGCTCGCTCAGGAGGCGCTGGGCCGCAAATCCTGGATCCTGGTTGCGATGGGCGTCGTCGGCGCCTCTTTGTTCTACGGCGACGCGGTGATCACCCCGGCCGTCTCGGTGCTCTCGGCGGCCGAAGGCCTGAAGGTCGCGAGCCCCGTCTTCGAGCCTTATGTGCTGCCGATCACGATCGCGATCATCATCGGGCTCTACGCGGCCCAGTCCTTCGGGACGGGCAAGGTGGCGATCCTGTTCGGCCCGATCATGCTGGTCTGGTTCGCCGTGCTCGCGGCGATGGGCTTCATGCACATCTTCGATGCGCCGCAGGTGATCGCCGCGCTGAACCCCTATCACGCGGTCTGGTTCCTGCTCGAGCACGGCTTTCTTGGCTTCGTCGTGCTCGGCGCGACCTTCCTCGCCGTCACCGGCGCCGAGGCGCTCTACGCCGACATGGGCCATTTCGGCCCGGGTCCCATCCGCACCGCCTGGCTCGGCCTCGTGCTTCCCGCGCTCGCGATCAACTATCTCGGCCAGGCCGCGCTTGCGACCTCTCATCCGGAGGCGCTGGAGAATCTGTTCTTCGTGATGGCCCCCGAGCAACTCCGGCTGCCGCTCGTCCTGCTGTCCTGCTTGGCGACCGTCGTTGCGAGCCAGGCGAACATCTCCGGCGCTTACTCGCTGACGCGCCAGGCCATGCAGCTCGGCCTGCTGCCGCATCTCGAGGTGCAGCACACCTCCGAGACCCAGCACGGCCAGATCTACATGCCGAAGGTCAATTGGATCATGTTGGCCTGCGTGCTCTTCCTGGTGATCACCTTCCAGACGTCGAGCCGGCTGGCCGCCGCCTACGGACTGGCGGTGATCGGGACGATGATCATGTCGTCCACCTTGGCCATCGTGGTCATCGCCAAGACCTGGAAGCTCGGCTGGCCGCTGGCGGTGCTGATCATGTCGCCGCTGATCGTGACCGACGCCGTGTTCCTCAGCGCCAACCTGCTGAAGATCAAGGACGGCGGCTACATCCCGCTGATGCTCGGCACGCTCGGCGTCGTGGTGATGTGGACCTGGATCCGCGGCGTCGCCTTTGTCGAGGGCCGCATCGAGCGGGAGGCGATCCCGCTGAAGGAGTTCGCCAAGTCGATGTCGACGAGCTCCGCGACCCGCGTGAAGGGCACGGCGATGTATCTGACCTCGTCCCCCGACATCACGCCGCCGGCCCTGCTGCACAACCTCAAGCACAACAAGGTGCTGCACGAGCGCAACGTCATCCTCAACGTCCACACGCTCAACCAGCCGACGATCTCGGACTCCGAACGCATCACCCTGAACCGCGTGTCAGAGGATTTCGCGACCCTGGAAATCCGCTACGGCTTCATGGAGGATCCGAACCTCCCGCGCGCGCTGGCGCAGGCCAAGGAGAAGGGGCTGCCCTTCGACATGATGAAGACGTCGTTCTTCGTCGGCCGCCGCTCGTATCGCGCCTCGGCCAGCGTCGGCATGCCGCTCTGGCAGGACCACCTGTTCATCGGGCTCGTCCGCCAGTCCTTCGACGTGACGGAGTACTTCCGGATTCCCGCCGGGCGCGTGGTCGAGCTCGGCAACCAGATGGTGGTGTAAGGGGCAGCACGCCGTCCGGGCCTTGAGCCGGGACCCCGAACCGCAAGGCCTGCGGATCAAATCGCGCCGGCAGCGATCTCTGGTCGAACGCCGGCGCGTCTAGGCCTCGGCTCAAGGCCGGGACAAGAACGTACTCGCTCTATTCCGAAGACGATGCCGGCTCTTCGCCTTCGGCTTCGGCGGGGATGACGGCTTCGGCCTCCGGGGCGTCGTCCTGCGCGGTCTCCGCCGCCGGCGGCAGCCCGATCCGATAGACGCCTTTGAAACTCTCCGGATCGACCGGCTTACCCTTGCGGTAGATCGCGACGCCGCCGCGTTTGGCGAGCCGCACCGCGGCCGCCTTCACCGCCGGAAGCCGCGCGTTCCAGTTCTCCTCGCCCCGTTGCTCCGCCGCGGCCTTGGCCGCCTCGGTCGGGCAGATGGTCTTGCCGGCGCCGCGCTCCTTGGCGAGGCGCAGCACCAGGTCTTCGATGGTCTCGCTCATTCGGCGGCCTGCGCCGCTGGGCTCGGCGAGCCGCCGAGCCATGAGGCGAGGGCGGCGCGCGCCCGGTCGGTCAGCATGCGCTTCTTCGCTTGCGCCTTCTGCGCGCCGCGGACGCGCGAGCCGTCAGGCGCGCGGATCGGTCCCTCGACCGGCGGGAACAGGCCGAAATTAACGTTCATCGGCTGGTAGCTTTTCGGTCCCTCGCCCTCGACGCCGATATGGCCGCCGGTGATGTGGCCGAGCAGCGCGCCGAGCGCCGTGGTCTGCGGCGGGACGTCGAACGTCCGCCCGAGCCGTTCCGCCGCCGCGAAGCGCCCCGCCAGGATCCCGATCGCGGCGCTCTCGACATAGCCTTCGCAGCCGGTGATCTGGCCGGCGAATCGCAGCCGCGGCTCGGCCTTCAGCCTGAGGCGGCCGTCGAGCAGCTTGGGGGAGTTCAGATAGGTGTTGCGGTGAAGGCCGCCGAGCCGCGCGAACTCCGCCTTCTCGAGGCCTGGAATGGTGCGGAACAGCCGGACCTGCTCGGCGTGGCGCAACTTGGTCTGGAAACCGACCATGTTGAACAGCGTGCCGAGCGCGTTGTCCTGCCGGAGCTGAACGACCGCATAGGGCTTGATCTCGGGCTGGTGCGCGTTGGTGAGCCCGATCGGCTTCATCGGCCCATGGCGCAGCGTCTCCGGGCCGCGCTCGGCCATCACCTCGACCGGCAGGCAGCCGTCGAAATAGGGGGTGCTGGCCTCCCAGTCCTTGAACGAAACCTTGTCGCCCGCGACGAGCCCGGCGACGAAGGCCTCGTACTGCTCCTTCGTCATCGGACAATTGACGTAGTCGGCGCCGGTGCCGCCCGGCCCGACCTTGTCGTAGCGCGACTGGCGCCAGGCGACGGAGAAGTCGATCGTCTCGGCGTGGACGATCGGCGCGATGGCGTCGAAGAAGGCGAGCTCACCCTCGCCGGTGATCTCCTGAACCGCCTGGGCGAGCGCCGGGGAGGTGAGGGGGCCGGTGGCGACGATCACGCTGTCCCAGTCGGCCGGCGGGAGGCCCGCGACCTCCTCGCGCGCGATCGTCACCAGCGGGTGCGCCTCGAGCGCCGCCGTGACGGCTTGGCTGAAGCCGCCGCGATCCACCGCGAGCGCGCCGCCGGCCGGCACCTGGTTGGCGTCGGCGCAGCGCATGACCAGCGAGCCGAGGGCCCGCATCTCCTGATGTAGCAAACCGACGGCGTTCTGCTCCGCGTCGTCGGAGCGGAAGGAGTTCGAGCAGACGAGTTCGGCGAGCCCGTCCGTGTGGTGCGCTTTGGTGCCGCGAACGGGGCGCATCTCGTGCAGCGTGACGGCAACGCCGGCCTCAGCGAGCGCCCATGCGGCTTCGCTGCCGGCGAGCCCGCCGCCGACGACGTGGACGGGAGAGAGAGCGACGTCTGCGTTATCCCGGTTCATGGGTGCACTCATGGACCGAGCGATCGACAGTAACAACCCTCTTTGGCCAATACCGCGAAGTCAGCCGCGGTACGCTGCGCCGAGCCCCTTGGTCAGTTTCGCGAAGACTTTGGCGGCAGCTTCCGATTTGGTGATCTGGCCGTCCTTGTTGGCGTCGAGACCCTTGTTGACTTTGTATGTCGCTCCCGGGGCCTTGAACAGGACGTATGACGACGCTTTTCCGACGGCCGCCGGCCAGAGGATCGCCATGTATACGTCTGACAGCGTATGCAGCTTGTTTTTATATGGCTTGAAATACTTCTCGACGTAGTCGAGTTGATCCTCCGCCGTCATCGCTGCGAGCGCAGCTGTGGTCGTGCCGAGCGAAACAGCTGTTGCGGACATAAACTGAATTAGCCCGGTGGCGCTACTTACAGGATTTTTTTTCTAGGCGAAAAGGTTTCGCCTGTCTCGAACGCCATTGCGGCCATAAGAAAGCTGGGATCGCAGCCCAAGCCCGAGCAAAGCTTAACTACCTTAGCTTTGAACTTTGCAGAAACTTGCAAACCCCAGGCGATTGTGCCGTCGTCTTGATCTTCGTGAGCCACATCTTTCGGCTTGTCTACATATGCCGGCATAGCGTTCCCCCGCGCAGATGAGCGTGAGAACGCATTATTTCAGGGTGCATAAAATATAAAATACAACTTAAGATAAGTGGCTCCGGCAAGTCCGGAGTCACTTTTCGATAAGGAACGCCTCAGGCCGCGACCTGAAGCGCCGCCCTGTGGGCGATGCGGGAGATGTCGCCGCGGGCGACGTTGATGTCGGCGAGCGTGCGGTCGTCGAGGCCGGCGAGCTCGGTGTAGGTCTCGCGGTAAATCCGCCAGGCGCGGTACTTCTTGAGGAGGAACGCCCAGAGCAGCATAGTCGTAAGCTTTCAAGTCCGTGGGACGGCCTCTCGGCGGCGCGCCCATCGCGCCGGGGTTGTGGGGCCGTCGTGTTTCGATGCGGCTGATATAAGCCCGCCCCTACCCACCTGTTAGGACATGGGCAGCGGTGCTGCATTGCGCGGCAGGCATGCCAAAAGCAGTGTTTTGTTCATCTTCCGTGGCTGAGGCCGTTCCCAAGAAGATCAAGCGCTTGTGAGCTCTTGCGGGCTCTCACTTCGCTGCACATTAATTGGGCGCGATGCGTGGGAAGGCGCCGTCACCGCCCGGCCGCGGACAGCCGCTCGACCACCCCGCGCCCGCCCGCGATCTGCGGCTCCGACGGCGTGAAGCCCTCCGCGCGCTCGCGGCGGGCGACGGCGTCCTTGGCCGTTGCAAAGGCGCGGCGCAGGTCAGCCTCCTTCCGCAACGCGCCGTCAAAGAAGGCTTCGCCAAAATAGGTCCAGCGATTGCCGTCCTTGCAGCCGAAGGAGGGGCGGTCGGGCCGCGCGGCCATGACGACCAGCCGCCGTGTCGTCGCGACCGAGCGGAAGACGCCGGAATAGCAGGCTGAGACAACGACCACCGCGTTCCTCACGCCGGATGCCTCGAGCGCCCGGCGGAGCTCGTTCGGCGACAGAAGGTCGAACACCTTGCCGCCCCGTTCCAGACCGACGCCCCGCGGGGAGCCGTGGGACGTCAGCAACAGGAAAAGCACGTCCTCGTCGCGGTCCATGACGCGCGCCGTCTCCGCCAGCGCGCCGCGCAGCGACGTTCTGGTCGCGGCCGGCAGGCCGGAAGAGACCTCGTTGGACAAGAGAGTCGCGCGTTCCGGGGAGCCGTAGGCGGAGGCGACGACCTCGGCCGCGCCGCGCGCTTCGGACAGGAAGACGTCCTGCGAACCCCAGGCCGCGAAGCCGACGAAGTAGACGTCGACGACGCCAGGCCGCTGCGGCGCCGGGCCGGCGATTGCGGGCGTCGCGCAGCTCAGTCCGATCGCGACGGCGATCCAGACGCGCCGGAGACGGCTCATTCGGCGGCGTCTTTCAGCCGAGGCTTCATCGGCCGCCGCTCCAGCACCTCGGCGAGGAACGCGCCGGTGTGGCTGCCCTTGGCGCGGGCGACGTCTTCGGGCGTGCCCGTGGCGACCACGCGGCCGCCGCCGTCGCCGCCCTCCGGGCCCATGTCGATGATCCAGTCGGCGGTCTTGATGACCTCGAGATTATGCTCGATCACGACGACCGTGTTGCCCTGCGCCACAAGTTCGTGCAGCACCTCCAGAAGCTTGGCGACGTCGTGGAAATGCAGACCCGTGGTCGGCTCGTCGAGGATGTAAAGCGTGCGTCCCGTCGCCCGCTTCGACAGCTCCTTTGACAGTTTTACGCGCTGCGCCTCGCCGCCCGAGAGGGTCGTCGCCTGCTGGCCGACCTTGACGTAGCCGAGGCCGACGCGCTCCAGCGTCTGCATCTTGTCGCGGATCGGCGGCACCGCCTTGAAGAACTGCGCGGCCTCCTCAACCGTCATGTCGAGCACGTCGGCGATCGACTTGCCCTTGTAGTGCACCTCGAGCGTCTCGCGGTCGTAGCGGCGGCCCTTGCAGACGTCGCAGGTGACGTAGACGTCCGGCAGGAAGTGCATCTCGATCTTGATGACGCCGTCGCCCTGGCAGGCCTCGCAGCGGCCGCCCTTCACGTTGAAGGAGAAGCGGCCCGGCTGGTAGCCCCGCGCCTTGGCCTCCGGCAAGCCGGCGTACCAGTCGCGGATCGGCGTGAACGCTCCGATATAGGTGGCCGGGTTCGAGCGCGGCGTGCGGCCGATCGGCGACTGGTCGATATCGATGACCTTGTCGAGCTGCTCGAACCCTTCGATCCGCTCATGCGCGCCGGGATTCTCATTGGCGCCATTGAGCTTGCGGGCCGCCGCCCGGAACAGCGTGTCGATCAGCAGCGTGGACTTGCCGCCGCCCGACACGCCCGTGACGGCCGTGAAGGCGCCGAGCGGAATATCGACCGTGACGTCCTTCAGATTGTTGGCGCGCGCGCCGATGAGGCGCAGCGTCTTCTTCTTGTCGAACGGCCGGCGCTTCTTCGGCGCCTCGACCATCATTTCGCCGGTGAGGTACTTGCCGGTGAGGCTGGCCGGGTTCGACATGACGTCTTCCGGCGTTCCATGCGCGATGATCTCGCCGCCATGGATTCCGGCCGCGGGCCCGACGTCGACGACGTAATCGGCCAGACGTATCGCATCCTCGTCGTGCTCGACGACGATCACCGTGTTGCCGAGGTCGCGAAGCCGCTCGAGGGTGCCGAGCAGGCGGGCGTTGTCGCGCTGGTGCAGGCCGATCGAGGGCTCGTCCAGCACGTAGAGCACGCCGGTCAGGCCCGAGCCGATCTGGCTCGCGAGCCGGATGCGCTGACTCTCGCCGCCGGACAGAGAGCCGGAGCCGCGCGCCAGCGTCAGATAGTCGAGGCCGACGTCGACCAGGAACCGCAGCCGGTCGCGGATCTCCTTGAGGATGCGGAAGGCGATCTCGTTCTGCTTATCGGTCAGCTCTTTCGGCAGCGCCTCGAACCAGGCGTGGGCGGCGCGCACCGAAAGCTCCGACGCCTGGCCGATATGCTTGCCCGCGATCTTCACCGCCCGCGCTTCCGGCTTGAGGCGGTAACCCTCGCAGATCAGGCACGGCACGTTCGACATGTAGCGGCCGATCTCTTCCCGAGACCACTCGCTCTCCGTCTCCTTCCAGCGCCGTTCAAGGTTCACGACGACGCCCTCGAAGGTCTTCACCGTCTCATAGGAGCGGAGGCCGTCGTCATAGACGAAGCGGATCTTGTCGTCGCCGGAGCCGTAGAGGATGACGTTCTTCGCCTTCTCAGGCAGGTCCGCCCAAGGCTTGGTCAGCGTGAAGCCATAATGCTTGGCGAGCGCGTCCAGCGTCTGGAAATAGTATGGCGAGGTCGAGCGCGCCCAGGGCGCGATGGCGCCCTTGCGCAAGCTGAGGCCGCCGTCCGGCACGACGAGGTTCGGGTCGACCGACAGCTCCGTGCCGAGGCCGTCGCAGGCGGGACAGGCGCCGAAGGGGTTGTTGAACGAGAACAGGCGCGGCTCGATTTCCGAAATGGTGAAGCCGGAGACGGGGCAGGCGAACTTTTCCGAGAAGGTGACGCGCTTCGGCTCGCCGTTCTCCTCGGTCTGGTCGGCGAACTCGGCGATCGCGATACCGTCGGCGAGATGAAGCGCGGTCTCGAGGCTGTCGGCGAGGCGGCTCGAGATCTCGCCTCGGATCACGACGCGGTCAACGACCACGTCGATGTCGTGCTTCAGCTTCTTGTCGAGGGCAGGGGCCTCGGCGATTTCGTAGAAGGTCCCGTCGACCTTGAGGCGCTGAAAGCCCTTCTTCTGGAACTCGGCGATCTCCTTGCGGTACTCGCCCTTGCGGCCGCGCACCACGGGCGCGAGCAGGTAGAGCCGGGAGCCCTCCGGAAGCTCCTTCAGCCGGTCGACCATCTGGCTGACGGTCTGGCTCTCGATCGGAAGGCCTGTGGCCGGCGAATAGGGGATGCCGACGCGCGCCCAGAGCAAGCGCATATAGTCGTAGATCTCGGTGACGGTGCCGACAGTGGAGCGCGGGTTCTTCGACGTCGTCTTCTGTTCGATGGAGATCGCGGGCGACAGGCCGTCGATCTGGTCGACGTCCGGCTTCTGCATCATCTCGAGGAACTGGCGGGCGTAGGCCGACAGGCTCTCGACATAGCGGCGCTGGCCCTCGGCGTAGATGGTGTCGAAGGCGAGCGAGGACTTGCCGCTGCCCGACAGGCCGGTGAACACCACCAGCTTGTCGCGCGGGATGTCGAGGTCGACGTTCTTCAGATTGTGCTCGCGCGCCCCGCGGATCGAGATCCAGCGACCCTTGCGCGTCTCGGCGACGTCGCGCGCGGCGGCGTTGTCGAAGGCGGCCTCGAGCGCCGCCGCCGATTTCCGGGCTGCGGCCTTGCCGGTCTTCTCCGTCCGCGCCGCCGGCTTGGCGGTCCGCGCCGATTTCACTGCCATGTCGCGTCTTCCCGCGGCGGGGAGGGCCGCCGGTCGTGGTTGTTCAATGTGCGAGGCCGTCCGTCAAACCGCGGGTCAGACTCGCGCTTGCCGCGGTCCGAGCGCCGTGCTACGGAACATAAAAGGAACAAAGTGGCCTGTCGAGCTTAGGATATGGTCGATCGGCCTTCTGTGGACAAGGCGGCGTAAGCGCGCGACCGCCGGTCCGGACAGGGATAAGGTGCGCGTTTCGAGCCTCAGGAGAGCGCGATGGCTGGCAGCGTCAACAAGGTCATCCTCATCGGGAACCTCGGCAAGGACCCGGAGGTCCGCCGGCTGAACTCCGGCGAGCCGGTGGTCAATCTGCGCATCGCGACCTCGGAGACCTGGCGCGACAAGCAGACCGGCGAGCGCCGCGAGAAGACCGAGTGGCACCAAGTGGTGATCTTCAACGAGAACCTCGCCAAGGTCGCCGAGCAGTACCTGCGCAAGGGCTCGAAGGTCTATATCGAGGGCCAGCTCCAGACGCGGAAGTACACCGATCAGTCGGGCGTCGAGAAGTATTCCACCGAGATCGTGCTGCAGCGCTATCGCGGCGAGCTGACCATGCTCGAAGGCCGCGGCGGCGGCGGCGGGGACGACGCCTATGAGGGCGGCGGCGGCGACAGCTTCGGGCGCTCCTCGCCGACGGAACAGCGCCGCCAGCCGGCGATGGCCGGCGGAGGCGGCGGCCGCTTCAACGACGCGATGGACGACGACATCCCGTTCTGAGACTAATGAGCGTACGCCGCCGCCGCCGTCCCGCAGGCGTCTGTCGCTTCGATGCCGTCGCCCCGCAACGCCTCGCTGCTCCAGGAGGAAGGCGACGGCAGTCGGCAAGCCAGCGCTTCGGCCGGGTTCAACGTCGGCGTATCTTCTAGATTCCGACGAGCGCGAGCCCGGCGAGCGCCGAAAGCACAAGCGTCGGTAGCATGCCGAGCTTGAAGCGCAGCAGGGCGAGCATGGCGCCGGCCGCGAGCAGCGCCGCGCGCCAGTCGAGCGAGGCGAGGACCGGCAGCTCGGGGCCGAAGGCGAGCGGCCGCGTCATCTCGCGGAACAGCGTGTGGAAGCCGAACCAGACCGCAAGGTTGGCGATGACGCCGACGACCGCGGCGGTGACCGCCGACAGCGCCCCGGCGAGCGCGCGGTTCGAGCGAAGCTGCTCGACGTAAGGGGCGCCGAGGAAGATCCAGAGGAAGCACGGCGCGAACGTCACCCAGGTGGTCAGCAGCGCTCCGAGCGAGCCGGCGACGATGGGGTTCAGCGCGCCGGGCGCGCGGTAGGCCGCAAGGAAGCCGACGAACTGGGTCACCATGATCAGCGGGCCGGGCGTCGTCTCCGCGAGCCCGAGACCGTCCGCCATCTCGCCGGGCTTCAGCCAGCCGAAGGCGTCGACTGCCGCCTGCGCGACATAGGCGAGCACGGCATAGGCGCCGCCGAACGTCACCACCGCCATGGACGAGAAGAAGGCGCCGACCTGCGTCCAGACGCTGTCGCCGCCGAAGGCCAGGAACGCTGCGACGACAGGGGCGAGCCACAGAGGCAGCCACACGCCCAGCACGGTGAGCGCCCGCGAGGTGGAGGGCTCAGCGTGGGCGAGTTCCCCCCGGGCGAACATCTCGTCAATGACGCCGAGAGACGCCGGCGCCTTGGAGCCGCCGTGGCCGCCGCCTTGGAAAAGCTCTGGCCGCCGCCTGGCGCCGAACCAGCCGAACAAACCGGCAGCAAGAATGATGAGCGGGAAGGGAAGCTGCGCCGCGAAGATCCCGAGGAAGGCCGCGACGGCGATCCACACCATGACGCGGTTCCGGAGCGCGCGCCGGCCGACCCGGATCAAGGCCTCGACGACGACCGCCAGCACGGCGGCCTTCACGCCGAAGAAGACGGCCTTGATCAGCGGCGCCTCGCCATGGAGCGCGTAAAGCATGCTGAGGCCGAGCATGACCAGCGCGCCGGGAACGACGAACAGCAGCCCGGCGATCAGCCCGCCGAGCGTGCGGTGCATCAGCCAGCCGATATAGGTCGCCAGTTGCTGCGCCTCCGGGCCGGGAAGCAGCATGCAGTAGTTCAGCGCGTGCAGGAATCGCTCCTCGCCGATCCAGCGGCGATCTTCGACCAGCTCCTTGTGCATCAGCGCGATCTGGCCGGCGGGACCGCCGAAGCTCAGCAGCCCGATCTTCGCCCAGACGCGCGTCGCGGCGCCCAGCGTCGGACGCGCCATCGGCGCGGCGCTGTGCCCCTCGCCCGATGCCTCGTCCGGCGCGAACTTGTTCGGAACCTGTACTGACGGCGGAACCTGTACTGACGGCATGGGCGCCCCTCTCCGTTTCAGGAGTTTGGACGCGAGCTTTGGGCGCCAGCCTGACAGGGTAGTCGCGACGAACCCCGGCGATCAGACTAGCCGGGCGTCCGGACTCCCGCAATGCGCAGACGGCGGCTTTCGGCGGAAGGCGTCGTTTTCGATTGTGCGGCCGCCCAAAGTTTCGCGGCGAATCCCGCATCTCTTCGCCGCGCCGAAATCATGCGCCTGGCGCCGCGCAATGGTCGGGCAGGTTGCTCATCCAGAGCGTAATCCCATATCTATGAAGCGCAAAGCGCCGACTGTCGGATATTTCGCGGCGGCGAGTTAGGAGATGTTTTGCAGGTACTTGTACGAGAGAACAACGTCGATCAGGCGCTGAAAGTCCTCAAGAAGAAGATGCAGCGCGAAGGCGTCTTCCGCGAGATGAAGCTGCGGAAAGCCTATGAGAAGCCGTCCGAGAAGCGCGCGCGTTTGAAGGCGCAAGCCGTTCGCCGGGCGCGCAAGGCCGCGCGCAAGCAGGCGCAGCGCGAAGGGCTGCTGCCCGCTCCGAAGCGCAAGGAGCGCCCCGGCCCCGCCCGGCCGTCGGCGGCGCGGTCCGCCTGAGGCGGCGGCGTGCGCGACAAGCCTGTGGGCGGTCAGCGCGGTCCTGCCGTAAGGCGCTGATTTAAGTAGCAAAATGCGCGCGCCGTCTAGGCGGCGTGAGGTTGGCTTTTCGGGCCGGAATCGTCTAGGTTCCGGCCCGAACGAAACGATCCGAAAGCCTCAAGAACTTGGCCGATCCTACCGATCCGACGTCGGGCGAGCCGTCCGACGTCCGCCTCGTCTCGATCGCCGACGAGATGCGGCGGTCCTATCTCGACTACGCGATGTCGGTCATCGTATCGCGCGCGCTCCCGGACGTGCGCGACGGCCTAAAGCCGGTGCATCGACGCATCCTGTTCTCGATGAACGAGAACGGCTATTTTCCTGATCGGCCTTACAGAAAGTCGGCCCGCGTGGTCGGCGACGTGATCGGCAAGTACCACCCGCACGGCGACCAGTCGATCTACGACGCGCTGGTGCGCATGGCGCAGCCGTTTTCGATGCGGCTGATGCTGGCGGACGGGCAGGGCAACTTCGGCTCGGTCGACGGCGATCCGCCGGCGGCGATGCGGTACACCGAGATCCGGTTGGCGAAGCCCGCGATGTCGCTGCTTGCGAACATTGACGAAGACACGGTCGATTTCCAAGACAACTACGACGGTTCCGAGAGGGAGCCGACGGTCCTTCCGGCGCAATTCCCAAACCTGCTCGTCAACGGCGCCGGCGGTATCGCCGTCGGCATGGCGACGAACATCCCGCCGCACAATCTCGGCGAGGTCATCGACGCCTGCGTGGCGCTGATCGAGAAGCCCGAGATGGAGCTCGACGAGCTCATCGAGATCGTGCCGGGGCCGGATTTCCCGACCGCGGGCCGCATTCTCGGCCGCTCGGGCATCCGCTCCGCCTATGCGACCGGTCGAGGCTCGGTTGTCATGCGCGCCAAGGTCGAGACGGAAGAGATCCGCAAGGACCGCGAAGCGCTGATCGTCACCGAAATCCCGTATCAGGTGAACAAGGCCAAGCTCGTCGAGCACATCGCCGACATGGTCCGCGAAAAGCGGATCGAGGGCATTTCGGACCTGCGCGACGAGAGCGACCGCCAGGGCATGCGGATCGTCATCGAGCTGAAGCGCGAGGCGGTCGCCGACATCGTGCTGAACCAGCTGTTCCGCTTTTCGGCGCTTCAGACCAGCTTCGGCTGCAACATGGTTGCGCTGACCGGCGGCAAGCCGGAGCTGATGAACCTTCGCGACATGCTGGTGGCGTTCGTCGCCTTTCGCGAGGAGGTCGTCAGCCGGCGCACCAAGTTCCGGCTCAACAAGGCGCGCGATCGCGCTCACATCTTGGTCGGCCTCGCCATCGCCGTCGCCAATATCGACGAGGTGATCCGGCTGATTCGCACCGCGCCGGACCCGGCGACCGCGCGCGACCGCCTGATGGAGCGCGACTGGCCGGCCCGCGACGTCGAGGCGCTGATCGCGCTGATCGACGATCCGCGCCACCGCATCAACGAGGACGGCACGTACAAGCTGTCGCTCGAGCAGGCGAGGGCGATCCTCGATCTGCGCCTGCAGCGCCTGACCGCCCTCGGCCGCGACGAGATCAAGGACGAGCTCGACAAGCTGGCCGCCGAGATCGCGGATTATCTTGAGATTCTCGGCTCCCGCGAGCGCATCCAGGCGATCGTGCGGCAGGAGCTGCTGGCCGCGAAAGAGCAGTTCGCGACGCCGCGCCGGACCGAGATCCTGGAGTCCGACGCGGACTTCGAGGACGAGGACCTTATCCAGCGCGAGGACATGGTCGTCACCTTCACCCATGGCGGCTACATCAAGCGCGTGCCGCTCGCGACATACCGGGCGCAGAACCGCGGCGGCAAGGGGCGCTCGGGCATGGCGACGCGCGACGAGGACTTCGTCTCGCGCCTGTTCGTCGCGGACACCCATACGCCGGTGCTGTTCTTCTCCTCGCTCGGCCAGGTCTACAAGCTCAAGGTCTGGAAGCTGCCGCTGTCGGCGCCCCAGGCGCGCGGCAAGGCGCTGATCAACATGCTGCCGCTCGATCCGGGCGAGCGCATCACCACGATCATGCCGCTGGCCGAGGACGAAGCCAGCTGGGCCGATTACGACGTGATGTTCTCGACGTCCGGAGGGACCGTGAGGCGCAACAAGCTGTCGGACTTCGTCAACGTGAACCGCTCCGGCAAGATCGCGATGAAGCTCGACGAGGGCGAGAGCATCGTCGACGTCCAGATCTGCAAGGAGGACGACGACGTCCTGCTGACGACGTATCGCGGCCAGTGCATCCGCTTCCGCGTGTCGGACGTGCGCGTCTTCAAGGGGCGCGACAGCCAGGGCGTGCGCGGCATCACGCTCGCGGACGGCGACCGGGTCATCGCCCTGTCGATCCTGCGCCACTTCGAGGCGAGCCCCGACGAACGCGTCGCCTACCTGAAGCGGGCCAACGCGGTTCGCCGAGGGCAGGGCGAGAGCGTCGCGGAAGACGCTGCGGCAGACGTCGAATCCGAGGCGGAAGTCGGCTCCGACATCGAACTTGGCGCCGAGCGCTACGCGGCGATGAGCGAGGCCGAGCAGCTGATCCTGACGCTGTCCGAGAACGGCTATGGCAAGCGGTCCTCGTCCTTCGAGTACCGGGTCACCGGCCGTGGCGGCAAGGGCATCGTCGCGATGGTCACGAACGACAGAAACGGTCCGCTGGTGGCCTCCTTCGCGGTCGAGCACTCCGACCAGATCGTGCTCGTCACCAACGCCGGTCAGACCATCCGCTGCCCTGTGGACAACATCCGCCTGGCGGGTAGGTCGACGCAGGGCGTCATCGTCTTCGACACGGCGGAAGGCGAGCGGGTCGTCTCGGTCGACTACATCGGCGAGGTCGAGGAGACAGAGGAATGACGCCGTCCGGTCCGCGAGCCGCAGGGAAGGTTCGTGAGCGGCGGGTCCGTTAACCTTACTAACTCGGTATTGTTGCAGTCCACCGGACCGGCGTGGCAGATTCTGGACGTCGGCCCGGTGGGGGAATGGCTACCCAGGGGATGGGAACATCCTCACATCCTGGTTCAAATCCAGGCTGGGCCTCCAAGATAAAAAAGCGGCGCTCCCGGATTTCGGGACGCCGCTTTTTTCTTTGATCTTCAGTCGAACGATCAGTCGCCCGGCCGCGCCCCACGCGGCCGGGCGTCCTCGCGCGCCTCCGTCACGGAGAGGGGCGGGAATCCGTGACCGGTCGCCCTTTCGGAGCGAGGGGCCAACGCTCGAGGGAGCTTTGATCGAGGGAGGTCGCCTCGGCGAACCTTCCCGCGCCCACCGCCCCCCGGCTCGGCGACGCGGTCGCGATGATCGCCAGCGCGACCGCCGCATACAGGATCAGGATTGCGGCCACCGCGCCCCTCATTCCCCCCATGCGAGACTTCGCGTCTGTCATCGCGTCCTCCCTTCGTGTTGGCGCGCATCCTAGATTGGAGGGCTGAACCTAATCTGGGCCCGGCGTTCATCCGTCGTTCACGGCCTTGCGGCCGGCTAGAGGGGCCGGTAGAGACGGCGCTTCGCTCCCGGCGCGGAGCGATCCGCCGGCCGCCGTCCCTCGCGCGGCCCTGACCCGAGGGCGCCAATGCCGCGCGTCGCTTTCTACCCGGGCTCGTTCGACCCCGTGACCAACGGACATCTCGACGTGGCGGAGCGGGCCTGTCGCCTCGCCGACAAGCTCGTCGTGGCGATCGGCGCGCATCCCGGCAAGACCCCGCTGTTTTCCCTAGAGGAGCGCCGCGAGATGCTCGACGAGACGCTCGCGCTGGTCGCGCGGAGGGCCCGCGTCGATTTCGAAGCCACCACCTTCGACGGCCTCGTCGTCGACGCGGCCCGCGCCGCCGGCTCGTCGGTCCTCGTCCGCGGCGTGCGCGACGGCGCCGATTTCGACTATGAGATGCAGATGGCCGGGATGAACGCGGAACTCGCCCCGGGGGTGACGACCGTACTGCTGCCGCCGTCCGCCGCAGTCCGCTCGATCAGCGCCACATTTGTCCGTCAAATCGCTGCCATGGGCGGAGACGTCTCCGCCTTCGCGCCTCCGCCGGTCGTCGAGCGCTTGAACCGGCGGTTTGCCAGATGACACTCGCCGGATAACCGGCTCAATCGCTGCCCGTCACACGCTCCAGAGGACCTTCATGAAGTTGCTGCTTGCTCTGCTCGTCGCCGTTGGCCTGATGTCCGGGCCGGCGGCCGCGGCGCCGTCCGGTCCGGTCGTGGTGCTCGACACGACGAAGGGACCGGTGAAGATCCGCCTCAGGCCGGATCTCGCGCCGAAGCATATCGAGCGGATCAAGACGCTCGTGTCGGAGAAGTTCTATGACGGGGTGCCGTTCCACCGCGTCATCGCGGGCTTCATGGCGCAGACCGGCGATCCGACCGGAACAGGCTCTGGCGGCTCCAAATACCCGGACCTGCCCGCCGAGTTCTCGCGCGAGAGCTTCAAGCGCGGCACGGTCGGCATGGCGCGCACCGCTGATCCGAACAGCGCCAACAGCCAGTTCTTCATCTGCTTCGCGGCTGCGCCCTGGCTCGACGGCCAGTACACCGTGATCGGCGAAGTGACGGCCGGAATGGAGGTCGTCGACCAGCTGAAGAAGGGCGCCGAAGGGTCGGGGACCGTCTCACAGCCGGACAAGATCAAGACCGTGAGGCTCGAAGGCGCGAACTGAGCGCCCGCCTCGTCCCAGTTTCCAAGGAGATTTCAATGAGCGATCCCGAAAACACCCTTTTGATCGAGACCACCAAGGGGAAGGTGGTCGTCGAGATGCGTCCCGACCTCGCGCCTGGCCATGTCGCCCGCATCAAGGAACTCGCCCGAGAGGGCTTCTACGACGGCATCGTCTTCCACCGCGTGATCGACGGCTTCATGGCGCAGACCGGCTGCCCCAACGGCACCGGCACCGGCGGCTCGGGCAAGAAGCTGAAGGCGGAGTTCTCCAAGGAGAAGCACGTGCGCGGCACCGTCTCGGCGGCCCGCGCCATGGATCCGAACTCGGCCGACAGCCAGTTCTTCATCGTGTTCGAGGATGCGCCCTGGCTCGACGGCCAGTACTCGGTGTGGGGCAAGGTCACCGAGGGGATGGAGAACGTCGACCAGATCAAGCGCGGCGAGCCCGTGCGCGATCCGGACAAGATCATCTCCATGAAGGTCGCGGCGGACGCCTGATGTCGCCTCGACGCCTACCGTTCGTCGACGAATGCCCGGGCCACGGTCCGGGCATTCGGTTTTTGGTTCGATGCCTGACAAGCTGATCTTCGTTCTCATGGCCTTCGGGGCCGGGCTCGGCCTCGCGATCCAGGGCGCGATCAATTCCGGGCTCGCGCGCGGGCTCGGCTCGCCGATCTTCGCCGCGACCGTCTCGTTCTGGGTCGGCGGCGCGACGCTGACGGCGATCTCGCTCGCGAGCGGCGGGTTCTTCGCCGGTCTCGCTCAGGGGCGCAGCCTCGGCCTCGGCTGGTGGATCGCGGGCGGCCTGCTCGGCGCGCTGTTCGTGTCGACGATGACGATCGCGATCCCGCGCATCGGGGTCGCGGCCGTCACCGCCTTCATGATCGCGGGCCAACTGCTGTCGGCGACGATCCTGGACCATTTCGGACTGTTCGGCCTGCCCGTGCAACCGATCAGCCTGCTGCGCGTCGTCGGCGTGATGCTTCTGATTTCGGGCGCGCTGCTGGTGCGCTTCTTCTGACCGGACCTGCTCCTTGGACGTCTCGCTGTTCGATTTCGACCTTCCGGAGGAGCTGATCGCGCTGAGGCCCGTCAGCCCGCGCGACAGCGCGCGCCTGCTCGTCGTGCGCCCGGGCTCGGAACGCGAACTCGAGGACCGCACCGTCGCGGACCTCCCCGAACTGCTCGCGTCTGGAGACGCTCTTGTCGTCAACGCGACGCGCGTCATCCCCGCGCGCCTCTTCGGCCGCCGGAGACGGGGCGAGGCGGTCGCGCGGATCGAATGCCTGCTGCATCGGCGGCTCGACGGCGCCCGCTGGCGCGTCTTCGCCCGACCCGCCAAGAAGCTCGCGGCGGGAGACCGCGTCAGCTTCGGCGACGCGCGGGAAGGTCAGGCCTGCCTGCTCGGACGGCTCGACGCAACGGTGGCGGAGCGCGGGGCGGAGGGCGAGGTGACGCTCGCCTTCGATCTGTCGGGTCCGGATCTCGACGCGGCGATCGCCGCAGCCGGCGACATCCCCCTGCCGCCCTACATCGCGGGACGCAGGGCGGCCGACGACGCGGACGAGCGGGACTACCAAACCATGTTCGCACGGGAGCCAGGAGCGGTCGCCGCGCCGACCGCAGGCCTGCATTTCACGCCTGCGCTGTCGCAGGCGCTCGCCGCCCGCGGCGTCGCGCGCCATGAAACGGTGCTTCATGTCGGCGCCGGCACCTTCCTTCCAGTGAAAGCGGAGGACACGGACGACCACCGCATGCACGCCGAATTCGGCGTTCTCGACGCCGAAACGGCCGAAGCGCTGAACGAGACCAAGGCCGCTGGCGGGCGCGTCGTCGCGGTGGGAACGACATCAGCCCGGTTGCTCGAGAGCGCCGTAGCGACGAGCGGGCTCATCGCGGCGTTTTCGGGCGAGACCGACATCTTCATCACTCCGGGCTTTCGGTTCAGGGCCATCGACGCGCTGATGACCAATTTCCATCTGCCGCGGTCGACGCTGATGATGCTGATCTCGGCCTTCGCCGGCCTCGACGTGGTGAAGCGCGCCTACGCCCATGCGGTGGAGCAGCGGTACCGCTTCTACTCCTATGGCGACGCCTGCCTGTTCCTGCCGGAGCGGCGATGAGCGCGGGACAGGCCAAGTGCGTTTTTCGAGACGGCCCTCTCGGGCCTCCTCAGCATGAGGATCGTCGAGGATGCCAGGCGCAAGCCGCCCTCATGCTGAGGAGCGGCGCGCCAGCGCCGCGTCTCGAAGCACGCAGTTGGCTCATGCAGGCTGATCCTTCGTGAGCAAGATTCCATTCAACATCTCCGCGGCCGACGGCGCCGCGCGCACGGGTGAGATCGTCTTCCCCCGCGGAGAGATTCGCACGCCCGCCTTCATGCCGGTCGGCACCGCGGCGACGGTCAAGGCGCTCACCGTCGACCAGGTCCGCCAGACCGGCGCGGACGTGGTGCTCGGCAACGTCTATCACCTGATGCTCCGGCCGGGCGCGGAGCGGGTGGCGGCGCTCGGGGGCTTGCATCACTTCATGCGCTGGCAGCGGCCGATTCTGACCGATTCCGGCGGCTTCCAGGTCATGTCGCTGGCGGCGCTCAGGAAGCTCGACAATGACGGCGTCACCTTCCAGTCGCACATCGATGGCTCGACCCACCGGCTGACGCCCGAGCGCTCCGTCGAGATCCAGCGGCTCCTCGGCGCCGACGTCACAATGCAGCTCGACGAATGCGTCCGGCTGCCGGCGTCGCGCGACGAGGTCGAGCGCGCCATGCGGCTGTCGCTCGACTGGGCGGAGCGCTCCAAGGCCGCGTTCGGCGACCAGGAGGGCAGGGCGCTGTTCGGCATCGTCCAGGGCGGCGATGTCGCCGATCTTCGGCGCGGTTCCGCGCGCGGCCTCGTCGACATTGGCTTCGACGGCTACGCGGTCGGCGGTCTGGCCGTCGGCGAGCCGCAGGACGTGATGCTCGCCATGCTCGAGGAGACCGTCCCGGAGCTTCCGGCCGATCGCCCGCGTTATCTCATGGGCGTCGGGACGCCGGACGACATCCTGAAGTCCGTCTCGCGCGGGATCGACATGTTCGACTGCGTGATGCCGACGCGCGCCGGTCGGCACGGCCAGGCCTTCACCCGTTTCGGCAAGATCAACCTCAAGAACGCCCGTTTCGCCGACGATCCGCGCCCGCTCGACGAGGAGAGCGACTGTCCTGCGGCGCGCGATTATTCGCGCGCCTATCTGCACCACCTCGTGAAGTGCGGAGAAATTCTCGGCATGACGCTTTTGAGCTGGAACAACATCTCCTACTACCAGCGGCTCATGGGCGGGGCGCGAGCGGCGATCGCGGAGCGCCGCTTCGCCGCCTACGCCGCGGCCTGCGTCGAGGGTTGGGCGAAGGGACTGGACTGAAGAGGCCCTTCGGGCTCGTCGATTTGCGCGCGGCCGCGCGCGACGCGCAACCGAAACGAAACAGCCCGTGTTGCATCGTGAGAGAAACGACGCGATGAGCTATGGCCGGCCCCGGCCATGACGAAGCTGGCGCGGCGCGACGGAGTTGAGTGAAGGCGCATGGCGCAGGCGCAGGCCAAAAAGGACGGACCCGGAGCAGAAATCCTCCGAACGGTTCGGCGCGAGCTGAACTCGGCGATCAGCCTGCTCGCCGTGTTCTCGATCGCGATCAACCTGCTGCTGCTGGTTCCGTCCCTCTACATGATGCAGGTCTACGACCGGGTGCTGCGGTCCGGCGTGGTCGAGACGCTGATCTATGTGACGCTGATCGCGGCCGCCGCGATCGCCGTCTACGCCTGGCTCGAGGCGCTGCGCCTCCGAGCGCTCGCCCGCATTGGCGAATGGATCGAGGACACGCTGTTTGAGCCGGTCTTCGCAGCCGCCATGTCGGCCGAGCGCGGCATGATCAAGCTCGGCGCGCAGGAAGGCGCGCCGTTCAACGACCTGCGCGCCGTGCGCGGCTTCCTGTCAGGACCGACGCTGCCCTCGCTCTGCGACGTGCCGTGGATGCCCGTTTTCCTGCTCGGTTGCACGCTGATCCATCCGGATCTCGGGCTGCTCGGCCTTGTCTTCGCGGTGCTGATCGTCGGGCTTGCGCTGATCAACGACAGGGTGACCAAGCCCGCGACGGAGCGGGTGGCGCAGGGCCATGCGGAAGCGCAGCGCGTGCTGGCGGAGGCTGCCCGCAACGTCGATACGGTCGCGGCCATGGGCATGAGCCGGCGGCTCGCCGCCCGTGCGAGCCAGGCGAACGCCGTTTCGACCGCGCTGCTCGCCGAAGCGACGGACCGCGGCACGGTGATGATCGGCTCGGGCAAGTTCCTGCGCGTCGTCGCCCAGATCTGCACGCTCGCGCTCGGCGCCTATCTCGTGCTCGGCGGCCACATCACTCCGGGCGGCATGATCGCGAGCTCAATCCTGCTGTCGCGCGCGCTTGCGCCGCTCGACCAGTCGATCGCAGCCTGGCGCGGCCTGCAGCAGTGCCGCTCCGCCTGGGGACGGATCAAGGACCTGCTCAACGCGTCGAGCCGCACGATCGAGGATCCGATCGCCCTGCCGGCGCCGGAAGGTCGGGTCGTGATCGAGAAAGTGACGATCCTGACGCCGTCCAACGACAAGGCGATCCTCGCCAACGTGTCGCTCAAGATCGATGCGGGCAACAGTCTGGCGTTCATCGGCCCGTCCGGGTCCGGCAAGTCGACGCTCTGCCGGGCGATCGTCGGCAGTCGCACGCCGACGCGGGGCGTCGTCCGGCTTGACGGCGGCGACGTCATGCTGTGGCGCGACGACCAGCGCCGCAAATACATCGGCTATCTCGCGCAGGGCACGGAGCTGTTTTCGGGGCGGGTGCGCGACGTCATCGCCCGGTTTGACGAGCCGGATGACGCGGCGGTCGTGGAGGCCGCCAAGCTCGCCGGCTGCCACGAGCTCATCCTGTCGCTGCCCGAGGGCTATGACACAATGCTGGCCAATGGCGGCGCCATCCTCTCCGGAGGCCAGCGCCAAAGGGTGGCGCTCGCTCGCGCGGTCTATGGCGAGACGCGGCTTGTCGTGCTCGACGAGCCGAACGCCAGCCTCGACGGCGACGGCGAGCGCGCGCTTGTGAACTGCCTCACGGCGCTGAAACAGCGCAAGGTGACGGTGCTGATGGTGACCCACAAGCCGGCGCTGGCGCATCTCGCGGATCGCGTCGCGGTGATGCAGAACGGTCAGATCACCAAGCTCGGCCCTCCGACGGAGGTCCTGCGCGAGCTGGTCGCTCCTGTGAAGGGCGGCGGCGACGTGCGCGCCGTTCCGAGCGCGCCGCGATGAACGGGCGCGAGACCACGCCCGCTCCGGCGCCGCTCGACGTCGCGCGCCGGCCGATCGGGCTCGCGTCGCGGCTTCGCGGCGTGGCGATCACCGGCGCGATCGTGATCTTCGGCTTCATGGGCGGCTTCACTGTCTGGGCGTCGACCGCGCCGCTATCGGCCGGAGCCGTCGTCAAGGGCGCCATCGGGCCGGAGGCGAGCCGCAAATCGGTGCAGCATCTTGAAGGCGGCATCGTCCGCGAGATCCTGGCGCGCGACGGCGATCTCGTGAAGAAGGGGCAGCCGCTCGTCACGCTCGAGCGCGCGCAGGCGCTCGCGGCGGTCGGGCAGAGCCGCGACACGCTTTCGCGCCGGCTCGCGGAGGCCGCGCGCCTTGAAGCCCAGATCAGTGGCGCCTCGCAGATTGATTTCGCCGAGGCGCTCGCTGTGGCGGAGGACGATCCGGGTTTTGCGGGCTTCATGAAAGAGCAGCAGGACCTGTTCGAGACCAGCGTGCGCGACGTCAAGGAGAAGGAGAGCCTTCTGCGCGCCCAGATCGCCAAGCTCGGCGAGCAGGCTTCGGGCGGCCGCGCGCGCATCGCGGGCTCGAAGGATCAGCTGAAGCTGATCGAGATCCAGATCGCCGACGCCGAACAGCTCATGGAGAAGGGTTTGGCCCGCAAGCCGCTGCTGCTCGACCTCCAGCGCCGCAAGTCCGAGCTCGAGACCGAGATGGCCGCGCTGCAGTCCGACATCAAGCGCGCCGAGATCGAGCAGGTCGAAAAGTCGATCACGCTCGACAACACCCGCACCGCCTTCCTGAACCAGTCGTCGGCGGATCTCGCCAAGGCGCGCTCGGAAGCGGCCGGGTTGCGGGCTAAGCTCAACGCCAGCGCCGACATCCTGGTGCGCACCCAGGTTCTCGCTCCCGATACGGGTTATGTCCTGAACAGCCAGGTCAAGACCGTGGGCGGCGTCGTCAAGCCCGGTGAGATGATCATGCAGATCGTGCCGACCGAGGGCGATCTCATCATCGAAGGCAAGGTCGCGCCGCAGGAGATCCGGAACATCGAGACCGGCCAGGCCGCGCGGGTCTCCTTCACCGCGTTCCCGATGCGCGACATGCCGCTGCTGCCCGGCAAGGTCATCATGGTTGGCGCCGACGCGTTGCTCGACGACAAGACCCAGCAGACCTATTACGTCGCCAAGGTCGCCGTCGACCGATCAGCCTTCGCCGCCTACGCCCGGGCCGAGGAAATGAAGCCGGGCTCGCCGGTAGAGGCTTATGTCGAAGCCAAGAAACGGGTGGCGATGGAGTATTTCCTCGAGCCCGTCATCCACTCCTTCCGCAGGAGTTTCCGGGAGCAGTGAGCCTATGCGCCCGGGCGCGACGGAACCTGTCTGCGCCGGCCGGGTTTGACTCCCGAGCCCATGCGAACAGCCCCGCGCGAAAGGAGATCGAATGACCTATGGCGACACGGGGTCGGTAGTCGAAGGCGCGATCGGACTCGCCCGGCTCGGGCCCAATGTGCCTCAGCCCGAGATTCCAAATCCCGACCAGCCCGTCTATCCGCCCGCTCCGCCGGACGAGGCGCCGGTGCAGGACCCGGACATCGTGCCGAATCCGGATCCGGACCTCGATCCGTCCATCGACGAGCCGGTTCCTCCCGAGGAGCCGGTCATCGATCCTCCCCCCAGATAGAAGCCGCGGCGGACCGTGAGGTCCGCCGCGCATCCGCCTGCGTCATTCGGTCGAGATCGCCGTCTCGATCGTCAGGCTGGAGTCGTCGAGCCGGAACGTGGTCGACCCGCTCGTCGTCGCCCACTGCACCTTGATCTTGTACTTGCCCTTGGCGAGCACGATGGAGCGGTCGACGGAGGCGCTCGTCCAGAAGCCGTCGCCCCCGGATTCGACGGAGTCGAAGGCGAAGTCCGAGCCGGAGTTCGGCCGCAGCTCTTCCTCGACGCCGTTGCGTTCGGCGACGATTCGGACGGAGCACCAGTTGCCGGGTGTCCCGCCGCTGCACTGGGATTCGGCGCTGAACCGGACCGTGACGAGCGTATTGTCCTGCTTGATCTTGAGATTGGTCGTCCCGCCGGGCACGTCCTGGAAGGTCGTGCTGCTGGTCGACGCCGCGTCGGGATTTCGCAGGATCTTGATCGACTGGATCGGTCCGCCCTGAACGTCCGTGACCACCGCGCCGGCGACGGCGGGAACGCAGATTGTGGCGAGGGCCACGAGCATTCCCTTCAGAGCCATCGGCGTGCGGCTGTTCGAATGCGTACGCATGGATGCCTATCCCCTTGTTCTTGTGTGTTGACGCTCTCTTCGCGATACCCGTGGGGCTCCCGACGCCAGTGCGCCTGATCGGCGGCGCGGAACAATACTTCGGCGCCTCCCGCCCCCCTTTCACGACGAGCGAGACCCTGATCGGAGTGTGAGCGGCAGATGGAGCGGATCAATACGTGAAAATACTTAGAGATCGTCTTCGGACGGCTCAGTTACCGGCGATCTCGGACACGAATAAATGGTCGGCAATTCAGTTAGATTTTTCAGGCCGCTCGTTACGTCGCGCAGACGGGTTCCGCGCAGCGTGATCGGACGACGCCGAACCGATGGCGGACAGGAAGGGCGCCGCGCAGGCGGCGTGGTGAGCGCGCTGGGACTCGAACCCAGGACCTACAGATTAAAAGTCCGTTGCTCTACCAGCTGAGCTACGCGCTCGACCGCGGCGCGGAGGGCGCGGCGCGGGCGGACCCTAGTGGCAGGCGCGCCGCGGTTCAAGCCGCACGTCACGCATCCTCGCGGCGAGAGACGGCGAAGGGGTCACGCCTGCCTTTGCGGATGACGAATCGGACGCCCGACCGCTCCGTCGGCTGAGTGGCCACCAGTTCGTCGCCGGATTCGCGCAGCAGGTTCGGAATGTCGACGGCGGCGAGAGGATCGTCGCTTGTCACCTCGATGCTCTCGCCCGCTTCGAGCGCGCCGAGGGCTTTGCGCGTCTTCAGCACGGGCAAGGGGCAGCGCAGTCCGCGGAGGTCGAGCGATTTCATGCCGATGTCGAAGGGATAAAGACCCGGGCGGCGCGAGCATGCGCCGCGCTCATGCAGCGGCCGTACACAGCTTCGCGAGCCCATAGTCCGGCCCGGCTAAGTTCCCCGGACCAAACAATTTTTGCGGTGCGGGATGACCTGGAACAATTTGACATTCGTAATCGGCCGATCGTAATTTTCGTTCAATCGAAAGCTGGCGATGCGCCGGCGGGTGACGTGGGATCGCGAGGTCTCACGATGGGAAAGGGAGGATGCTTCCCAGATGATCGGCGACATTTCGCGGCGGCAGTTCTTGCGAACTGCGAGCGCGGGCATCGCCGGGACGACGCTCGGAGCGATGGGCTTCGGCGGCGCTGAACAGGCTCTGGCCCAGACGGTGCGGCCCTTCAAGCTCGCGAAGACGACGGAGACCCGGAACACCTGCCCGTATTGTTCGGTGGCCTGCGGCATTCTGATGTATGGCGTCGGCGACGGTTCGGAGAACAACGAGCCGTCGATCATGCACATCGAGGGAGACCCGGACCATCCGGTGAACCGCGGCACGCTCTGCCCGAAGGGCGCGGCGCTGCTCGACTTCGTGCATTCGGAGACGCGCCTCAAGTACCCGATGCACCGCAAGCCCGGCTCCGACAAGTTCGAGCGCGTGACGTGGGACTTCGCCCTCGACCGCATCGCGCGCCTGATGAAGGACGACCGCGACAAGAACTTCGTCGCGCAGAACAAGGAAGGGGTGACGGTCAACCGCTGGACGACGACGGGCTTCCTCGCCGCCTCCGCGACGACCAACGAAACGGCGACGCTGACCTGGAAGGTCGTGCGCTCGACCGGCATGGTGGTGTTCGACAACCAGGCTCGCGTTTGACACGGACCGACGGTGGCCAGTCTGGCCCCAACATTCGGTCGCGGCGCGATGACCAACTCCTGGGGCGACATCGCCTCGACCGACCTCGTCGTCGTCATGGGCGGCAACGCGGCTGAGGCGCATCCCTGCGGCTTCAAATGGGTCGTCAAGGCCAAGGAGAACCGCGGCGCCAAACTCATCGTGGTCGACCCGCGCTACACCCGCACGGCCTCGGTCGCTGATTACTACTGCCCGATCCGGCCCGGCACCGACATCGCCTTCCTCGGCGGCGTGATCAACTACCTCTTGTCGAACGACAAGATCCAGCACGAGTACGTCAAGGCCTACACCAACGTCGGCTTCCTCGTGAAACCGGAGTTCGGTTTCAAGGACGGCCTGTTCGTCGGCTACGATGAGGCCAAGCGCGGCTACGATATGTCCAACTGGGAGTACCAGATGGGCGACGACGGCTTCGCGAAGGTTGACGACACGCTGCAGGATCCGAACTGCGTCTTCCAGCTGATGAAGAAGCACTTCGCGATCTACACGCCGGAGCTGGTCGAGAAGATCTGCGGCTCGCCAAAGGACAAGTTCCTGAAGGTCGCCGAAATGATCTCGACGTGCTCGACGCCGACGAAGACCATGACGTCGATGTACGCGCTCGGCTGGACCCAGCACTCGAAGGGCTCGCAGAACATCCGCTGCATGGCGATGATCCAGCTGCTGCTGGGCAACATCGGCGTGCGCGGCGGCGGCATGAACGCGCTGCGCGGGCACTCCAACATCCAGGGGCTCACCGACCTCGGCCTGATGTCCAACCTGATCCCCGGCTATCTCACGATGCCGACGGAGAAGGAGCCGGACTTCAACGCCTACATGTCGACCCGCGGCTTCAAGCCGTTGCGGCCGAACCAGATGAGCTATTGGCAGAACTACAAGAAGTTCTTCGTCTCGTTCACCAAATCCATGTGGGGCGCGGCGGCGACGGCGGAGAACAACTGGAACTACGACTGGCTTCCGAAGCTCGACGTTACCTACGACATCCTGCGCGCCTTCGACCTCATGGCGCAGGGCAAGATGACCGGCTACTTCTGCCAGGGCTTCAACCCGCTGATGACCTTCCCCAACAGGGGCAAGCTCACGGAGGGCCTGTCGAAGCTCAAGTTCCTCGTCACGATGGACCCGCTCGACACGGAGACGTCGCGCTTCTGGCAGAACCACGGCGAGTTCAACGACGTGAAGACGTCGGAGATCCAGACCGAGGTGTTCCAGCTGCCGACGAGCTGCTTCGCGGAAGACGAGGGCTCCCTCGTCAATTCCGGGCGCTGGCTGCAGTGGCACTATCCGGGGCAGAAGCCGCCGGGCGAGGCCAAGCTCGACACCTGGATCATGGCCCAGATCTGGCTCCGGCTGAAGAAGCTCTACGAGGCTGAGGGCGGCGCCTTCCCCGACCCGATCATCAAGCTGAACTGGCCCTACGCCAATCCCGAGGACCCGACCCCTCAGGAACTTGCCAAGGAGATGAACGGCTCGGCCCTTTCGGACGTGTTCGATCCGAAGGACGCGACCAAGGTCATCGTCCAGAAGGGCAAGCAGCTCGACGGCTTCGCGCAGATGCGCGACGACGGCTCTACGCAGGGCTTCTGCTGGATCTACGCCGGCTGCTGGACCGAGGCGGGCAACAACATGGCCCGCCGTGACAAGAGCGATCCGGAGGACGCCGGCCTTGCGCCCAAATGGGCGTGGTCGTGGCCGGCCAACCGCCGCATCCTCTACAACCGCGCCTCGTCGGACCCGTCGGGCAAGCCGTGGGACGACACCCGCAAACTTGTCTGGTGGAACGGCGAGAAGTGGGGCGGCCTCGACGTGCCGGACTACAGCCCGACCTTCAAGCCGCAGGACGCGATCGGCCCCTTCATCATGAACCCGGAGGGCGTCGCGCGGTTCTTCTCCCGCAAGATGATGCGGGACGGGCCGTTCCCGACGCACTACGAGCCGTTCGAGTCCCCGGTCGCCAACGCGGTCGCGCCGAAGATCCGCGGCAATCCCGCCGCGCGCATCTTCAAGGGCGACTTCGCGGCGCTCGGCTCCAGCGACAAGTATCCCTATGTCGGGACGAGCTACCGCCTGACCGAGCACTTCCACCAGTGGACCAAGCACGTCTGGGTCAACGCGGCGCTGCAGCCGGAATTCTTCGTCGAGATTTCGGAAGAGCTCGCGAAGGAGAAGGGCATCGCCAAGGGCGGCTGGGTGCGCGTCTGGTCCAACCGGGGCTCGATCAAGGCCAAGGCGGTGGTCACCAAGCGCATCAAGCCGCTGATGGTCGACGGCAAGGCGACCCACGTCGTCGGCATTCCGCAGCACTGGGGATTCATGGGCGCGGCCAAGAAGGGCATGAACCCGAACTCGCTCACCCCCTTCGTGGGCGACGCGAACATCGAGACGCCGGAATACAAGGCGTTCCTGGTCAACATCGAGGCGATCGCCTCGGGACCTGTGGCGTAAGGGAGGGCTCGAGACATGGCGAACCAGTCCCTGAACCTTCAGCGCCGCTCGGCCTCGACCGACACGCCTCCCGTCACCGG
Organism: Chelatococcus sambhunathii; assembly: GCA_031316315.1. Lineage (GTDB taxonomy): Bacteria > Pseudomonadota > Alphaproteobacteria > Rhizobiales > Methylopilaceae > Methylopila. The sequence goes on from JADBEO010000002.1 coordinate 122,004, forward strand.
GGGGCAGGCGATCGAGGTCGCCAAGCTGATCGACGTCTCGAAGTGCATCGGCTGCAAGGCGTGCCAGTCGGCGTGCCTGGAGTGGAACAACCTCCGCGAGGAGGTGGGGGTCAATACGGGCGTCTACGACAACCCGCACGACCTCACGCCCAATTCCTGGACGCTGATGCGCTTCGCCGAGTGGGACAACCCGGACAACGGCAATCTGGAGTGGCTGATCCGCAAGGACGGCTGCATGCACTGCGCCGATCCGGGCTGTCTGAAGGCGTGTCCGGCGCCGGGCGCGATCGTGCAGTACACCAACGGCATCGTGGATTTCGTCCACGAGAACTGCATCGGCTGCGGCTACTGCATCAAGGGATGCCCGTTCAACATCCCGCGCGTCTCCAAGGTCGACCACAAGGCGTACAAATGTTCGCTCTGTTCCGACCGGGTGGCGGTCGGGCAGGGGCCGGCCTGCGCCAAGGCCTGCCCGACGACGGCGATCATGTTCGGCACCAAGGAGGCCATGAAGGCTCAGGCCGAGAAGCGCATCGCGGACCTGAAGTCCCGCGGCTTCTCGAACGCGGGCCTCTACGACCCCGAGGGCGTGGGCGGCACGCATGTGATGTACGTGCTGCACCACAACGACAAGCCGCACATCTACGCCGGCCTGCCGGACAAGCCGCGGATCAGCCCGCTGGTCGCGGCCTGGAAGGGGACCGGCAAGGCGTTCGCGCTCGGCGCGCTGGCGCTGGCCGCGATCGGCGCTTTCGTACACCACACGATCGTCGGTCCGAACAAGGTGAGCGAGCACGACGAGGAGAACGCGGCCGAACTGGTCGAGGAGGGCAAGAGCGGCGCTGCGCCTTCGTCTCCTGAAACGAGGCCCGTCTGATGGCGATCGACATCGAGCACCTGCCGCCAAGAGTCCGCACGCGGACGTTCATCGACCGCTATTCGGCCTTCGCGCGGGTCAATCACTGGATCACCGCGATCACCTTCAGCCTGCTCGCGCTGAGTGGTCTCGCGCTGTTCCATCCGAGCCTCTACTTCCTCACCGGCCTGTTTGGCGGCGGAGCCGTCACCCGGGCCGTCCATCCGTGGCTCGGCGTCATCCTGCTGATCAGCTTCGCCGGCATGTTCCTTCAATTCTGGCGGTACAACCTCTGGAACAGGGACGACACCCAGTGGATGTCCCAGATCGGCGACGTCGTGAAGGGCGACGAGGAAAAGCTGCCCGAACTCGACAAGTACAACGCCGGCCAGAAAGGCGTGTTCTGGGGCCAGGCCCTGATGATCCTGGTGCTGTTCTGCACCGGGCTTGTGATCTGGGACCAGTATTTCGGCGGCTACGTCTCGATCGAGACCAATCGGCTGGCGGCCCTGATCCACGCAGTGATGGCCTTCTTCGCGATCATGCTGATCATCGTCCATGTCTACGCCGGCATCTGGGTGCGAGGCTCGGTCGCCAGCATGACGCGCGGCAGGGTCACAGGCGGGTGGGCCTGGCGGCATCACCGCAAGTGGCTGCGCCGCGAGGCGGGGACCAAGCACGCCCATCGGGAGTAGGCCCCGGCGTATCGACGATTGGATCCCGGACGGTCGAGAGGCCGCCCGGGATCGTCGTTTCAAGGGGTTGGAAGCACGGGCGAAGACCCGTTATCGATGCCTCGGTCGCGTGAGGCGCGTCGAGAGTTTCGGAGTTCATCATGGCCGGGCCGGCCGACAACCTTCCCCAGCCGGACGCGATCGGCGGCGTTCCGGACGCGCCCTTCGCGGTCGCGCCGAACCCCGAGTCTGTCTTCGCCGCCCGCGCCGCGCGGTTCAGGGCGCTCGCGCCCGGCCACGCGCTTCAAGACTATCTGACGTTCCTGGGCGATCTCTCGCAGGCCCAGAATGACATCCAGCACAGCCTGCCCGAGCCGAAACTGCCGGCCACGGAGGCGCTGGAGCGATCCTACGAATTCGGCATGCCGCCGCTGGACCGCGGCCGCTTCGAGACCGACGAAGCGGCGCTCGCGGCGCTGTCGCGGCTCCTCGACCATGCGGTCGCCATCACCATGCCTCAGCCGGCGGCGGAGGCGCGCGATCGCCTGGCGCATGACGAGGCCCGGCGGCTGCGGATCCTGCGCGAAGCGCTCGAAAGCGCGTCAGCGATCGAAACGCTTGCGGATCATGTGTTCGCGTCGGCGGCGCTTCAGGTCCATTTTGCACGCCTCGCGGCGCGGATCGACGCCAGCCGTCTGAAATCCGTCGGGGTGGGCGCCTGCCCATGCTGCGGCGGCCCGCCCGTCGCGAGCCTCGTCGTCGGCTGGGAGCATGCGCATGGCGTGCGCTACGTCGTCTGCGCGCTCTGCGGGACATATTGGAACCATGTGCGCGTCAAGTGCGTCGCCTGCGACAGCACGGAGGGCGTCGCCTACCGCTCGCTGGCCGTCGAGAGCGACGCGGCGGAGTCGGATCCGTCGGCGGGCGGCAAGAAGGATCGGTCAGAGGTCGACGTCGTGCGCGCGGAGACCTGCGACAGATGCAGATGCTATGTGAAGATCATGCAGCAACACCTTGTCCCGGAAATCGATCCAGTCGCAGACGATGTCGCGACGCTTGGGCTCGATCTGAAGGTGCGGGAGGCAGGATGGGCGCGTGCGGCTTTCAATCCCTATCTGCTGGGATATTGATGGACGATGCGCCGGCGCGACCCGGCCGGTGGACATCGAAACCGCGTGATGGATCAGTCGTCGGGCATTGAGACTCCGGATCGGGCGCCGCTGCCCTCGGTCGACAAGGTGCTTGCGACCGACGCTGCGCGGGTCGCCGCCGAGCGGTTCGGCCGGCCGGCGACGGTGGCGAGCGTTCGCGCGGCTCTGGCGGAAGTCCGTCCGGCCTGGCGCGCGGGCGCAGCGGTCGACGTCTCGCCGGGCAGGCTGGCGGCCGCCGCGGCCGCGCGGCTCGAAAACGAGGACGTCCCGAGTCAGCGCCGCGTGATCAATCTGACCGGCACGGTGCTGCACACCAATCTGGGGCGCGCGTTGATCGCGGAGGAGGCGATTGCGGCCGTGGTCGCGGCCATGCGGCATCCGACGTCTCTGGAATTCAGGCTCTCCGACGGCCAGCGAGGCGAGCGGGACGATCATGTCCGCGGACTTCTCCGTGAACTCACCGGCGCGGAGGACGCGGTCGCGGTCAACAATAACGCCGCCGCAGTGCTGCTGACCCTCAACTCGCTGTCGGAGGGGCGCGAGACCATCGTGTCGCGCGGCGAGCTGATCGAGATCGGCGGCGCCTTCCGCATGCCCGCGATCATGAAGCGCGCCGGAGCGCGCCTCGTCGAAGTCGGCACGACCAACCGCACCCACCTCTCGGACTACGCCGAGGCGATCGGACCGGACACCGCGCTTCTCATGAAGGTGCATCCTTCGAACTACCGGATCGAGGGGTTCGTGAAGGAGGTCCGGGCCGCGGAACTTTCGCCGCTCGCGCGCGAACGTGGCCTTCCTCTGGTCGACGACCTCGGCTCCGGCGTGCTGGTCGACCTCTCCACATACGGCCTCGAGCGCGAGCGCACCGTGCAGGACGCCGTCGCCGATGGCGCCGATCTCGTCACCTTTTCCGGAGACAAGCTGCTCGGCGGTCCTCAGGCGGGTCTTGTCGTCGGACGATCCGATCTCGTGCGGCGCCTCGCGAAGAATCATCTGAAACGCGCGCTGCGGCTCGACAAGCTCCGGCTCGCCGCCCTCGAGGCGACCCTCAAGCTCTATCGCGACCCGGACCGGCTCGCCGAACGCCTGCCGACCTTGGCGCTGCTCGCCCGTCCGGCTGAGGCGCTCAAGGCGCTTGCAGCCCGACTGAGACCGGCCGTCGCCGCCGCTGTTGGAGCCGGCTACGAGGTCGCGGTTATCGATCTCGCAAGTCAGATCGGCTCTGGGGCGCTGCCGCTCGCCCAGATACCGAGCGGAGGATTCGCGATCTCGGCGCCGGGCGGGAGCGGCGGCGCGACGGTGCGCTTGGCGGCGGCCTTCCGGTCGCTGTCCGTCCCTGTCATCGGCCGGATCGCGGAGGATCGTCTGCTGCTCGACTTGCGCGCGCTCGACGACGAGAAGGCCCTGATCGCGGGCCTCGACGAATTGAGGACGGCGACCGCCGCGGAGGCGCCGTCATGTGGCTGAGAAAGATCTTCGCCCGACGCGATCCCGAGGATGAGCCGACGGACGCGGAGCAGGACGAGGACGACATCGACGCCCTGATGGAAATGGCGTTCAAGGCGGCGGCCAAGGGCGACTACGCGACCGCGATCGGCGTCTGGCGTCCGCTCGCCCGCGAGAAATGGCCCCGGGCCCAGAGCAATCTCGGCGCCTGCTACGCCGAGGGGCTCGGCGTGCCTCGCGACCTGGAGAAGGCGGCGCGTCTCTTCCGCGCCGCCGCGAAGCAGGGCGACGCCATCGGGCAACGCAATCTCGCGACGCTCCATTTCAAGGGCGAGGGCGGTATCGAGCAGAACGACGAGAAGGCCGCCGAACTGTTCGAGCTCGCCGCTGAACAGGGCGACGCCGCCGCGCAAGACATGCTGAGCTGGATGAAGCTCGAGGGTCAGGGCATCGACTACGATCCGGTCGAGGCGCGGGAATGGGCCCTCGCGGCGGCCGAGCAGGGCGTCGCGAGCTCGATGACTCGGCTCGGCCTGATCGCGCACAACGCTCTCGGTATGGATCGCGATGCGGAGGAGGCCGCACGCTGGTGGTACGAGGCGGCGCGGCGCGGCGAAGCGGACGGGCAGGCCATGCTGGGGGCGGCGCTCCATCTCGGCGCCGGGGTCGAGCAGGACGACCGGGCCGCGATGATCTGGCTGCTGCGCGCGGAGCACGGCGGCAGCGCGCTCTCCGCGCCCTTTATAAACGCCGTGCGCGCCGCGCTTTCGGCCGACGACCGCGCCATGGCCGAGGCCGCAGCTCAAAAGCCGCTCGCGCCGCTGGAGCAGAACCGGTGATTGTGGGCACTGCCGGCCATGTCGATCACGGGAAGTCGGCGCTGGTCCGTGCGTTGACCGGCGTCGACCCGGACCGGCTCGCGGAGGAAAAGCGCCGCGGCGTTTCGATCGATCTCGGCTTCGCCTACCTGCCGCGCCCCGACGGATCGGTGCTCGGCTTCGTCGACGTGCCGGGCCACGAGCGCTTCGTTCGCAACATGCTGGCCGGCGCCAGCGGCGTCGACCTCGCGCTTCTGGTGGTCGCCGCCGACGACGGGCCGATGCCGCAGACCCGCGAGCATCTGGCTATCGTCGATTTCCTCGGCGTCAGACGCGGGCTGGTCGCCCTCACGAAAGCCGACCTCGCGGACGACGTGCGACGCGCCGCGGCCCGAAACGAGATCGCGTCGATGCTGCATGGGACGGGGCTTGAGGACGCCGAGATCGTGCCGGTCTCCGTCGTCACCGGAGAGGGCGTGGAGGCGCTGCAGGCCAAGCTCGACGCGGCGGGCGCCGAGACGAAGTCGAGCGCCGCCGAGGGACGATTCCGGATGTCGATCGACCGGTGCTTCACGCTGCAGGGCGCGGGGACGGTGGTGACGGGCTCGGTCCGCGACGGCGCCGTGCGAGTCGGCGACCATGTCGTGATCTCGCCCTCGGGGCTGGAGGCGCGCGTGCGCTCGATCCATGCGCAGAACCGTCCGGCCCAGGAGGGGCGGCCGGGCGAGCGCTGCGCGCTCAACCTCGTCGGCCCGCGCATCGCCAAGGACGCCATCTCGCGCGGCGACGTCGTCTGCGCGCCGGAACTGCACGCGCCGACCGACCGCATCGACGTCACTCTGAAAATTCTTCCAAGCGAGCCGCGACCCTACGGGCCCTGGTCCGCCGTGCGCCTGCATCACGGCGCGGCGGACATCCCGGCCAGGCTGATCCCGCTCGAGGGCGAGGCCCTGGCGCCGGGCCAGGAGGCGCGGGCCCAGCTCGTCCTGGACCGCCCCCTCGCGGCCGCAGCGCTCGACCGCTTCGTGCTTCGCGACGTCGGCGGCGCCCGCACGGTCGCCGGCGGCAGGATCGTCGACCTCCGCGGTCCGGCCCGGCGGAGGCGTTCGCCCGAACGACGCACGCAGTTGTCGGCGCTCGAGCTCGACGATCACGCCGAAGCGTTGCGCGGGCTGTTCGCGGCCCCTCCCTACGCGGTGGATCTCGACGGCTTTCTCAGGGATCGCAACGTCGGTCCCGAGGCCGGGGAGACGCTCATCGGGCGGCTCGGGCTCATGCGGCTCGGCGGCAAGCGTGGCGCGACCATCTCCGCGGAGATCTGGGCCGCCTTCGAGGCCGCCGTCGTCGAGGCGCTTGGCGCACATCATGCGGAGAACCCCGATCTGCAAGGGATCGGCGCGGAGCGGCTGAGGCTGTCCCTCGAGCCTCGGCTGCCCGCGCCCGCCTTCCTCGCCGCGTTGGGGACCCTGCAGCGCCAGAACGTCATCGGTATCGACGGCGCCTGGATCCGGCTTCCGGGGCATGTCGCGCGCCTCGCGCCCGCCGACGAGGCGATCTGGGAAGCCGCGGGGCCGCTGCTCGCGGGCGAGGTGAGATTCCGCCCGCCACGCGTGCGCGACCTCGCCGCAGCGCTCGGCGAGGACGAGGCGGACGTCAGGCGCGCCCTCAAGCTGGTCGGCCGGCTTGGGCGAGCAGACGAGGTCGCGCACGATCATTTCTTCCTGCGTGACACGGTCGCGGAAATGGTCGAGATCGCGGTCGACATCGCCAAGGGCGACGGCGTCGTCACGGCGGCGCGCTTCCGGGACCGGATGGACAACGGCCGCAAGGTCGCCATCCAGATTCTTGAATTCTTCGACCGTCATGGCGTCACAATCCGCCGCGGCGACGAGCGGCGGATCAACCGGCACAGGCGCGACCTGTTCCGCCGAGCGGACCTGACGTCGGCCGGGATCGAGAAAGTGGCTTGATGAGCATGATCCGCCCCGCTGCCCTTTCGGCGCTCGAGGAGAAGGCTGTCGAAGCCGCATCCGTCGAACGCGATTTCCGCGAGAATTACGCGCAGGAGATCGCGCGGCTGGAACGGGAGCGGCAGCGAGCCTGGCGTCGCTTCAATTTCCTCGCCGCTCTGGTGGCGGCCGACTTCGCCACGCCGGACCGCGACGCCTCGCGCGCTGCGCAGCGCGCCGCCGCTATCGACGAACTCGACTGGCCGGAAACCGATCCGGCGACCGCTAACCTGCTCGATGCGATGACGCAGCTTGCCGACGCCATCCATGACGAGCGTCTGCTCACGGAGGCCGATGCGGCGGCGGAGACTCTCGACGAACGCCCTGTTCCGGTCTCGGGCATGCGGAACGATCCCGCGGCGGCTCGCGCGCCCGCCATCCTGTTCGCGCTCGCGGCGTTCGAGGAACGCTACGAGCAGATCAGGGGAAAACCCTTCGCCGCCCAGTTCGACCGGACCTTCGCGGAGACGCCGCTTGTCGATTTCTGACGCGACGCAGGATTTCGACGACTGGCTGCGCGCGACCTACGCGGCGACCGGCGGCTTCACCGCGCTCGCAGTGCTGGTCGAGATCACCGCCAGCGACGCCGTGGCGGTGGCCTCGACCTTCTTCCACGTCATCGGCGACGAAGCCCGCTGGACGGACGTCCGCAAGCTCTTCGCGACCGCGCCGGGCGGCTGGGACGGCGTCGTGTTCTTCCCGCAAAGCGCGAAGGCCGGCGGCCCGCTGGAGGAACCGCTCGCCCGCATCGAACTGCGCCGCGTCGAACAGATGATCCACGACGACAGGCTCGCCCTGAACGAGGGCGCCTTCTTCGACCGAAAGGGGCGGCGCATGCGCATCGACGAGGACGAGACCGCGCAGTGACCGCCGCCGCCCGCGAGGACATCTGCGCCGCGCCTGGACTGCTGACCGTCGAGGCCGCGCAGGCGCGCGCCGCCGACATCGTCAAGCGGCCGGTGGAGGCCGAGACCGTCGCACTCGCCTTCCTGTCGGGGCGCGTCTCGGCCGCGGACGTCGCGAGCCCGACGCCGCTGCCGCCCTTTGATCACTCCGCCATGGACGGCTACGCGCTCGGATCGCTCGATCCGGAGCACCGGGTTCTGGCGCGTCTGGCGGCCGGCGCCGCCGGGACCCGCGTGGCTCTGAAGCCGGGGGAGGCGGCCCGCGTCATGACCGGCGCGCCGCTTCCGCCCGGAACGGTCGCGGTGGCGATGCAGGAGCGCGTCAGGCGCACGGATGACCGCATCGTGCTGGGAAGCGCTCCGGAGGCCGGCGCGAATATCCGCAGGCAGGGCGAGGACGTCGGCGTCGGCGACGTCATCGTACCCGCCGGCGTGCGCCTCGATGCGCGCCACGTCGCCATCCTCGCCGCCGCCGGCGTGACCGAAGCGCCGGTGCGGCGGCGCGTCGTCGTCGGGCTGATGTCGACCGGAGACGAACTCGTCCGGCCCGGTCGGCCGATCGGCCCCGGCCTGATCCATGACGCCAACCGGCCCATGCTGGCGGCGCTGCTCGCACAGCCGGCGATCGAACTCGTCGATCTCGGCGTGGCGCCTGACGATCGCGACGCGATGACCCGCCTCGTCGCCGACGCCGCGGGCCGCTGCGACATGCTGGTGACCAGCGGCGCAACCTCGGTCGGCGAGGAGGATCACCTCGCCGCGGCCGTGCTCGCAGCCGGCGGCTCGCTGGAGCTCGCGCAGGTCGCGATGAAACCGGGAAAGCCGGTCGTGGCGGGGCGCGCGGGGAGGGCGATCCTCATCGGGCTGCCCGGAAATCCTTTCGCCGCGCTGGTGGCCTGGCTGCTGGTCGGGCGCGTCGGTCTCGAGCGGCTCGCCGGCATGGCGCCGAGGCCGCTCGCCCCGCTCGCGGCCGTCGCCGCCTTCTCGCAGCGCGGGCCAGGCGGGCGGACGGAGTTCGCTCCGGCGCGCGTCGTAGGGTCGGACGCGGGCGGCCTGCCGCGGATCGAAAAGCTCGGACGCGGCGGTTCGGCGCGGCTCGCGCCGCTCATCCCCGCGGACGGCCTCGCCGTCATTCCCGCCGGAGGGGCGGAGATCCGTCCGGGAGACCGCATCGGCTTCCTGCCTTTCGAGGCGGCCGCCGAACTTTGACGGCTCAGGCCGAACCGGCCGGCGCCGGTTCCGCTCCGTCCGGCAGTTTCGCGGCGAGCGCGAGCAGCGCGCGGTCGTGGAGCAACGCCGTCTTTTCCTTCGGCGTCAGCCAGGCGATCGCCTCGTCGAGGCTTTCGGCCTCGGTGATCTTCGCCGCAGCCATGCAGCGGTCCGGCTCGATCTGACCCCGTGGGCGCGAGACACCCTTCGGCAGCATCCGGCCGTGCTCGCGGAACAGCCGTTCGTCGGCGTGAAGCGCCTTGAGCGCGTCGGCGCTGTCGACGCCGAGACCGGCGAGCCGCCTCCCGTAATCCCGCGCAGCGGTCGCGATGGGCGGCACGTTCGTTTCCTCGGGGATGAGCATCAGCCCGAGACGCTTCAGCGCCAGTCCCCAGGCGAGGTTGCCGGACGCCCATGAAAGCGGAATCGCCAGAAGAAGGCCGGCGATCGTCGGCGACATCCACGCCACCAGCGATGGCGCGATCAGCGCGCCCGAGATCAAGGTGACGACGCCGAGCGCCGTGTGCCAGCCATGGTTCCAGGCGATGTCGCGGAAGGGGATCGAACCGTCGTCGCGCCGCTGCGGGTTCCATCCGGTCGAGCGGCCGGCGAGGATCTCGAACACCGAGCTCGACTGCACGAGCATCATGATCGGCGCGAACAGCGAGGACAGGATGATCTCAAGGATCGCCGAGACGATCGTCCGGAAGGCGCCGCCGGAGCCGCGCCGGGACGCGCCGTTCATGAGGTGGATGATCAGTCCGAAGACCTTCGGCGCGATCAGGATCGCCATGGTGACGGCGAACAGCGTCAGAGCGCGCTCGGCGTCGAAGCGCGGCCAGGCGGGGAACAGCGCGAACTCGTCGGTGAAATATTCGGGCCGGATGAACTTCGACTGCAAGGCGAGCGCGATGCCGCAGAGCAGCATGAACATCCAGAACGGCGAGGCGAGATAGGAGAAGATGCCGTTGAGGAAATGCTGCCGGCTCAGCGGATAGAGGCCGCGGGTCGCAAGCAGGGCGGTGTGCTGCAGGTTGCCCTGGCACCAGCGCCGGTCGCGGGCGGCGAGGTCGATCAGCGAGGGCGGGCTTTCCTCGTAGGATCCCTCGAGGCGCGGCAGCATGTAGACCGCCCAGCCCTTCCGGCGGATCAGCGCCGCCTCGACGAAGTCGTGGCTCATAATGAGCCCGCCGAAAGGCGGACGACCCCTGAGATCCGGCAGGCCGCCGCCGCCCGCGAAGGCTTCCATGCGGATGATGGCGTTGTGGCCCCAGTAGTTGCCGTCGCGGCCGTACCAGACGCCGATGCCCGCCGCGATCACGGGCCCATAGACGCGGCTCGCGAATTGCTGCGTGCGGGCGAAGAGCGTGTTGCGGTTGATCACCAGCGGCAGCGTCTGGATGATCCCGGCGTCCGGATCCGCCTCCATCGCGGCGGCGAGAGCGACGATGGCGTGGCCCGTCATGAGGCTGTCGGCGTCGAAGATGACCATGTGGTCGTAGGCGCCGCCCCAGCGCGTGACGAAATCCTCGATGTTTCCGGCCTTGCGCCGGTGGTTTTTTGGACGGTGCCGGTAATAGACCTTGGCCTCCGGCCCGAGGGCCTCCCGCAGCGCAATGAAGGCGCGCTCCTCCGCGATCCAGATGTCCGGATCGGTCGTGTCCGAGACGAGGAAGCAGTCGAAGTGAGCGGCGAAGCCGAGCCTCGCGATCTCCTCATAGACCGCCTGCATGGCCCCGAACACGCGACTCGGCTGCTCGTTGTAGATCGGCATCACGAGAGCGTTGCGCGAGTTCAGTTTCTCGGGCGGCTCGGGCGTCGCTATGGCCGGTTTCCCGAACAGGGCGAAAAAGCCGACGATCGCCGACACGAAGGCCAGCGCGATCCATGAGAAGTTCACCAGGAACAGCGCGAGCAGCGCCCATTCGAGCACCGTGACGCCGCCGACCTCGACGACCCGGTACATTTCGCGGCCGCCGAGCAGGACGGCGGCGATCAGACCGGTCGCCACGAAAATGCGGCTGACCCAGGGCGTGCGCCAAAGCTGGGGCGCGACGAGCTCACGCACCTGATCGTCGGACCAGCGGTTGAGCGGCTGCGCAGGCATCGCCATCGGCGCTTCCGGCGGCATCGCCTCCGGCGTGTTGGCGGCGGCGTCCGGCGTCATGCCGTCCACCGGTACAGCCAGGTCTCCCCGATTCGGCCGGCGTCGGTCTCCAGCGTGAGCCGCAACTCACAGAGTTCCTCATTGCTCGGATCGAGCGTGAAGGCCACGCGATATCCCTTGATGTCCGGATTGGCGACGCCCACGACGTCGCGGATCGTGCCGACGCTCGTGGACACGTTCGGCCGGATGGCGGGGGCCCGAGCCGGATCGGCGACGCCCTCTCCCTGGAAGTCGACTACGAAACGCCGTCTTTTTCCGCCGGCCGTGCCGCAGGCGGTCTGCACGACGCCGGCGCCGGCCGCGCGATCAGGCGGCGTCCAGCACCAGTGCATGCGGTAGGTCATGTTGAAGGGCTTGCCCGGCTCGATCGGCGCCTTCGGCCGCCAGTAAGCGACGATGTTCTCGTGGATGTCGGTGTCGGTCGGGATCTCGACCAGTTGAAGCTGGCCCTCGCCCCAGTCGCCGATCGGCTGGATCCAGACGCTCGGCATGCGGTCGTAGCGCCTGGCGAGATCATTGTATGGGCGGAAGGCGCGTTCGCGCTGGAACAGTCCGAAGCCGCGCGGGCTGTTGTCTCCAAACACGCTGATCTGGAGTTCGTTGGGATTGGCCAGCGGCCGCCAGACCCACTCGCCCCCGCCGTACCAGATCTGCAGTCCGTCGCTGCGATGGACTTCGCCGCGAACGTCGTCGAATCCGACCCTGTCGTTCGGGCCGAACAGGAACATCGAGGACATCGGGGCGACGCCGACGTGGCCGAGCTTCTCGCGGGCGAACAACGTCAGTTCGACATCGATCGTGGTGATCTCGCCGGGCCTGATCAGGAAGCGATAGGCGCCCGTGACGCGCCGGCTGTCGAGCAGCGCGTGGACGGTCAGCGCGTCCGAGCCCTGGCTCGGGCGCTCGATCCAGATCGCCCGGAACAGAGGGAACTCCTCGCCGTTCGCCTCGCCGACATCGATGGCGAGGCCGCGGCTCGAAGCGCCGAAGATCTGGCCGCGGGCGAGGGCCCGGAAAATCGTCGCGCCCTGGAAGGTCAGGAAGTCACGCGGCTCGGACGGCTGGTCGATGGCCGCGCGGGAGCTGAATCCCGAGAGCGGAAACGGCTTGTCGGCCTGCGGCTGCGGCGCCTTGCCGAAATCGAACCAGCCGGTTTCGTCCGCCAGCATCTTCACGGCGCCGTCCTCGACGAGGCCGATCCGCACCGGTTGGCGATAGATGAAGCCGCCGGGCAGGGGACTTAGCGTGAAACCGCGCGAGTCGTTCGCCCAGATGGCGCGCTCCGGCTTCGGCTGAATGGTCCGGTAAACGTCGATCGGGAGATCCGCGAACGATTGCGGTAGGAAGCCCTTCGGCTCTTCGTAGCCGCGCCCGGCGAGCGATCGCGCGAGATCCTGCACGGCCTCGCGCGAGAACGGCGAACCGTCGGCGAACAGGTCCTGGGCCGGCGTCGTCGCCGGCTTCGGCTGTTCCTGCGCCCGGGCCGAGGCGGCGAAGAGCGCCACGGCCGCAGCGCCGGTGAGCAGTTCTCGACGGTTCATATGCGCGGCACGATCCGGGCGTAGCGATCCAGCCCGATGGAATACGGCATGCAAGGCCGGAATGATGTGGCTGTCGACGGAGAAATCCAGTGCGCACCCGAGGAAGGACGGCAAGGCGCGAGGTTGCGATCAAAGTCCGATGGGATCCCCGGCATAGTCCGTCGTATCGCAGGCGAGGCCTTGCTCTGCAAGCGCTCCGCACGCGGCTTCCGCGTCAGCGCGGGTCGCGAAGGGGCCCGCGACCAGCTCGAACAGCGGCGTCTTGCCCGCCTCCCTGCGCAGCAGCGGCGTCAATCGGGAGAGGGCGCCGGGGAAACGGGTCGCAAGCGTGGTCCAGCGGCGCTTCGCCGCGTCCGCGGACGGCTCGATCCCGAGGGCCAGCCCCGCCTTCGACGCGATGCTGGATCCGGCGCGTTCCGCCGGCCGTCGAATCGAGCCGGTCGCTTCGGGCTCCGTCGGACGCTGCGCCAACCTGACTTCGCCGAGGCCGCGCTCGAGCGCGGCGACCCGCAGCGCCAGCGCATCGCGTTCCGCCCCAAGCCGCGCGAGGTCGCGGCGAAGCGGCCCCTCCGCGTCGGCCGAGACGAGACGCTGCTCCGACGCGGCGCCGGCGCGCCAGACCGTGACGCCGGCGCCGGCGATCGCGGCGAGCATCACGACGCCCCACAGCGCGCCTGGCCCGAGCGGCGCCAAGGTTCTCGTGCGCGGCGTCTCCTCATAGAGGGTCCGTGCGTGATAGTCGGGATCGATCAACAGCTGCTCCGCCGGCGAGAACGGCGCGAGATTAGCTGAGTCGCGCGGTCCTCCGGTGGTTGCGTTCGCCTGCGCCGTCGCCGATACGCCGCCGAGCCGTTGCGGTCGATCGCGCGACGCGGCAGTGTCGCGCGCCCGGCGGAGCCCGCTCGGGGACAAAGAGACCGAATTCGAGATGATGGCTACGACCGACCGCACTTGCCTGACCGTCGTCCTGGCCGCCGGCGAGGGCACGCGCATGCGTTCGGACACGCCGAAGGTCCTGCACAAGGCCGCCGGGCGGACGCTTGTCGGCCATGTCCTGGCCGCCGCGGAGGCGGCGGGATCGACCGGCCTCGCCGTCGTCGTCGGACCCGACCGGCAAGACGTCGCCGACGACGTTCTCCGCACGGCGCCTGGCGCGCGGATCTTCGTGCAAAGCGAACGGCGCGGAACGGCCCACGCGGTGCTCGCCGCCGGAGAGGCCTTCGCGTCCGGCTTCGACGACGTCCTCGTCGTCTACGGCGACACGCCGCTGGTGCGGCCGGAGACGCTGAGGCGGCTCAGGGCGCCGCTCGCCCACGGCGCTTCCGTGGTCGTGCTCGGCTTTGAGGCCGAGAATCCGACCGGCTACGGACGGCTGATCAGTCGCGGGCCGAGCCTCGTCGCCATCCGCGAGGAGAAGGATGCGAGCGAGGACGAGCGCGCCATCAAGCTCTCGAACGGGGGCCTGATGGCGATCGACGGGCGGCGCGCCCTCGAATTGCTTGGGAAGATCGGGAACCGCAACGCCAAGGGCGAGTTCTACCTCACGGACATCGTCGAGGTCGCGGTGCTGAGCGGGCTCGGCGTCGCGGTCGAAGCCGCGCCGGAGGCCGAGGTCCAGGGCGTCAACGATCGCCTCCAGCTCGCCGCCGTCGAGGCGGAGCTTCAGCGCAGGCTGCGCGCCGCGGCGATGGCCGGGGGCGTGACGATGATCGCGCCGGAGACCGTCTTCCTGTCCCACGACACACGGCTTGGGCGCGACGTCATCGTCGAGCCCAACGTCGTCTTCGGTCCCGGCGTGACCGTGGCGGACCGAGCCGTCATCCACGCCTTCAGTCACCTGGAGGGCGCGAGCGTCGGCGAGGGGGTCTCGATCGGACCGTTCGCCCGGCTGAGGCCCGGCGCGGACATGGCCGCCGGCTCGCGCGCCGGAAACTTCGTCGAGGTCAAGAACGCCCGGATCGGCGAGGGCGCCAAGCTCAACCATCTCACCTATGTCGGCGACGCCGAAGTCGGGCCGCGGGCCAATCTGGGCGCCGGCACGATCACCTGCAACTATGACGGCTTCTCCAAGCACAGGACGACGATCGGCGCCGACGCTTTCGTGGGCGTGAACTCGGCGCTGGTCGCGCCGGTGACCATAGGCGAGGGCGCCTATGTCGGAACGGGCAGCGTCGTGACTGAGGACGTGCCGGCCGACGCGCTCGCGATCGCCCGCGCCCGGCAGGTCACGATGCCGGGTCGGGGCAAGAAGCTGAAGGCGATGCTCAAGGCCGCCAAGGACGGCTGAGCGTCCTGCGACTTCAGTCGCCGCTAACGCGAAACGTGCTATCAACCGCGCGCGGGATCACCGGGAGCGTATCGGCCCATGTGCGGCATCGTCGGCATTCTGGCGCGGGAGGCGGTCGCGCCTCAGCTCGTGGATGGGCTGAAGCGGCTCGAATATCGCGGCTACGATTCCGCCGGCGTCGCGACCCTGGAAGGCGGTCGCATCGTCCGCCGCCGCGCGGAGGGAAAGCTCCGCAACCTCGAGGCCAGGCTGAAGGCGGAGCCGCTGAACGGCGTCACCGGCATCGGCCACACCCGCTGGGCGACGCACGGCGCCCCGACCGAGGACAACGCCCATCCGCATGCGACGGAACGCGTCGCGGTGGTCCACAACGGCATCATCGAGAATTTTCGCGAACTCCGCGCGGAGCTTGAGGCCACGGGCGCTAAGTTCTCCAGTCAGACCGATACGGAGGTCGTGGCGCATCTCGTGTCGAAGGCGCTGGAGGCCGGCGCGACGCCAAAGGCGGCCGTGCAGCAGACGCTGTCGAAGTTGCGCGGCGCCTTCGCGCTCGCCTTCATCTTCCGCGGCGAGGACGATCTGCTGATCGGCGCCCGCCGCGGCTCCCCGCTCGCGATTGGCCATGGCGATGGCGAGATTTTTCTCGGCTCCGACGCCGTCGCTCTCGCGCCCTTCACGGACGAGGTCACCTATCTCGACGACGGCGACTGGGTGGCGCTCACCCGATCCTCCGTCGAGATCTACGACGAGGCCGGCGCGCCGGTGCGGCGGGACGCGGTGAAGTCCTCAGTTGCCTCCGTCGTGGTCGACAAGGGCGCCTACCGCCACTTCATGGCCAAGGAGATCGCCGAGCAGCCGGAGGTCGTCGGCCATTCGCTGACCCGCTATGTCGACATGACGACGGGCCGCGTCCGGCTTCCGCAGGGCGCGGATTTCGACTTCTCCAGGCTCGACCGTCTGGCGATCTCCGCCTGCGGCACGGCGTTCTACGCCGGCCTTGTCGCCCGCTACTGGTTCGAGCGCTTCGCGCATCTGCCGGTCGACATCGATATCGCTTCGGAGTTCCGCTACCGCGAGCCGCCGCTCGCCGCCGGTTCGCTCGCGCTGCTGATCTCGCAGTCCGGAGAGACCGCTGACACGCTCGCGACGCTGCGCCACTGCAAGGCGAAGGGCATGAAGATCGGCGCCGTGGTCAACGTGCCCACCTCGACCATCGCCCGCGAGGCGGACGTCGTGTTCCCGACCGTCGCCGGCGTCGAGGTCGGCGTCGCCTCGACCAAGGCGTTCACTTGCCAGCTCGCCGTGCTCGCGGCGCTCGCGGTGAAGGCCGGGCGGGACCGCAACGTGCTGTCGGAGGAGGACGAGCAGAAGCTCGTCTCATCGCTGATCGAGCTGCCGCGGCTTATGGCGGAGACGCTGCATCTTGAAGGCGAGATCGAGAAGCTCGCCCAGACCTTCGCCAAGGCGCAGGACGTCCTCTATCTCGGCCGCGGCACGAGCTTCCCGATCGCGCTCGAGGGCGCGCTGAAGCTCAAGGAGATCAGCTACATCCATGCCGAGGGCTACGCCGCGGGCGAGCTGAAGCATGGCCCGATCGCCCTCGTCGACGAGACGGTGCCCGTCGTCGTGCTCGCGCCGTTCGATCCGCTGTTCGAGAAGACTGCCTCCAACATGCAGGAGGTCGCGGCGCGCGGCGGCAAGATCGTGCTGGTCACAGACGCGGAGGGCGCCAAGCACGCCGGCGACGTGTTCGCGACGCTGGTCGTCCCAACGGCCTACGCCTTCGTCAATCCGCTGATCTATGCAATCCCGATCCAGCTGCTCGCCTATCATACCGCAGTGTTCATGGGCACGGACGTCGACCAGCCGCGCAACCTCGCCAAGTCCGTGACGGTGGAATGAGGCCGATCCCGAGCGCTCGCGCGATCCTGGCCCATGTGGCGTAAGGCGGCTTCGGTCGGCGGGCTGACGCTGCTCAGCCGCGCTTTCGGCTTCGTGCGCGACGCTATGATGGCGGCGCTGCTCGGCGCAGGCCCGCTCGCCGATGCCTTCATGGTGGCATTCCGCCTGCCGAACCACTTTCGCGCGATCTTCGCGGAGGGGGCTTTCAACGCGGCCTTCGTGCCGCGCTACGCCTACCAGCTGACCCGGGAGGGGGAGGGCGCGGCGCGATCGTTCGGCGAGGACGTCCTGTCCATCACGATGCTCGCGCAACTCGTGCTGCTGGTGCTGGCGCTCGCCTTCACGCCGCTCGTCGTGACAGCTCTCGCGCCCGGCTTTTCCGACGATCCGCCGCAACTCGCGCTCACCGCCGAGCTGACGCGCATCACCTTCCCCTATCTCGCTCTGATCTCGGCGATGACGCTGGTGGCGGGGGTGCTGAACGCCCATGATCGCTTCGCGGCGGCGGCCTCCGCCTCGATCCTGCTCAACGTTTGCATGATCGCGGCTCTGCTGGTCGCCGGCTGGTTTCCGACGGTGGCTCACGCGCTCGCTGTCGGGGTGCTGGTCTCCGGCTTCGCGCAGCTCGGGCTCGTCGTCTGGGACATGCGCAAGGCCGGCGTCGGCCTGTCGCTGCGGCTGCCGCGCCTCACCCAGAACGTCAGGGATTTCCTGAAGCGGTTCGGCCCTGCGGTGCTCGGCTCGGCCGGCGTCCAGATCGCGATGTTCGCGGACACGATCCTCGCCTCGTTCCTGCCGTCCGGCTCGGTCTCCTACCTCTATTACGCCGACCGGCTCTACCAGCTGCCGCTCGCTGTCGTCGGCATCGCCGTCGGCACCGTGCTGTTGCCCGAGCTCGCCCGGCGGCTGGCCGCCGACGACCGATCCGGCGCCCGCGATCGGCTGAACCGCGCGCTCGAAGGCGCGTTGCTGATGACGCTGCCCTTTGTGGCGCTGTTCGCGGCGGCCCCTGGGCCTGTGGTGGCGGCGTTGTTCGGGCGCGGCGCGTTCGATCAGGCGGCGATCGCCGGCTCCGCGGCGGCGCTGCAGGCCTACGCCTTCGGCCTGCCCGCCGTGGTGGCATTAAGATGCGTCACGCCCGCCTTCCACGCCGCGGGCGACACAGCGACGCCGGTGAAAGCGTTGGCCGTCGCCACGATCGCCAATGTCGCGCTCAAAATCGCGCTGATCGGGTCGTTCCTGCACGCCGGCCTCGCCTTCGCGACGTCGGTCGGCGCCTGGATCAACCTCGCGCTGCTGGTGATCCTGCTTCGCCGCCGCGACGGCTTCGCGCCCGACCGGCGGTTCTGGATCAACATCGCGGCGGTCACAGTGGCGACGGCGGCCTCCGTCGCGGCGATCGTCTGGAGCCTTGGACCTGCGGCCGCACTGAAGGGCTTCATTCCGCCCTTCCCGGACCTCGCGCCCGCCGCTCTGATCGGCGCCGTCGGCGTGGCGGCCTATGGGCTGGTGGCGGGGCCGGGGTTCATCCTCGCGCGGAGATGAGGCCGATCGCCTGAGGCGCCACAGTCCGCCTCTCCCAGGCCGCCGTCGCGACGAAGAAGCCCCACATCATGCCGAGCAGCATCCACTGGTGCCGCCAGTGGTCGACGTCGATGACGGCCGCCTCGATCATCAGGACCGCCCAGGTCGAGAAGGCGCAGATGAAGATCGGCCGCCACGGCGTCGGCGCCAGCACGTAGCGGAAGCCGAGGACCACAGTCAGACTGGTGATCGCGAGCAGGGAGATTCCGCCGAGCCAGCCATAGGACAGGAAGCCGTTCAGATAGGTGTTGTGCACGTCGGCCCCGACCTTCTTGGCGAACTGGAAAATGCCGATGCCGAGCGGCTCCTCCAGCGCCATGCGCCAGCCGATGGTGTGGTTGGCGAAGCGGCCGCCATGACCGACGTCGTAGGACTGTTCGAGGCTCGCCCGCTGCTCCATCAGCTGCTGGACGGCCGGGATCTGCAGCAGCGCGACGACCAACAGCGCGGCCGCGACCACTGCCGCGACGCAGGTGACGAGGATGCGCGCACGCCGTCCCGCCGAGGGCGCCACGAGCACGGTGAGGGCGGTCATCATCGCCGTAGAGGCGATCAGGTGCCCCCAGGCGCCGCGCGAAAACGACAGCAGCACGCCGGCGACGATCAGCCCGAGGGGCATCATCAGCAGCAGCGAGCGCTTCAATCCGCTGCCGTAGAGACGCTGGATGATGACCACGGCGGGGAACACCAGCCACGGCGCATAGACGTTCGGATCCTTGAAGAGACCCATCGCGCGTCCGTAGCGCAGCAGGTTCTCGGAAAAGGGAACGAGGTGGAAATAGCCGACGATGGCGAGCGCCCCGCCGACGGTGCCTGCGATCAGCCAAGCCTGCGCGATCCGCCGGGCGCGGGACTCGGTGCGCTCGGCGAGGTAGAACGAGAAGAACACGCCCGTCACCGCGAGGAACGCGCCGATCATGGTCCAGCGCGCGGTGTTCTCCCGGTCCAGCACCGTCGTCAGGGTCAGGACGGCGCCAAGCTGGTAGAGGATCACCAGCAGCAGGAATGGCAGCAGCGCGCGCGGCAGGCCGAGCCCCGTGAACGCGAACAGCGCGAAGGCTGCGACGATCAGCAGGTCGTAGGGCGCCGGCTCGAACTGGACGAAGAAGCTCGACAGGATCGCGATGAAGACGAGCCCCTCGCGGAAGCCGTCCATCGAAAAAATGAGCGGACGCCGCGCGGTTCCCGGCCGGAGGGCGTCAGCGTCGCTCAATAGGCGTTCTCGCCCTTAGCGAGTGCGAACGGGGTCTTGGCGAGGATCATGATGTCGAACAGAATCGACCAGTTCTCGATGTAGTAGAGGTCGTGGTCGACGCGCGCGCGCAGCTTCTCGGGCGTGTCGACTTCGCCTCGCCAGCCGTTGATCTGCGCCCAGCCGGTGACGCCGGGCTTGACCTTGTGACGCGCGAAATAGCCGTCGACGACATCGTTCCAGAGCCGCTCGGCGGTATGCGCGTTGACCGCGTGCGGCCGCGGGCCGACGAGCGAGAGCTCGCCCTTGATGACGTTGAAGAGCTGGGGGAGCTCGTCGATCGACGTCTTGCGGATCAGCCGTCCGACGCGCGTGACGCGGGGGTCGTCCTTGGTGACGACCGTCTTCGCCAGCGGGTCCGCCATTTCGTGGCGCAGCGAGCGGAACTTGAAGACGTCGATCACCTCGTTGTTGAAGCCGTAGCGCTTCTGTCGAAAGAACACCGGACCCTTGGTGTCGAGCTTGATCGCGATCGCGGCGCCGATCATCAGCGGGCTCAGAAGCAGCAGGGCGAGCGAGCCGACGATGATGTCGAAGGCCCGCTTGGCGACAAAGTCCCAGTTTTGGATCGGCTTTTCGGCGAGCTCCACCATCGGGATCGCGCCGAGATAGGAATAGGCGCGCGGCCGGAAGCGCAGCTTGTCCGTGTGCGCCGACAGACGGATGTCGACCGGCAACACCCAGAGCGTCTTTAGGATCTCCGCGACACGCCCCTGCGCGCTGACCGGGATCGTCACGATCAGCAGGTCGACCTTGGCGAGGCGGCCGAACTCGACGAGCTCCGCGACGTTGCCGAGCTTCGGATAGCCGGCGACGATCGGAGGGGAGCGGTCGTCCGAGCGGTCGTCGAAGACGCCGCAGATATTGACGTCGTTCCCGGGCGTTGATTCGAGCGCGCGGATCAACTCCGCCGCCGTTTCCCCGCCGCCGACGATGACGGCCTTTCTGCCGAGGCGTCCGTCGCGGGCCCACTTCTTCACCAGAATGGCGAGGATCGTGTGAGCGACGATAAGCCCGGAGGCTCCGAGGGCGAACCAGTTGCCGAGCCACTCGCGCGGCACCGCGCCGCCGAAGTCGAAGAAGGCGCCCGCGACCGCAAAGCCCGCGAAGACCAGCACCCAGGCGCCGAGCATCCTCCCGATCTGGCCGCGCAGCATCCGGAAGGAGACGATGTGATAGGCGTCCGCGGCCTGCGCGAAGATCGAGGTGAGCAGCGCGCCGACCGCCATGGCGAGAAGATACTGCCATCCGATCCGGGTCTCGCCCGGAAAGACCATGACATAGGCCGCGGCGCCCGCCGCGATCACGATCGCGGCGTCGGCGAGGCGCACGCCTCCGACGAGCAGGACCTGCGAGATCGACTTGGCGCTGAAGCGCTCGGCGATCTCGCGCGCTTCCTCGTTGAGCGTCGCCCGCCTCGGACGGTTCGGCGGCGTCGGCTCGTGAAGATTGAGCTGCGCGAGGGACATCTCGTTCACGCGGTTGGAGGTCTTCATCCTGGCCCGACCTTTACCGCGCAAAACCCCAACAACGACTTACGATGAATTGCTAAAAAGCCTTACCACGGCGCTCGAGCGCGTCCTGATAGATCTTCTCCACGCGTGCTGACATTTCGCTGACGGAGAACTCTTCGCCGATGTGCAGCTGGCGCGCGGCGGCGGCGCGAGCGGCGGCTTCCGGA
This sequence comes from Chelatococcus sambhunathii, assembly GCA_031316315.1. Classification (GTDB taxonomy): domain Bacteria; phylum Pseudomonadota; class Alphaproteobacteria; order Rhizobiales; family Methylopilaceae; genus Methylopila. Next base: position 143,486 of record JADBEO010000002.1, read on the forward strand.
TCGTCGAGGACGGCCGCCATCGCTGCGACAAGCGACGTGAGGTCGTCGGGCGCAAGAAGTTCGTCCGCGTACGGCCCGAAGATTTCAGGGATGCCGCCGACACGCGTGGTGATGATCGGCATGCGCGCCGCGACCGCTTCAAGCACCACATACGGCATGGACTCGGCCCGCGACGGGACCACGATGGTCCGCCCGAGCGCGAAGGCCTCGCGCGCCGGCGTGGAGGGCCGGAACGAGACGAGATCTCCTAGCCCCTTCTCAGCGGCGAGAGAGCGCAGGGACGCTTCCTCGGGACCGTCGCCGACGATGACGGCCGTGGCCGGGCGGCCGAGCGCCCTCAGTCTCGCCAGAGCCTCGATCAGCAGGTCGACGCCCTTCACGTCGCGCAGCATGCCGAGGAAGAGAAAGTCCTTCGCGTCGGGATTCGGCGGGACCGGCTCGAACTCGGCGGGGCGCAGGCCATTGCGCACGACGAAGGCGTCGCAGCGCGGCGGCCCGATGCGGTCGACATAGGCCCTCTGCTCGTAGGCGGAGACGTGGATCAGCGCATCGGTGATCCGTTCCAGCGCCCGCTCGACGCGGAAATAGATACGTCCCTCGAGCGACCCCGGCCTGTAGTGCAGGCTGCCGCCGTGCGGCGCATAGAACGTGGCGACCGGCCACGACCGGCCGAGCCAGGCGCCGACCAACCTGCCGAAGACGCCGCCTTTAGCGCCATGCGTATGGATCACGTCCGGCCGCAGCGGCGCGAGGATCGCGCGGGCCCTGGCCAGCGCGCCGACGTCCGAGAAGCCGACCTGCCGGGTCATCGGGGTGCGGACCGCGCCAAGCGCGAGATCGGGCGAGAGCCGCGCGATGCGCTCGTCCTCGAAGCTGCCGCCCGTCAGGTTGTCGCAGATCAAGCCGACGCGATGGCCTGCGGCCGCCTGCGAGCGGGCGAGATCCTCGATGTGACGGAAGATGCCGCCCACAGGGGAGCGGACGACATGCATGATGCGCAGCGGGGCAGGGGCGCTCATAGATTGGTTCGCGTCGTCCGTCCGGTTACGCCAAGATGTTCGCTGGCATCATAGGGCGCATATCCCGGACGCGCGCGAAGTGCACGCCACGTGTTGGCGATCAGAACCATCGCTCCGGCACGGTGATCGTGTCGCCGGGACGAATGGGGTAGGTGAGGGGCACGTCCGCCTTGTACACGCGATCGCCGATGCGCCGCGTCAGCTCGACCTTCTTCTGGTCCGCGCGCGGCGTGAAACCGTTCGCGATGGCGACGGCGTTCTGCGCCGTCATGCCGGCGATGTAGGGGTACTGACCGGCGAGCGTGACCTCTCCGAGGATGAAGAACGGCCTGTAAGCCTCTATCTCGACGGAAACATTCGGATCACGCAGGTAACCGTTCTTGAGTCGCGATTCGATTCCGGACCGGACCTGGTCGGATGTCTGGCCGGAGACCTTCAACCTGCCGACCAGCGGCATGGCTATCGAGCCGTCCGGCTCGATGGCGTAGCTGCTGGAGAGATTCTGCTGGCCGAAGACGTTGATCTTGAGCTTGTCGCCCGAGGCGAGCTTGTAAGGTTCGTCGAATTGGGCCGCGAGCGGCGGGGGCACGGCGCGCGGAGAGGATGCGCAACCGGCGAGCGCGGCTGCGAGCGCGAGCGCTGACGACAGTCTGCCCGGCTTCATCATCGAGTCCTTCTGCGGTGCGGCAAGTCTGTGCTTCAGTAGGCCTCGCATGGTTAAAATTTGGTTGTTCGACGCCCTCCGCCTTCAACTGATTAACTGCGCGGCAACCATGACGTGGTCCTATCAGGCCAGCGAGACTCGCTCGCATTTCAATGAGGTTGTTGGGCATGGCCCAGAGCGGCGCTCGCGATCTGCACGTCTCCCGCGCCGATGACGGCGGCGGCGAGGTTGACCTGCGCGCGCTCGGTCGGGGCATCTGGCGCCGCAAGCTCTGGATCATCGGCCCGACGCTGCTCGCCGCGCTCGCCGCGGTGGCTTTCGTCCAGCTGAGCGCTCCGTACTACCGTTCGAGCGCGATGATCCTGATCGAGAACCGCGAGGGCGCGGCGCCTCGATCCGGATCGGCCGAGCGCGACACGCCGCTGCCTGACGAGCAGGCTGTCGTCTCGCAGGTCCAGCTCATCCAATCTCGCGATCTCGTACGCTCGGTCGTGAGCGCGGCGGAGCTCGACAAGGCGCCGGAGTTCGCGCAGGCCGGGCTGGTCGAGCGCCTGCTGCGAACCCTGGGCCTGGGACGCCGCACCGACCAGCTCCCGCAGATGGAGCGCGTGGTCGATCGGGTCGCGGAGAATCTCTCGGTCTTTCCCGTGACGGGATCGCGCGTGGTCGGCGTGGAGTTCGTCGCGACCGACCCGGATCTCGCCGCGCGCGTCGTCAACGCCTTCGTCGAGGCCTATCTCGAGGTCCAGCGCGGCGCGAAACGGGAGGTCAACAAGCAGGCGAGCCAGTATCTCGCCGATGAGATCGCGAATCTGCGCGGCCGCGTCGCCGACGCCGACGAGCGCGTCGAGGCCTTCCGCGCGAAGGCCGGGCTGCTGGTCGGCACGAACAACACCACCATCGTCGCCCAGCAGCTCGGCGACACCTCCAACCAGCTTTCGACCGCGCGGACCCAGCAGGCCGAGGCGCAGGCGAAGGCCGACGTCATAAGGTCCGTTCTCAGGCAGGGACGGCCGGCGGAGGCGCTCGAGATCGCCAATTCCGAACTGGTCCGCGCGCTGACGCAGCAGCGCTCGCAGCTCGCCGCCCAGATCGCCAGCGAAGGCCGGACGCTGCTGCCTCAGCATCCGCGCATGCGCGAACTGCAGGCGCAACTGGACGGGCTGGACAAGCAGGTGCGCAGCGAGGCCGAGAAGCTCGCGCGCGCCTTCGAAAACGATGCGAAGACCGCCGGCGGACGGGTGGCCGCGCTCAACCAGCAGCTCGATCAGCTCAAGACGACGTCGGCTTCGGCGAACAGCCAGGACGTTCAGCTCCGGGCGCTCGAGCGCGAGGCGCGCTCACAGCGCGACCTGCTCGAACAGCTCCTGACCCGATATCGAGAGGCGAGCGCCCGCGACAATCCGGAGGCGCTGCTGGCCGACGCGCGCGTCATCGCGAAGGGCGCCGCGGCGACCGAGCCCTATTTTCCGAAGAAGGTCCCGACTGTTCTGCTGATCACGCTCGGGGCTTTCGCCCTGTCGCTGTTCGCGGCTGCGGCGGCCGAGGTTTTCGGCGCCCAGCCGCGCGGCCCTGAAGAAGACGCCGTTCCCCCGCCGGCGCTGCGTTCGACGCCCCGTGAGCGGCTTCGAGGTCCTGAAGCGGACGAGCCGGTGAGCGCTGAAGCGGCCGCCACGCCGATCGCGCCGCCAAGACCTGCGACGCAGGCGGCAGGCGAGACAGGTCCGAAGAAGCCGGCCGATACGCTGTCGGTGGACAAGCCGGCCGTGGTCGAGCCGGTCATGGAGGGCGCCAGCGGACGGGTCGCGCCGAAGCCGGCCGTCATCGAATGCGCGGACGCCACCCTCGTCACGGCGTTGGCGCGCCAGCTGGCGGCGATGCCGAGAGACGGCAGCGCCCTCAGGATTCTGGCGACGTCGTCCTCTCCCGGAATGTCCGTTTCGGCCGTCGCGGCGCAGATCGCGGCGACGATCTCCGAACAGGGCAGGCGGGTCGTCGCCGTCGACGCTGCGGGCGACGCGCCGGGCGAGACCGAACCTGGACTGAGCGATCTGCTGACGGGGGAGACGACCTTCGCCAGCGCGATTCATCGGGATAACGGCTCGCGCGTCCATATCGTGCCGCGCGGCGCGGAGCCCTTCGACAGGCTCGATCCCGCCGCCCAGTCGCGGCTCGCGATCGTGCTCGAAGCGCTCGCGCTGACCTACGACTTCGTCATGATCACGGCGCCGGGCGGCGCGGGCGCGGCGGACGCCTTCGCGCCGTTCTGCGCCGCAGCCGTTCTGGTCTCCAATGCGAGCTCCGCCGACGCGGCGACGGTGGCGGCGCACGACAGGCTCCAGGCGACCGGCATCGACGACGTCGTGGTGCTGTTGGTTCCGGACGGCGACGGGTCGCCGAAGGGGCGCGCGGTCGCCGCCTGATCAGGCGTCCGCGCCGGACGCCGTCTCATCGCGCCCGGATCTCAGCTTCCGGATCCGCTGGGCCAGCTGATAGGCCCATGGGGTCGACTTGATCCTCGCCTTGGCGTCGGTCATCGCCGAGAAGGCGGCCGCCGCCGCCTTTCCCTTCGCCGTCACGCCGAAGATCGAGTCGAACAGCGGCTCCTCGTTGGGGCAGTACATCTTCTTGTAGGTCGCGGCGCCGACGCCGAGGTCGAAGGTGCGGATGCCGCGCACGATCGAGTCCTCGACGACGAAGTTCATCAACATCTCGCCCGGACTGTACTTGGCGTGCTCGCCGCTGGTGATCGAGATGAACATCCCGCAGTAGCGGGCGCCGTCCGTGACGCCGCCCGTTACGGCGATGACCTCGTCGTCGAGGTCGAAGCCGTAGAGGTCGATGACGGGCTTCCCGCCTGACACGGCCGCGGCCTGTTCGAGAAAAGCGTGCACTCCGGGGCGCTCGAACACGTTCGGGATGCCGCGCGCGGCGAACTGCTGTCCCTTCTGCACGAAGTAGGCGTCGAGCAGCCGCGCCCGTTGGTCCGGTTGGTCGGCCCGATAGATGAGCGGCCTCCCGCGCTCCTCGAAGCGCCGCATCTTGCGGCGCTGGTTGGAGCGCGACTTCGCCGACATGAACAGCTTCAGATGATCGTCGAGGCTTGCCGCGAGCGGACCGCAGAACCCGGCGTCAGGAGAGGGCTGCCGCGGCAGCGCGGCGAAGGGGTTGGCGTCGCCCTCCCACACGTAAGGCTGGTTGCAAAGCGCGAACGCGTCGAGGGCGAGGGCGCGCGCCGCCTCGGTCAACAGCCGGCGCACCTCGCCGCCGTCGAATGCCGCGAGCCGATCGCGCCTGATGACGGGCAGGTTGTAGTTGACGTGGGTGCCCCCCATGAACCGGGCCACCCTCACCCCCATCTTGATCCGCACGCCGAGCGGCACAAGCGCCGTCGCGCGCCCCTCGGCGTCCCGCGCGACGACCACCGCGGGCTGAAAGCCTTCGTTGAAGGCGACGTGCCGCGCCCACGGCCCGAGGAAACCGGGCGATTGATAGGGCGTGGAAAGAGCGTCGCCCCGCAGTTCGTCCCAAAGATCGGCCACAGCTGAGACGTCGGCGTGAACCTCGACCGTCTCGAAGGCGAGGACCGGCCGCCCGGACTCAGCCTTCAATGCGCCAAGCGGCTGCGTATGCGCGTCGGCGCCGGGGTCGCTGCGAAGCGCAGGGGCGGTTGCGGGCATCGGTCCGTTCCGGTCGCCGCTCCCCCGGCGTCGGGGAGCGAATTCTTCGGGAGGGTAGGGCGCAATGATCTGCGATCGGTGAACCTTGCGAAAGGTCTCGCCGCTATGGTTTCGAAGCGGTTTGCGATCCCGCGGCGAGACGGCAAGGAGCGGCGATGGGCGGATGGCGGAACCGGACCTTCCAGGCGGTCTTCGACGCCCTGGACAGGACCGGCGCGAACGCCCGGCTCGCGCGCCGCACGCGCGGCCTGGGCGTCATCCTGACGCTGCACCACGTCCGCCCATTCTCGGGCGAGTCCTTCGCGCCGAACCGCCTGCTGGAGGTCGAGCCGGACTTCCTGGACGCGACCCTGACGCGCGCCAGGGAACTCGGCTTCGACTTCGTCACGCTCGATGAGGCGGTGCGACGCGTGAAAGCCGGCCGCTCGGAACGGCCGTTCCTGCACCTCACCTTCGACGACGGCTATCGCGACGTGCGCGACTTCGCTTTGCCGATTCTCGAACGACACGGCGCGCCCGCGACGCTTTACATCGCTTCGGCCTTCGCGGACGGCGAGGCCGAGCTCTGGTGGCTTTCGCTCGAGGAGGCGATCCGCCGCGCCGACGTGCTCAATCTCGACCTCGGGCCGGAGGAACGGTTCGTCGCCTGCCAGTCAACGGCGGAGAAATACGAAGCCTGGGGCAGGATCTACTGGACGCTGCGCGCGGGGCCGGAGGAGCGGCTGCGCGACGAGGTTCGTGAACTCGCGCTGGCGAACGGCGTCGACATCCTCGGCTTCGCGCGAAAGCTGTGCATGCGCTGGGACGAACTGGCGGAGGTCGCCCGGCATCCACTGATCGAGATCGGCGCGCATACGGTCACCCATCCGATGCTCTCGAAGCACTCCGAGGCGGTGGCGCGCGCCGAGATGGCGGACAGCCGGGACGCGATCGCTCGCCGGCTCGGGACACGCCCGCGGCATTTCGCCTATCCGGTCGGGGATCCGTCCGCGGCCGGCGAGCGCGAATACGAACTCGCGCGGGAGCTGGGCTTCGAGACAGCGGTGACGACCCGGCCGGGCCATCTCACCGCGGGCCACGCGCAAGCCCTTCATGCGCTGCCGCGTGTCTCCCTCAACGGCCATTTCCAGAATCGGGCCGCTGTCGACGCGCTGCTCTCAGGGGCGCCCTTCGCGATGATCGATCTCGCGAAGCGCGTGCTGAGGCGCGCCTAGCGGCAGTCCACGCGCTCCATCCAGCGGATCAGGAGCGCCGCCGGGATCGTCCAGATCAGGCCGAAGAACGCGAAGAAGGCCAGCTGAACGCCCGGCCCGGAGTTCACCAGCCGGAACTGGCCGATCATCATCACGACGAACGCATAGACGATCAGGCCGATCACCAGCGCAATTCCGCCGATCAGCTTCTTGACGCGGGGGCGCATGCGCGGGTGGCTCCGAGGACGCGGCGGCGCGCCGCCTTGCGCCCGCCATGACGGGGACTTACAGCCTGCGTCCGATCGCGATCAACAGGCGAAACCGACAACCGTGCCCGCCGTTCCGACCGAACCACGCCGTTTCGTGTGCGCCTGGCTTCTCCTGACGCTCGCTCTTGTCGCGCTGATGATCGTCGTCGGCGGCGCGACGCGACTGACCGGCTCCGGCCTCTCGATCACGGAATGGAAGCCGATCACCGGCGCGCTGCCGCCGATCGGGGAGGCGGCTTGGGCGGACGAGTTCGCCAAGTACCGCGCGAGCCCGCAATACAAGCTGCTCAATGAGGGCATGTCGCTCGGCGAGTTCCAGTTCATCTACTGGTGGGAATGGGGGCACCGGCAGCTCGGGCGCCTGATCGGGCTCGTTTTCGCGCTCGGCTTGCTTATCGCCGCCGTCACCCGGCGCGTGAGCCTGAGGGAAGGGCTCGCGCTGTTCGGCATGGGACTCCTGCTTGGAACGCAGGGCGCGATTGGCTGGATCATGGTCGCCTCCGGGCTGCAGCCGGGCATGACGGCGGTCGCTCCCGTCAAGCTGACGCTTCACCTTGGCTTCGCGCTGCTGTTCTTCGCGACGCTGCTGCTGTTCCTCGTCCATGCCGGCCAGTTCGGCCGCGACGGGCGACGTTTGGCGCCGGGACTGAGGGCAGGGGCCAACGGCGTTCTCGCCATGACGTTCCTGCAGATCCTGCTGGGCGGGCTGGTGGCGGGCTCGCGCGCCGGCTTCACTTTTAACACCTGGCCGCTGATGGACGGCGGTCTGGCGCCGTCGCGCGAGGCGCTGTTCGCCGTGACGCCGTGGTGGGAGAACTTCATCGATAACGTCGCTTTGGTGCAGCTCAATCACCGGCTCGTGGCCTATGCGCTGCTGGCCGCGGCGATCGCCTATGCGGTCGCGGTCGCGAGCGCGGCGCTCGACAAGCGCGCGACACGGCGGGCGGCCTGGCTCGCCGCCTTGATGGTCGCGCAGGCGGGGCTTGGCGTCGCGGCGCTGGTGATGGTCGTGCCGCTCCATCTCGGCCTCGCCCATCAGTTCGGCGCCGTCGTCGTCTTTGCGCTCGGCGTGGTCAACGCCGCGCTCGTGCATCGCGCCGCCGGAGCGTCGCTCAGGGCGCCGGCGGGAGCCGTTCCGCAGCCGGCGGAGTAGCTCCGCAGCCCGCCTTAGTGGGGGATGCCCGTCTCGCGAGAAATCTCGATCGCGGGGCAACGGTCCATGACGACCGTCAGCCCCTCCGCCTCGGCCCGCGCCGCCGACTCGTGGTCCAACACGCCGAGCTGGGTCCAGAGCACGCTCGGCCTCGGATCCATCGCCAGCACCTCGTCCAGCACCCCCGAAACGTGCTCGGAGGCGCGGAACACGTCGATCATGTCGACCGGCTGCGGCAGGTCCGCGAGCGTCGCATAGGCCTTCAGCCCGGCGATCTCGCCGCCGCCGTGCCCGGGATTGACCGGAAATACGTCGTAGCCATGCGCTACAAGCACGCGCGTCACCCCGAAGCTCGGACGCGCGGGATTGGGGCTCGCCCCCACCACGGCGATGGAGCGAACACGATTCAGGATGTCGGTGATCGCAGCGTCGTCGGTGACAGGCATTTACTTCTTCTCGCCCGCGCCGCCGCCGGCCTTCTGGTCGTCGCCCTCGTCGTCGTCGCCGAACAGATCCTTGATCTTGGCGAGGTAGGGCTTCACGGCGTCGACGTTCCCCGGGAGCGGCTGGAAGCTCTCGAGCGCGGCGAACTGCTCGTCGAGATCCTTGAGCGCCGACTTCTTCTCGTCCTCGGAGAGAGCGGCGTCGTTCTGGATCTCGTCCTGAACCTTCTTCTTCTCCGCCGCCAGGTCCGCGCCGCCGCCGCCGTTGGTGTCCGTCGCGCCGAACGCAAGCAGGACGGACTGCGCGACATCGGCCCAGTCCGAATAGGTCGCGAAGTTATGCTTCTTGAGGATCGCCTCGATCTGGGGCTTGGCCTTCGGATCGTCGAGATAGGCCGCGAGGGCGCCGACCGGATCCTCTGCCTCGCCGACCTCCGCCTCGTCGCTGTCGGCCTGATCCTTCTTGTCCTTGCCCTGATTCGCCGTCGCGGGGTTCTCGGCGGCGAGCTTCTCGCGCAGAGACTCGAATTCGGGCCAGGCGGCGATGAAGGCCTCGACCTTCTTGCCGTCGAGCGGAACCTGCTTGGGCTCGATGTCCGCCGCGGAGGGCTCCTCGGCCTGTCCGCCCTGGGTCTGCTGGGCGAAGGCCGCCGGCGCGACTGCCAAAGCCACGCTCCCGAGCAATCCGGCGAGAAACAGAACGCGTGAAATTCGGCCCGCATCGATCAGCATGACGACCTCCGATTGGGCTCGCAACGCGGGTGCGCGACGCGCCTTTGCGGCTTCGACGGCCGCCGTGGGACGCGCCTTATCGAGGCGCGCTTCGTTTGGCCGACACTATGACGGCGGATATGGTCGCGACCATGACGGAAATGCCACGCTCATCCTCCGATCGCACGCCGCGCCTCACCCTGGCGGAGACCGAGGCGTTTCTTGACGCCGAGTTCCCCCAGATGGCCCATGGCGGGCCGACCTACGTCATAGAAGACGTCGGCTACGGGACCGCGCGGATGCGCCTGCTCGTGCGCGACGAGCATTTGCGCCCCGGCGGGACTGTTTCGGGGCCGGCGATGATGGCGCTCGCGGACATCGCGCTCTACGTCGCGCTTCTCGGCGCCATCGGTCCCGTGCCGCTCGCGGTCACGACAAACTTCTCGATCAACTTTCTCCGCCGGCCGGAGCCGCGGGACGTCGTCGCGATCTGCCGCTATCTCAAGATCGGCCGGACGCTCGCGGTGGGGGAGGGCGAACTGCGGATGGCCGGCGGCGAGGAGCCGATCGCCCATGTCGTCGGCACCTATTCGATACCGCCAAAGCGCTAAGCGACCGAAGCCCGCGCGCTAAAACAGGAGCATACTAAGGGGTATTAAAATACCATTTTTATAACGCTTTGTTTCTACTAGGAATTTTAGAGCGCAGCTCCATTGCAATGCGCCGCGCCTTCACGTATCACCCTGCCACCGCACGGGACCGCTTTCCCGCGCATTTCTTTTGTCTCAACCCCGAGGTCTTTCCATGCGACCTGAGCCGGCCCGGTCCTTTGTGACCAAGCCCGCCGACGTGGAGAAGAAGTGGGTGGTGATCGACGCCTCCGGCCTCGTGGTCGGCCGTTTGGCTTCGCTCATCGCCATGCGTCTCCGCGGCAAGCATCTCGCTTCCTTCACGCCCCATGTCGACGACGGCGACAACGTCATCGTCGTGAACGCGGCGAAGGTCCACTTCACCGGGCGCAAGCGCGAGAACAAGTCGTACTTCTGGCACACCGGCTATCCGGGCGGCATCAAGGAGCGCAAGGCGCACCAGATCCTCGACGGCCGCTTCCCGGAGCGCGTGATCGAGAAGGCCGTGGAGCGCATGCTTCCGCGCGGGCCCCTCGGCCGCAAGCAGCTCGGCAACCTGCGCGTCTACGCCGGCGAGAGCCACCCGCACGAGGCCCAGCAGCCGACGTCGCTCGACGTCGGCGCCCTCAATCGCAAGAACAAGCGGAGCGCCTGATCATGGCTGAGAATCTCCAGTCGCTCAGCGAGCTCGGCGGCGCGGTCCAGACCGGCCAGCCCGAGGCTCCCCGCCACGTCAAGAAGGTCGACGCCCAGGGTCGCGCCTATGCGACGGGCAAGCGGAAGGACGCGGTCGCCCGCGTCTGGATCCGTCCGGGCTCCGGCAAGGTCGAGATCAACAAGCGCCCGTTCGAGGTCTACTTCGCGCGTCCGGTGCTGCGCATGATCCTCGAGCAGCCGCTCAACGTCGCCCAGCGCAAGGGCCAGTACGACGTCATCGTGACGGTCGCCGGCGGCGGCCTTTCGGGCCAGGCCGGCGCGGTTCGCCACGGCCTGTCGAAGGCGCTGACTTACTTCGAGCCGGAACTGCGCGGCGTGCTCAAGAAGGGCGGGTTCCTCACCCGCGACAGCCGCGTCGTCGAGCGCAAGAAGTACGGCCGCGCCAAGGCTCGCCGCAGCTTCCAGTTCTCCAAGCGCTGATATCGCGAAGCCCTTCAGGCTTCGCGCATCGAAAGGCGGGTCCTGCGGGACCCGTTTTTTTTGTACTCGGGCAGGGCGTCATCCCCGCCGGCCGAAGGCCGATCCGGGATCGTCTTCCGAACATCCCGCTGCTATCAGGACTCCGTGCTGAAACTGATCCCGGCTGTCCGCTTCGCTGCGGCCGGGAGCACGGAGACGTCGATGGCCGCGCCGAACGCCGATCCGCTGTTTCCCCGTCCGATCGACGACGCGCTGAAGCCGTCCCGCCGCTTCGGCGAGTCGACGGAGGCGAACTACGCCGGCGCCGTCTCCTTCCTGCGGCGCCCCTACGCGCTGGACGCCAGCGGGTTCGACGTCGCGGTCTGGGGTGTTCCGCTCGACACCTCGGTCTCCAACCGGCCCGGAACGCGCTTCGGCCCGCGCGCGATCCGCGAGGCGTCGACGATCATGTGCGGCGACCCGGCCTATCCCTTCACCTTCGACATCTTCGAGGATCTCGCGGTCGCCGACACGGGCGACTGCTCGCTCGACTATGGCCGGGTTGATCAAATGCCGGACGCGATCGAGGCGCAGGCTGCATCCCGGTTCGCCGCGGGCGCGCAACTCGTCACGCTCGGCGGCGATCACTTCCTGACCTATCCGGTCCTGAAAGCGCTGGTGAACAAGCTTGGCCGACCGATTGCGCTGATCCAGTTCGACGCGCATCAGGACACCTGGGACGACGACGGCAGCCGGATCGACCACGGCACCATGATCACCCGCGCCGTCCGCGACGGCCTGATCCTCCCCGAGCGGTCGATCCAGATCGGCATCCGCACCAACGCGCCGCAGGATTATGGGATTTCGATCGTCGACGGCTTCCTCTGCGACGAGCTCGGGCCGATGGCGACGGCGAGCCGCATCCTCGGCCATGTCGAGGACGCGCCGGTCTATGTCAGCTTCGACATCGACTGCCTCGACCCCGCCTATGGGCCGGGCACGGGAACGCCCGTGTCGGGCGGCGTGTCCAGCGCGTGGGCGCTGCAGTGCCTGCGCCGGCTCGGCGCGCTTGACCTCAAGGGATTCGATGTGGTCGAGGTCTCTCCGCCCTACGACCACGCCGGCGTGACCGCGCTCGCAGCCGCCCATCTCGGGCAGATGTATCTCGGCCTCCTCGCCGAGCGGAAGCGGGCCGGCAAGCCGGTCGCGCCTTGAAAAGGGGACCTATGACCCGCGCATCCTTCCTCCGTCCGATTGCGATCGCAACCGTCGCCCTCGCGCTCTCGGCCTGCGCCAACGACCGCGTCTGGATGCGCAACGGCGCGTCCTCCTCGGACGGCGAGATCGACGAGATGAACTGCGCGGAGCAGGCGGAGAAGGGCGGCGTCTCGATCTCGGTCGGCGGCGACGTGGCCCCGACTACGGACCGGTTCTCGAACCGGTACGCCTGTCTGCGGTCGCAGGGCTACAAGTTGAAGTCGCTAACGGCCGAGGAGGCCTCCCGCCTGAAATCGCTCGGCGGCGTCGACCGCGAGGTCTACTGGAACGAGCTCCTCGTGAAATACGGCTTCAGCCCGGCGGCCGAAAAGCGCGAGCCTGCGATTCCGCAGGCAGCGCCTCCGCCGCAAGGGCAAAAACCTGCGGCGCCGCAATGACGCGGTTGCGCGCATGAGCCTGCGGCGCGCATCTGGCGTCTATTGTTTCGGGCGTAACGTCATTACTTGTCGCTCGACATAGCGCTGCGTCCGCAGCCGCTCGGGAGACTTCTGTCATGAGAGAGGTGATCGGCGTCTACGACGCGCCTCGCGGGCACTGGGTCGGCGACGGATTTCCTGTCCGCTCGCTGTTTTCGCATCCGACGCACGGCGCGGACGTGAGCCCGTTCCTGCTGCTCGACTACGCCGGCCCCGCCGACTTCCCGCCAGCGGATAAGCCCCGCGGCGTCGACGTCCATCCGCACAAGGGGTTCGAGACCGTCACCATCGTCTTCGAGGGTGAGGTGGAGCATCACGACTCGACCGGCGCCGGCGGCAAGATCGGGCCGGGCGACGTGCAGTGGATGACGGCCGCCTCGGGCATCCTGCACAAGGAGTTCCACAGCCGCGAGTTCACCAAGGCCGGCGGCCGCTTCGAGATCGTCCAGCTCTGGGTGAACCTGCCGGCCAAAGACAAGGGCGCCGAGCCGGGCTACCAGACGCTGACCGCCGCCGACATTCCGACCGTCGAGCTCGACGGCGGCGCCGGCAAGGCGCGCGTCATCGCGGGCGAGCTTCAGGGCGCCAAGGGGCCGGCGAAGACCTTTACGCCCGTCAATCTGTGGGACGTCCGGCTGCAGGCAGGCAAGGCCGCGACGCTGACGCCTCCGGACGGGCATACCGTGATGGTGGTCGTGCTGTCTGGCGCCGTGCGCGTGAACGGCGAGGAGACGCTTCGCGACGCCGAGTTCGCCCGGCTGTCGCGCGAAGGCGGTTCCTTCACGATCGAAGCCGAGCGCGACGCGAAGGTGCTGGTGTTGACCGGCAAGCCGATCGACGAGCCGGTCGTGATGCACGGACCGTTCGTGATGAACACGGTGGACGAGATTCGCGAGGCGATCGTGGATTTCCAGTCCGGCCGCTTCGGCGAGATCGCGGCCTGATCTCAGGCCGCCTGCGGGGCGCGCTCGACGAGCGCGTCCCGCAACTCCCGCAGTTCGCCGTTCAACCGCCGAAGCTCCGCGACGGACGCGCCGGACGCGGACAGCAGCGACATCGGCACGCACGCCGCGCGCTGCCGCATCTGCTTGCCCGCCTCCGTCAGCGTGACCAGAACCTGGCGCTCGTCCTCGACGCTCCGCTTGCGCTTGACCAGGCCCGCCGCCTCCAGTCGCTTGAGCAGCGGCGTCAGCGTGCTCGACTCCAGCATCAGCCGGTCGGCGATCTCCTTCACGCTCAATCCGTCCGTCTCCCACAGCGCGACCAGCGCCAGGTATTGCGGGTAGGTGAGCCCGAGCTCATCGAGCGCCGGCTTGTAGAGCCGGTTGATGGCGAGCGCGGTCGAGTAGACGGCGAAGCAGAGGTGATCACTCAGGCGCAGGGCGACGTCCTCGGCCATGGCTCTCCCTCCAGACATACGATCTCGCATTAGATAATAATTGCGACGATAATGATATGCATACCAGCCATGCGCGCACAGGCATTCCAACACATATCGCGATAATTAATATCGAGAGATCGACACGGCGCGGCGCGTGCCGCGCAACGCCTGAGGAGGCCAAACATGAAGGTTCTTTACTCCACCGAAGCCGTCGCTACCGGCGGTCGCACCGGTTCCGCCGAGATCGCCGACGGATCCTTCAAGGTCGCGCTCGACACGCCGAAGGAACTCGGCGGCGCGGGCGGCGCGGGGACCAACCCCGAGCAGCTGTTCGCCTCGGGCTACTCGGCCTGCTTCCTCGGCGCGCTGAAGTTCGTCGCCGGCAAGGAGAAGGTGAAACTGCCCGAGGACACGACCGTGCGGGCCAAGGTCGGCATCGGCTCCCGCGACGACGGCCAGGGCTTTGGCCTCGACGTCGCCCTCACCGTGTCGATCCCCGGCCTGGACAAGGCGGCGGCGGAAGAACTGGCCGCTAAGGCGCACGTCGTGTGCCCGTACTCCCATCTCGCCAAAAACGGCCTCGACGTGAAGCTGTCGGTCGCCTGAGGGACATGCAAGGCGGGCGGCGCGCCGGCGTCGCCCGCGTCAGCCCAGATCGATGTCGAGGCCGAAATCGAAATTCGGCGCGGAGTGCGTGATTCTTCCGACCGAGATCAGGTCGACGCCGGTCTCGGCGATCCCCCGAACGGTCTCCAGCGAGACGTTGCCGCTCGCCTCGGCGATCATCCGTCCGCCGATCCGGCCGACCGCCTCGCGCAGCGTCGTCGGCGGCATGTTGTCGAGCAGGACGGCGTCTGCGCCTTCGGCGATGACGAGGTCGAGCTGGTCGAGCGTGTCGACCTCGATCTCGATCTTCACGAGATGGCCCGCATAGGCCTTGGCCGCCCGCAGGGCTTCCGCGACGCCTCCGGCGACTGCGATGTGGTTGTCCTTGACCAGGATGGCGTCGTCGAGCCCGAAGCGGTGGTTCGCCCCGCCGCCGCAGCGCACGGCGTATTTCTCGAAGACCCGCAAGCCCGGCGTGGTCTTGCGCGTGCAGCAGACCTTGGCCCGCGTGTGAGCGATCCGGTCGGCATAGGCGGCCGTGGCGGTGGCGACGCCGGACAGATGACCGAGAAAGTTGAGCGCCGTCCGCTCTGCGGTGAGCACCGCGCGGGCGGGGCCCCCGATCCGCGCGACGACATCGCCTGCGCCGAGGCGGTCTCCATCCGACGCTAGCGGCTCGAACGTGATAGCCGGCTCAAGAGACGCGAAGGCGGCTTCGGCGAGTTGAAGTCCCGAGAGTCGGCCCTCGTTGCGCGCGACGATCGCCACACGCGCCCCCGCCGTCGCAGGGATCGTCGCCGCGCTCGTGACGTCGCCGGCGCGGCCCATGTCCTCCGCGAGCGCCGCCTCGACCGCGCGCCGCACGGAGATCGGATCGAGCGGGACCGGCGTCACGAGGCGGCGCGCTCGTCCAGCGGCGCGTCGAGACCCTCGAGCGCATCGGCCAGCGTGATGGTGGAGCGATGCGCCCATGCTTCGCGCGGGGCGTCGAAGTCCGATCGGAAATGGCCGCCCCGGCTTTCCTCGCGGCGGAGCGCTGAGACGGCGATCAGAAGCGCGGAGGTCGCCATGTTGCGAAGATCGGCGGTCGCCGCGTCGCGCCGGATCCGGTTCAGGATATCGACAGCGCGCGTCATGCGCGCGCCGTCGCGCACCACGCCGACCATCTCGGTCATCGTGCGCCTGAGCGTCGCCGTCGCCGCGTCGTCGGCGAGCCCGCCTGCACGAATCGGCCGGCTGCAGGCGGCGCGCGCGGTGATGGGCGCCGCTGGAGCGAGGCCCGCTATGTCCTCGGCGATCCGCGCGCCGAAAACGACCGCTTCGAGCAGGGAGTTGGAGGCCAGCCTGTTCGCGCCGTGCGCGCCAGTCGAGGCGGTCTCGCCGCAGGCCCAGAGCCCGTCGAGCGAGGTGCGCCCGTTCGCGTCGGTCAACACGCCGCCCATGTGGTAATGCGCGGCCGGCGCGACCGGGATCGGCTCGATCGTCGGGTCCACTCCCGCGGCGACGCAGGTAGCGTAAACGGTTGGGAAACGGGTCGCGAAGCGGTCGCCGACGCTCTTGCGGGCGTCGAGGAAGGCTCCGCCGTTGCGCGACGTTTCGTAGACGGCGCGGGCGACGACGTCGCGCGGGGCGAGGTCCAGGTCCGGATGCACCCCCTCCATGATGCGGCGGCCGTCGCGATCGACGAGAATCGCGCCTTCGCCGCGCAGCGCCTCGGTCGCGAGAGGGGCGGGATCGCGCCCGACGGCGATCGCGGTCGGGTGAAACTGCACGAACTCCAGATCTGCGAGCGTCGCTCCCGCGCGTGCGGCCGCCGCCAGGCCGGCGCCGCGCGCCTCGATTGGATTTGTGGTGACGGCGAAGAGGTGGCCGACGCCGCCGGAGGCGAGCACCACGGCCCGGCCGGTGACGCGGATCGGCTGGTCCTTCGGAGCGCCGACCGCGCGCGCGAGCACGCCCGTCACGAACCGGCCTTCGACGACGAGCTCCTCGACCGAATAGCCTTCGAGCAGGCGGATCGACGGCGTCCGACGGACCGCCTCGACGAGCGCCGCCATGATGGCTTTGCCGGCGAGGTCGCCGTTGACCCGCACGATGCGCCGCTCGGAATGCGCCGCCTCGCGGGACAGCAAGAGCTTGCCCTCAAGGTCGCGGTCGAACGGCACGCCATAGGCGAGCAGGTCCGCAATGCGGCCAGAGGCTTCGCGCGTCATTAGGTTGGCGATCGCCTCGTCGACGATGCCTGCGCCGGCGGCGATCGTATCGGCCGCGTGCGACTCCGGGCTGTCACCGAGGCCGACGGCGGCCGCGACGCCGCCCTGCGCCCAGGCCGAGGACGCGCCATAGCCGAGCGGCGCGGCGGTGACGACCGTCACCGGCCGCGGCGCGAGCTTCAGCGCGCAGAACAGCCCGGCGAGGCCGCCGCCGACGATGACGACGTCGTCGGAGCCGGGCCAGGAGGCCGGCGCGAGATCGTCGAGGGAGACGGTGTCGAGGGGATCGGTCATCTAACGAGCGCCTCCGCGCTCTTGTCCCGGCCTTGAGCCGGGATCCAGGCGCATGAGAAGTCCGGATCGGGCGCCGTCCGTCGGTGGTCGACGTGGCGGCGTCGCGCTTCTGGGTCCCGGCTCAAGGTCGGGACGAGAAGCTCAGATCTTGAGGTTCACCATCCGCTCGACGCTCGCGCGGGCCCGGTCGGCGATCATGGGGTCCACGAGCACCTCCTCGCGCATGTGCACGAGCGACTCCAGGATGTTCGGCAACGTGATCCGCTTCATGTGCGGGCAGAGGTTGCACGGCTTCACGAACTCGACGTCCGGCGCCTCCGACATGATGTTGTCGGCCATGGAGCATTCGGTGACCATGACGACCTTCTTCGGCTTCTTTAGCTTCACGTAGTCCGCGAGCTTGGCGGTCGAGCCGGTGAAGTCCGCTTCGGCGATCACGTCCGGCGGGCACTCGGGATGGGCGAGGATCGTCACCTCCGGATCGGCCTCGCGATAGGCGCGGAGCTCCTCGGCGGTGAACCGCTCGTGGACCTCGCAGGCCCCGTGCCAGGAGATGATCTTCACCTTGGTCTGCGAGGCGATCCACATCGCGAGATACTGGTCCGGCAGGACCATGACTTCGGGAACGCCGAGCGACTCCACCACCTGAACGGCGTTGCCGGAGGTGAGGCAGATGTCGGACTCGGCCTTCACCTCGGCGGTCGTGTTCACATAGACCGCGACCGGTACGCCCGGATGCTTACGGCGCAGCTCCCGCACGTCCTCGGCGGTGATCGACGTCGCGAGCGAGCAGCCGGCGCGGCTGTCGGGGATGAGCACCGTCTTGTCCGGATTCAGGATCTTCGACGTCTCCGCCATGAAGTGGACGCCGCATTGGACGATCACGTCGGCGTCGGTCTTGGTCGCCTCCCGGGCGAGCGCGAAGCTGTCGCCGACGACGTCGGCCACGCAGTTGTAGATCTCCGGCGTCTGGTAGTTGTGCGCCAGGATGACCGCGTTGCGGACCTTCTTCAGCTCGTTGATCGCCTTCACGTAAGGCGCGAAGAACGGCCACTCGACGGGCGGCACGACTGTCTTCACCCGCTCATAGAGATGAGCGGTCGCGGCCTCGACCTCGGGCGTCCATTCGAGCGACGGCATCGCCACGGGCTGGAAGCGCCGCGGGGGCGGGGTGGTGATGCGGGACGAGGGCAGCGAGAGCGAGGCGGCGAGGGGGGACATGGCGTCCTCCAATGATCAACCGGACCATGTTATGCTCGGTTTGAGCATAACTATGATAATGTGGATCGATCCTGATTTGAAGTGCGGCGCCGTGAAATTGTCATCTGCGCCGCTGCAGCGCGCGCCGGCTGGCCTGAGAGGCGAGCATCGCGACGCTTTCTTCGATGGCTCCGGTCCGGTCACGATTTTCGCGTCTTCGCATCGCCCAGAGTTGAAGGCCCTGTCAGGCGACCTTCGGCGTTCGCGCGCTAGGTCGTTTCGACGTCCGTCGCGACGCCGAATGAAGAGAGGCCGCCATGATGAACCGCCGCACGATCCTCGCCTGCGCCGCGGCGCTCGGAGCGGGAGCCGCGTTCAGGTCGACGACCGCGTCCCGCGCCGAAGGAGGACCCATGGAGACGCGCGCGATCCCATCGACGGGCGAGAAGATCCCCGTCATCGGCATGGGCACCTCCGGCAGCTTCGAGGTCCAGCCGGGTTCGGAGGAGCACAGGATGCTCGCCGAGGTGCTCAAGGTTTTCTTCGAGGGCGGCGGCACGGTCATCGACACCGCGCCGACCTATTCGAACGCCGAGGACATCCTGGGGCCGCTGCTCGCGGAGCAGAACCTTCGGCCGAAGGCCTGGCTGGCCACGAAGCTTTCGGGGGTGCGCGGCAAGGAGGAGGGGCTCTCGCAGTTCGAAGGCTCGCTGAAGAGCCTCAAGACCGACAAGGTCGAGCTGCTGCAGGTCCACAATCTCGGCGACACGGACACGCAGATCGCGCTCGCTCGCGAACTGAAAAGCCAGGGCAAGGTCAAGTATGTCGGCCTAACACACTATCTCGAAAGCGCGCAGGACCGGCTCCTCGAGGCGATGCGCACGCACAAGCCTGACTTCATCCAGATCAACTACTCGGTCGGCGTTCGCGGCGCTGAGGAAAAACTGTTCCCGGCGGCTCAGGATCTTGGGGTCGCGGTGATGATCAACCGCGCCTTCGAGGATGGAAAGCTGTTCGGCCGGGTGAAGGGCAAGGAGCTGCCCGGCTGGGCGAAAGAGGCGGGCGTCACCTCCTGGGCGCAGGCGTTCCTCAAGTTCGCGCTCAGCCAGCCGGCCGTCACGGTGGTGATTCCGGCGACCGGCAAGCCGAACCGTCAGGTTGACAACCTGCTCGCCGGCAAGGGTCCGGCGCTCGACGATGCGCAGCGGAAGTCCCTGATCGAGCTCTTGGGCTGATCGAGTGAGCATTGAAATCTCGGGAGAATCCCGGCGCGGCTGGCGGCGCCTCGTCGACATCCGGCCGGGCGAGGGCGCGCTGATCGCCTGGGCCTCGCTCTACGTCTTCTCGCTGATGACGGCCTACTACGTCTTGAGGCCGCTGAGGGACGCGTTCGGGGTCGAGAGCGGAATCGAGAACCTGCCGTGGCTCTTCACCGCGACGCTGGTCGCGATGATCGCGCTCAATCCGCTCTACGCCGCATTGGTGAGGCGGCTGGTGGCCAGGCGGGTGGTCACTTTGGTCTACCTGTTCTTCCTGACCACCCTCGCGGGCTTCGGCGTCGCCTCGCATGTCGTTGATCCGCAAGGGATCGTCTGGGTCGGGCGGGCCTTCTTCGTCTGGCTGTCGGTGTTCAACCTGTTCGTCGTGTCCATCTTCTGGACGCTGATGGTGGACATCTTCGACTCGGGCGGCGCGAAACGCCTGTTCGGGTTCCTGTCGGCCGCCGCGACGCTCGGCGCCACGCTCGGGTCGACCATCGCCGCCACGCTCGCGAAGGTGCTGACCGCTGATCTGCTGATGGCCTGCGCCGGCGCGCTGCTGGTCGTCGCGATTTTTTGCGTCTGGCGGATCGTCAACCTCGCCCGCGGCGTCCCCAGCCGCAGCCATCCCGATCTCGAGCGCGAGGCGGTCGGCGGCGGGCTGCTCGCCGGGCTCGGGCACGTGGCGCGCTCGCCCTACCTCTTGAACATCGGCGTCTACATCCTGCTGTTCGCCGTCACCTCGACCTTCCTCTATTTCCAACAGGCGGAGATCGCGAAGGCTTCCTTCGCGGACCGGAGCGCGCGCACCGCCTTCTTCGCGCAGGTCGATCTTGCCGTGAACCTGCTGACGCTCGCGGTGCAGCTTCTGCTGACGGGTCGGATGCTGAAGCACCTCGGCACGCCGGTCTGCGCCGCGCTGCTGCCGGCGATGACGCTGGTCGGCTTCGCGATCCTCGCCTGGTCGCCGACGATCGGCGCGCTGGTCGTCTTCCAGGTCGCGCGCCGCGTCGGCAACTTCGGCCTTGCCAAGCCGACGCGCGAGGTGCTCTTCACGGTTATCTCCCGCGAGGACAAGTACAAGGCGAAGAACGTCGTCGACACGGTTGTCTACCGGCTGGGCGATCAGGTCGGCGCCTGGTCCTACGCGCTGCTTGGCGGGCTTGGGATCGTCGGCCTCTCGCTCGCCGCCTTGCCGATCGCGGCCGTGTGGCTCGGCGTCGGATGGTGGCTCGGGACGCGGCAGGAGGCGATGGCGCGGAACCTTTCGGCCGATGGGGGGCCGCTCCCGCAGTCACTGTCGCGCTGATCGATCTCGCTAGCGAAACCTCTCGGTCTCGCCGCAGCATGCCATCGATGCGGCTCGGTCAGGTCGCCGGCGCGCCAGGCCGACCGTCTTCGCGCTCGCTTCAGGGCGCGAAGCGCTGACCGAAGATCCCGGTCCCAGAGCCGTCCTGGTCGGTCGATCGCCAGACGACCACGAAGCCGCCGCCTGGAAGGCCAGTGACCGAGGCGAACTCCTGCGCAAGGTTCGTGTGTGCATTGACCAGGAACTCCTCGCCCGTCTTCTTGCCTCTGTGGTCGAATCTCTGGCCGAAGATCCCGTTTTCCGAGCCGTCTTGCTCGAAGGACTGCCAGACCGACACGAAACCGCCGTCCTCGAGCGCGGCGTTGGAGCTATAGATCTGTTCGAGATGAGTCGTGCTGTTGACGCTGAACTCCTCGCCCAGCTTCTGTCCGTCGGCTTGGAAGCGTTGGCCGTAGATCCCGAACTCCGAGCCGTCCTGCAGCCATGACGACCAGGTCACGACGAACGCGCCGCCCTTGAGCGCCGTCACCGCCGGAAAGCCCTGATACTCCTCGACAGTCGAGTTGATCAGGAATTCCGGGCCGATCCGGTCGCCCGCGCGGTTGAACCGCTGACCGTAGATCCCGGAGTCGGACCCGTCCTGCCCACGCGAACTCCAGGCGACGACGAATTTTCCGCCCGGAAGCGGCGCCACGGAAGGGAATTCCTGATCGTCGTTCGTTTCAGTGTTGATCTGAAACTCGCCGGCGGCCTTCCCGCCGCCGCTGTCGAAGCGTTGGCCGAACACGCCGTAGCCGGAACCATCCTGTTTCTGCGAGTGCCAGACGACCACGTGGCCGCCGCCGATCAGCGCCGCCACGTCCGGTTCACGTTGGTCGCCCCCGGTGTGACTGTTCACCCGTGTTTCTCGGCCGGCCTTCTTGCCCGAAGCCCGGTAGCGCTGGGTGTAAACGCCGCCCTTGCTGCCGTCCTGTCCGGACGACTCCCAAGCGACGACGAAGCCGCCGTTCTTCAGCGCCTCGACTGTCCGGTTCTGCTGATGGCCGCGCGTGTGCGTGTTGATTTTGAACTCAGAGCCGACCCGCTTTCCGTCGTGGTCATAGCGTTGGCCGTAAACCCCGTAGCCCGATCCGTCTTGCCCATCGGAGTACCAAGTCACCACGAATCCGCTGTCGAGCGCTACGACCGAGGGGCCGCGCTGATCGCCGTCGGTGAATGTATTGACACGGAATTCACGGCCCACGGGTTCAGCCGCGGCGGCGCCGGTCGCGGCCATCCCAAACAAGAAAAGGTCAAGCAAGCGTTGCATGACATCCCCCCGGGTTGCTGAGCCGAATTATCGCCACACAGCTGTTACTCTGTCCATTCCCATCGCACCTCGACACGACCAGGTAAGACGCCAGTCAAGACGCCGCTATCTGCCGGTCGACACGCCAAGGCAGAAAAACTGATTTCGTTTTCGCTTTGTCCTGTCTCATGATACCGCACGTGTAATGGGGGCGTTTCTCTCTGGGGGGAGAACATGAAGTTTCGTCAGTCGAGAACGTCGGCGCTGATCTGCGCCGGCGTCGCAGCGGTGCTGTATGGCGCGTCCGGGTCCGGCGCGTCGGCGCAGCTCCGGTTTCCGGGCGTTTATCAGGAGGGCAGGCAGGCGTCCTGCACGGACACGGGTCCCGAGCCGTGCACGGTCGAATTCTCCACGCTGACCAAGGCGCCGCTCAAGGTCCTGAAGGCGTCCTGCACGATCCTGTCGACGGAAGGCGGATCTCCGTCAAAGGAGATCACCGGAGTGACGCTCGGTCGGGTCACCGAGAACGGCAAGAACTTCGTCGCCGGCCAGTATCTCGCGCCGCTGCAGACCGAGTTCGCAGGGCCCGGGCAGATCGTCATCAACGTGCTCGCCGACACACTGTTCGTCGTTCCAAGGAACTTCCGGCCGGCGATCCGGGTCTCGCGGCTCAATGGGCCGCCCGTATCGGCGAGCTGCACGATCGCGGGCGAAGAGCTCAAGGACTGAGGTCGCGCCATCACGCGAAGCGATGCCGCCGATCGCAAGCTTTCATGAATGCGGTCCCGCGGCATCGGCTATAAGGCTTCGACGCTAAAGTAATTCGCGTCATGGACGCTCAGCCGTCATGCCCGGCCGGGTATCCACGACTTCCTGGGGCCGTAGAGCGCTACGCCCAAGTCGTGGATACCTGGCTTCGCCGGGCATGACGCGTCGGTCGAGGCCATGCAGCGCGAAACCGCTCGGAGCCGCCATGCCCGCGACCGGACCTGCCCAGAAGACGCGCGCGCCGCTGCTGATCATCCTCTGCGGCTGCGCGATCGCGTGCCTGACCTTCGGGCCCCGCGCGACGTCCGGCCTGTTCCTGACGCCGATCTCCGACGCCAACGGCTGGGGCCGCGACGTCTTTGCTATGTCCTTCGCGATCCAGAACCTGCTCTGGGGCGTCGGCCAGCCTTTCGCCGGCGGGATCGCCGACAAGTTCGGCGCGCGCAGGGTGCTGATCGTGGGCGGGCTGCTCTACGCCGCCGGCCTCGCTCTGATGCCGGTCTCCGGCGCGCCCGTGGCGATGCACTTTTCCGCGGGAGTGCTGATCGGCTTCGCGCTGTCCGGCGCCTCGTTCTCGATCATCATCGGCGCCTTCGGCAAGCTGCTGCCGGAAGAGTGGCGGACGATGGGTTTCGGCTTCGCGACCGCGGCCGGCTCGTTCGGCCAGTTCCTGTTCACGCCGCTCGCCGCGAACCTCATCCAGAGCGTCGGCTGGCAGGAGACGCTGCTGATCTTCGCCGCCCTGATGCTGCTCGTGCTGCCGCTGTCGCTGGCGCTTGCGACGCCGAAGGCCGAGGGCGCCTCGCTGCTCCCCGGCGGGAACCAGTCGATCGCCCAGGCTCTCGCCGAGGCCTTCTCGACGCCGAGCTACTGGCTGCTCGTCATCGGCTTCTTCACCTGCGGCTTCCATCTCGCCTTCATCACCGTGCATCTGCCGCCCTTCCTGATCGACAAGGGGCTGTCGCCCGCGATCGGCGGGTGGACGCTGGCGCTCATCGGCCTGTTCAACATCGTCGGGTCTCTGTCGTCGGGCGCGCTGTCCGGGCGGCTGCCGAAGCGCCACATCCTCGCCGGCATCTATTTCGCCCGCGCGGTGCTGATCTCGGCCTTCGTGTTCCTGCCGGTCACGCCCGCGACGGCGCTCGCCTTCGGCGGCGGCATCGGCCTGCTCTGGCTCTCGACGATCCCGCCCACCTCGGGGCTGGTCGCGACCATGTTCGGCCCGCGCTACATGACGATGCTCTACGGGATCGTGTTCCTCAGCCACCAGATCGGCTCGTTCCTCGGCGCCTGGCTCGGCGGCGTCGTCTACAAGGCGACCGGGAACTACGACCTGATCTGGCAGCTCTGCATCGCCTTCTCGATCATGTCGGCGCTGGTGAACCTGCCGATCCGCGAGCGTCCCGTAGCGCATCGTCCGGCCCGCCATGCTGTCAGCCGTCCACCTCGATGACGAGCCGCTGCTTCCGAAAGGCGAAATCGGCGACATAGTCTCCGAGCGGAACCTGTCGGCGCGGATGGTAGCC
>JADBEO010000030.1 GCA_031316315.1 Chelatococcus sambhunathii
CCCACCCTTACCCTCCCCTTTGCAAGGGGAGGGATAAGATCGCTGTCGCGCTTGAAACGGCAAAGGCTCGCAGCCTCAGCTGCGGGCGAAGGTCTCGTCGAAGGAGTAGCCGGAGCCGCGCACGGTGCGGATCGGGTCGGTCTTGCGGCCGCGGTTGATCGCCTTGCGCAGGCGCCCGACATGCACGTCGACGGTGCGCTCGTCGATATAGACGTCGCGGCCCCAGACGCCGTCGAGCAGCTGCTCGCGGGTGAAGACGCGGCCCGAGGACTGCATCAGGAATTCGAGCAGCTTGAATTCGGTCGGCCCGAGATGGATTTCGCGGGCGTTGCGGCGGACGCGGCGGTTCTCGCGATCGAGCTCGATGTCGCCCGCCTTCAGCGTGCGCGAGACGTGCTCCGGCTTGGTGCGGCGGAGCAGGGCGCGCACGCGGGCGACCAGCTCCGGCACAGAGAACGGCTTCACGACGTAGTCGTCCGCGCCGGTGGCGAGGCCGCGGATGCGCTCGCCCTCCTCGCCGCGCGCGGTGAGCATGATGATCGGCAGGCGCTGCGTCTCGGGCTTGGCCCTGAGGCGCCGGCAGAGCTCGATGCCCGAGACCCCCGGCAGCATCCAGTCGAGCAGCACGAGATCCGGCGTCGCCTCCGCGAGCCTGATCTCGGCCTCGTCGCCGCGCGCGACGGAGTCGACCTCGTAGCCTTCGGATTCGAGGTTGTAGCGGAGCAGCAGCGTCAGCGGCTCCTCGTCTTCGACGATCATGACCCGAGGGTTCATGCGGGGCCTCCGGTCAGTCGCCGAGCTCGGCGCTCATCAGGTCGGCTTTCGGGCGGTCGTCGGTCAGCGCGGCGCCGTTCACCACATAGTAGACCGTCTCGGCGATGTTGGTCGCGTGGTCGCCGATGCGCTCGATGTTCTTGGCGCAGAACAGAAGATGCGCGCAGAAGCCGATGTTGCGCGGATCCTCCATCATGTAGGTGAGGAGCTCGCGGAACAGCGAATTGTAGAGGGCGTCGATCTCGCCGTCCTTGTTCCAGACCTCCACGGCGCGCGTCTCGTCGCGGCGGGTGTAGGCGTCGAGCACCTCCTTCAGCTGCGCGAGCGTGAGGTCGGCGATATGCGCGACGCCGCCGGCGAGCTTCGGCGGCTGGAACTGGCCGTCGAGCGCGACGACGCGCTTGGCGATGTTCTTGGCGAGGTCGCCGATCCGCTCGAGGTCGTTCGCGATGCGCAGCGCCGCGATCACCTCGCGCAGGTCGATCGCCACCGGCGCCCGCCTCGCGATGGTGCGGATGCTCGATTCCTCGATCTCGTGCTGGAGCCGGTCGATGGACCGGTCCCATTCGATGACCCGGCGGGCGAGAGGAATGTCGCGCTTGATCAGCGCCTCGACGGACTCGCCGACGAGCTTCTCGCAGAGCCCGCCCATCTCGGCGAGCTTGTCCGACAGCGCGTTCAGGTCGTCGTCGAAGGACGAGACGATGTGTTCGGTCATAGACTTCGAGCTTTCGTCCGTGATGGTGAAGCCGGCACGCTTCAGCGCCTCAGCCGAAGCGGCCCGTGATGTAGTCTTGGGTTCGCTTGTCATGGGGGCTCTGGAAGATCTGTTCGGTGCGGCCCGTCTCCACCAGAACGCCGAGATGGAAGAAGGCGACGCGCTGGGACACGCGCGCGGCCTGCTGCATCGAGTGGGTGACGATGACGATGGTGTAGTTGCGGCGGATCTCTTCGATCAGCTCCTCGACGCGCGCGGTCGCGATCGGGTCGAGCGCGGAGCACGGCTCGTCCATCAGGATGATCTCGGGCGAGACCGCGATGGCGCGGGCGATGCAGAGGCGCTGCTGCTGGCCGCCGGACAGGCCCGTGCCGGTGTCGTTGAGGCGGTCCTTCACCTCGTTCCAGAGGCTCGCCTTCTTCAGCGAATCCTCGACGATCTGGTCGAGCTCCGCCTTGTTGCGAGAGAGCCCGTGGATGCGCGGGCCGTAGGCGACGTTCTCGTAGATCGACTTCGGGAACGGGTTCGGCTTCTGGAACACCATGCCGACCCGGGCGCGCAGCTGCACGACGTCGAGCGAGGGGTCGTAGATGTCCTGGTCGTCGATCTGAATCAGTCCCGACACCTTGGCGCTGGCGACCGTGTCGTTCATCCGGTTGATGCAGCGCAGGAAGGTGGACTTGCCGCAGCCCGACGGGCCGATGAAGGCCATGACGGCCTTCTCGGGGATGTCGAGCGTGACGTTCTTGAGCGCGTGCTTGTCGCCGTAATGCACGTTGACGTCGCGCGCGATGATCTTCGGCGCGGCGTCCGGCTGGGTGGCGACGGGCGGCGGCGCGACGACCGGCTTCGGCGCGACGGCGGTGGTGGTTTCCATGAGACGGTCTCCGTCGGGCTTGTCGTTCACCAGCGCCGCTCGAAGCGCTTGCGAAGGATGATGGCGAGCCCGTTCATGACGAACAGGAAGAACAGAAGCACCAGAATGGCCGCGGATGTCTTCGCCTGGAAGGCGACCTCCGGCAAGTCGGACCAGAGGTAGATCTGGACCGGCAGCGCCGTCGCGGCCGAGGTGAAGCCGCTCGGCACGTCGACGATGAAGGCGACCATGCCGATGAGCAGCAGCGGCGCGGTCTCGCCGAGCGCGTGGGCCATGCCGATGATGGTGCCGGTCATGACGCCGGGCATCGCGAGCGGCAGCACGTGGTGGAACACCGCCTGCTGGTGCGAGGCGCCGACGCCGAGCGCGGCCTCGCGGATCGAGGGCGGCACCGCCTTCAGGGCGGCGCGGCTGGCGATGATGATCGTCGGAAGCACGAGCAGGGCGAGCACGAAGCCGCCGACCACCGCGGAAGAGCGCGGCATGCCGAAGAAGTTCAGGAACACGGCGAGGCCGAGCAGGCCGTAGACGATGGAGGGCACCGCCGCGAGATTGTTGATGTTGATCTCGATGATGTCGGTCCAGCGGTTCTTCGGCGCGAACTCCTCGAGATAGATCGCGGCGCCGACGCCGACTGGCAGGCAGAAGGCGAGCGTCACGAACATCGTGAGGAGCGAGCCGACCAGGGCGCCGAGAATGCCGGCCTGCTCTGCTTCGCGGCTGTCGCCGCTCGTGAAGAAGCCGGTGTTGAAATCCGTCGAGACCGCGCCCTTGGCCTTCAGCTTCTCGAGCCAGGCGATCTCCTGATCGCCGACGCGGCGCTCGCTCTCGGGGGTTTCGAGGGTCAGCACCTTCCACTGGCCGGCCTGGGCGGCGTCCTGGCTCGTGAGGGGCGTCAGGGCGACGCCCTCGACGCGGTTGGCGGCGAGGCTGGTGACCTTCACCAGGCCGCCATTGATCTGGACGAGGCGGCTCGGGAGCTTCTCGTCCAGCGTCTCGGCGCCGGACGAGTCCTTGAACCGGTTCTCGAAATCGGTCGCCTCGGCGCTCAGCGTGTCGATCTGCGCCTTCAGGCTCGAGGCGTCGCTGTCGATCTTGCCGAGCGCGGCGGTCGCGACGGAGATGCGGCCGGCGTCGCCCGTGCCCTGCGCCGCCTTGACCTCGGTCTCGGCGGCCGGACGGTCGGCGAGCACGCCGTCGAGGAGGCTCTGCAGGCGCGTCACGGTCGAGCGGCGCTCGCGCGCCTTGTCGGACAGGTCCGACTTGATCTTCTCGAGGTCCGACTGGAAGGCCGGGTTGGACGTCTCGATCACGACCTGCCCGGAGGTCGCGCTCGGCGTCGCGACGCCGGCGCCGTTCTCCTCGTCGACGTCTGTGACGGCGCCTTTCAGATAGAGGTCGGCGTCGTCCGAGAACTGGGCGCGGGTCTTGATCTCCTGCCCGATCAGCTTCGGATCGGCGATGATCTGGTCGCGGAGCTCGTCGGCGGCGCCGCTCGACAGCAGGCCGTTGAGCTTGCGCCGCGCCGCGCGGTCCTTGACCTCGGGGAACTGCGCCTGGAAAGCGGCGCGCACCGACTTGCCGTGATCGCCTCGGGCCAGCGAAGCCGGAGACTTGGAGCCGTCCGGGTCGACGTCGGCCGCCTCCGGCGTCACGCTGATGGCGAGATGGGTCGCCGTGAAGGCGGGCCACGCCTTCGAGACGATGTCGGTCATCAGCACGACCAGGAAGACGGCCGCGAAGGCGATCGCCGCGACGCCATAGGCCTTGAAGCGGGCCTCGGCGCGGTAGCGCTTGGCGACCCGGGCGTGGGCCTCGGGCGAGGCCTTGCGCGCCGCGAGCTCCGCCGCAGAGGATACGGTCAGGTCAGTCATACTGCTCTCGGTATCTCTGGACGATGCGCAGCGCGATGAAGTTCAGCGCCAGCGTGAAGAAGAACAGCACGAAGCCGAGCGCGAAGGCCGAGAGCGTCTTGGCGCTGTCGAACTCCTGGTCGCCGACCAGCAGGGTCTTGATCTGCACGGTGACGGTGGTGACGGCTTCGAGCGGGTTGAAGGTGAGGTTGCCGGCGAGGCCCGCCGCCATGACGACGATCATGGTCTCGCCGACCGCGCGGCTGATCGCCAGCATGAAGGCGGAGACGATGCCCGGCAGGGCCGCCGGCAGAACGACCCGCTTGATGGTCTCCGACTTGGTCGCGCCCATGCCGTAGGACCCGTCGCGCAGCGACTGCGGGACGGCGTTGATGACGTCGTCCGACAGCGACGAGACGAAGGGGATGATCATCACGCCCATGACGAGGCCCGCCGCGAGCGCGCTCTCGGAGGCGACGTTGAAGCCGAAATACTCGCCGGTCGAGCGGATGAAGGGGGCGACGGTGAGCGCGGCGAAGAAGCCGAACACGACGGTCGGCACGCCGGCCAGAACCTCGAGCACAGGCTTTGCGATCGAGCGCACCCGGGGCGAGGCGTACTCGGCCATGTAGATCGCGGAGAACAGCCCGACGGGACCTGCGACCAGCATGGCGATCAGCATGATCAGCGTGGTGCCGGCGAACAGCGGCACCGCGCCGAACGCGCCGGAGGAGCCGACCTGGTCGGCGCGGATCGCCGTCTGCGGCGACCACTGCGTGCCGAACAGGAACTCGTACCACGGCACCTTGGAGAAGAAGCGCAGCGTCTCGAACAGCACCGAGAAGACGATGCCGACTGTGGTCAGGATCGCGACGCAGGCGCAGGCGACCAGCAGCACCTTGACCCAGCGCTCGACGCCGTTGCGGGCGCGGAACTCCGGCGACAGCTGGCGGCTCGCCCAGGCGAAGCCGAGCAGAGCGAGGGCGGCGCCGACGATCAGCAGCGCCCAGTCGGCGATGGTGCGCCACGTGTTCAGCGCCTCGCCGGCGGCGGCGATCCCGGGCTGCAGCTCCTCCAGCCGGACGCCGGCGGCGGCCTGGTTGATCTCGCGAAGGCGCGCCCCGTAGGTCAGGCCGTCGGTCGGCGCGAGGTTTGCCGGCAGGGCGGCGATCGCCTGGGCGTCGACCACGCGGTGGGCCGTCAGCAGCCAGAAGATCAGCCAGACCAGCATCGGGGCGACCGCGGCCAGGGCGACGTAGAAGCCGTGATAGCTCGGCAGCGAATGGAGCCGTGCGAGACCGCCGCCGGCGACGGCGAAGCTCGAGCTCTTCTGCCGGCCCGCGACATAGGCGCCCGCGGCGACGAGCAGCATGCCGAGGATGTAGATGAGGGTCATCTGGAAGAACGTCCCGAGCCGTGGACCAACGCTGCGGCCGTCATCCCGGGCTTGGCCCGGGATCCAGAACCACCACCGTCAGCCATGACTGGCGAGACGTGACGTATCTGGATTCCGGCCCTTCGGCCGGAATGACGGCGTAGCGGACAGACTGACCGTCGAGCGGGGCCGCCGGAACTGCGCGGCCCCGTCCGATCGGAAGCGCCTTACGAAGCCGGCGCCGAGATGGTCTTCAGCGACTTGGCGGCTTCCTCGGACGACTTGGCGGCTTCGGCCGGCAGCGGCACGAGACCCTTCTCGCCGAGATAGCCTTCCTCGCCCATCGCCTTGTCGGACGCGTATTCGGCCAGGAACTCCTTGAGGCCGGGGATGACGCCGATGTGCTGCTTCTTGAAGTACACGAACAGCGGACGGGAGACCTTGTAGCTGCCGTCGGCGATGCCCTCGAAGGTCGGGGCCTTGCCTTCGACCGTCGCGCCCTTGATCTGCGAGGCGTTCTCCTCGAGGAACGAATAGCCGAAGATGCCGACGGCCTTCGGGTTCGCCTCGAGCTTCTGGACGATCAGGTTGTCGTTCTCGCCTGCGTCGATATAGGCGCCGTCCTCGCGCAGGGTCTTCCAGATCTTGTCGAAGGCCTTGCTGTCGGACTTCTTCAGGCCGGCGATGCTCTCAACCTTCTCGGCGCCCTTCTCCATGACGAGCTCGAGGAAGGCGTCGCGGGTGCCTGAGGTCGGGGGCGGGCCGAGCACTTCGATCTTCTCGGCCGGAAGCGACGGATCGATGTCGTTCCAGTTCTTGTAGGGGTTGGCCGCGAGCTTGCCGTCCTTGCCCGGCACTTCCTTGGCGAGCGCAAGGAACAGCTGCTGACGGGTGACCTTGAAGTCAGGGCCCTTCTTCGAGTTCGCGAGCACGATGCCGTCGAAGCCGATCTTGAGTTCGATGATCTCGGTCACGCCGTTCTTGGCGCAGTCGTCGAACTCGCTCTTCTTGATGGCGCGCGAGGCGTTCGCGGCGTCCGGGAAGTTCGCGCCGACGCCGCCGCAGAACAGCTTGAGGCCGCCGCCGGTGCCGGTCGACTCGACGACCGGGGTCTTGAACTGGCCGCCCTTGCCGAAGTTCTCGGCGGCGGCGGTGGTGAACGGATACACGGTGGAGGAGCCGACGATGCGGATCTGGTCGCGCGACTGGGCCTCGGCCGCGCCGGAGGCGAGCAGCCCGACGCCGAGGGCGAGCGCGGCGGCCGCCGTGGTGCTGAGGAGTTTCACTTGTCTCTCCTGTCTGAGACGACGTACGGGGCGCGCCGCCCGGTCATGAGGACGGCGCGAGAAACGGCCGGTCCGCTTTCTGAAGGGGCGGAGCCGCGGGGACCATATTGGTCCGACGCCCCGTTTCTATGACTGTTGCGCGACAGTTGGATGACAGGCGAAAAGCCTACAGTCTCAGGCGGTCAGCTCGCGCGCTTGAGAAGCCGTTCACCCTCGCTCGACGAAGAGGCCGGCTGTAGCTCCGCGGTGAAGACGGCGCCGGCGCCGAGGGCGCTCTCGATCGTCAGCCTCCCGCCGTGCCGCTGCAGGATGTGCTTGACCAGCGCGAGGCCGAGCCCGGTGCCGCCCTTGTCCCTGCTGTCGGCGACGTCGGCGCGGTAGAAGCGTTCGGTCAGCCGTGGCAGATGCTCCGGCGCGATCCCCGGCCCGAAATCGCGCACCACGAGGCTGGGCGCGGTCCCGTTCTCCCGGACCGAGACTTCGACGCGCTTGCCGGCCTGGCCGTACTTGATCGCGTTCTCGATCAGGTTCTCGGCGACGCGCGTCAGCTCGTCCCGGTCGCCGCGGACCATGACCGGCGTCGACGCGCCGGCGAGATCGAGCTCGACTCCCCGCTCGCGGGCGAGCGGAGCGAGCGAGTCCGCGACGCTGCGTGCGAGCGCCGCGAGATCGACTTCGTCGCGCGGCCGGACATGCGCCTTGAGCTCGATGCGGGTGAGCGACAGCAGGTCGTCGATCAGCCGGGACATGCGGTTCGCCTGCGAGCGCATGATCTCGAGAAACCTGTCGCGGGCCGCGGGGTCGTTGCGCGCCGGCCCCTGGAGCGTCTCGATGAAGCCGAGCAGCGAGGCGAGCGGCGTCCGGAGCTCATGGCTGGCGTTGGCGACGAAATCGCCGCGCATCCGTTCCGACCGGCGCTGCTCGGTGAGGTCGCGCAGGGAGACCACGATCGCGACGCCCGCGCCCTCGCCGAGCCGGGCCGCCGCGACATGGGCCTCGCGCCAGCGCTCGACCGGCACGCGCTCGACATAGAGCACGGTCTGCGGCTCGCCCGAAACGCCGACGCCGCGCACCGCCTCCAGCACCTCGGGAATGCGCAGCGAAAAGGAGACCGGCTCGCCGATCCGGATCTCGCCGAGCGCCGCGAGCGCGTGCGCGTTGAACGCGGTGATCGTTCCGCGGCGATCAAGCACGAGGACCGGATCCGGCAGGCCCGACAGGATGGCGCTGAGCTGGGCGGACAGCGCCTCTCCGGGCGCCCGCGGCTGGAGCGCTTCCCGCGCCTCGCGGCGCCGCGGCGCGAGCCAGGCGACGAGCGCGACCACCGCGACGGCGAGCGCGAACTCGCTCGGGCGAAGACGCCCCGCGGCGAAGAACCCCGCCAGCAGCGCGACCGTCGCGGCGGCCGTCCAGCGCGACTCGAGCAGCGTGTCGAGGCGCTTCGGGACGGAACGTTCGCGGGTTTGGGGGGATTCAGCGTCGGGCATCGTGGGCTTCGAGGGACTCGGTCCGGACTTGGCGATCTCGACAGAAGAGACCGTCTCGACGACAACGCCGCGACACGGGAGACGAGCATTATGTCGAAGAACGGAGAAACGGAGAAATCCGAGCACTCCAGACCGTCCGGCCCGCTTCGGGTCGACCCGACCGACGCCGTCGCGCCGGAAGGGATGGAGGACGCTCCGGCCGTCGTCATCGGCGGCGTGACGGTCGATCTCGACGAGCCGGAGCTCCCGGCGGAGCTCAAGGCGCGCGCGTTCCGAAGCGGCGGCTACCCCTATGACAAGCCGCTCGACGCCAAGCAGTACGACACGGAGCTCGTCGCGCTCCAGATCGAGCTCCTGAAGCTGCAGGCCTGGGTGAAGTCTTCCGGAGAGCGCGTGGTCATTGTCTTCGAGGGCCGCGACGGCGCCGGCAAGGGCGGCACCATCGACCGCATGACCGAGCACCTCAATCCGCGCACCGTCCATGTGATCGCGCTCGCCAAGCCGTCGCCGGCGGAGGCCGGGCAATGGTACTTCCAGCGCTACGTCGCCAACCTGCCGAGCGCGGGCGAGATCACGCTGTTCGACCGCTCCTGGTACAATCGCGGGGTGGTGGAGCCCGTGATGGGCTTCGCCAGCGCCGACCAGGCGCAGAAGTTCCTGAGCGAGGCCCCGCGCTTCGAGGCGCTCCTGGTCGAAGACGGGATCCGGCTGTTCAAGTTCTGGCTCACGATCGGCCGCGAGATGCAGATCACCCGGCTGCACGAGCGCCGGCACGATCCGCTGAAGCGCTGGAAGCTCTCGCCGATCGACTATGCCGGCCTCACCCTCTGGGACGCCTATTCCGACGCCGCCGAGCGGATGCTGCGGGCGACCCACACGGCCGACGCGCCGTGGACGGTGATCAAGGCCAACGACAAGCGGCGCCTGCGCCTGTCGGCGATCCGCAAGATCCTGCTGTCGATCCCCTACAAGGGCCGCGACCTCGGCGTGATCGGCGGCCTCGACGACCGGATCGTCATGGACGCCGCGGCCTTTCTCGCGGAGGGAGGTGAAAGCTGACCGCGACGGCCGCGCCGGCGCCGCCTTCGGGCAGGACACCGGCTGGACACCTTCAGACCTTGCCCCTATAAGGCGGCGCGCCGCAGGCCTCGAGCCGGCGGACGCCCCTTCGCCCGGGTAGCTCAGTTGGTAGAGCAGCGGACTGAAAATCCGCGTGTCGGTGGTTCGAATCCGCCCCCGGGCACCATTCCCATCTTCAAGCCTTTCTTTTCAATGGCTTAGGGGTTGATTTTGTCCCACCGGGCGCAATCAGCCCGGAAAGTGGGACACGTTTGTTCCCGGTTTCGGCCTCGACCAGCGCCATCGCACTCGCCGCGAGACGCTTGCGGTTCGCCGATTTGGTGTAGCGGGACACCTCCTTTGACGTCTGATGGCCGGTGACGGCCATGATCTGGTGTTCGGTTGCGCCGAGGTCGGCGAGCCGGGCGGCGGCGGCTTTGCGCAGTCCATGGGCGGACAGGCCCTTCAGCCCGGCCTCGTCGCACCACTTGCGGAAGCGGTTGCCGAAGCCGTTGGCGGTGAAGGGGCGCCCGAACTCGGTGCGCAGGAAAGCGAGATCCCCGGTCGGGCCGGCGTCGATCGCTTCCTGAAGCGCGGAGACGATCGGGACTTCGACAGTGATCGGCTTGCGCCGGCGATTCTTCTGCTGCGTGAGGTAGATCGCCCCGTCTCGGACGTGCTGGCGCCCAATCAGGACGACGTCGGAGCGGCGCTGGCCCGTGTACAGCAGCAATGCGAGCGCGAGGCGGGCCGACGTGCCGAGCGGGTGCTTCGCTTCATAGGTCGCGACGTCGTCCAGGGTCCAAGCGCGATGCCCCTGCGATCCGGTGGACAGCAGCTTCACGCTACGCGCGGGATTGCTCGCGACGAGGCGCTTCTCCACCGCGAAGTCGAACAGGCCGCGGAGAGCCCGGACGATGGCGTTGGCGGCTTCCGGCCGATCGGCCCGATCGTCGCGGAAGTCGGCGACGTGGTGCGGCATCATCCGCCCGAGCGGCTTGTCGCCATGCTCGCGGCACAGCCCCTCGATCACGCCGCGGCGGACACGGACGGTCGACGGCTCAAGATCCTTCCGGGTCGCGAGGTGCCTGAAATACTCGATCGAGATGGCCCGCAGCGAACCCGGCGTCGCGACCGAGGGCTTGGCCGGGATCGGCACAGCGCCCGCAAGCGCCTTTCTGTAGGCGTCCATGAATTCGTCGGAACCGGGCGCTCCGCGCAGCCGGATCTTCGGATAGCCCTTGCGCCGGAAATACAGGCGAACGTTGCCGTGGCGATCGACGTCCTCGATCACGTACTTGAGCCGCACGCTGACCATGTCCGCGCTCCCGATCACGCCCGCGCCTCCCGGTCCCAGGGGTTGCGGTCGTTCTCATCGGGCAAGGCCGCGAAAGCCGCGTCAACCGCAGGCCGGTGCCAGACATTGCGCGCGTTGATGCGCTTCGGCCGGGGCATCCGGCCGTCGCGCACCATCTCGTCGAACAGGGTCGCGCCGACGCCCACATACTCGGCCGCCTGCTCCCGGGAGAGTCCGAGAGGTGGGAGGCTGGTAGGAAGGACGGAGACGCGCGCCATCGCTCGTCAAGCCTCCGTCGCTCGACGGAATTCGGCGCGGAGAGCTTCCGCGATGTGCTCGGCGTCGTCGCGGTCGCCACACGAGGCCAGCACGGCGAAGCCGTCCTGCCCCTCATGCTCGACCACTTCGACGTCGAACACCGTCGAGCCATCGTCGGACGTGTATGGCGCGACGACGACGCGCGAGCCCGCCGGCGGAGAGTAGGCACCAAAGGGGGGGCGGGGCCGCCAGGGGCGAGCGCTCGCCGACTTGCGGAAGGGGAGGACGGTCGCAGTCAATGAGCCGCCCTCCCCATGATGGCGTCCGCCGTCTTGTCGACGGCGGCGCGCCAGATCCGGGAAAGCGCCTCGGCTTCCGATCGGGTCGCCCCTACCGACTTCGCGTTGCGCTCAAGCTCGGCCGCGCATTCGGAAATGATCCGCTCGAGGCCAGCGCGAACGACGGGGTCCGCCGATTTCCAGAGCCGATCGGCGACAGCTGGGGCGGCGACTACAAAATCCCGCCCGCCAGCTGCTGCGGCGGCGACAGCGACGTCGTATTCGAAGCGCAACCCCATTTCAGCGGCCTCCGATATGCAGGGGGCCGATGCCAGCAAGCTCCGCGACCGTCGCGGCATGGGCGAGCGTGATGCGCTTGCGGGCTGCGATCAGATGCACCGCGAGCGACGTCGGATCGGCCGGCCATGACGCCGAGCACGACGTCGCGTTTCCGTTGGAATTGGCGGGAGAATGATATAGGTTGGGCATTACCGAAGACCCTTCAGCCGGTTCCGAGGTTCCGCTCGGTTGCTCCTGCCAGAGCGCCGGGCTTTCTCGTTTGCGCAGGATGCGCGTCGCAATGATGCGCCCGGCTTCGGACTGATGCCCGTAGATTAACTAGCCAGTAAATCGACGAGCAATATCAACGGCTTATCGTGGCTTTGGCGCTGCCTCCCTCATGGCGTCCCTGAACATGCTGGCTCGCTTTTCCTTGATCCGGACGTCCGCTTGCTCGCCCCATCGGCTTAACGGCATGTGATGTCGCTTGAGCCATTCGCGAACTGACGCCTCGATCTTCTCTAGGCTTTCGCTCCGGGCACCGATATCGCGGGCCTTCGCAAGGTCGCCGGGGCGCTGTTCTTTGAACTCGCGCTCCCAAGTGCCAACGGTCTCTTTTGTGATCGCCCCGTAAGCGCTATTCGCCATCGTAATGTCAGCAGCCTTCTGGCGAGCGACCCCGGCATCAAGACCGAAGCCCTGAAAGGCCATTGCCGCCCGCGCCGTGATTATCCGGAGTTCAAGCGTAGCTCTTGACGGCGGCGGCCTGTTCGCTGAACGCCGCTTCCAAAGATCCAGTAAGGGACGCGGGTGGCCGCCCTCAATGGCTTCGCCAAGCTCTTTGAAGCGCACGCCCATCGCGACGAACGCCTCGCGCCCTGCGGCTGCGCCGTCCAGCTCCATCAGGTCCGCCATTGCGGCGAGCGCGATCAGCATTTCTTCCGCGAACGCGTCCAGGGCGCTCATGGCGTCGAGCTCGCGGAGCGCGAGCGATATGCTTGTGACCGGCCCCAACATCCCCGGTCCAACTTCCCATGCCGACACTCGAAAGAAAGGGCGCTTCTCGATCTTGGCAGGGGCCGCCTTTGCTGCGGCCTTCGCGTTGTGTGGCGAGCGCCGGATGCCGCGTCGCTGCAGCGAGCCGCGAGACTTCTTCGTCATCGTCCGGCCCCCTGAAGGCGCACGCCCTGCCCTTCCGTGAACACGACGCCGGCGGCCTCGAGCGCGCCTTGCACGGCTCCCGTCGTGGCGTAGCGACCGGGCGCAGCAGCCTCGGCGACTTCTATCCGCTCGACCGTCTTGCGCGAGACGTTCGCGCGCTCGGCCAGATCGGCGCGGCTTAGATTGAGCATCGCGCGGGCGGCTCGAAATTGTGCGGGGGTGACTGTCATCGCCGGTATTCCGTCTCCGGGCCCCAAAGCGGTGGGGTGTCTCTCTGGGGCCAGTATAGAGGAAAATGTTCGCTGTTTGATCCTTCGTCCATAGCTATCCACGGCTAGGGACGGGGCCGCGCCCCCGACCGCCAAAGCGGGCTTCCGGGAAGGCCGGCCGGTGACGAGCGGGAGCGCCCGCAGGCCGGCGACGTCGTGGAGGACCAGCAGCTGGCCGCCCTCCATCAACAGGCGCTCGGCTCCGCGGACGTGCTCGATGCGTCGGAGGGTGTGCCAGAGTGCAACGCCGGCGCGGATCAGCTCGGCGAGACCAGGACGCAATGGTCAGGCCCCCGATGCGATCAGGGCTTCCGTCTGCTCGTCGGACAGTCCGTCGCGCAGGATTTCAGCCGTTCGCAGGTAGGCCGCGCGTGCGCGAACCTCCTCGATCGTCTCGCATCGGTAGGAGCACAGCGCCAAGGCGGCCGCCTTTTCGGCATCGTCGGCCGCCGTCACCAGACGTTCCAGCGGAGCAAGCCCGAACGCCTCCCGCTCGGCTTCGTCGTCGTCGAACTGGCGGCGCGCCGCCTCGAGGTTTTCGGCCTCTTTCGCGTCGAGCAAGGCGCGGATCTGCTCGGCCATCGCAGGCGATAGGCGTGCGAGGTACTTCGTGCTTCCCCGCCGGGCGTCGTAGCCGGCCGAGATGTTGGACAGGCAGAAGTCGAGCCCTTGGCGTCGCTGATAGCCTGCGCCGAGGAAGCTATTTGCTAGGCGACTGTTCCAGTCTGGGAACGCCTCGCGATAGGCCTCCTCGCACTCGTTTCGTCGACCGACAACCTCGTTAAAGGCGCGAGCTGCGGCCTTGTGGTTCTCGATCAGCGTCAGAATCTCCGGAGACAGCGCGTATGCGCTGCCTGCGGCGATTGGGGCGACTGCGGCGCCCGCGATGAAACCGCGCCGGTTCACGCTGCGCCTCCCGTCAGTCGCGCCACGTCCTCGGCCAGCGCCAGGCCGTGCCGGACGCTGATTATGTGGGGTGCGCACTCATCGGAGTGGCCGCCGGCGAGGAAGGCGCGCGCCTTGATCCCGACGTCCGCCATCGTCTCGGCCGGCATGTCGAATACCTCTATGGCGAGGCTCATCAGGGCGAGAGCCGCACGGAAACGCGCACTCTCGGCGGCGTTGTAACCGGACGTCTCGCGAGCGTGGTCCATCGCGTCTTCATAAGCCTGCGCAATCGGGAGACGTCGTCGCGCCTCCCGGCCAGTTTTCGTGCGAGGGCCGTAATCCTGAACTTCGATCAAGAGGTGGTGAACCGTCGAGATGTGCCGGATCGGCTTCGCCGTCTTGTAGTCGGGCGTCAGCTCGTGTTCGCCGCAAAATCTGCGGTCGTCGTCGCTCACTAAGAGGTCATCGGGAGCCTTGGCCGGGGCCATTGCGAACAAGCGCCCGCGAGCCTGCGCGTGCTCAGCTTCGGCCTTGCGATAGGCGGCCTCGGCTTCGTCGAAGCGCAGGGCGAACGCCGCAAAGGCCGGACTGGCCTGCGCCACCGTCGGGAGAGCGACGAGGCCGGCGGTAACGGCCGCCACAGGCGCAGTAGCCGCCAGAAAGCCGCGTCGGGAGAGCTTCCCGCTCATGCTCGCGCCCTCCCCTCGCCAGCGATAGCGACGACGTCGGCGAGCCTGCCGCGCGAGTAGGTCGCGAGCATGCCTACGGTGACGCCAGAGAACAGGCGCTCGTCGTCGGCCGCCTGCAGTGCGTCGTGCTGCCATCCGCGACCGTAGGTTTCCGGCTCGGACAACGCGTGATCGTCCGCCGGGCAATCCTCGCCGCGGTCCAGCACGTCGCCTTCGTCGTCCGGCTCACGGCCGTCGTGCTCAGCCTCGAGGTCGGCGCACGGGGCGAAGCACGGCCGAAGGCCCTTGGCGGCTTCCGTCGCCGTCCATCCGAGCGAGGGCTCGGCGTTGCCTTCGTCGGCTTCGTCATGCGGCTCGTCGGCGACGTCGAGATCCAGATCCGGATCGACGACTGCTCCGCCGGGCCCGTGCTGCCCCTCAAGCTCGGCGTCACCATCGAAATCGTCGAGCCCGGCAATAAGGCGCTCGATCAGCGCCTCGACATCGCGGCGGCAGCGCGCGTGCTCGACGAGTTCGCGCTCGACGTCGGCTCGCATGCCATCCAGAGAGCGGGTGACAGTGTGAAGAAGGGTGCGAGCAACGTCGCTCGCGGTCGGCAGCCAGGGTGCCATGAACAAGACGACCGACTCTAGCGCGACTAGCCCCCAGGACGTCGGAGCGCAGCAGAAGGGCGAAAAGACCGCTGCCGAGGGCGGCGGCGATCGTCCGGGCGCCCGAAAATAGACGAAAAGCAGGTCTCGCCGAGAACGGTAGGCGCTGCTCCCAGGGCCGGCGGAAGGGCGGACGCCAAGTAATGCGTTAGCGTCACCTGCGCTGAAGGGGCGGTCTCAGGCTACAACCTCGAGGCCGTCCCTTTTTCTGGCCTTGTGCAACGACGCAGCAATTTGCGCTAACGCCAGCCGAGAGATCCCTTCGTCAACGATGGAAGATCGCCGGTCGCCGTAATCTGAGCGATGGAGCCGGAGGGCGCGGCTCTCGGGTTTGAGAGCGCCAAGCTGATCCTGTGGCCATCGCTGGTCACGAAGTCGATCGCCTTGCGGTGCTTGAACTCGGCGATCGTAGAGCTTGGGGCCTCGATTTCGCCTGAGGCGATGATCATCCCGCCATTCTGCTGATAGCATTCGATCTCGATCGTGCTCGGCGCCGCTGCGCCGCCGAGCGTCCCGTCTCTTGTTATCACGCCAAGATATTTCATTTTGTCTCCTGTTTGGTTGAACGTCAGCCGCCAGATGATCGATCTGACCATGCCTTTTGCTTGACGTCGTTTTCGGACGCGTTAGGGCTGGACGCTGGAATTGATCCACCCCGCGAGGCAGAACATTGCGGCGATGACCGCCAGAACGATCAGCGGGATCATCCTGTCCCTCAGCCATGACGCGCCGGCTCTTGCGAATGGCGGGGTCACAGCGCGGCCGCGGCCTTCCGGTCCGCCTCGAGCGCGGCCTCGAGATCCGCGCGATCGACCAGATGCGATTGCACCGGCCCGCCGCGGGCGGACAGCGCTGGCGTCTGCAGCATCGTGGCCACGCGGCGATAGGCCAGGAACGAGATCCCCAAAATCTCGTCCTCGTCGATGATCAGGCGATAAACGCCGGGCGGCTGGCGCTCTTCGATCGCCGTCAGGTCGAACGAGCGTTGGAACGTCACCGTGGTTTCGATCGTGCGTATGGCCACGATTCGGCCCTCAGGATTTCTTGGTCTTGGGCGCCGTGGCTGCGGCCGCGAGGCCGCCGCGCGTCAATGCGGCGGGAGCCGCGACCGGTTCTCTGATTTTCTTTGGCTTCTTGGCTTCCTTGTTGCCGCGTCTCTGCGCCTTGGCCATGCGCCTCTCTCCTGGGTTGGCCGGCCTCCAAGCGTGAGGCCGGAGAAAAAAACCCCGCCGCCTCGGAAGGCGACGGGGCTCAGGCGCTCAAGCGCCCCTTCTGATCTGACGCAGCAGCGCCGTTAACGAGGTTCGCCAGTACATCCGTGGTCGACCTCGCTCATCGGCGCTGCGATCATCCTCCGGGCCCGGAGGACGACGCTATCAAACCTGAACTTGCAGGCGGTCAGCCGACATCTTGCCGCTTTTGCGATCGGCGACGAGTTCGTACTCGACCTTCTGGCCTTCCCGGAGATCATAGATCCCGGCGCGCTCGAGGGCGCTGACATGCACGAATGCGTCTACGCCGCCATCGTCAGGCGAGATGAAGCCAAAGCCCTTCTGGGCGTTGAACCATTTAACCGTTCCCGTGGACATGGGACTTCCTTTGGAAAATAAAACTGCGCGACGGCCTCTGTGCCGACGCGGTCGCAATCTCAATTGAGAAAATAAAATCTGAGGCACGATTTAAATCTGCGCGCGCCTAGGAAGTTTATTCTTTTTAACGACGACTTGATATGCGCGTTTCTGCGATCTTTTACAAGGACGCAGACGGCTTATTTTTGCAGAATGAGAGGCCGCGTCGCGCGAGCCTGTCGATATCGAAGAATGGAAAACGTCTTGGACGTCATAGTGAAACCGCTTGCAGGCCAGAACGCGTGGCTGCTGACCGATCTGCTCGGCCGATCGATGGGCGTGATCCGCGCGAACGACCAGACGTTCGCCGTCGTCCCCGAAGGCAAGGCTCGCGAGACGATGCAGGGAATGCGATGCGGCCCGTTCGGGTCGCTGGACGAAGCATTGGCCGCGATCGAGACGCATACGCGGGGCGTGTGCCGTCGGGAGCGCGAAGGGGCTCAGCCGGACGGAACGGAGCCGACTGACACCTCGACCGTCATCGCCGAGAACGCGTCCACGGATCCGACGTAGCTGCCGGACACCGGCATAATCTGTTTCACGTCGCGCGCTACGGCGACCGGTATGAGGTTGGCGCCCCCGACGCTCTGGTTGGTCGGATCGAACGTGATCCATCCTGCGCCCGGCACATAGACTTCGGCCCAGGCGTGGGTCGAGCCGGGACCGGCCGACCCCTCCAGTCCGAGCCCCGGATCATGCAGGTAGCCGGAAACTACCCGCGCGCCGAAACCGAGGCTTCGCACCGTTTCGGCGAAGAGCGTCGCGAAATCCCTGCAGGAGCCGCGCTTTCGGTCGAGCGTCTCCAATGGCGACTGCGTGCCCTCGTCCTCGCGGATCTCATAGGCCACCCCGCTCCAGACACCGGCGTTGACGTCCTTCAGAAGCGACAGCGTGTCCGTGGGCCAGCTATAGACGAACCCTCTCGCCCAATCCCGCAAGCGCCCTTGAGGATCGAGATGCTGATTGAGCGTCGAGGATCCGAGGTCGGCCCGCTCGTCGTCTGAATAGGCGAACGGATACAAGATTGCAGACGCCGCGATGTCGAAGACCGGCCATGCTGGAGCGTCGAGTTCGATGTCCGCGACGCTTTCGATCATGAGCGCGTTAGTCGGATCCCGAAACGT
This sequence comes from Chelatococcus sambhunathii, assembly GCA_031316315.1. Classification (GTDB taxonomy): domain Bacteria; phylum Pseudomonadota; class Alphaproteobacteria; order Rhizobiales; family Methylopilaceae; genus Methylopila. Next base: position 17,951 of record JADBEO010000030.1, read on the forward strand.
CGCCGTGGCGACGGCGTTGCCGGAGACGTCGTAGGACCACGCAAGCGACGCCGCGGGCGTGATCCGGATGTCGAAGGCGACAAGCCTCAGTTCCCGGCTTTCCCGTGGCCGCATGACCAGGCGATGGGGCTGAAGGCTGACCGGACGGCGGTATCGGTACGCCGTGCGGTGCCGGATCCTGAGGGCGTCCAGCTTGGCGCCCTAACTGTCGTCTTCGGCCGCGCGCAGCTTGGCGGCGACCGTCAGTGTGGACTCAGAGGAATTCACCAAGGCTCCGCCCTCCATGACGATGACGGTCGAGCCGGTCGGCGAAGTCTGGACGGCGATCACGCGATCGGGGCGAACGAAGTTCGTGCCGCCGAGACTTTTGACTTCAACCAGTTTGGCCAATGGATCTCCAAGAGTGAGCTTTGATGAGCGTTTTGGCGCGCACGACGGATTGAAGCCTCGCTGCTCGGACTGATATTGGGAAAGCGAATCGGAAATGCGACTGCCTTCAGAACGCGCAGCGCCAATGACTTCTTCTATCGCCGGTCTTAGCGCCAGCGTTTTGTTTGAGATAAAGAGAGGCGAGGCACCGGCTAGATCGCGACGCCTCAGCTACCCCGAACGCAAGTCCCTAAGCCGACGATTTTCGCGGCTGGCAAACCGCATCATCTCCAACGATGCGTCTGTACCGGCAGGATCGACGAAACTGCCGCCGGCGCGTCCGTTGAATAATGCATGGCCTGCGCCTTCCACTAGCCACAGCTCGGTGACGGTCTCGCTGGCCCAATCCGCTACGACCAGACACGGTGCCGAGCGGCGCTGACAAAGTCTGGCCAGGGTTCATCCTCGCGCCGCACGGTTTTCCGCCTCTGGCGTTGAGCACCTCCTAGCGCCGGCGGGCCGGTCAGGTCCGCGGCATGATCGAGAGCAGCTTGTCGGCGACAAGCTCGGGCCGAGTTGGCTTCTGACAGCTGGGCGCCTCGGTAAACGGCTGGGGAAGCATCCCCGCATCGTATCCCGTCACAAACACGAAGGGGATGCGCCGCTGGAGCAGGGCTTGAGCGATGGGAAGCGAAGACTCTCCCCGAAGATCGACGTCAAGCACCGCCCCGTCCAGCGGCTCAGTCTTCGCGATCTGCAGAGCCGCTTGAAGCCTGGCGGCCGGCCCTGCGATCTCCGCGCCCTCTCCCCGGAAGTAGGACACCATGTTGGTCACGATGAAGTAGTCGTCCTCAGCGAAGAGGATGCGCCGTCCCTGCAGACGCGAGAGCTCCGGCATCGCTAGGTTCCCGCCCGCGGGGGATCCTCGAGGGGCAGTTCGATCAGGCAGCGCAATCCATGAGCCTCCAGCTCGAATTTGGTTCGAGCATCGAGGGCGTAAGGCAAGGCGTCCTCGATCAGCTCCCTCCCATAACCGCGGCGCTCTGGTTTTGATCCCGGAATTCTTTCCGGGCCGCGTTCAAGCCACTCGATTCTGACGATCCTGTGGGGCGCGGGGGCATCGCCCTCTTCGACCGCCCACTTGACGCTGAGCGTCCCTTCATCGCTGGCCAGGGCGCCGTGCTTGCGCGCGTTGGTCGCAAGTTCATGCAGCGCGAGCGCGAGCGTCTGGACGGCGGCGGCGGGAAGAGGCGTTTCAGGCCCGCCGACTTCGACACGGCCATGGAGGATGTCCGGCCCGAGGGCGCGCAGTTCAAGATCGACAAGCCTGCCCAGCGATACAGGCGTGTCCTCCGACGTCGAAAGAAGGCCCTGCGCGCGCGAGAGGGCGGAGATGCGGCTGTTGAACCGCGCTTCGAAGTTCGGCACGGAGCTCGCCGTGGCGGCGGTCTGGGCGGCGACGGAGCTCACGACTCCGAGCAGGTTCCGCGTACGATGCTGCAGTTCGCGCACAAGAACCTGTTGAACGTCCTGGAGCCTCCGCAGATCGTGGATGTCGGTGAAGGTCCCGAGCCATTCCCGACTGGTCTCGCCGCTGACGGCCGCGACGGGCGAGGCTCGCATGGCGAACCACCGGTAAGACCCGTCTCCGGCCCGGCGAATCCGACATTCCATCTCCAGCGAGCTTCGCGCGCCCGTTCCGCGCCATGCGGCACGCACCTGCGCCCGGTCCTCAGGATGGACGGCTTCAATCCATCCCAGTCCCTCGCTGTCGCCTTCGGAGAGCCCGGTGAAGGCGCTCCACTGCCGGCTAGACCAAAGCCACTCGCCGTCGTCTGACGCCCGCCAGACGAGCTGGGGGATGCCTTCGACGAGGGCCTGCAGACGCGCACGGCCCCGCTCCAGCGCCCGCTCTCCCTCGTGGCGACCCGTGACGTCCTGCCCGATCTTGAAAAAGCCCTGCAGCTCGCCGCTCGTCCCCCGCAGCGCGATGGTGCTGCCGTGGATGAAGGCGCGCGAGCCTCCTTTGCGGACGTGCCAGCGCACGTCCGGAGCTGAGCCCTGCGTCCTGGCAGTTTCTAGCTCCTTTACGTCATCTCCCGCCGCAAGGTCTTCCGGGGTGAACATGACGCTGGCCGGCAACCCGCGCGCCTCTTCCTCGCTCCAGCCGAAGACCGCCTCGGCGCCTCGGAACCAGTGGGTGATCAGGCCATCCGGGTCGGTGACGAAGATCGCGTAGTCCCGCGCGTTCTCCACGATCAGCTTGAAGACCTCACGGGTCTCCCGAAGGGAGGCGACCTTCTGAAGCCGATCGATTACGGGACCAAGGAGCGTCGAATAGGTCCGCAGACATTCGGCGTCTTCATCGCCGAACTCCCGCGGCTCCATGCTGGCCACCTGCAGGAGTCCAAAGGCCCTGTCTCCGGGCAGGAAGATCGGGACGTTGACGAGGGCGACGACGCCGGCTTCCTTCATGAACGCCGGCACGTCGAAGCGGTCATCCTCGCGGATGTCTCTCGCGAACACCGGTCGCCTTTCCGCGATCGAGAAGGACTCGGAGGAATGATCGCGCATCGAGAGCCGAACGACGCCGACCACATCCGGCCCCCAACCGACGCCGGCCCGCACAAGGAGATCGTCGCCCTGTATTTCGAGGATCTTCGCGCGCTCCACGCCAAGCGCCTCCGCAACAAGGCGGCAGGCCTCCTCAAGCACCTGGTCGAGATCTTCGCTTTGCAGCGCGAAGGCGCCGAACCGGCCCAGCAGTCGCTGGCGCCTGACCATCTGTTCGTAGCTTGGCATTGCGACTCCCGAAGGTCTCGCTTTCGCAGAATTCAGAAGGCGCGGTGCGCGGCGCTGGTCGAATTCACTTCATCCAGCCCACGCGGGACGAGGTTAGCCAGCCGTGCTGCGGATGCCTTCGAGCAACGCGAGATGCGCACGGATGCCCGGCACGGCGACGATGGAGGCGCCTTGCGCCGTCGGATCTGAGCCCTGCCTGGCGTAGCGCTGGCGCAGCCTGCGTCGCCGTTAATTCCGCGGCTCCGCGAAGCGCGCCAAACGCCTCCGCCACCGCCACCGCCACCGCCGCCTGCTCTTCGATCTCGAGCTTGGGGAAGCCCGCCACCGCGCTCGATCCACGACGCAGCGCCAGCTTGCTGGTCATGATGGCGAAGTCGCCGCCTGAGAGGATCTGGAGCTTCTGTCCGCGCCAGCTTGCGCAATCGCGCCGGAACTCAGTCCGAGCAAGGCCGGCGCCGCGAGCGCGGCTCGCGATATTATCATCGTCGATCCATTTCCGCCTCCTCGTCGAGTAGAGTGGAAAGGCCGGGGCACCACGGATGTTCCTGCTCTCCTGGGAAAGTATAAAGAGTTTGAGGTCGTCGGCTTCGATCCCAAAGGTCAGATGGGCCTGCGCCCGATCCAGATCGCGCGTCGTAAGGGCCGGAAGCTCGAGCCAGCCGGCTCGGTCGGCTCCGGCCTGACCGCGACGAGCTCGCGCGAGATCAGGGCTGCGTTGGACGCCGGGCGTAAGGTGATCGTCGAGGTGGAGCATCGCGGCGCCACCCCGAGCGGCAGCGTGCGCCACGGCGCGCTCAAGAACGTACGGGTGGCGTAGACCCGCTCCCGCGATACGAAGCTTTAGGCCCGCGCTGATCAACTTCCCCCTCAGGGACCGCGGGGGCACGCGCGGGGGAGGTGGCCAGGGGCGCGGCTAGCGGGCCGTTTTCGGTGCGCGAGCGTCAAAGCTGCAGGCAGACGCTCCGGCAGGCGGCGCCGTTTCCGAGCGGCGAGAGCCGGATCTAAGGCATATTATTTATCCACCCGGCAAATACAAGAAGCGCGCAGACGGTCAGAAATACAAATATTAGCGTCTTTTCATTGTTGATTTTATTAAGCACAGCGGCTGTGACCCGGTTCATTTTAATTATCGTTCGTCGGTACCGCAGCGCCTGCCGAACTATCAGGCCTTGCATGTACCTCGTCTAATATGACGGCATCTGTCGCCTTCTGCTTTGCTTCCTGCACGACCAACCAGTCGTGAACTTGAGCAGCCGCCTCGTCCTTTGACATGCCCGTGCGATCGCGAACCACAAAAGCGAGCTGTCCCTCCGTTCGAATGCTCGCAAAATCAAACGGAGTAAGAAAAGGCCACGCCTTCTTAGCTGATATTCTATTCAGCTTCCCACGTTCTTCGTCTGCACGATTACTTGGATTATTCAGGCTAAACATTGTTTCCATCCCTAATTCATGCAAATATCAACCCTACAAAGATAGGGCTGCGCCCGATGAAATACAATGCAATTAATGAGACTTTAGAGGCCGGCCGTCCTCTTTTTGTTCTGAATTGAGGCATAAATACTACACGGAAATTTGCTGATGGTCTCCACGTACTTATTCCGAGACCCTTCCGCAGAGAACACAGGAGCATCGTCGCTCCCTCCGGCAAAGCAAAAAGCGCCCCGCCGGCCGAAGCCGGGCGGGGCGCCCGCGAATAGAAGTTGAGTTAGGACTCTCGGTCTTTATTTTGCTTCAACGTTGCCGGTCGCGCCGGGCGCGGCTCCGGTCGTTTTGGGCGAGGTCTTCGAGATGTCCTGATGTGGCGCGCCGGGCCTGTCGCCGCCGCCTTCGGCCGCCGTGTTCTTGCCTTCCTGCTGGTTCTTGACGTCCTGCGGGCTCGTCGCGACAGAGCCGCCAACCACGTTGTTCATGGCGCCGGTTGTCTTCGGGGCCTGTGTCTTGTCCCCGGCATGCGGAGCGGCGCCCTGATCCACGCCGGAAGGCGTCTGCGGCTTCTGATCTTCGGCCGAACTCGGGGCTGCGCCAAACGCGAGGGTCGCTATGGCTGCTGCTGCAAACTGAAGTTTCATGGGAGACCTCCATCAGGTGTTGCACCAGGAAGTGTCTCGGAACCAGTTCGTTCCACGGCTCGGCGCCGCGCGGCGAAGGCCGGGCTCCGGTCCGATACGGTCCCCGCAACCGGCGACATAGGCCGGGCGAAGGAACAATCGGATTCGGGAGGTGTTGGGCCCGCATGGGGCAGCTCGACAAGGAAAGCCTGGATAAGGCTCGCACGCGTTTTGCCGAAGGCCAGCAGCGGGTTAGCAGGTTCGAAGACCTGATAAGTCAGGCAAGGACGCGCGACGAGGATACGCTCAAGCTCGAAGAGGCGAAGCGAGAGATCGAGGAGATCGTCGCCGACTGGCGGGTGCTGGTCGATGATCTGGAGCGCGCATTGCCCTTGGAAGGCCGCCGCCAGCCTAGCTCGGATCGCGCGCGATAACACGGCGGAAGGCGCGCGCCGTTAGTCCGCCGGTACGCCTAAACAGGGATGCTCGGCGCCTGGCCGGGCCAGGGAACGTAACTGGATTGCCGCTGTTGCGCTCGAACAGCAATAGCGGAGATCAGAATGCAGGACCATGAGGATCGGCCTTCGACTGGAAAGGACGCCACGGCGAAGCCGCCGGTTGGACAGAACGTCAAGGACATCGATACGCCACGAGACGACGCCGCCGAGGAAGCGGATGCGGAAGAGGGCGCGGCTCCTGCGGGAGCGAAGTCCGCCGACGAGATCGAAGATGAAGGATCATTCTCGGGCCGCGCCGACGACTAGGAGTTTCGGCCGGTTGCAGGCTTAACTTCCAGCGCCGCCATGGCGCCGGCGCAGGCTTCGGTTGTTGGGTCAGTCGACAGGTACAGCGCACATGAACGGGGGCTGCACATATTGATTAGAACGAGTTCAGGGTACTCAGGCTAGGATCAGGATGCTGCGGCTGACCCCCGTCCGGATAAGGCGCTGGGCTGGATACCCGCCCCTCTTCAGTCCAGACAGCCAAAAGCAGGTCCGATCGTTTGGGGTGCGGTCGGACCGTTTTGCTAAGAAATTCGTAAGAATGCGCGCTCTCGGCTCTTGCCGCCGGGGCCGGCGCACCTAAAACGACCACAGCTTCGCGCTGCGCCCCGTCACCGAAACGACGCCAACCGGATACCCGCCCCTCTCCGGTTGGAACTGCGAAGAAGCAAGACCGCAGCCAATGGGGACAGGCTGCGGTCGCCTTCTTTTTCAGGCCGCCCTGTCGCGGGCTGGTTGCGACAGGGCGGCCGAGAACGGCCGCGCCGCCCCTCTCGCTCTTCAAGAGCGCACATGCGGCTTCCCGTTCCCGTTGAGAAACTTACGCCATCCGAGAACGTTGCGCGCGAGCTAAAACTACGTACTCGCGGCGGGCCTCTCCATGGAGAGCGTCTTCTAACTGCCTTCGAGCAGCGTAGCGGCACGCTTGCGCATCAGATGTCCGACGACAGTCGCACAGCCCGTCAAAACTGGTGGCTAACTCACCAGCATCGCCGCCGCGGGGCGTTTCGGTTGTAGCAGGCGACCAGGACAGCGTCGTTCAACAGCTCTCGCCCTAGCCACCAGATCGTCCGAGGCACCGGGCCTGTCCTGATGATCGATCAGCGGATGGCCGAGCTCTACGGTCGCCTTCACTGCGCGATGGGCTCGCGTGCCGCTAGCACCTTCGCGACGCCCGCGTGAGTAAGGCTGTGGCCGGCTGCGACGATAACCGCCGCGATCGAGCGTAGGCTTTCGCCTTCAGCACGCATCCGGCGCATTTCGCGTATGGCGCCCTGTTCCTCGGCGTGCTCGACAAGCTCACCATCCCCGCCGAGGCGAAATCCGAAGGGAACCGAGCCGCCGAGGTAGCGCTTGCGAGCCCTCTGGTCGCGTTTCACGTCCCGGATACGCTCGCGGATGCGGTCGCGCTCGGCCTCGGCGACTGCGGACAGGATCGTGAAGACGAGCCTGGAAATCCCATTCCCGGTAACGTCGCCGCCTAGGTCGATCATGTGAAGGGCGATGCCGGCCGCCTTGAAGCGCGCGCCGACATTGAGCGCGTCGACCGCCGAGCGGAACATGCGATCGAGCTTCGCAGTAATGATGACGTCGCAGGGGTTCACAGCCTGGAGGAGCTTGGCGCCTTCTGGCCGGTCGGCGAGGGGCTTCGATCCGGACACGCCGCGCTCGACGAACACGCGGTCGACGGCGAGACCGTGCATCATCGCGTAACCAGCAATGGCGCGCTCCTGCTGGCCGAGGCTCTCGCCTTCGTCGGCCTGTCGGTCGGTCGAGACGCGGACGTAAGCGAAAACGGCCATCGAGGCGACGCCTTGTAAACGTGTAAACGTGTAAACGTGCGACCTGACGCTCGCCCATCCTAGCGCCTACGTCAACGTGCTACAGCACGTTTACGAAAATAGTTCTCTTGCGCGCTAGCACGCCTGTTGCCTGGCGCTGCAACGCGCCTCCTGAACAGGGCCGCGCCGGCGCGATACGTCGGAGGGCTGCTAGACGCCTGTCGAGATTCGAACGATGGTGCCCGCCAGTTGGCGAGGCGGACCAGGATGGCCAAGGACGACACTTCGACCGCTGGCGACAAGGCCCGTCGCTCGCTTCGCCCTGCGGCATGAGGCGCGCCAGCATGACGGCGGCATCTCCGGTTCCGTCCGTCATCAGATGGATCGTCAGCGCCAACGTGTTGCGCTCACGCAGCGCGGAATAGACCTGAACGAGGTAGCTCAGCACGAGTGACAGCACGGACGCGCCGATCAGCGAATTGATCAGAAAGAGGATGCGGGTCCCGGCCGTGTGGGGCGAGTAGTCGCCGCCGCCGACGATCGACAGGCTATTGCCGGCGACGAGGAGCGCGGTGACGAAGTCGGTCGGCGTGCCGCCGTTGCTGGGACGGATCGCTCCGCCGAGGTCGGGCCGGATGATGAGGGCCGCGCCGACCGTCAGTCCGAGCGCCCAGAACCCGATCAGCGACACGACGATCAGCGGGCCCGCGAACGACAGAACGGCTCCACGGCGACGGCCGAACAGGCCGGCGACGCCGTGGATCACCGCCCAGACTGCTCGTGTCCAATGAGGAGCGAGCAGACCTGTCCCCGCCCGCGCGTAGAGCACAGTCAGGAAGATGTCCGCCAGGAAGGCCAACGTCACGGCCACGCCGGCGAGCTGTTCGAGCGTCATCGGCGCCGACCTGCTTTGAATTGAAGTCTCAGGATGACGGGGCCGCAGGAAGCGCCGCCGCGACCGTGCCTTCCGCGCGATAGTCCGGCGGGATCTTGAAATCCTTGCGGGCGAGGCCGCGGGACTCCTGAAGCCCTTTCGGAAGCCCGCCGCGATCCGAATAGTCGCGACCGCCGGCGTGCGGTTCGCGGCGGTGCGCCGTCGTCACGCCTGCATAGGCGACGAGGTCGAGCAGGGTCACCCCTAGCACCAGCGCGGTCGCAACGGCGGCGTTGCCCCGTTTCGGATTGCCGGGATGCAGCGCCGTCGCAAGCGTGAGCAGGTCCAGGACATCGCCGCCGAGCCGCGCTGCGAGGCCCGCGGACTTGTCGACCGACAGCGTGGGCACTGCGCTTGCCAGCTCGCGCGCGCCATAGGCTCGGATCAGCCCCTCCCTGTGCTCGAGCCCGAGGCCGCGGGCGATGCGGCCCGGCGCCACGAGCTCGATGACCCCGAGCCCGATCGAGAACCAGCCGAGCGCGCGCGCCAGGCGGTCGGCGTCGGTCATCGAGCTCGGTCCCTTGTGTCGGACGCGGGGGTCGCCCTCGGAGCGGGCGATTCCTGTGAGGTTGGTGAGCGGCATTGACGCGCCTCCTTCAGGGCTGGAGCATGACCTTGATGCAGCCGTCCGCCTTGTCGCGGAACTTCGCGTACATCGCTGGGCCGTCGGAGAGACTGGCCTTATGGGTGATCACGAATGACGGATCGATTTGGCCTTGCTCGATCCGGCGGAGGAGGTCGCCGGTCCAGCGTGGGACATGCGCCTGCGCCATGCGGAAGGTCAGGCCCTTGTTCATCGCCTGGCCCATCGGAATCTTGTCCACCAGGCCGAGATAGACGCCGATGATCGAGATCACGCCTGCCGGGCGGCAGACGTAGATCATCTCGCGCAGCACGTGGGGCCGGTCGCTCTCCAGCATGATCATCTGCTTGGCGCGATCGAGAAGGGTGTCCGGCTGCCCGAGCGACACGTGGGCTTCCGTGCCGACCGCGTCGATGCATTTGTGCGGCCCCTCGCCGCCGGTCAGCTCGTTCAACCGCTCGACGACGCTTTCCTCATCGAAGTCGATGGTGATCGCGCCGGCGGCGGCGGCCATCGAAAGGCGCTCGGGAAGATGATCGATCGCCACCACCTGCTCCGCTCCGAGCAGGATCGCCGATCGGATCGCCATTTGGCCGACCGGCCCGCAGCCCCACACCGCGACGGTGTCGCCGGGCTGGATGTCGCACTGCACCGCAGCTTGCCAGCCCGTCGGCAGGATGTCTGAGAGGAACAGCAGCTTCTCGTCCTCGATGCCGTCCGGCACCTTGACGTGGGTGGTGTCCGCAAACGGAACGCGGAGATACTCAGCCTGGCCGCCCGGATAGCCGCCGGTCAGGTGCGTGTACCCGAACAGCCCGCCGGTCCTATGGCCGAAAGCCTTATCGCCCAGCTCGCCCTTCCGGTTGCTCTTGCGACAGAGCGAGAAGTTGCCCCGGCGGCATTGCTCGCATTCGCCGCACTGGATGGTGAAGGGAATGACGACGCGATCGCCCTTCTTGAGCTTGCCCTTCGCGTCGCTGCCGACCTCGACCACCTCTCCCATAGTCTCGTGGCCCATGATGTCGCCGGGCAGCATCGCGGGAACGAGGTTGTGGAAGAGATGAAGATCCGAGCCGCAGATCGCGCAGCTCGTCACCTTGATGATGGCGTCACGGGCATCTTCGATCGCCGGATCGGACACACGGTCGCATCGGATATCCTCCTTGCCGTGCCAGACGAGCGCTTTCATGCGGGGTCTCCTCGATCGTGATGACCGTTGAACTCCGCTCCACAGCTTTGGGACCCCCGGACGGTTCCTAGGGAACATCCCGAGGGTCTGGAGGTTGGTTGCTCGGCTCACGTGAGGGACCGCCGCCATGTCGGACAGCCGGTCGACGGCGGAGACGCTGCGAGAAGGCCGCAAGCCGTCCGCAACGGACGCGCAGCGGGCTCGCTTCCTCGAAGCGATGTTCTCTGCGATCCCGGATTTCGTCTACGCGTTCGATCGGGAGCGACGCTTCGTCTACGCCAACCCCGCCATGCTGGCGCTCTTCGGCCTGTCCGCGGGCGACATGGTCGGCAAGACCTTCGCCGATCTGGACTATCCGCCCGACCTCGCGAGCCTCCTCAACAAGCATATCGATCGGATCCTGGCGGACGGCGTGACTGTCGAAGACGAGGTCTTCTTTCGCAGTCCGTCCGGCCGCGCCGCCTATTTCGCCCATCTCTGGGCGCCGATCCGCGGCGAGGATGGCTCAGTCGAGATGGTGGTCGGCGTCGCCCGCGACACGAGCGAGCGCCGCATGTTCGAGGATGCGTTGAGGAAAAACGAGGCCCGGCTGCGCGCCGCGAGCGAGCTCGTCGGCCTCGGCGTCTATTCTTGGGACCCGGTCAGCGGCGCGCTCGAATGGGACGACCGACTGCGCGCGATGTGGGGGCTGCCCGTCGGTGCTGTGATGGACATGGACGTCCTGGAGGCGGGGATCCACTGCGACGACCTCGCCCGAGTTCGCGAGGCGATAGCCTCTTGCGTGTCTCCAGCGGGAGATGGGCGCTACAACATCGAACATCGCTTAAAAAGGCGCGGCGACGGCGCGTTGAGGCGCGTCGCTGCCGCGGGGCGGGCGACCTTCAAGCGGGGGCGCGCCGTCGGCGTCATCGGGGCCGCGATCGACGTGACGGCGCAACGCGCCGCCGAAGCCGCCACACGGGCAAGCGAAGCGCAGTTCCGCAGCTTTGCGGACCACAGCCGGAATATGATCTGGATCGGCGATCCAGTCGCGGAAACGATCCTCTATCGGAGCGCGGCCTACGAGCGGATGTGGGGCCTGCCCTGCGGAGAAGGGCCGACCGGTCTCACCGAGTGGATGAAGGCGGTCCATCCGGACGACCGTCCGCACGTCGAACACGCTCTCGGCTCCGTGCGAAACGGAGAGGTTGTCACGTACGAGTACCGGATCATCCGGCCCGCGGATGGAGCCCTACGTTGGCTGCGCGATACGAGCTTCCCGATACCCGATCATGAAGGCGCGATCACCCGGTTCGGCGGGATTACGGAAGATCTAAGCCCCGAGGACTTGCGCCGAGTCTACATTGTTAGCGCGAGCGCTCGCGAGACGCGCATGCTGAGACGTCTTCTCCAAACGCTCGGCTATCGCGCGCGCGGCTTCGAGACGGCGTCGGCCTTTCTCTCCATCGCCGCGGTGCTCGCGCCGGGCTGCGTATTGATCGACCTGCGCAGCGCGAATACCGAAGGCCTTTTTATTCTACGCGAGCTCAAGGCGCGATCGTCGGCGCTGCCGACGATCGCACTCGACGGGTCGGGGGGCGGCGCAGCGGCGGCCGTCGCCGCGATGAAAGCGGGGGCGATCGATTATCTTATCGTAGAGGACGAGGCGTCTCTGGAGAAAAAGCTCGCGAACGCTTTGGCTGAGTGTCAGGCTCCATCGCCCTTGGCGACTCCGGAGGAGAGCGCCAGCGCCCGTCTCGCCAGATTGACGTCGCGCGAGCGGGAGGTGCTGGTCGGACTGGTGAATGGGGGAACCAACAAGATCATCGGCCAGACGCTCGGCATCAGCCCGCGCACCGTCGAAATGCACCGCGCACAGGTCATGAACCGCCTCGACGCGAGCAATCTGTCCGAACTTCTGAAGATCGCGTTCGCCGCTGGACTCACTCCGGCGCGCGGCGGCGCTTCTAGGCGGCAAAAGCCATGAAATGAGCGCCTTTCGGCAGGCATCGCTGCCAGCCACAGTGCCCGCGCTGCACACAATGCGAGCCGATAGGCGCAGACGGGCGATGCGACCGCGACTGCTCCATCAGTCTTTTCTCCGCGCGCCACGACCGCAAGCTGCTCGTCCCCGGCATCGGCTCGTCGGGCGCCGCCAACAGCACACAAATTTAAGCGACCTCGCTCAGGCTCGATCGCATGGCCAAGCCTCCGCGTCGCCCTTGGGAGATCAAGCGGGCCGAACGACCGACGACATGAAGCCTCCGGTGATCAACATCGCCAGGCCGAAGACGAAGAAGATGCCCGCACCGGTCAGCGCATTTGCGGCGAACCGACTTAGCCGCCTAGACCTTCGAGGCGGGCGAACTTCCTTCTGTCCCCAGAGCATGTGGCGCGCTGAGTTCCAACTCAACAACATCGACAGTCCGCAGAGCGTGATAGAAACGAGCAAACATGCCCATGCTGTTAACAGCACGTACTTATACGATGGTGGAGAATTCTGTATACCGCCGAGTTTATCAGAAAAATTTATAGAGAATAAAAGGATCCCACTAAAAATTCCGATGGACTGTTTCGCTAACTCCATTGGCTCACGATAGTTGTAGTTCAAAAATTCCTCGCGCTCCGTACGTTCTTCTTTTTCGTTCTCGTGGTCTCGATCATTGTCCGTGAAATCTGACATCGCGCACTCCGCCCCGGTCGGTCGGTCGGTCGGCTCAGCCGCGCCGCCGGGATGATCACAATCAAGGTCCACTTCGGCGCCGCCATCCCAAACCCTACTCTGCCGCGTTCAGCTTTCGCGCGCGAGTCGAGGGGCGTTGTCGTTGAGCCCGGCCTCGATCGCGCGTCGGTCGGCTCGGGCCTGACCGCGGCGAACTCGCGGGAGATCAGGGCTGCGCTGGACGCCGGGCGGAAGATCTTCGTCGAAGTCGAACATCGCGGGAGAACGCCGAGCGGCGGCGTCCGGCATGGCGCGATCAAGAACATTCGGATCGTCTAACGGCTGGAGATCAGGATTGCCGGCGGCAGATCACAGCCAGCAGCTGGTCTAACGTCGGATCGAATCCGAACAAGAAGAAACCCCAGGTGGGCGCGGTCGCTATGATCAGGCCCAGGCCGAGAAAGGCCCAGGGCAGTATGCGGCCGGCTGGAGCCATCATCGGGAACTGGGCGTCTCTCGCTTGCCGTGTCGGACGAGCACCCATCCGGCGGCCACCATGGCGGCTCCCCAGGCTATGAAGCCAGCATCCCAGATCCAGCGATAGCTCGCGTCAACCCGTTCATTCACGTGGTGAACTCCGAGAATCTGATGATCGACGACACCTTCCACCACGTTGAAGATCCCAAACCCTAGGAGAAGGGTTCCGGCCAACAGCTTGGTGGACCAGACGAGATGGCGGCGATGCGCAAATCGCCAGAGGATGAAAAGTCCGAAGACCACGAACACATATGTGGTGCTGTGGAAAATGCCGTCCCACAGGGTGTTCAACTCGAGGTTCTCTATGGAGTTGACGGGGTACCAGCTGCTCAGCATGTGGTGCCATTGCAGCACCTGGTGCAGCACGATCCCGTCGAAAAAGCCGCCTAGCCCCAGGCCGAAAAGGATGCCGGCGGAATTGGGGAAGCCGCCGGGTGCATGATCGACAGCCATGATCCCCTCCACGCCGCCGGTTGCTTCCCGACGCCTCGCCAACCTCAGCGTCACAAGATCGATGGAAGTCCGCCGAGCGGCAATTTGGTGCGGACGAACGGGCAGCAGTGTGCGCTTATGACCTCACGACGCGGCTCACCGGTCCGCCTTTTCGCCTCGCGACGCACGATCGAGGTACGTCAGCGTTAGAGCTGGGATGCGCGTCTCGATCCATGCAGCCATCGCCAGTTCCTCTTCAAGGCTTTGCTTCAAGGGATCGAGGGCGGAGCCGAAGCCGCCGGCTTCTGCCATGGCGATCAGGGACCTGTAGCTGGCCGCTTCGAAATTCTCGAAAGCAAAATTGGCGAATGTGTTCTTCAGGATCTCGTCGCCCGCCACGGTATGGCCGAGCGCCGCGAGGTTTCCCGTCAGCGATAGGCCGAGGTCCTTCAGCGACGAAGGGCTCTCGTCGAGAGACGCTAAAATCTCTTCGAGACGACGCGTCTGAGATTCGGTCTCCCCGCGATGCAGGCGCAGCTGTTCCGCGACGGCATCATAGTTCTTCAATCTGTCCAGCTGGCGGTCGATCAGAGCCAGCGCCTGGTGCTCAACCGCATGCGCGTCGCGAAGACCCACGACGAAGTTTGAACGGACGGTGTCCGCGTTCAAAGCGACCATAGTGTGCGCGTCTCCTGGATCGGTGCGATGCCTCAATAAGCGCGTCGGCGGTCCATTGTTCCGACAGATAGGAGGACCGCCAGCGGCGGCTCACTCGGCCGCTTCGCTCTTGCCGGCTTTGATCACACCGAGGGCCCTCATGCTCGGCGGCGCATCCGGCGGGGACGGAGAACCTTCGAGATCCGGGAACGTCGCCAGGCAATGGCGCTGCTGGAGGCGGATGCGCGGGCGTGCAACGACAAAGAAGCCTCAAACGCAAAACAGTCCCGTCCGGTCCGCCGGGCGGGACTGTTTCGCGGCCGCGCTTTCAACCGTCAAACGATCCTGAAATCCGAGGCGTCGAGGTCGGCGTGGTTGCCGATCAGCGCGAACAGCTTGGCCGCCTCTCCGCCCTTGCCGTCGGCGTCGTAGAACAGGCGGCCGGTGTCCTGGTCGTAAAGGATCTTGTCGTTGGCGTCCTGACGGCCGAGATCGAGGTTCTTGAAGACGTCGTCCGGGAGGTCGCCGGCCGATAACTGCGAGAAGATCGTGCTATCGAGCCGGATCGTGTCGGTGGAGTCGAAGTCGACGATGCGGTCGACATTGCCGGCCCCGAGCGCGGTCGAGAAGGCGAACGTGTCGTCGCCGCCCTTGCCGTAGAGCACGTCCAAGCCGCCCTTGCCGTCGATAACGTTCGCCTTCGCGCTGCCGGTGATCACGTTGGCGAGGGCGTTGCCCGTGCCGTCGATGGCGTTGGAGATCAGCGTCAGGTTCTCGACATTGTCGGTCAGCGTGTAGTTGACCGCCGCCTCGACGCGGTCGGTGCCTTGGCCTTCCGCCTCCACCACTGACGCCCGCACGTCGCGCACGATATATGTGTCGGCGCCGTCGCCGCCGGCCAGCGTGTCAGCTCCCGCGTAGCCGTAGAGGCGGTTTGCCCCAGCGTCGCCCGTCAGGCTGTCGGCGTAGCGGCTGCCGGTAAGGTTTTCGACGTTGAGTATGTAATCGCCACCGTCGTCGCCTGAGCGGCCGGTTCCGAAGCCGGTCGCGAGACTGACGATGACGCCAGCGCCAGAGTGCTCGTAGCTTACCGTGTCGTTGCCGCCGCGGCCGTCGATGTTATCGGCGCCGGCTCCGCCCTCGAAAACGTTCGCTGCGGCATTTCCATAGAGGTAGTCCTTGATGGACGTTCCGACAATGTTCTGGACGTTGGCGATCGCGTCGTCGAGTGACCTTCCCCAGTTGTAGGCGAAGCCGTCGGCAAGGTCGACGACGACGCCGTAAGCGAGTCTTGGATTGGTGATGCCGACGTTCGCGTAAGACAGGGTGTTGGCGCCGGAGCCGCCGTCGATCCGGTTGGCTCCCAGCCCACCCTCGATCGTGTCGTTGCCGGAGCCGCCGTTCAGCGCGTCATTGCCCGAGCCGCCGCGCAGCACGTCGCCGAGATCCCCGCCGATCAGCGTGACGGATGCGACGTTGTCCGAGAAATCGGCAAAGATCGAATGGGTGTGAGCGCTTATGAAGTTCAAATCATTGTCGGTCAGCTGCTCCGCCGATGCCGTCGAGTGGTTCTCAAAATAAAATACGTCATCTCCATCGAACGGAGTTGCGCCAACGCTGTATGAATCGTTGGGTCCAGTATAAATGTACGAAGATGCGCCGCTGTCGGTGAAGCTGATGTTCGGGTTGTAAGTCACGCTCGCCGAAAATCTGATCGATGCCATGTTATGCGTTCCCTGCCTGGCGTCGCATGCGCCGCCGGCGGCCGCGCTAGTCGCGGGCACGAAATTACCGCCCCGCCCGCAGGCCCGCATTGGCGAGGCGTCCCAATCCATCGACAGGGCGTCCCAAACTGGGGCAGGCCTGCGGGGCATGACCGGCGCTCAGCGCGGCTGCGCGATCCTCGCTGCGCAGAGGACGAGGCCGACCGTCGCCGCGGCGCAAATCCCGGCGAGCAGCGAGAGGTGGACGCCCCCTGCGCCGAACGCGTGGTCGGTGAGAAAACCAACGACCGGCGGGCCGAGGCCGAAACCGATCAGCGTGACGCAGCAGAGGAACAGCGCGCTCGCCCGGGCGCGCATCCGGCGTGGCGTCATGGTCTGCATCCCGCTGAAGCCTGCAGGCGTCGCCGGACCGAGCGCATAGGTCAGCGCCAACAGGCCTGTGAGGGCCATCGGCATCGACGAGGCCAGGCAGAACAGCGCCGCCGCCGGCAGCGTTACGGCGAAGCTGGCGGCCAATACGACATGCGGCGCGCGGTGGCGGAATTTTCCACGCAAGCGGTCGAGCAGCCAGTCGCCGGTGAGGTGTCCGGCCGGGGCCGCGAGCAGCACCACGACGCCGAACACCACGCCGGCCTCGGCGATCGAAAGCCCGTCGCGGCGCACCAGCACCGTCGTCGTCCAGGCGGTCGCGGACTGGATGATGAAGGTCGCAGCGCCCGCCGCCGCGATGTGCAGGGCGTAACACCCCGCATGGCGCCGCAGCCAGCCGAGCCAGGGCGCCGGCTTCGCCGCGCGCGGCGCGGGCGGCTCGTTAAGCATCAGCAGCGCGACGATCAGCACGACGTTCGGCAGCGTCGCGAGCGCAAGCGCGAAGCGCCAGTGCGGGACGCCTGGTCCGAACGGATCGTGAGTCGCGAGCAGCCCAAGCAGCGCCCCGCCGCCGAGCAGCGCGGCGGAGCGGCCGAGCGTCGAGCCCGAGGTGTAGATCGAGACCGCCCGCCCGATGCTCCTGCGCGGCGCGACGGCGCCGATCAGCGACAGCGCGGCGGGCGATAGCGCAGCCTGCGCGAGACCCAGCGCAAGGCGGGCGGCGAACATCTGGCCGAAGTTCGCAGCGAAGGCGAAAGCGAGCGCGGCAAGGCTCCAGAGCAAAGCGCTCAGCGCCACGATCGCGACGCGCCTCCCCCGGTCGGCGACGACGCCGAAGACCAGCGTGCCGGCCGCATAGACCAGCACGAAGGCCGAGCCCTGCAGCAGGCCGATTTCGAAATCGCTGAGGCCGAGATCAGTCCTGAGCGCGGGCGCGACCAGCGCCGGCAGGTAGCGGTCGGTGAAGGCCGACAGATGCGCGAAGGCGAGGACGACGACAGCGCCCCAACCCGCGCGCGCCGCGGGTTTCGGAGGCGAGACGGACGTCACGACGGAACCGACGCGCCCGTCAGCGCAGGCCGTTCCACCAGCGCTCGAAACTCGGCGCGCCCGGCTCGGGCGCGACCGGCGCCGCGAGCCGCCGTCCGGCGCGGAACTCGCCCGGCGTCACGTCATAGGCGGCGCGGAAGGCGCGGATGGCGTCGCTGTCGCTGGCGAAGCCCGCCTCGTGGGAGAGCTCAGCCAGCTTGCGGAGCTCGCCGGGCCGCGACAGCAACCCGCGCAGCCGCACGAGGCGCCGCGAGCGGATGAAGCGGGCTACGCCCCCGCTCGCCTTGAAGGCGCGGTAGAGCGCCGAGCGTGACCGTCCGAGCGCCCGGGCGACCTCGTCGGGGCCGGCCGACAGGTTTGCGTCGATGAAGGCGCGCGCGCGACGACGGCAGACGGCGTCGGACGCATCGTCACCAAGAGCGCGCTCGTCCGAAAAGCGCCCGGCCATCGAGAGCCGAAGCAACTCGAGCACGACCGTGGCGATCCGGCCTTCGTCAGCGACGCCGTATGCGCCCGAATTGCGCAGCGCAGAGGCGAGGAAATCCGTTAGCAGCGCCGCCCGTTCGCGCGGGAGCACCACGCCGTGCAGCCCGTCAGCCCCGCCCGCGGCCTCCTCGACGGCCCTGCGCGGGGTCGAGAGGGTCAACACGCGGGCGCTCCGCGCCTCGGTCGCCATCGGGCGGCTCATGTCGATGAGTGCGGCCTCGCCGGGGCCTGCGCGCTTGCCTCCATTGTCGGTCGAGACCAGCAGTTCGCCGGAGAGCGGGATCTGCACGGTGAAATGGTCGAAGCCGTTGCGCATGACCCGCTTTTCGGATCGGACATGGCGAACGGCACGCATGCTGCGGTCAAACAGCAGCAGTTCGTTCAGCCGGCGTCCCTCGACCTCGACGGCGAACGACCGGTCAAGCCGCTCGGCGTCGGCGACCGTCGCATAGAGATCGTGATAGGCCCCGAAGCCGTCATCGTCGGCGAGAGCAGGCGCATCGCTCGAAAAACGCAGTCTGTCCATACCGCTAATGCCATGCGCCGAGCTGATGCGATGCGCACGGCGACTATTGACGCATCTGTGTTGGAACGCCAGCGAAAAGCGGTCAACAGAGCTGCGCTAGACACCAAATGGTCCGAGGCGCGCGGCTTGAGCGCGTCCTGATGATCGACCACCGAATGGCCAAGCTCTACGGCGCCTTTATTGTGCGACGGCCTCGTGCGCCGCTAGCACCTTCGCGACGCCCCGCGTGGGTGAGCTTGTGACCGAAGCCGACGACTTGAGCGGAAATCGCTCGCAGACTCTCGCCCTGCCAGCGGAGACGCCGCATTGCGACGATGGCGCCCTGTTCATCGGCGTGCTTAACAAGCTCGCCATCCTCGCCCCGGCGATAGCCGACCGGGACAGAGCCGCCGAGGTCGGCCCAGTCCTCGCGCCTCTAGGTGCTTGTACGGACTTGGGGATCCGTCCGGAGCGCCCATAATGCCCTGCCGGGACGGAGCCCGACGCGCGCCGGCTTCGGGGGTCTTGATCATGCGGATTCTGCGGATCATCGCCTGCGCGGCCGGCATCGGTCTCGCTTTCGTCGCCACGGCGTCGGCGAACGAGATGATGGGGCCTCCTCCGGGAACGCCGCCCGCGCGGCAGCTCGGCGGCGCGACGCCGCAGGCGACCAACCCTTCGCCCCGGCTGGAGCCGCCGAGCCCCAAGCGCCCGGAGGGTCAAGGCTTTCCGAGCGGGACGCAGACCCAGGTGATCGTCGGCGGCGGCTGCCCTTCGCTCGGATTGACGACGCCGTACTTGATGGCCGCGCCGGCGGCCTCGCATTCCTGGCGGCCCGGATAGATGCCGGTCGCGCTCATGGCTACGCCCTCGCGCCTGCTGCTGTCGCTGAGGCCGCCCGCCACGACGAGCAGGGTGTATTTGACGCTCTGCTGAAGCTGCTGGGCGAACGCCGCAGATCCGGCCGTGGCGGTTAAGGCGAGCAGAACGAGCGCGATACGCATGGCCGCTTCCCGACGAGACGAAGCAGCTTATCGCTGTCGGCCGCTGTCCGAAACCGGCTTGTGGACGAACGAGGACCCGATTTGGACGGATGCGGGCCGGCGCGCGCGGCGCCGGGCCCGCAATGGCGTGACGATCCCCGTCAGCGCGACGACAGCCTGGCGGGGGACGCCGAGCCGCCGACGCTCATGCCCTCGGGCGTCCGCTGCGGAGCGAGCGCCGCGGGGTCGAACAGCGTCGGCGCCGGGGCGTCCGGACCGGCGTCCGTCGACTGGGTCAACAGCTGCTCGACCTGAAACGCCTGCCCGCCGTCGGCCGGCACGAAGGCCGCCGTCATCAGCGAGCCCGTCGCGAAGGTCGCGTCGTTGACGTTGCAGACGAGGCTCCCGTTCAGGAAGAAGCTGTGCGACGAGCCGTTGCTGACGATCTTCACCGTGTTGAGCCCGTTTTGTTTCACCTTCGACTGCTTTGAGCACATCAGCGTCGCGCTGCCGGAATTGGCGGCGAGGTTGAAGCTGTGGACCACCCAGAACACCGCTTGGCCGATCGGATCCTCCTCGTCGCCGGTGCACTGGCCGTCGTCGTTGGTGCGGCACTTGTTGTAGGCGGCCCAGTAGCCGGAAATGGTCTTGTTCGCCTGGTTGATGGTCGCCTTGAACATCAGGCCGCTGTTCGAGTGGAACGCTGTCCCGCCGTCGACCCGCGTCATCGGAGCGGTCGCGCGGAACGAGCGCGAACAGTTTGCGACGTAGGAGCCGATCCAGCCGTTCTTGCGGGGCGTCTGCTTGTAGCGGCCGTCGACGATCCTCCAGTCGCCCAGCAGCGGCGACCAGTCGAGCTCCTCCTTGACGCTCTTGAACAGCCAGTCGCGCGTGTTGTTGGGCGGCGACCTTAGCCACGCATAGGCCCCAAGCACGTCGATGCGGGGCTTCTGCGGCTCGAGCTCGAAGTCGCCGATCGGATCGTCGCGCCGATGCGCCGTCTTGCCGCTGCACTGGAGCGCCGTAACGATGTCGTCGATGCTGGCGGTCGGCTTTGCGTCCCTGAGCAGCGCGAAGGCGCCCGCGACATGCGGCGTCGCCATCGAGGTGCCGGTCTTCTCCTCGTATTTCTTCGGCGGCACGGCGGCCTTTATGTCCGATCCCGGCGCCATCAGCTTGACCAGATCGGAGTGGTTCGAGCTTTGCGCGACGAGGTCGGTCTTGGTGGTGTTGCCGACGGCGATCGCCGACGAGATGCAGCCGGGACTGCTGATGAAGCCGGTGAAGCCGTCATTGCCGGAGGCGATGAGCGTGGCGATGTCAGCCGTGCGCAGATTGTCGATCGCGGTCTTCAACGCGGCGTTTGACGAGTCGCACGCCGCGGCGAACTTGCCGCCGCCGAGGCTCATGTTGACGGCGTCGATGCTGAATTTGTCGCTGAGGAAGAAGACGCGCTCGAGGCCCTTGATCTGGTCGGTCGAGAAGCTCTTGGCGCAGGTCGACCCGCCGGCGCAGTCGGTGAACTTGGAGAACACCTGGATCGCGACCACGTCGGCGAGCCGGGCGACGCCGTCGAGCTTATCGGAATTGCCGACGGCGATCGAGGCCACGTGGGTGCCGTGGTCACAGCCGGCGACCGAAAGCGGGCAGTTTCTCGCCGCGTTCTCGCCGGTGTCGGACGCCGCCTCGCCCTTGCAGACGGAGGTCGCGTTCGACGCCTCGTCGGTGGTCGAGTAGCACGCCTCCGAGACGACCTTGTCCTTGAGCATCGGGTGCTTCGCGGCGACGCCCGTGTCGAGCACCGCGACGGCGTGCTTGGCGCCCTCGACGTCCTTCTTCCAGAGGTCGGTGGCGTGGATCAGCTTGGCGCTGTCCTTGAGCAGCGGCTCGACGGGAACGTCCTCCTGCACGCTCACGACCTCGCCGTCCGCCAGCAGACGATCGAGCGCCTCGGCGTCCACGAACAGCGAGACGTACGGAATGTAGTCGAACCGCACGACGCCCGCGCCCGCGGGCGATCCGAGAGCGCGGCCGACGACCCGATCCTGCGTCGCCCGGAGCGTGGAGCGCTGCGCTGCGGCGGCTGCCGCGGAGATCGCCCGCTCCGAACGCATCGTCATCGCGAGCCCGACAATGACGCGAATCTTGCCTTTCTCGCGCGCCCTCTGGCGGAGCTGATCGGCCTGGGCGGCGGTCTGCGCCACGCCCCTGTCCCCGGTGAAGACGGTGCGCGAGGGCTCGAGCGGCTCGTCGCGGGCGGCCATAGCGGCGACGGACGATGCTGCGACCAACGCGACGGTCAAGGCCGCCGCCGACCTTTTCTCTTTGTTATACGGCATCTTAATCCCCCTTATTCCGCCAGTCTTCGGCATGAGGGCGACGGAAACGCCTAATCATAACCCCTGTTCAAAAACAGGAGAATTGAACCTTTTACTTGTCGCCATCAAATATTCAGACGGATCAGTAGATATACTTACATGCAGTTCTGGCGTAGGGCGACGCCAAAACAGGTCCAATATTGTTTGGTATCCTGATACTGGAGGTGAGCGGCAGATGAAAATCAGGGCCGCGTCACCCGCCGCAGCGTCAGGTTGATCCGGCCACCGTTCGGCAAGAGCGCGGACGTGCCGGGCAGGATGCGGTCGACGCCGTGAAAGGCGAGCCGGCTCTCCCCTGCGAGCGCCATCGCGTCGCCGGAGGCGAGGCGGAAGGAGCGCGTCGGGTCGGACCGCTTCAGTCCGCCGATCCGGAACAGCGCCGTGTCGCCGAGCGAAAGCGATACGACGGGGGCGTCGAAGTCCTGTTCGTCCCGGTCCTGGTGCAATCCCATGCGCGTCCCCTGCGCATACCAGTTCACGAGGCAGGCTTCGGGCGGATGCGGGTAGCCGCCGATCTCGCTCCACGCGCGCAAAAGAACTTCGGGCATCGCCGGCCACGGACGGCCAGTCTCGGGATGGGTCGCCTGATAGCGATAGCCGCCGTCACGGTCGGAGACCCAGCCGAGCGGGCCGAGATTGCTCATCCGGACCGAGAACGGCTTGCCGGTGCGCGGCATGGTCGGCGTGAAGAGCGGGGCGTCGGCGAGGGCGGCGCGGAGCGCGTCGAGCAACGCGGCCTGGGCCGTCGCGTCGAGATAGCCGGGCCGGAGCAGGAGCCCGCCCGTCGCCGCGTTCCTCACGCCTGCGTCATCGCCCGACTTGCGGCCTGAAATCGCCATCCTTATATACCCGCCGACCCCGCGAAACCCGCGGAAACATCAAGGGACCCAAGGGTTACGGAGCGCCGAGGCGGCGCTTCCGGAAGGCCGCTTCGGGGCCAATCCGGTCCGCTTAGAGAAGGTGAGGTTTGAAGATATGGGCAAGGTCATCGGGATCGACCTCGGAACCACGAATTCCTGCGTCGCCGTCATGGACGGCTCGACGCCCAAGGTGATCGAGAACTCGGAAGGCGCGCGCACGACGCCCTCGATCGTCGCCTTCGCGGACGGCGGAGAGCGGCTCGTCGGCCAGCCGGCCAAGCGCCAGGCGGTCACCAATCCCGACAAGACCTTCTTCGCGGTGAAGCGCCTGATCGGCCGCCGCTTCGAGGATCCGACGGTCGAGAAGGACAAGAAGCTCGTCCCCTACCACATCGTGAAGGGCGACAACGGCGACGCCTGGGTCGAGGCCGACGGCAAGAAGTACTCGCCCTCGCAGATCTCCGCCTACACGCTGCAGAAGATGAAGGAGACCGCCGAGGCCCATCTCGGCCAGAAGGTCGACCAGGCGGTCATCACCGTCCCGGCCTACTTCAACGACAGCCAGCGCCAGGCCACCAAGGACGCCGGCAAGATCGCCGGCCTCGAGGTGCTGCGCATCATCAACGAGCCGACCGCGGCCGCGCTCGCCTACGGCCTCGACAAGAAGACCTCCGGCACCATCGCGGTCTACGACCTCGGCGGCGGCACCTTCGACATCTCGATCCTCGAGATCGGCGACGGCGTGTTCGAGGTGAAGTCGACCAACGGCGACACGTTCCTCGGCGGCGAGGACTTCGACATGCGCCTGGTCGGCTACCTCGCCGACGAATTCAAGCGCGAGCAGGGCATCGACCTGCGCAACGACAAGCTCGCCCTCCAACGCCTCAAGGAAGCGGCGGAGAAGGCCAAGATCGAGCTGTCGTCCGCGTCGCAGACCGACATCAACCTGCCCTACATCACCGCCGACGCCTCCGGCCCGAAGCACCTCGCGCTGAAGCTCACCCGCGCGAAGTTCGAGAGCCTCGTCGACGACCTGATCCAGCGCACCATCGAGCCCTGCAAGGCGGCTCTCAAGGACGCCGGCGTGTCCGCCGGACAGATCGACGAGGTCGTGCTCGTCGGCGGCATGACGCGCATGCCGAAGGTCCATGAGACCGTGAAGCAGTTCTTCGGCAAGGAGCCGCACAAGGGCGTCAACCCGGACGAGGTCGTCGCCATTGGCGCCGCGATCCAGGCCGGCGTGCTGCAGGGCGACGTCAAGGACGTGCTGCTGCTCGACGTCACCCCGCTGTCGCTCGGCATCGAGACGCTCGGCGGCGTCTTCACGCGACTGATCGACCGCAACACCACGATCCCGACCAAGAAGAGCCAGGTGTTCTCCACGGCCGAGGATTCGCAGTCGGCGGTCACCATCCGCGTCTTCCAGGGCGAGCGCGAGATGGCGGCGGACAACAAGCTGCTCGGCCAGTTCGATCTGGTCGGCATCCCGGCGGCGCCGCGCGGCGTGCCGCAGATCGAGGTCACCTTCGACATCGACGCCAACGGCATCGTCAATGTCGGCGCCAAGGACAAGGCGACCAACAAGGAGCAGCAGATCCGCATCCAGGCCTCGGGCGGCCTGTCGGACGCCGACATCGAGAAGATGGTCAAGGAGGCCGAGGCCAACGCCGAGACCGACAAGAAGCGGCGCGCCCTCGTCGAGGCCAAGAACCACGGTGAGGCGCTGATCCACTCGACCGAGAAGACCCTCGCCGAACTCGGCGACAAGGCTCCGGCCGGCGACAAGGCCGCGATCGAAACCGCGGTCGCGGAGCTGAAGGAAGCGCTCAACGGCGACGACGTCGAGGCCATCCAGGCCAAGACCAACGCGCTGGCGCAGGCGTCGATGAAGCTCGGCGAGGCGATGTACCAGCAGGGCCAGGCCGGCGAGGGCGCCGCCGCGGCCGAGGACGGTCCGTCTGACGGCGGGGCCGACAAGGACGACGTGGTGGACGCCGACTTTGAGGAAGTCGACGACAAGAAGAAGTCGGCCTGACAGGGCCGACCCGAGTTCGGCCCGCGGTCAGCGTCCTGATCCGCGGGCCGTTCCGCATTCTACCGCGCCCCTCGGGGCCTGACAGCCCAGACCACCTTCCGGACCGATGGCCAGAACCTGCTTCTACGAAACGCTCGAAGTCGACCGCTCGGCGAGCGACGGCGAGCTCAAGTCCGCCTATCGCAAGGCCGCGATGCGCTGGCATCCGGACCGCAATCCGGGCGACCACGAAGCCGAGGCGAAGTTCAAGGAGCTGAACGCCGCCTATGACTGCCTCAAGGATCCGCAGAAGCGCGCCGCCTATGACCGCTTCGGGCATGCCGCCTTCGAGAACGGCGGTTTCGGCGGGCGCCCGGGCGCCGGCGCCGGGCCGGACATGTCGGACTTCATGTCCGACATCTTCGAGAGCTTCTTCGGCGACGGCCGCGGCCGTCCGAACGGCGGGCGGAGCTCGTCCGGCCGCGAGCGCGGCGCGGACCTGCGCTACAACATGGAGATCAGCCTCGAGGACGCCTATGCGGGCAAGACGGCGCAGATCCGCATCCCGACGAGCGTCTCCTGCGAGGCCTGTTCCGGCACCGGCGCCAAGACCGGATCGAAGCCGCGCCAGTGCCCGACCTGCGGCGGCGCCGGCAAGGTCCGTTCGAGCCAGGGCTTCTTCCTGATGGAGCGCACCTGCCCCGGCTGCCACGGCCGCGGCGAGATCATCGACGACCCGTGCAAGAGCTGCGCGGGCGCCGGACGCGTCACCAAGGAGCGCACTCTCGAGGTCGCGATCCCGGCCGGCGTCGAGGACGGCACCCGCATCCGCCTCGCGGGCGAGGGCGAGGCGGGCCTACGCGGCGGGCCGACGGGCGATCTCTACATCTTCCTGTCGCTGACCCCGCATGCGCTGTTCCAGCGCGACGGCGCCGACCTCTACTGCCGGGCGCCGATCCCGATGACGACGGCCGCGCTCGGCGGCTCGTTCGAGGCTCCCACGATTGACGGCGGACGCACCCGCGTGAAGATCCCCGAGGGCACCCAGTCCGGCATGCAGTTCCGCCTGAAGGGCAAGGGCATGCCAATCCTGCGCTCGAAGGAGTTCGGCGACATGTACATACAGGCCACCGTCGAAATCCCACAGAAGCTGAGCGCGAGGCAGCGAGAGCTGCTCGAGCAGTTCGCGGCCGAGGCGTCCGAGGCGAACCATCCGGAGACGAACGGCTTCTTCGGCCGCGTTAAGGATTTCTTCGGCGGCGCCTGACCGACCGTTAAGTCGCACGCGATTGTGGCTCCGGCGTCATGGCCACTTCGCGAAAGCCGCGCTAAGTAACGCGCCGGTGAGTCTCGCAGCCGCTTTGGAGCTCAGATGCTCGAGCCCGTACGCCGGAACGCACGGACGCTTCCCGGCCGCAAGCGCATCGATTTCGCGGACGAAGCGCGCTTCCTGAAATCCTGGCTCGACAAGCCGCTCGTGACCGGCGCGGTCAGCCCTTCGGGCAAAGCGCTCGCCAAGATGATGGCGCGCTATGTCGATCCCGCCATTCCCGGCTATGTGCTCGAGATCGGCCCCGGCACGGGTCCGGTCACCGAGGCGCTGATCGAGCGCGGCGTCGCGCCGGAGCGGCTCGTGCTGATCGAATACAACGCCGAGTTCGTGCCGCTGCTGCAGAGCCGGTTTCCGGGCGTCACCGTCGTCCAGGGCGACGCCTATGCGGTCGCAGACGCGCTCGGCGGCAGGCTCGACACGCCGCTCGCCGCGACCGTGTGCAGCCTGCCTTTGCTGACCAAGCCGGTGCGCCAGCGCGTCCGGTTGCTCGACCAGTGCTTCGAGATGTCGAGGCCCGGCGCGCCCTTCATCCAGTTCACCTACGGGCTGGTTCCGCCGATACCACGCGAGGCGATCGGACTGACGAGCGCGGTCGGCTCGCCCCGCGTGTGGCTGAACCTGCCCCCGGCGCGGGTGTGGGTCTACAAGCGACCGATCCTGAAGGCGGTTTGACGCCCGGCGGCCGGAGGCGTCAGCCTTTCGCGCCGCCCATCTTGCCGATCATCGCCCGCATCTCGGCCATCTCGCGGCGCAGATCGTCGATGTCGTCCGTCGACTTGCCTTCCTTCGCCGGCGGCGTCTCGGCGGCGGGCTGGTCGCCGGCCTGTCCGGGGAACACGGTGAACATCCGGAACGCGCGCTCCATCATGGCGACGTTGGCGCGCATCTGCTCCTCCACGGCGTTCTGAAACGGCGCCGCGCCCGCGCCGAACGCGCCCATGGCGTCGCGCATCTTGTGCTGGTCGCGGGTCAGCGCGCCCATCGACAGCTCGAGATACTTCGGCACGAAGCTCTGGATCGAGTCGCCGTAGAACCGGATGAGCTGCCGCAGGAAATTGATCGGCAGCAGGTTCTGGCCCTTGTTCTCCTGCTCGAAGATGATCTGCGTCAGCACCTGATGCGTGATGTCGTCGCCGCTCTTGGCGTCGACGACATGAAAGTCCTCGCCCTGCTTGACCATGGCGGCCAGATCTTCGAGCGTGACGTAGGTGCTTGTGCCCGTATTGTAGAGCCGGCGATTGGCGTACTTCTTGATCGTGATCGGATCGTTCGAGCTCGCCATGTCGCGCCGTTCTCCGTGCACGCGGGTCGGACGGTTTCTGGCATGCAAGCCCGCCCAAGCGTTGAAACGATAGGGCGAATCCGGGAATGCGGCCACATTTTTGTGCAGTGCAGGCTAAAACCTTCGGACGACGCTGCGAGACCGAAACGCACGCGTCCGCGCATGCTGGGAACGAGTGAGATGCGCTTGAACCTCTTGGCCGTCGTGGGCGCGATGCTCTGGCTGGCCTCTGCTGCGGGCGCGTCGGCGGATCCGCGGAGCACTTACACGGAGCACCGCTACGCGACGTGTCCGGAGGGCAAGTCGCCGGAGCCGGGTATCGTCGAGGTGCGCCGGTGCAGCGGTCCGGGCGGCCTCGCCGTGACCTGGATGGGCGACGCCGACTCCGCGGTGATCACCTTCGGACGGTCGCCGCTGACCGAGAGCGTCGACCTCGCGGAATTCTACGAGCCGACGAACCGGATCGAATGGCGCGGCGCCTCCGCGGCCGACCCGGCGCCCGTGTCCGCCATCGTGCGCTACCGGGTCGGCAGGTCGGTCGGCGCCCTGAAGGAGACGCGGCTCGTCGTCTACCGCATCGAGCCCTCGGGACGCTCCTGCGTGATGGCGGTGCTGCGCGAGCCCGGCGCCAACCAGCGCGCCCGCGACGTCGTGGACGCCAAGGCCGCGACGTTCCGCTGCGGCTCCAGGCGCATCATCGAGTGACGGCCGCCGCTCAACATCGACCTAAGGCCGTCTTGACGCTCTCGGGGCGGACTCCCCAATAAGCGGGGACACCCCTCGCCGGGCGAACGACGCCCGACGCACGGACTTCCCCGAGAGGAGCATCTCCATGGCAGAGACCGACGTCGTCATCGTCAGCGCCGCCCGCACGCCCGTCGGCTCGTTCAGCGGCGGCCTCTCGTCGCTGCCCGCCCATGAGCTCGGCAAGATCGCCATCCAGGCCGCGCTGTCGCGCGCGGGCGTCGAGCCCGGGGAAGTCTCGGAGGTCATCCTCGGCCAGGTGCTGACAGCCGCGCAGGGCCAGAACCCGGCGCGTCAGGCCTCGATCGGGGCCGGAATTCCGAAGGAGGCGGCGGCCTGGGGCATCAACCAGGTGTGCGGCTCGGGCCTGCGCGCCGTCGCGCTCGCGAGCCAGGCGATCCGGAACGGCGACAGCGAGATCGTCGTCGCGGGCGGACAGGAGTCGATGAGCCAGTCGACCCACGCCGCGCTGATGCGCGTCGGCACCAAGATGGGCGACGTCAAGTTCGTCGACACGATGATCAAGGACGGCCTCTGGGACGCCTTCAACGGCTACCACATGGGCACGACCGCCGAGAACGTCGCCAGGGAGTACCAGATCACCCGCGAACAGCAGGACGAGTTCGCGGTGGCCTCGCAGAACAAGGCCGAGGCGGCGCAGAAGGCCGGCAAGTTCAAGGACGAGATCGTCCCGGTGACGATCTCGACCAAAAAGGGCGACGTCGTCGTCGACCAGGACGAGTACATCCGTCACGGCGCGACGCTCGACGCGATGACGAAGCTGAAGCCCGCCTTCTCGAAGGACGGCACCGTCACCGCAGGCAACGCCTCCGGCATCAATGACGGCGCAGCGGCGCTGATCGTGATGTCCGCCAAGCTCGCCGAGCAGAAGGGCCTCACCCCCCTCGCCCGCATCGCGAGCTGGGCGCAGGCCGGCGTCGACCCCTCGGTGATGGGCACCGGACCGATCCCGGCCTCGCGCAGGGCGCTCGAAAAGGCCGGCTGGTCCGCCGCCGACCTCGACCTGATCGAGGCCAACGAGGCCTTCGCGGCGCAGGCCTGCGCGGTCAACAAGGATCTGGGCTGGGACACCTCCAAGGTCAATGTGAACGGCGGGGCGATCGCGATCGGCCACCCGATCGGCGCCTCCGGGGCGCGGGTGCTCGTCACCCTGCTGCACGAGATGCAGAAGCGCGACGCCAAGAAGGGCCTCGCGACGCTGTGCATCGGCGGCGGCATGGGCATCGCGCTGACCGTCGAGCGCTGAAGCCTGGAAAGATATCGGCGCGCGGAGCTTCTCGCTCCGCGCGACCCGGCTACGGGCGGCCACAAGCCCGACGCTGAACGACATCATGGGAGGACTTGCGAATGGCGCGCGTGGCGCTCGTCTCGGGCGGAACCCGGGGCATCGGCGAGGCGATCTCGATCGCCCTCAAAAAGGCCGGCTACACAGTCGCCGCCAATTACGGCGGCAATGACGAGAAGGCGAACGCCTTCAAGGCGGAGCACGGCATCGCCGTGTTCAAGTGGGACGTCGGCGACCCGCAAGCCTGCGCGGAAGGCATCGCCAAGGTCGAGGCCGAGCTTGGTCCGATCGACATCCTCGTGAACAACGCCGGCATCACCCGCGACGGCATGTTCCACAAGGCGACCTTCGAGCAGTGGCGGGAGGTCATGTCGACCAACCTCGACTCGATGTTCACCATGACCAAGCCGGTGATCGACGGCATGCGCGAGCGCGGCTTCGGCCGCATCATCAACATCACCTCGATCAACGGCCAGAAGGGCCAGATGGGCCAGGCGAACTACTCCGCCGCCAAGGCCGGCGTGATCGGCTTCACCAAGGCGCTGGCGCAGGAGAACGCCAAGAAGGGGATTACGGTGAACGCCATCGCCCCCGGCTACATCGCGACCGAGATGGTGATGGCGGTGCCGGAGAAGGTGCGCGAGAGCATTATCTCCACGATCCCGGTCGGCCGCCTCGGCGAGGCCGACGAGATCGCGGAGGCCGTGGTCTATCTCGCCAGCGACAAGGCCGGCTTCGTGACCGGCTCGACGCTGACCATCAACGGCGGCCAGTACATCACCTGAGGTCGTCGCCGCGCCCTGCGGCGCAACGCCTCTTGTAACCGGGGCGCGGTCGGCTCCGTAATCGGAGCCATGCCGCGCCCTTCGCTTTTCAGCTTCTGCTTCGGTCCCGTCGGGAAATGGCGCGTCGCCTCGATGCAGGCGGTCGTCGGACCCGCCCTGCCGCCGGCGGAGCGTCTCGCCGTGCGCGAAGGCGCTTTCGGCGACCACGCCGGCCTCGTCCTGCGCGGCGTGACCAGCAACGCCCGCTATTCGAAGCGCTCCGAACTCGACGCCCTCGCGGCGAAACAGGAAGGCCTCGGCCGGCTCGGCGCGACCTGCGCGGCGCTCATTCCGATCCGCAAGTCCGAGGCGTGGTGGGCGCTGGCGCAGGACGAGCGCCGCGCGATCATGGAGGAGCGCTCGCGCCACATCGCGATCGGGCTCGAATACCTGCCCGGCGTCGCGCGGCGCCTGCACCATTGCCGCGAGCTCGGCGAAGCGTTCGATTTCCTGACCTGGTTCGAATATCCGCCGGAGCACGCGGAGGCGTTCGACGACCTTGTCCGGCGCCTACGCGCCACGGAGGAATGGGCCCATGTCGAGCACGAGGTCGACATCCGCCTGAGCCGCGCGTGACTTGGCCGCCGCCATAGTCTAGCGACCCTTGCATGCTCGGCCTGCCCCAATCCTCACGCGCGACCGCCATGGGGTTCGTCGCCATCCTGATGTGGTCGGCGCTCGCGCTGCTGACCGCCTCCACCGGCTCCACGCCGCCCTTCCTGCTGACCGCCCTCACCTTCGCGGTAGGGGGATGCCTGGGGCTGGCCGTGACGGCGACGCGTTCCGGAGGCCTCGCGGCGCTCAGGCAGCCCTGGCCGGTCTGGCTGCATGGGCTCGGCGGGCTGTTCGGCTATCACCTGCTCTACTTCTCGGCGCTCAAGCTCGCGCCGCCGGCCGAGGCCGGATCGATCTGCTATCTCTGGCCGCTGCTGATCGTGCTGTTCTCGGCCGCGCTGCCCGGCGGCGGCCTGTCTCCGCGCCATCTCCTGGGCGCGACGCTCGGCCTCGTCGGCACGGCGCTCATCATCATGGGACGGTCGGGCGGCCTCTCCTTCGAATGGGCCTATGCGCCGGGCTACGTCGCAGCCCTGGCAGCCGCGGCCGTCTGGGCGGCCTATTCGGTCGGCGCGCGCTGGTTCCAGTCGGTGCCGACGGAGGCGGTGACGGGCTTCTGCCTTGTCACGGCGGCGCTCGCCGCGTTGTGCCATATCGCCTTCGAGCCCTCCGTCTGGCCGGAAAGCTGGGGGGAATGGGCGGCGATCATCGCGCTCGGCGCGGGGCCGGTGGGCGCGGCGTTCTTCGCCTGGGACGTCGGCATGAAGCGCGGCGACGTGAGGCTGCTCGGCGTCGCGGCCTACGCCTGCCCGATGCTCTCGGTGCTGCTGCTGGTCGCCGCCGGCTACGCGCAGGCGAACGCCGCCCTCATCGGAGGGTGTGCGCTGATCGTCGTCGGGGCGCTAATCGCGACGCTAAAGCGAGGTGCGGTCGCCGCCTCCCTCCCCTCGTCGAGGGGAGGGTAAGGGTGGGGAGCGCTGGGCGTGGAGCTCTACGCCGC
>JADBEO010000031.1 GCA_031316315.1 Chelatococcus sambhunathii
ACCCCCACCCTGCCCTCCCCTTTGCAAGGGGAGGAAGAGCCTCACGCCGCCTGCGTCGCGGCCGGGTCAGTCAGCGCGCGCGTAAAATTGCCGATGGCGCGGTCGAGCATGTCGCGCTGGAGATCGCCGACGACGAACTCCTCGGACGTGGCGTCCAGCGCGCTTTCGATCAGGAAGCAGCCCTGCACGGAATGGCGCACGCCGAGCGAGTGCAGCACCGGCCGTAAGGCGTAGTCCAGCATCAGCACATGGGCGAGCGAGCCTCCGACCGCGAGGGGGAGCACCGCCTTGTCGGTGAGCGCCCGCTGGGGCAGGAGGTCGAGGAAGGTCTTGATGAGGCCGGAATAGGACGCCTTGTAGGTCGGCGTCACGAAGACGACGCCGTCGGCCTTGTCGAGCGCGGCGACGGCGTCGGCGATCGCCGGCTCGCTGGCGTCTCCGGCGAGCAGAGGCTCCGCGGGAAGGTCGCGGACCCTCACATGGGCGGTGGAGAAGCCCGCGGCGTCGAGCCGGGCGCGGACATGCTCCGCGAGGCGCGCGCTCTTGGAAGTCGGCGCGGGGCTGCCGGATACGAACAGAACCGACGTCATGATACGCCCTCTGGCGTGGCGATCGCGCGGCTGGGCGCCCCTTTGCGGCCGGCGATCGCGGCCCGATAGGCGTCTGCGTATTTGGCCGCGACCTGCGGCCAGGAATAGACGGCGAGTTCTTCGCGCGACGGCTTTGCGCCGGGCGCGCCTTCGACAAGAGCAGCGTGAGCCGAGACGACCGCAGACGCGGCGGCGGAGGCGTCCGAGAAGTCAACCAGCGCGACGCTCGGATGACGCGCGGCGAGGGTCTGGAACGCCTCGTTCGGATGGACCACAGGCTTCAGTCCGGCGCTCATCGCCTCGATCAGCGCGACCCCAAACCCCTCGTAGTCCGAGGCGGAGACGAACAGCGAGGCGGCCCGAAGGACGTCCGCGACGCCCCTGTCGTCGAGGCCAACGTGCAGACGCACATTCTGCTCGACGCCGGCGCGCGCGATCTCCTCGCGCAGCTGCTCGACCGTCCAGTCCGAAGCCGCGCCGACGAGGTCGAGCCGCCAGTCGGGATCCCGTGCGGCCAGCGCTTTCGTCATGGCGATCAGGCGCTCGGGATGCTTGTTCTTGGAGAACCGGCCGAGGCTCGCCATGCGCTTGACCGGCGCCGCGCTCGAGGCCCCCGCGAACTTGTCGAGATCCGCGCCGTTCTCGATCACTTCGACGCCTGACACGACGGCCGAGAAGGCGTGCGCGTCGCTCGGGCTGCAGGCGACGATCCGGTCGTAGAGGTTCGAGGTCAGCCGGGTCGGCCCGTCGAACCAGAGCTTCTTCAGCGCCGAGAAATCGCCGGTGTGGAAGAAGCCGCCATGCGTGGTCGCGACCAGCGGCAGGCGGTGGAAGGGCTTGGCCAGCGCGAGCGCGTCGAAGAAGAAATCGACAGCATGCACATGCACGACGTCCGCGCCGTCCAGGTGCCGGAAGACAGCGGGCGCAAGCGGATAGCGGGTCGAGCCGCGGAAGGGGATACGCCGCACATCGACGCCGCCGATGATCTCGCGCTCGGGAAGACGCTCGTCGAGCTTGCGGAACAGCCGGTCGAGCGTCACGACGCGCACATACCATCCGGCGCGCAGCTGCTCACGCGCGAGGTTCGCGACGACGTCCTCCAGTCCCCCCCGGTTCGGCCGGTACTGGCGCACGACATGGACGACGGAGAGCGGCGCGACCGCGTTCGCAAGATCGCGGCTGCGGAACGGCGCGTTCATGAGCGCCCCCCGAGGTCGCAGGCGGAGCCGCCGTTCGCCATCAGGGGTTTCAGCGCCGCCATCTGCGGGCGCTCGCCGGCGTCGGTGGGCTCCAGGTTGAAGGGGTAGTCCTTCGGCCACCACGCGCCGGCGCCCCAGGCGGTCCAGCCGATCCAGGCGTCGGGCGCATCGTTCATCTTCCTGACCATGGCGGTCAGAGCCGCGACGCAGTCGGGACGTTCGGAGGCCGCGAACTCGCCGAGGAAGCCGCGGCGGCCGCCGGCGCGAAGCCAGGCGGTGACGTCGTCGATCGCCTTGAGCGCCCGTTCCGCGCCCGAGCATTCGGGCTGGCGGCCGGAGAAGTCGGCATCGAGATACTGATGGAAGTCATAGGCCATGCGTCCGAGCGGGTCGGAGACCCTGGCCATCTCGACGTCGTTGCGCCCGACGGCGAGCTCGCTCGACCAGCTGTGGGCGCCGGTGTAGGCGGTGCCCGGCACGATGATCATCTGCAGCGCGCCCGTCTTGCGGATCGCGTCGACCGCCGCCTGGGACGTCTTCGCCCAGTCCGCCGCCTGCACGTCGTATGGCTCGTTCATGAGCGAGAAGACCGTGCGGGGATTTCCCTTGAAATGCGTCGCCAGCCGCTTCCAGAGATCGACGAACTGCGCGACGGGCGCGTCGGCGGATCCGATCCGCTTGCCGCGGTAATAGGCGTAGTCGTGCGGATCGACGATCACCGTCAGCCCGGCCGCGTTGGCGGCCTTCACCGCGCCGTCGAGACGGGCGAGTTCGCCCTTGTCGAAGGGAGCGTTCGGCTTCGGCTGCAGGCGCTCCCAACGGAACGGCAAGCGCACCGCCGTGCCGCCGTTCGCCGCGAGGCGATCGAAGGCGGCGGCGTCGGGATAGGCGTAGTCGAAATTCGGGCGGCCGGGCGTCGGCCCGAAATCTGCGCCCGAAAGGTTGACCCCGCGCAGGCAGGGTTCGGCGAAGGCCTGCGAGACGGCCGTCGCCAGCGCAAGCGCCACAGCGAGGGCCGTTTTGCCGCTCATTCGGCGGCCACGCTCTGCGTCACGGCGGGCGGGGCGACGACGCCGACGAGCGTCGCAAGCAGCCGGGCGCGGGCGCCCTTGTGGGTGAAGTTGTGGTCGGCGTCCATCACCATGGCGCGCCAGACGTTCGGATAGTTCGCGACCTTCCTGCCGTCCTCGCCGAAATAAGTGTGGAGCTCGGCGAGGCCGAGGTCGCCCTCGGAATAGACGAGCCAGACGCGCACGCCGCGCCTGTCGAGCGTCGCGAAGCGGCGGTGCACCTCTCGGTAGAGGCGGGCCTCCGGCGTCAGCTCGCCGAACAGCGGCGCGAACTTTACCGCAGCCTTCCGGAGCAGGCGGTGCGTGACGTATTTGGCGGCCGCGCCGACGCGCAGCTGGCCCTTGAGCAGGCGCTTCCAGCCGCCGCGCTTCCACAGCGTCGCGCCGAAATCGCCGATCGAGCGATGCGCGTAGCGCAGAGCCTCGGCGATGTCCTCGCGCGGGTCCCAGACGAAGCGCTCGGTGTTGACCATCACCACCTGGTCGACGCGGTCGTCCTGGACGGCTGCGTTGAAGGCGGCGTAGGCGCCGCTGCAGCGGCCGATGAGGAACGGCCGGTGGTAGCCGAGCCCGGCCAGCGCGTCGATCGCCGCCTTCATGTCGTCGATCTGACCTTGGCTGTAGAGCACCTCGCCCGTCATGTCTGGATGCGGGAGGCTGTCGCCGATCCCGGCCGCGTCGAGGCGAAGCGACGGCACGCCGAGGGCAGCGAGCGCGCGCGCCTGCTCGATCGTCGCCCGGCCCCAGCCGATGTGATAGTCGCGGCCGGCGTTGGCGAAGATCGCCGCCGGCTGGCCGCTCGGGTTCTCCGGCTCGCACAGCACGCCGAACAGGCGCCCTTCCGGGCCGAAGCGGATCGGCCGCTCGCGATATCCCTCGCCTTGCACCGGCGCGGGCGCAGCCACGATCGGGGCGGCCCGCCGCGGCAGGAACGATCCCGAGGCTGTGTCGATGTCGAGCGCGGCGATCCAGTTCGCGACGGCGTCCAGCACCTGGTGGGGCGGCTCGGCCTGGGTGGGGTCGGTGGCGAGGATCTCGTAGCCCTCGTAGGGCAGCGCTTCGGTCTCGACGCCGAGCGTCGCGAGATGGGCGGCGAAGCGCTCGTCGCCGCCGTGATTGACGCGGCCGACCATCAGCGCGCGCGCGGCCGGCGCCGCATCGAGCTTGGTCAGGTCGATCGACTTGATGGCGGCGGCGCGGGCCGGCTCCAGCGCGATGCCCGCGACCGCGTGGCCGCCGAGGTCGTCCGGATCCGGAGTGATGCCGATCCGGTCGGTCAGCATGCGCGCCCACAGCGAAAGCTCCCGGAGATAGAAGCGGCCGCTGGTGACGGGCGCCATGAAGACGGCCGCTTCTACCGGGCCGATTTCGCGCGCGACGAGCGCGGCGAGCGCGCCGCCGAGGCCCTGCCCGACGACGACAATGCGTTCCCGCCCCGTCGCCCAGCGCAGGAAGCGCGCGGCGGCGCGGATAGACTCCATCCAGTCATCGAGCCCGGCGGCCTCGGGGCCATCCGGCGAGTCGCCGACCCCCGGATAGTCGAAACGCAGGCAGGGCGACCCCTGGGCCTGAATACGTTCGGCGAGCGTGCGCCAGGTCGTGCGGACGCACATTTCCTCGTAGCCGATCGCGCCGAGCATCAGCACCGCGACCGGCCCGTCGGCGGGATAGAGCTGCCCGATG
Source organism: Chelatococcus sambhunathii (assembly GCA_031316315.1). Taxonomy (GTDB): domain Bacteria; phylum Pseudomonadota; class Alphaproteobacteria; order Rhizobiales; family Methylopilaceae; genus Methylopila. Next base: position 4,543 of record JADBEO010000031.1, read on the forward strand.
CAGTTGCCGAAGGTGACGGGGACGCCGACGCGGGTGTCCGGCTGCGTGATCGTCGCTCCGATCGAGGCCGCGTAGTCGCGGACCAGTTCGACCCGGGCCGCGACGCCGAGATCTTCCGTTCCGCGCGCGAACGCGCCAGCGAGGTTGAGCATAAGCGAGGTCCTGCGATCTGCTGCGTCTGCGGTCGAAAGGATGGGCGGCCGGTTCATTCGGCGGCCTCAAAGCGGGTCTGGAGGCGAATCTCGCGGGCCTTCGCGCCGGCGCCGCCGAACAGGAACGGCCTGAAGAAGGCCGTCGCCATGTTGTCGACGCCCCATGCGCCGGCGATCCAGCGGGCGGCGACGTAATTCGAGGCGACCGCGTAGACGAAGCTCGCCGAGGCGATGCCGATCAGGCCGAAGGTCCGGCCGAGAGCCAACAGCAGCCCCAGGTAGGCGACGAACATGATCGCGCGCGCGATCAGGAAGAAGCGCTCGCCGCCGCCGATCATGATCAGCCAGGAGCCCGGCCCGAAGAAGGCCTGGCTCACCGCCAGGGCGCAGAGCACCACGAGGACGTTCGAGTCGCGAGCGAAATGCTCGTCGAACAGGGTGAGCACGAAGGGGCCGGCGACGGCGAGGACGAGCGCCCCGAACAGCGAGATGCAGAAGGCGGCCATGGACAGACGGCCGGTGATCCGCTGCGCGCCGGCCCGGTCGCCGGCCTGGAACTTGGCGGCGATCAGCGGCACGCCCACGGTGTCGATGGCGGCGACCGGCAGGGTGAGCAGCATGGCGATGCGGAGCGCGACGAAATAGAAGCCGGCCTGCTCCAGCCCGAGCAAAGCGCCGATCAGGATCGTCTCCAGATAGGCTTGGGCGGAGTTCAGCACGTTGTTGGCGATGAAGTAGCCGCTCTCGGCGCGCCATTCACGCGGCGCGACCTCGTCGGAACGAGGTCGAAGGAAGCCGACGCCCTCGTCCTTCAGGAATGCGAGAACCTGATAGGCCGTTGCGGCCCCGAGCAGCAGCGTGACGATGACCATCGCCGCCGCGCCGCCGGACATCAGCCCGTAATAGGCGGCCGCGAAGAACGCCACGACGCTCGCCGCGCGCCAGATGATCTCGCGCGGCAGCAGCGAGAGGTTGATGCTGCCGTGGATGCGGAAATAGTTCTGCAGGTACTCGCTCAGCGAGAACACCGCCGCGAACAGGAAGCCGATCCAGAGATGGTCATAAGGGTATGGGATCTCGTCGGAGAAGACGAACAGCGCGGCCGCCGCGAGGGACAGCGCGCCGCATCCCCCGAGTAGCCACTCGGCGTTGACGCGCAGGAGCGTGCGGTTGATCGGATCGTCGGCGCCGGCGTCGCGGCGGTAGTGCTTCACGACCAGGATCTGCTGGCCGAGCACCGCGATCAGCCCAAGAGCGCTGCCGATCGAGAACAGGAAGACATAGAGGCCGTACTCGTGGGTCGACAGCAGCCGGCTCGCGACCAGCATCACGAGAAACGACAGGAAGGTCGAGCCGAAACGCGACGAGAAGGCGATCGCGAAGCGCCTGAGCTCGATGAAGCGGGGCGACCGGATGAGCGCGATCATGCGCGCGCTCCCTGGACGGCGGCGGCGGGCGCCGGGCGCAGCGCGGGCTCGATCGAGGCGAAGACGGCGTCGAAACCTGCGGCGATCCGCGGCGTCAGATACTTCGCGGCCGAGGCCAGCGCGCCGGCGGAAAGCCGCGCGATCCGCTGCGGCTGCGCGGCGAGCGACGCGAGTTTCTCGGCCAGTTCGACGTCGTCTCCGGGCTCGAAGACATCGCCGTTGAAATCGGGCTCGATGGTTTCCGGAAGGCCGCCGGACCGGGCCGCGATCACCGGCACGCCATGCGCGAAGGCCTCGATCGCGACGCGGCCGAACGGCTCCTGGAACAGCGAGGGAACGACCAGCACGTCGATCTCGGGGAAGAAGTCCGCCGGCTTTGTCCAGCCGAGGAATCGGGCGTCGGCAGGGAACTTGGCCGGCAGCGTTTCCGCGTAGTCGCCGAAGCCCGTTCCGGCGACCAGGAACTCGGCCTGCCCCGGGGCGAGCCGGCGGGCGGCGGCCGCCAGCGTGTCGAGGCCCTTCACGGGATCGAGCACGCCGATGAACCCGAAGCGGACCGGCCGGCCCTCCGGCGCGGCGCGCGGTCCCGGGGCGACGATCTCGGTGATCGCGCCCGGCACGATATGCGGCTTCGCGTTCGGAAAATAGCCGTGCTCGAGATGGCGGCCGACGATGAAGCCGGTCTCGCCGACGACGGCGTCGACGAAGCGGGAGGTGAGCTTCTTGCCGTAGGAGGTCGCCTGGCACGAGCCGCAGGCGCGGCCGCAGTTGCCGCCGCCCTTGCGCATGCTGGCCTTCCAGCACAGCAGGAAGGCCGAGCGCAGGATATGAACCGTCGGCAGGCCGAGCGACTTCGCCGCGGCCCAGGTCGCGACGTTCACGTTCTCGATGGAGTCGGTGAGCACGATCTCCGGCCGGAACCGCTTCATCTCCCGCCGCATGACGAAAAAGGCGCGCGGATTGAAATTCTCCAGCGCGTGCCACAACGCCTTGCGCCAGGCCGGACGCGGCAGGCGGTAGTTCCAGTCGACGTTGGGGCTTTTCAGACGCCGTACGGGAACGCCGTCGAAGATCTCGTGCTTGTCCTCGCCCGAGACGTTGACGACCTCGACCTCGTGGCCGCGCGCGATCAGCAGCTTCGCGACCATCATGGCCGAGATCGGCCCGCCGCCGTCGATGAACGGCGGAAAGGCCGCGCACGCCATCAGGATGCGTCGCCCGCCCTCGCGATGTCCGACCGCCTCGACCATCGAGACTTCGCCTCCCTGCCTGCAGCCTTCATAGCGCGGGCGCCGTAAAGACTTCCCCAAGCGCCATGCTTAAATCGGGTTTTACGCGTTGCGCCGTCTCAGTTTTCCGGCCGCAGACGGCGCGGCGCGAGATCCATTGCCTGAGACGCGCGGCGGAGCTTCAGCCAGGCGATCCAGCCGAAGAAGCGCACGACGTCGATCGTGTAGCGCCGCCCGAGCCGTCGCGGCTCCTGGACGAGGCGGAACAGCCATTCCGCGCGCAACGCGCGCACGATCCGGGGCGCCCGTACGACGCGGCCGGCGATGAAGTCGAGCAGCGCGCCGACCATCATGATCGCCGGAGCGTCCATGGCCGCGGCGTGCTCGGCGACGAAGGTCTCCTGCCGCGGATTGCCGAGCGCGACCAGTACGAGGTCCGGCGCCGCGGCGTTGATTTCGGCGACCACCTCCGACGCCTCGTGGTCCGCGAAATAACCGTCTCGGACCCCGACGATCCGGTGGCGCGGGAAGCGCTCCTCGAGCCGCCTGCCTGCCTCTTCGGCGACGCCAGGCTTCGCGCCCAGCAGGAAGATTCTCAATTCGCGCCGCGTCGCGCCCAGAAGGGCCGGCGTCAGATCGGTCCCGTTGAGGTTCTGCTCGAAGCGGCGCCCGTTGACCAGTTGCGAGCAGATGTCGACGCCGACGCCGTCGTTCAGCACGAGGCAGCGCGAGAGCGTACGGGCGTACTCACGCGACTCGAACGCCTGCAACATGGTGTTGGCGTTACAAAAGGCGACGCGGATCTGCCGGCGGTCCTCGAACGACTTCTGGATCGTCTGGATGGCCCTCGCGCGATCGACATAGGGGATCTCGAGCCCGCCGATCCGCAGATACGGGCCGATCCACCGACGTTCCGGCCCCTGATAGATCGCCTGATTGCCCATGTGCCCGCGTCTTTCCGCAGATTTTCTCTCGGACGCCGCCGCGATGCCGGCCGGCATCCGCTCATATTCGGCCCGTCCGCCTGTAGGCGCCCGAGGCTCCGTTCTCCGTCCCGCCATCGGACGCCACGCGGCGGGGCTGACGGAGGTTACCTAAGCCAGCGCCATGCCAGGCTCAAGTTTTATAGCAGGGCATACTTAAGTTGTTTTCATCTGTTTCTTTGAAAAGTGGTGCGGCATAAGTAAGTAATTGTTAAATACTTTTCGTCTCGGCGATTATCGAAAAATTAACCATGACGACGCACGGTCGGCGTGACGCGTTGCGCGCGCCCTGTGGGCCGGCCTAGCAACAAAAAGTCGAGACGGAGCAAGGGCGTGGCCCAAGGCGTGTCCCAAGGCGGGTCCCACGGGATGGCCCAGGCGTCTCCGGTCGCGATCCGCGAGCCGGCGCCGCCTTCGGTCGAGGAGACGGTCGCGAGCACGGCCTCGGACTTCGCCGAGCTCGCCCGGCGCCGCGTCAAGCTGATCGTCGCCACGGCCGCTGCGACGATGCTGCTCGCCATGGCCTTCCTCGCCCACCAGACCCCGCTCTACCGCGCCACGGCGGAGATCCTCGTCGACCCGCAGGCGCTGCAGGTCGTCGGCAAGGACATCGTGCGCCAAGACACCGCAGCCTCGATCGACTTCGCCAATGTCGACAGCCAGGCGATGGTGATGGTCTCGGGCTCGATCCTGAACCAGCTGATCGACGAGCTCGACCTCGAGGCGGATCCCGTCTTCCGCGCCCAACCCGGCCTGCTCAGCCGGCTCTTCGGCGGCGAGACCCCGGCCCAATCGCGCGCCACGACCATCGAGGCGCTGCGAAAGGCCGTCGTCGCCCGCCGCGTCGACAACTCGCTCGTATTCGAAATCACCGTCTCGCATCCGAACGCCGAGCGGTCCGCCTTGATCGCCAACCGGCTGGCGGCGATCTATCTCAAGCAGGGGAACGATGGCCGCGGCCAGGCGGTGAAGCGCGCCGGCGACACGCTGCTCGGCCAGCTCTCGAGCCTGCGCAAGCAGCTCAACGACGCCGAGGTCGCGGTGGAGAAGTTCCGCAGCGACAACGACCTGATCTCGACCGGCGAGGCCGGGCTGATCGTCAACCAGCAGTTGCGCGACCTCTACGGCCAGATCACGCAATCCGAGACCGAGGTCGCGCGGCTCGCCGCGCGGCGAGACCAGGTCGCCAAGATCGGTCCGGACTCGCTTCTCTCCGACCGGATCTCGGAGGCGCTCAACGCTCCGACCATCATCGCGTTGCGCAGCCAATACGCCCAGACCGCGCAAGAAGCCGCGCGCATGGCGGAGACGCTGCTGCCGCGGCATCCGCGCCTCGTCGAGGCCCGCGCAGAGCTCGCCGCCGCCCGCAAGGCCCTCTCGGAGGAGCTCGACCGGGTGCGCGCCTCGATCGTGCAGGACTACGCGCAGGCGCAGGACAATCTGAAGAAGCTGAGGGAGCGCGCCGCGGCCCTCACCAAGAACCAGGTGTCGAGCAGCGAGAGCGAGATCAGGCTCCGCCAGCTGGAGAGCGAGGCGGAGGCGATCCGCACCGTCTACAACGCCTCGCTCGGCCGGGCGAAGGAGCTCGAGCAGCAGCAGCAGATCCAGACCAACAATTCGCGCCTGATCTCGTCCGCCTCGATCCCGATGAAGCCCTCGAAGGCGCCGGCGCTGATCGTCGCGCCGGCCGCGCTGGTGTTCGGGGCGTGCCTCGGCCTCGCGCTCGGCTTCCTGCTCGATCTCCTCCGCGGCGCGGCGCCGAACGCGCGCTCGGCGGCCGAGATGCTGGGCGTCGAGAGCTACGCGACCCTGAAGCGCCGCGGCTCCGGGCCGGCGCTCGACGAGCGCGATCCCGCCGCCCTGCTCGCTGTCGCCCGCCGCCTCCAGGGCCGGGTCGGCGCCAAATCCCCGGCCGTCGTCGTCATGGCGGGCGCGCATGATCTCGACCCGGCCTTGCGCCGCAACGTCATCCAGGGCCTCGCCCGGGCGCTCGCCGGCATCGGCGAGGGCGTCTGGATCTGCGCGCAGAACGACCGCGATGAGCCGATGCATGTCGAGCGGATCCAGCCCATCCACGCCGCGGCGCCCGACGCCGCGACGATCGGCGGACCGCTGGTCGAGGCGGCCAAGCGCGCCCGCGCGTCCCGCGTGATCGAGGCCCTGCAGGGCCGCACCGGCGAGCGCGGCGAGGGCTCGGAATTCCTGCTTCTGTCTGACGACGACGCCGCCGGCCTCGCCGCCTCGGCCGCAATGGCCGACGCCGTCGTCCTGCTGTTCGAGCCCGGCCGCACGCGCCGCCGGACGCTGCGCGATCTCGCGGCGATGCTCGACCCGGCGGGCGACCGCACCGCGGCGCTGATCGCGGTCGAGCCGTCGCGCCCCAGCCGGATCGCGCTGCCGGAGTTCGCGACGCGGCGCTTCCGCAAGGCCGCGGCGTGACGCTCGCGGCCGCGCGCCCGGCGCCGGCCTCGCTGCGCGACCGGCTCCATCCGACCGCGACGCTCGCGATCCTGTTCGGCGCGCTGACGTTCAACGCGGGCCTGTGCTTTCTCAACACCTCCATGCTCGCCGTCACCGACACGATGGTGATGGCGATGGAGGGGCTGCTGCTCGCGCTCGCCTTCAGCTTCGCGCTAGGCCGCTCCGTCCCGGTCTATCTGGTGCTGGTGGTGTTCCTGACCTATGCGGCGCTGCTGATGGCGATGCGGCCGCTGATCGATCCGAAGGCCGTGCGCGACATCCTCATCCCGATCGCCTTCTACGCGCTCGGGCGCCGGCTGCCGGACATCAGGCTGGCTGACAAGGCGGTGTTCTGGAGCGCGGCGATCGTGCTCGCGATGGGCTGCTTCGAATATTTCGCCCTCGACGTTTTCACGACCTACTTCAACGTCATCAAGTACTACGTGGCGCGCGGCACCGTGGCGCCGAGCGAGCTTTCCGAGCAGACCGGGGCGCTGTTCCAGAGCGGCGTCAGGCCCGACGCGCGGGCGCTGCTGCCCTTCCTCGGCCAGCACCGCGTCTCGTCGGTGTTCCTGGAGCCGGTCTCGGCGGGCAACTTCGGCGCGATCGTCTATCTCTGGGCGCTCTACCGCAAGGGGATGAAGCTGCGCTGGCTTGTCGGCCTGATGGGCGTCGCCTGCGTCATCCTCGCGGACGCCCGCTTCGGCGCCTACGTCTCGCTCGCGGCGACGGGCGTCTACCTCATCGCCCGCCACGTTCCCCGCGCGCCGTTCGTCGCCGCGCCGTTCCTGATCCTGTCGATCCTCGCGGTCTACGGCCTGACGACGGCCGAAAAAGTCTGGTCGAACGACATCGGCGGCCGGATGCTCTGGACCTCGATGCTGCTCACGTCGCTGACGCCGGAAGCCGTGTTCGGCCTGTCGCCCGACAAGCCGTTCCTGTCGGACTCCGGCTACGCCTACACGCTGAACCAGATCGGGCTGATCGGCTTCGCGGGGCTCTGGGCGCTGTTCGTACTCTTGCCGCAGGAGACCCGACGGGCCTGGCCGTACAAGGCGGCCGCGATCACCTACATCCTGCTGCTGCTGCTGATCTCGGACTCGGTCTACACGATCAAGACCGCCGCCCTGTTCTGGTTCCTGCTCGGAACCAGCGACGGAGCGCCGGCCGAAGCGGCGCTGCGGAGACTCGCGCGCCGTCAGGCGACGGCGCGCGAAGCGGTCGGCGCCGGGGCCTGAGCCGCGGCGGCCGCTTCCGCATCGCGCGGCTCGGTGTGGATGCGCGCCGACAGCGAGAAATGGCGGCGCATCCGGAGGATCGGCTTCTCGATCAACCGCCACGAGAGCGCCGCCATCGCGAGGCTCGCGGCGAAGCTGAGCCCGAAGAACAGCGCCGGATCGACGAGCTTCGGGAACAAGGCGAGGATCGTCTGCTGCAGCGGGAAGCCGTAGAGATAGATCCCATAGGAGTAGTCGCCGCTGATGGACTGCAGCCTGAGCTCGGGCGTCAGTCCCGCGACCGCCACCGCATAGGCAAGCAACGGCCCGGAGACGGCGGCGAACAGCGGCGAGTTCATCCATTCCGTCCGGCCGAAGGCGGAGATCGCGAAGAAGGCGGCGACGGCGGCGAGCCCGTAGCTCCGCCGGAACGGCAGCACGTCGCGATAGCGGTAGACCGCCATCCCGAGCAGGAAGATCGGCACGAGCTTGGCCGCGCCGCGCGTGACGAACATGTGGTTCATCGTCTCGACGAGCAGCGACTTCGGAAAGATCGTCACGAGCAGCGGCGTGACGGCGCCGACGGCGTAGAGCCCGACGGCCGCGAGCAGCAGCAGTCGACGGTTGCGATGGAGGCCGAAGGCCATGAACAGCGCGAGCAGCGTGTAGCAGCTCAGCTCGTGCGGGACCGTCCAGAGCGATCCGTTGACGACGCCCGGCTCCGGATTGGAGGCGAACAGGCCCGGCAACTCGTAGTGGATCGCGCCGAAGATGTTGAGGAAGTAGCTGGCGAAGCGCGGATCGAAGAAGTACTCGCCGAGCGGCAGCGTGGTGAGCAGCGGTCCGAGCACGAGCGCCGAGAGCGTGATCTCGACCGCAAGGGCTGGAAAGATTCGCAAGGCTCGGTTGGTCAGGAAGCTGCCGAGCGACAGCCGCTCGGCGCTGCCCGCGACGAGGAACCCGCTCAGCGCGAAGAACATCGGAAGGACGGCGTAGTTGAGCGCCCAGCGCTCGACCGGCGCGCCGGGAAACAGAGGCGCGTTCTCGGCCCCGACGACGCCCGGCGCGATCAGCGACGTGTGGATGAAGAGGACCAGCGTCGCAAGAGCGAGCCGGACGAAGTCGAAGCCGGGCCCGACGCCGCCGTGGCGGTCGAGTTGCTGCTGGAGAGTGGGCATGACGCGGACGCCTGTGTGAGGCCCGAAAGGGCGGCTTCGCGGCGGACGCATAGGATTTGAATTAAATCGGAAAACCGATCAACCAGCCGCCGGCAGGCCGATGCATTCGGCGTTAACACACCCTTAAACTTAGAGAATAAACGCGGGCCTAATTTTCCTCCTCGTACACTCACGAACCCGCATTTTATCTCAATTTAGAGGATTTTTGTATCAGATCAGGACGACTTACGCCGGCGCCGTTAGTGGAAAATATACTATGATAATTCGCATTTATGCTTTTAATTTTCGATGATCGTCGCAAGGCCGCGTTAAATCTCCTGGGTTATGACTAGGGGCGTGGACGCTTACACGCCATCGGGGGCTTGAAGGTCAGGCGGCGTGAAGCGCGACAGGGATCACGTCAACGGCGGAACGCCGCGCAGGCGCTGGAGCGAGCGAGCGCGGCTCCAGGGACAGGAGCATGGGCATGAAGACGACCATTCGCGACATCCTCGCCAAGCACGGCCGCCTTCCGGCGCCGGTCGGCGGCCTGTCGGACGACGACGACCTCCACGCCGCCGGCCTCACCTCCTTCGGATCGGTCGAGGTGATGATGGCGCTCGAAGAGGCCTTCGGCATCGAGTTTCCCGACCGCATGCTGAACCGCCGCAACTTCTCCTCGATCTCCGCGATCGAGCAGGCGGTGATGACGGTCCAGGCCGAGGAAGCCGCGTGACCTCCGCTCTCGCCCGGCGCGACGACATCGCCGAGGCCCTCGCGCTCGTCCCGCCTGCGGTCGACGAGCGTGAACTGGTCAAGGCTGCGCGCACCATCGCGACCAAGATCGCGGCGCCCAACGCCGCCGACGTCGACGAGAACGCCCGCTTCCCGTCGGAGACCTTCGCCGCGCTGAAGGAAGCCGGGCTGCTCGGGATCATGGTCCCGCAGGCGCTCGGCGGCCAAGGCGCGAGCGTCGCCTGCGTCTCGGAGATCTGCGCGGCGCTGGCTCAGGCCTGCGCGAGCTCCGGCATGATCTACGCGATGCACCAGATCAAGATGTCGAGCCTGACGGTGCATTGCCTCGACAGCGAATGGCACCGCGGCTTCATGCGCGCCTGCGCCGAGGAGCAGCTGCTGCTGGCTTCCGCGACCACGGAAGGCGGCGGCGTCGGCGGCGACATGCGCCAGTCGATCTGCGGCGTCCAGCGCGACGGCGACATGTTCGACCTCGCCAAGGACGGCTGTCTGATCTCCTACGGCGCCTATGCCGACGCGATCCTGATCACCGCGCGCCGCACGCCGGACGCTCCGGCCTCCGACCAGGTCATGGCGGTGATGCGCGCCGACCAGTACCGGCTCGAGAAGACCGGCGCCTGGAACACGATGGGCATGCGCGGCACCTGCTCGGACAACTTCTTCTTCTCCGGCCGCGCGCCGGCAGAGCAGATCATCCCGCTCGCTTTCGCCGACATCTCGGCCCAGTCGATGCTGCCTTACGCGCATCTGCTGTGGGCCTCGGTCTGGTACGGCATCGCCTCCGACGCCGTGGCGCGGTCCGAGGCCTTCGTGCGCGCAGAGGCCCGCAAGCGTCCCGGCGCGACCCCGCCGAGCGCGCTGCGCCTCGCGGAACTGCTGACCCTGCAGCAGCGCTTCAAGGCGCTCGTCGTCGCCGGCATCGACCGCTACGAGCGTGCGAAGGACGACGCCGACGAGCTCACCTCTATCGGCTTCGGCGTCGCGATGAACGCGATCAAGATCTCGGCCAGCCAGTCCGCCGGCGAGATCGTCAACGCCGCATTCCTGATCTGCGGGATCATGGGCTACCGCAACGACAGCCCCTACAGCCTCGCCCGTCCGATGCGCGACGCGCTGTCGGCGCCGATCATGATCAACAACGACCGCATCCTCGGAAACGTCTCCAACCTGCTCGCCGTGTACAAGCACGACGCCAGCCTGCTGAGGTGATCAGACCATGTGCGTGATTTGCGACGAGGTCGAACCGACCACCCTGCTCGAGCAGCTGATTTCCCACGGCATCCTGATCGAAACCGGCGTCGACGGCATCTACGGCCGCTCCGGCGCGTTCGAGGACGTCATCGCCCGGTTCGAGGATCTGGTGACCCGCACCGGCGCTTCGGGCGCGAACCCCGGCGTTCCGGAAGTGATCCGTTTCCCGCCGGCCATGAACCGCTTCCACTTCGAGCGGTCGGGCTACATGAAGTCGTTCCCGCAGCTCGCCGGCACGGTCCACGCCTTCATGGGCGACGACCGCGGCCATTTCGAGCTGCTCGACAAGCTCCAGAACAACGAGGACTGGACCGGCCAGCAGAAGACCACCGGCGTCGTGCTGACGCCTGCGGCCTGCTACACGCTCTATCCGATCGTCGCCAAGCGCGGCCCGCTCAAGGCGGAAGGCGCGCTGTTCGACCTGCAGAGCTACTGCTTCCGCCACGAGCCCTCCAAGGACCCGGCGCGCATGCAGATGTTCCGCATGCGCGAGTTCGTCCGCTTCGGAAAGCCTCGCCAAGTCCAGGAGTTCCGCGCCGGCTGGCTCGAAAACGGCGAGACCATGATGAAGAAGCTCGGCGTGCCGATCCATGTGGATCTGGCCAACGATCCCTTCTTCGGGCGCTCGGGCCGCATGCTGAAGAACAACCAGCGCGACCAGGGCCTCAAGTTCGAGATGCTGATCCCGATCGAGAGCGAGGAGAAGCCGACCGCCTGCCTCTCCTTCAATTATCATCAGGACCATTTCGGCACGACCTGGGGCCTGATCGACGCCGACGGCGAGACCGCGCACACGGCCTGCGTCGGCTTCGGCCTGGAGCGCGTCGCGCTCGCGCTGTTCAAGCATCACGGCTTCGACGTCGAGGCCTGGCCGAAAGCCGTGCGCAAGGTTCTGTGGCAGTGACGATCGGCCCGAGACACCGACGCGCGCCTCACGCGACGCAGCCACTCGACGCGCAGCCGGCGCAGCAGCCGCGCGCCCACGCGCACGGCTCGATGATGGCGCTGCCGGCCGCCTCGGCCGGTGGCTTCGCCCCGGTGCGCCAGTGCGGCGGCGCGTCCGTCGCGATGAGGATGCCCCGATGACGGCCGTTCCGTTTCGCGCCCGCCCCGCGGCGCCCGCCGCGCCGCGCGTGCTGCCGATCGATCCGATCGGATGGAAGAACCACGCCATGCACGGCGCGGACCGCAACTGGCCGCAGACCAACTGCTACGCCGATCTGTGGATCGAGGTTCTGCACGCGATGGGCGCGGAGCCCGCGGCGGCGTTCGGCTTCGCGATCAGCCAGGATTTCGAGGGCGACCAGTTCACCTTTTTCAAGCCGCCGCTCGAGGACCTCGAGGCGCTCTATGGCCTGCGCGTCACCGAGCTCGCGCTCTATGACGACCTCGTCTCGCATCTCGAGACGCAGGCCGCGCTCGGCCGCATCGTGCTGATCGAGCTCGACAGCTTCTACCTGCCGGACACGCAGGGCGTGACCTACCGCACCGCGCACGGCAAGACGACGGTCGCGATCAACCGGATCGACCGCGCGGCCAAGGAGCTGGACTACTTCCACAACGAAGGCTTCTTCCGCGCTTCCGGCGAGGACTTCGACGGGCTGATGCGGCTGCTGCCGGGCCAGGCGCGCGAGGACACGCTGTTCCCCTACGCCGAGGTCATGCGGCTGCCGAAGGACCAGGCGTCCTCCGCGGAAACGGCGGCCGCGGCGCTCGCGCTGCTCGTGCGCCACATCCGCCGGCGCCCGGAGACGAACCCGCTGATCGGCTTCCGCGCCGTCGTCGAGGCGCAGGGCGCCGCGCTGAAGGACCGGCCGACGGAGGCGTTCCACCACTACGCCTTCAACACGCTGCGCCAGCTCGGCGCCAATTTCGAGCTGTTCGCGAGCCATCTGGAGTGGCTCGGGCGCGAGGGCCTCGAAGGTCTCGGCGAGGCCGAAGCCGCCGCCCGCTCGATCGCCGAGGGCGCCAAGATCGCGCAGATCGTCATGGCCCGATCGGTGCGGCAGCAGTCCTTCGGCCGTCTCGACGGCGCGCTTGCGGTGATCCAGGCCGACCACGACAAGCTGGTCGCGGCGCTGACGGCGCGGTTCCCGGACTGACGGCGCGCGACGGAGATCGACTGCGTGCTTCGAGACGCCGGCCGCAGGCCGGCTCCTCAGCATGAGGGATGTTGAGTAGGGCGAAGACAGCGTGTTGCGTAACCAGGCCTCTTCTTTCCAACGCTTCCGCCTTCCTCATGCTGAGGAGCCTCGTGCCAGCGAGGCGTCTCGAAGCACGCAGTCGGCCTGACGCCTCCCGCCATGGCGACCATCCGCGCCTTCTCCACCCGTTCGCGCGAACCGCTCGGCGGCTGGACCTTCCGCGCGACGGCGCCTGACTCCGCCCCGACCCCGGCGGAGCTGCCGCCGGACGATTGGGCGCCGTTCGACGTTCCCGGCACGGTCGCCGGCGCGCTGCGCGCGGCGGGCCGGCTGACCGACGCGACGGCGCAGGAGATCGACGTCCAGGACTTCTGGATCCGGACGCGGCTCGAACGGCCGCTCGCCGGGACGCTCGCCTTCGACGGACTGGCCGTCGTCTCGGAAATCTGGATCGACGGCGAGAAGCGCGCCGAATGCCGCTCGATGTTCGAGCCGCTGGAGCTGACTGTCGATCTGCCCGCCGGCGCCGAGATCGCCGTCGCGTTTCGCGCGCTCGGACCGAAGCTCGCCGCCATGCCGAAGCGCTCGCGCTGGCGCCCGCAGATGATCCAGCCGAACGGACTGCGCTTCTTCCGCACGACTGCGCTCGGCTCGACGCCCGGCTGGAGCCCGGCGGGACGACCGACCGGTCCTTGGCGCCCGATCACACGCCTCACCCGCGCGCCGGCGCCGAAGGTCGACCTGCGAACGAGCTATGCGGGCGGAGTCGGGCGGCTCTCACTCTCGATCGGGGTCTCGGACGAAGCGGAGGGGACCGTCTCGTGCGCCGGCTTCTCGGCGCCTCTCGCCGCAACGGATGCCGGCCTCCTCATCGCCGAGCTCGCATTGCCCGGCGTCGCGCCGTGGTTCCCGCACACCCATGGCGAGCCCGTCCTCCATGACCTGAAGGTCGTTCTCGGCGGCGAGACGCTGAACCTCGGCCGCGTCGGGTTCCGCTCCATCGAGATCGACCGCGACGCCGACGGAGAAGGCTTCGGGCTCGTCGTCAACGGTGTGCCCGTCTTCTGTCGCGGGGCGTGCTGGTCGAGCGCCGACGCCGTGTCGCTCGCCGGCTCGCGCTCCGCCTACGAGCCGTGGCTGCGGCTGGCGGCCGAGGCCGGCATGAACATGATCCGCGTGCCGGGCGTCATGGCCTATGAAACGAACGACTTCTTCGACATCTGCGACGAGCTCGGCCTGCTCGTCTGGCAGGAGGCGGCGCTCGCCAACTTCGACTACCCACAAGGTGACGAGGCGTTTCGCGAGAGCGTCCGGCGGGAGGCCGAAGCCTTCCTCGACCGCACCCAGACGCATCCCTCGCTCGCCGTGTTCTGCGGCGGCTCGGAGGTCTTTCAGCAGGCGGCGATGCTCGGCGCGCCGCCGGAGCTTTGGGGCGGGCCCGTCTTCGACGAAGTGTTGCCGGGCGCGATCGGCAGACTAAGGCCCGACCTCGCCTATGTGCCGAACTCGCCGAGCGGCGGCCCTCTTCCCTTCGTGGTCGACCGGGGCGTCGGCCATTACTATGGCGTCGGCGCCTACCGCAGGCCCCTCGACGACGCCCGCCGCGCGCGGGTGCGCTTCGCGTCCGAATGCCTCGCCTTCTCGAACGTGCCGGAAGACGTGTCGCTGGCGCAGGCGAAGCTGGCGCCCGTCGTCCATACGCCGGAGTGGAAGCGCGGCGTGCCGCGCGACATGGGCGCCTCGTGGGACTTCGAGGACGTCCGCGACCACTATGTCGAGCTGCTTTACGGCGTCTCTGTCCTCGCGCTGAAGCGCGAGGAGCCGGAGCGCTATCTCGCGCTGTCGCGCGCGGCGGTCGCGGAGGTGATGGAGGAGACCTTCGCCGAATTCCGCCGTCCGGGCTCGCCGACGCGCGGGGCTCTGGTCTGGCTGCTGCAAGACCTCATGCCCGGCGCCGGCTGGGGCGTCATCGCCGTCGACGGCGAGCCGAAGTCGGCCTGGCATGGCCTGAAGCGCGCCTTCCGGCCGGTGCAGGCGTCGGTCACCGACGAGGGGACCAATGGGCTCGCCATCCATCTGCTCAACGAGCGCGCGGAGCCGTTCGAGGGAACGCTGTCCCTGACCTGCTGGCGAGACGGCGAGACGCCGGTGATCCGCGCCGAGGCGCCGGTCGCGATCGCCCGGCAAGAACAGAAGACGCTTTCGGCGTTCGACCTCATCGGCCGCTTCTTCGACGTGACCTATGCCTACCGCTTCGGCCCGCCCGGCCACGACGTCACGTCGGTCGAGCTGAAGGACAAGACCGGCGCGACGGTCGCGGAGGCGTTCCACTTCCCTTGCGGACGCGGGAACGCGCGCCGCAGGCTCGGACTGTCAGCGCGCATCGAGGGGGATGCGTTGGTCGTCTCGACCGAGCGGTTCGCCCAGTCGGTCCATATCGCGGCCGACGGGATGAGGGCTGCGGAGAACTGGTTCCACCTCGCTCCGGGCGTCGAGAAGCGCGTCGCCCTCACGGCACGCCGCGACGGCGCGAAGCCGGGCGGGCTCGTCCGCGCCGTGAACGGGCTCGACGAAGCGGGCTACTGAGGGATCATCTCAGAACCAAGCGCGATCCCTCCCCTTGCAAAGGGGAGGGCATGGTGGGGATCGGTCAGGATTGAGCGAAGTCCTGAGCCGTAGAACTCCAAGCCCGGCGCTCCCCACCCTACCCTCCCCTCAACGAGGGGAGGGATCCGGAAAGGTCGCGCGACCACTCAGTCGTTCATCACCAGCTGGCGGTTGATGAACAGCGAGGCCAGCGTGCAGATCGCGCCGGAGATCAGATAGCCGCCGACGGTGAACAACCCGAAATGGCTCGACAGGCCGAGCGCCACGAACGGCGCGAAGCCGGCGCCGACCAGCCAGGCGAGATCGGATGTCAGCGCGGCGCCTGTGTAGCGGTACTTCGAGGAGAAGTTCGAAGTCAGCGAGCCGGACGACTGGCCGAAGGTGAGGCCGAGCAGCGTGAAGCCGATCAGGATGAACACGGTTTGGGCCGTCACGCCGCCGCCGAGCAGCCAGGGCGTGAAGAAGCTGTAGACCGCGATCGCGCCGGCGGACCAGCCGAGCAGCGTACGCCGGCCGATGCGGTCGGCGATGACGCCGGAGGCCACGATGGCCGCGGCGAGGAAGAGCGCGCCCACCATCTCGATGATCAGGAAGGTGCGGGCGTCGAGGCCAGTGAACAGGGTCGCCCAGCACAGAGTGAAGATCGTGACGAGATGGAACAGGGCGAAGCTCGCGAGCGGCGCGAAGGCGCCGATCAGCACGTTCCAGCCCTGCTCGCGAATCATCTCGAACACCGGTGCCGGCGCGAGCGAGCGGGTCTCCAGCATCTGAGAATAGGCCGGGCTGAGAACGAGGCGCAGCCGCGCGAACAGCGCGACGACGTTCACCGCGAAGGCGCAGAAGAACGGGTAGCGCCAGCCCCAGCTGAGGAAGTCCTCCTCCGGCAGGTAGGTGACGAAGAAGGCGAACAGCGCGGCTGCGATCAGGAAGCCGAACGGCGCGCCGAGCTGCGGCATCATCGCATACCAGCCGCGCTTTCCCGCCGGCGCGTTGAGCGAGAGCAGCGAGGCGAGCCCGTCCCACGCGCCGGCGAGGCCGAGACCCTGCCCGACGCGGCAGGCCGCCAGCAGCCAGGCCGCCACATAGCCGACCTGCGCGTAGCTCGGCAGGAAGCTGATCGCGGCGGTGGACGAGCCGAGCAGGAACAGCGCGATCGTCATCTTCACGCCCCGGCCGTAGAGCCGGCCGATCTGCATGAAGATGATCGAGCCGATCGGCCGTGCGACGAATGCGAGCGCGAAGACGCCGAAGGAGTAGAGCGTCCCCATCACGGGGTCGAACTCCGGGAACATCAACTTCGGGAACACCAGCACCGAGGCGATGCCGTAGACGAAGAAGTCGAAATATTCCGACGTGCGGCCGATCACGACCGCGAGCGCGATCTCGCCCGGCGTCACCTTGCCGTGGGACTCGGTGGCGCGGTCCATCGCGCCGGAAGGCGCTGCGATGTCATGGCTCATGGCTCGAGCCGCTCCTCGGTCTGGTCCGGACGCCACAATAGCCGCATTCCGGGGCCGCGCCCAAAGGCCGGGTTGTAATCCGGGGGGCGGACTTGGTTACAATGCGCCGCGGGGGCGCCGCGCGCATCTAGACCATTTGCGACATTCGCGCCCATAGGACAAAGCGTCCAATGTCGCATTGCACAACAGCGGCGTAGAGGGGCGGCGCATAGCCCCGGGTCAGGTGCACGATGAAGCCGTTCGGCAGACTTTTCCGCGCTTTAGCGATCATTCCGGCGCTCTTCGCGCTGGCCGGTTGCGAGATGGTCGTGATGTCGCCGTCGGGCGATATCGCGGCGCAGCAGCGCGATCTGGTGGTGATCTCGACGGTGCTGATGCTGCTGATCATCGTGCCGGTGATCGCCCTGACCATCGCCTTCGCTTGGAAGTATCGCTCCTCGAACAAGGACGCCGACTACGATCCGGACTGGCATCACTCCACCGGTCTCGAAGTCGTGATCTGGGCGGCGCCGCTGGTGATCATCATCGCGCTCGGCGCGATCACCTGGGTGTCTACCCACCTGCTCGATCCGTACCGGCCCCTCGCACGCCTCGACGCCTCGCGGGCGATCCCCGAGGGCGTGAAGCCGCTTCGCGTGCAAGCGGTCGCGCTCGACTGGAAGTGGCTGTTCTTCTACCCGGACTACGGCGTCGCGACCGTCAACGAGCTCGCCGCGCCGGTCGACGCGCCGATCAGCTTCCAGATCACCTCCTCGACGGTGATGAACTCGTTCTACGTGCCAGCGCTCGCCGGCATGATCTATGCGATGCCGGCGATGGAGACGAAGCTGCACGCCGTCATCAACAAGGCGGGCGTGTATGACGGCTTCTCGGCGAACTATTCGGGCGCCGGCTTCTCCGATATGCGCTTCAAGTTCCACGGCCTCGCCCAGGCCGACTTCGACAAGTGGATCGAAAGCGTGAAGGCTTCGGGCGACCAGCTCGACCGCGCCGGCTTCATCGAGCTCGAGAAGCCGAGCGTGCGGGTCGCGCCCCGCAAGTACGGCTCGACGCCGGCGGACCTCTACGACGCGATCCTCAACCGCTGCGTCGACGCCGCCAAGATGTGCGTCAAGGACATGATGCGCGTCGACGCTCAGGGCGGCATGGGCCTCGCCGGCCTCGGCAACGTGTTCTCGCTCGCTTATGACGAGCCGCGCCGGCAGGGCGGAAACGTCGCGCCGAAGGCCCGCTACGTGGCGGCGATCTGCACGCCCGAGGCGCCGCGCGACGGCCGGACGGTGGAGGCGCCCATCGCCGCGCCGCTCGGCAAGCGCGCCGCATCGGAGCCTTTGATTTCTGCGGGTTCGACCCGCCTCGCCTCTTCGAAATGACGGTGCAGCCGCGATGACCCCCGCCCACCAGGCCCCCGAAAGCGTCCTGTTCGGACGCCTCTCGCTCGAGGCGATCCCCTATCACGAGCCGATTCTGCTCGCGACCTTCGCGGTCGCCGCGCTCGGCGGGATCGGCGTCCTCGCCGCCGTCACCTACTTCCGTCTTTGGGGGTGGCTGTGGCGCGATTGGATCACCTCGATCGACCACAAGAAGATCGGGATCATGTACATGATCCTTGGTCTGATCATGCTGCTGCGCGGCTTCGCCGACGCGCTGATGATGCGCCTGCAGCAGGCGATCGCTTTCGGCGGCGCCGAGGGCTACCTGCCGCCGCACCACTACGACCAGATCTTCACCGCGCACGGCGTGATCATGATCTTCTTCGTGGCGATGCCGTTCGTCACGGGGCTGATGAACTACCTCGTGCCGCTGCAGATCGGCGCGCGCGACGTCGCGTTCCCGTTCCTGAACAACTTCAGCTTCTGGATGACCACGGCCGGCGCCATTCTGGTCATGCTCTCGCTGTTCGTCGGCGAGTTCGCGACCACCGGCTGGCTCGCCTATCCGCCGCTGTCGGGCATCTATTCGTCGCCGGGGGTCGGCGTCGACTACTACATCTGGGCGCTGCAGATCGCGGGCGTCGGCACGACCCTGTCGGGCGTCAACCTGATCGCGACCATCGTGAAGATGCGCGCGCCCGGCATGACCATGATGCGGATGCCGATCTTCACCTGGACCTCGCTCTGCTCAAACGTCCTGATCGTGGCGAGCTTCCCGGTGCTCGGCGCGACGCTCGCGCTGCTGTCGCTCGACCGCTACGTCGGAACCAATTTCTTCACGAACGATCTTGGCGGCAGCGCCATGATGTACGTGAACCTGATCTGGATCTGGGGCCACCCGGAGGTCTACATCCTAATCCTGCCGGCGTTCGGCGTGTTTTCCGAGGTGACCGCGGCGTTCTGCGGCAAGCGCCTGTTCGGCTACGCCTCGATGGTCTACGCGACCGTCGTCATCACCATCCTGTCCTACCTCGTCTGGCTCCACCACTTCTTCACGATGGGGTCCGGCGCGAGCGTGAACTCCTTCTTCGGCATCACGACGATGATCATTTCGATCCCGACGGGCGCGAAGATCTTCAACTGGCTGTTCACGATGTACAAAGGCCGGATCCGCTTCGACCTGCCGATGATGTGGACGGTGTCCTTCATGATCACCTTCACCATCGGCGGCATGACCGGCGTGCTCCTCGCCGTTCCGCCGGCCGACTTCGTGTTGCACAACTCGCTGTTCCTGATCGCGCACTTCCACAACGTGATCATCGGCGGCGTGCTGTTCGGCCTGTTCGCCGGCATCTACTTCTGGTTCCCGAAGGCCTTCGGCTTCCGGCTCGATCCGTTCTGGGGCAAGGTGTCGTTCTGGTGCTGGACGGTCGGCTTCTACGTCGCCTTCATGCCGCTCTACGTGCTCGGCCTGATGGGCGTGACCCGCCGCATGTCGAAGTTCGACGACCCGTCGCTGCAGATCTGGTTCGTGATCGCCGCCATCGGCGCGCTCATGATCCTGTGCGGCATCGCCGCCTTCCTGATGCAGATCTTCGTGAGCATCCTGAGGCGCGAGCAGCTGAAGGACACGACCGGCGACCCCTGGAACGCCCGCACGCTCGAGTGGTCCACGTCCTCGCCGCCGCCCGCCTACAACTTCGCCTTCACGCCGATCGTGCACGATCTCGACGCCTGGTGGGACATGAAGCGGCGCGACTATGTCCGACCGACCGAGGGCTTCATCCCGATCCACATGCCGAAGAACACCGGCGCAGGCTTCGTGCTGGCCGTGATCGCCACCGTCGCCGGCTTCGGCCTGATCTGGCACATCTGGTGGCTGGCTGCGGCGGGCTTCGTCGCGCTGGTCGCGACGGCGATCGTCCACACCTTCAACTACAAGCGCGACTTCCACATCCCGGCCTCTGAGGTGGTCGAGACCGAGAACGCGCGCACGCGCCTGCTCGCGGCGAGGGCCTGAGACCGTGAGCGCATCCGTCACCGCAGACATCGCCGCGACCGACGCCGCCATGGAGGCGCCGACGCCGGGCCGCGACTTCTACGTCCGGGGCGAGCACCACCCGGAGAACGGGACGCTGCTCGGCTTCTGGCTCTACCTAATGAGCGACTGCCTGGTCTTCGCGGTGCTGTTCGCCTGCTACGGCGTGCTCGGCCGCAGCTACGCGGCCGGCCCCTCCGGCGCGGACCTGTTCGACCTCAAGCTCGTCGCGATCAACACCGGCTTCCTGCTGGCTTCGTCGATCACCTACGGCTTTGCGATGCTGGAGATGCAGCAGAACCACAAGGGCACGACGCTCTTCTGGCTGTTCGTCACCGGCTGCTTCGGCGCCTCCTTCCTCGCGCTCGAGCTCTATGAGTTCTGGCACCTGATCCATGAGGGGGCGACGCCGCAGCGCTCAGCCTTCCTGTCGAGCTTCTTCACGCTGGTCGGCACGCACGGGCTGCACGTCACCTTCGGGTGCGTCTGGCTCGTGACGCTGATGGTCCAGGTCGTCAAGCACGGCCTGATCCCCGCCAACCGCCGCCGGCTGATCTGCCTGTCGATGTTCTGGCACTTCCTCGACGTCGTCTGGATCGGCGTCTTCACCTTCGTCTATCTGATGGGATCGCTGGCATGACCGCCGCCGGAGCGAGCCACGACGCGCACGGGCATGACCCGCAGGGGCATGACGCCCACGATCACGACCCCCATGACGGGACCGCCTATCACGGCACGATGAAGCACTACCTGATGGGCTTCGTCCTGTCGGTGATCCTGACCGCCATCCCGTTCTGGATCATCATGGGCGACGTCTTCCGCAGCCCGGTCACGGCGGCGGTGGTGGTGATGGTCTTCGCGGTCGCGCAGATCTTCGTCCACATGGTCTACTTCCTCCACATGAACCCGCGGTCGGAAGGCGGCTGGAACATGCTGGCGGCGATCTTCACCATCGTCATCGTGGTGATCACGCTGTCGGGTTCGATGTGGGTGATGTCGCATCTGCACCAGAACATGGCTCCGATGCCGGCCGGCGGGCACGAGATGGCGCCGCCTCCCGCGACGCCGGTTCCGGCCAAGCCGTCCCACGAGTGAGCGCGGGCGCGCCGCGTCGTCCCCGGCGGGCGCGGCTCGTCGCCATCGCTCTCGGCGCGACCGTTCTGACCGCCGGCTTCGCCGCGCTCGGCGTCTGGCAGGTGGAGCGCCGGGCCTGGAAGCTCGCGCTCATCGAGCGCGTCGAGACCCGGGCGCATTCGGTCCCTTCTCCCGCGCCGGGCCCGGAAGACTGGGCTTCGGTCACGGCGGAGACCGCCGAATACCGGCGCGTCCGGGTCTCCGGGACCTTCGACAATGCGCGCGAGACGTTTGTTCAAGCGGCGACGGATTACGGCGCCGGCTTTTGGGTGCTGACGCCGCTCGTCACCGACCGCGGCTTCGCGGTCATCGTCAACCGCGGCTTCGTCCCCCCCGACCGCAAGGACCCGGCCAGCCGCGCCGCGGGCCTTCGCGAGGGACCGACGACCGTGACGGGCCTGCTGCGCATCACCGAGCCGCGTGGCGCCTTCCTGCGCGCCAACGATCCGGCCGCCGACCTCTGGCGCTCCCGCGACGTCTCGGCGATCGCCGCGAAGCGCGGCCTCGAGGCGCCCGTCGCGCCTTATTTCGTGGACGCTGACGCCGCGCCCAATTCGGGCGGCTGGCCGATCGGCGGGCTCACCGTGATCGCCTTCCGCAACAGCCACCTCGTCTATGCGCTGACCTGGTTCTCGCTGGCGATCGGAACCGCGATCGGCGGCTGGATCGTGGCGCGGCACGAGCTGAGGCGGCGTCCCTCCGCAAATTGAGGGCGTCCGCTACTCCGCCGGCTGCGCGTCGCCCTCCGTCCTGCCCGCTTCGCGCGCGTCATGGCCGCGCCGGGCCCAGCTCTCCAGCCGGTCGAGATAGAGATAGACCACCGGGGTCGTGAACAGGGTGAGCAACTGGCTGACCAGCAGGCCGCCGACCATCGCGTAGCCGAGCGGCTGGCGAAGCTCGAAGCCGACGCCCGTGCCGAGCATCAGCGGCACGCCGCCGAGCATGGCGGCCATGGTGGTCATCAGGATCGGCCGGAAGCGCAGCATGCAGGCTTTTCTGATCGCCTCTTCGGGCGTCAGGTGCTCGGTCCGTTCGGCGACCAGCGCGAAGTCGACCAGCATGATGCCGTTCTTCTTCACGATGCCGATCAGCAGCACCACGCCGATCAGCGCGATCAGGCTGAACTCGTATCCGGCGAGATGCAGGATCCCGAGCGCGCCGACACCCGCCGAAGGCAGCGTCGAGAGGATCGTCAGCGGATGGACGAAGCTCTCATAGAGCACGCCTAGGATGATGTAGACCGCGACCAGCGCCGCGAGGATCAGCAGCGGCACGGTCGAGATCGAGGCTTGGAAGGCCTGGGCGGTGCCGGCGAAGGAGCCGACCAGCGAGGCCGGCGCGCCGAGGCCGCGCATCGTCTCCTGGATAGCGGCGGTCGCCTGGCCGAGCGCGACGCCCGGCGCGAGGTTGAAGGAGAGCGTCACCGCCGGGAACATGCCCTGATGGTTGATGGTGAGCGGCGCCGTCTCCTCGCGCGACCAAGTGGCGAGCGCCGACAGCGGCACCTGCTCGCCGTTTCCGGCTCGCACATAGAGGCGGCGCAGCGTCTCGACGTCGCCGCGCTCCGCCCGCGGCGCCTCGAGGATCACCTTGTAGGTGTTCACCTGTGTGGAGAACTGCGCCACCTGCCGCTGGCCGAACGCGTCGTAGAGCGTGTCCTCGATCACCTTGGGCTGCACGCCGTAACGGGACGCCTGGTCGCGGTCGATCTTCAGGGTCAGCGTCGCGCCGGAGTCCTGCTGGTCCGAGGCGACGTCGCGCAGCTCCTTGAGACCCTTGAGCGCCTCCAGGGCGCGTGGCGCGAATTCTTTGAGCGTCTCGAAGTTGGCGTCCTGCAGCACGTACTGGAACTGCGTGCGAGTCCGCCGGCCGCCGAGCCGCACGTCCTGCGCGGACTGCAGCAGCAGCGTCGCGCCCTCGACCTCGGCGAGTTTTGGCCTCAACCGCGCGATGACCTCTTCAGCGCTGGCGTTGCGCTCGTGTTGCGGCTTCAGCTGGATGAAGTTGCGTCCGGCGTTTGGGGCCGCCGCGCCGCCGCCGGCGCCGATCAGGCTGGCGTTGGTCTCGACCGCGGGATCGGCGTTCACCACCGCGTCGAGCGCTTGCTGGCGGCGCGCCATCTCGTCGAAGGAGACGTCCTGCGCCGCCTCGCTCGCGCCGGTGATCAGGCCCGTGTCCTGCTGCGGGAAAAAGCCCTTCGGGATCGTGACGAACAGCCAGACCGAGGCTGCGACCGTCGCGAAGAAGGCGAGCAGCGTCAGGAACTGGTGGCGAAGCACCACGTTCAGGCCGCGCCCGTAGGCGTTCAGCATGCCGTTGAACGCCGCCTCGACGCCACGATAAAGCGCGCCGTGCCCGCGATGCGTCTCGTCGCGCAGCAGCCGCGCGGAGAGCATCGGCGCGAGCGTCAGCGAGACCACAGCCGACACCGCGATCGTAATCGCGACCGTCATCGCGAATTCGCGGAACAGGCGGCCGATGATCCCGCCCATCAGCAGCAGCGGGATGAACGCGGCGACCAGCGACACGCTGATCGAGACGATGGTGAAGCCGATCTCGCCGGCGCCGCGGAGCGCGGCGGCGTAGGGCTTCATCCCTTCCTCGATGTGGCGGGAGATGTTCTCGATCACGACGATCGCGTCGTCGACCACGAAGCCGACCGCGATGACCAGCGCCATCAGCGACAGGTTGTTGAGCGAATAGCCGAAGGCGTACATCAGCGCGCAGGCGCCGAGCAGCGAGATCGGCACGGCGAGCGAGGCGATCACCGTCGCCTGCCAGCTCCTCAGGAAGACGAAGATCACCGCCACGACCAGCGCGATGGTGATGACGAGCGTCAACTCGACCTCGTGCAGCGAGGCGCGGATGGTCGTCGTGCGGTCGCTGAGAATCTCGACCTTGAGCTCCGGCGGCAGCGAGGCGGTCAAGCGCGGCAACTCCGCCTTGATGGCGTCGACCGTGTCGACGACGTTCGCCCCCGGCTGCTTGCGCACGACGAGGAACAGGCCCCGCTTGCCGCCGACCCAGGCGGCCTGCGAGCGATCCTCAGGGCCCGAGACGGCGCGCCCCACGTCCCGCACGCGAATCGGCGCGCCGTCGCGATAGGCGAGCACGACGTCGTTCCACCGGTCGGCCTCGGCCAGCTGGCCGTCGGCGTAGATGGTGAGCTGGCGCTTCGTCCCGTCGATCGCGCCCTTCGGGCTGTCGCTGGTCACCGTCGCCATCACGCCGCGGATGTCCTCGAGCGTCAGATTCTTCGACGCGATCTTGGCCGGATCGATCTGCACGCGGATGGCCGGCTTCTGCTCGCCGCCCATCGTCACCTGGCCGACGCCCTTGATCTGGCTGATCTGCTGGGCGAGCCGCGAGTCCACAAGGTCGTTGACCTCGACGATCGGGATGGTGTCCGAACGCGCCGACAGCAGCAGGATCGGGGCGTCGGCGGGATTGGTCTTGCGATAGGTCGGCGGCGCCGGGAGGTTCGCCGGGAGGTCGCCGGCGGCTGAATTGATCGCAGCCTGGATGTCCTGCGCCGCGGCGTCGATGTCGCGATCGAGGTCGAACTCGACGGTGATCGTGGTGGCCCCGACGGCGCTGACCGAGGTGAGCTCGTTGACGCCCGGAATCTGCGCGAATTCACGCTCGAGCGGCTGAGCGACCGAGGCGGCCATGGTCTCAGGGCTCGCCCCGGGGAGGGTCGCCGTCACCTGGATCGTCGGGAAGTCGATCTGCGGCAGCGGCGCGACCGGCAGGCGCATGAAGGCCGCGAGCCCGATCAGCAGGATCGCGGCCATGGCGAGCCAGGTGGCGACCGGCCGCCTGATGAACGGGCCGGAGACGCCGCCCGAATGGGCGGCCGGACCGTCGGGCGTCACGGCGCGGCGCTCTCGCCCGCCGGCTTGGCGTCGGCGCTGCGCGCGTCCGAAACGTCGAGCCGCGCGCCATCGCTCACGCGCGAGGCGCCCCCGGTGACAACGCGCTCGCCGGCCCTCAGGCCCTCCCCCACCACCGCAAGTCCGTCAGCCTGTCGGGCGACGACGATGCGTCGCCGCTCGGCCGCGCCGTCGGCGCCTACCACGAAGGCGTAAGCGCCCTGAGGTCCGCGCTGCACGGCGTCCTCAGGCGCGGTGACGACCTGTGTCAGCGTGTCCGTGCGCACGCGCACAGTCACGGACTGGCCGGGCCACAGCACGCCGTCGGCGTTGGGAAATTCCGCCTTCGCCCGGAACGTGCCGGTCGCCTGGTCGATCAGGCTGTTCAGCACCGACAGCTTGCCGGTCGCGAGCTCCCGGCCATCCGGCGCCAAGGCGACGGCTTGGACCTCGCCGCGCTTCAGCGCGGCCGAGACGTCGGAGAAGTCGCGTTCGGGCAGCGTGAACACCGCGTTGATCGGATCGAGCTGCGAGATGGTGACGATCCCGGTCGCGTCGGACGAGCGCACGAGGTTGCCCTTGTCGACCAGGCGGAAGCCGGTGCGCCCGGTGATCGGC
The DNA here is from genome assembly GCA_031316315.1 of Chelatococcus sambhunathii. Lineage (GTDB taxonomy): Bacteria > Pseudomonadota > Alphaproteobacteria > Rhizobiales > Methylopilaceae > Methylopila. Next base: position 30,421 of record JADBEO010000031.1, read on the forward strand.
GCGCGTATGGTGGCGTAGTCGAGCTGCACCTGCGCGCTTTCTACCGCCGCCTTGTCGCCCTCGATCTGCGCCTTCAGCTGGGCGACCGTGGCGCGCTGCTGGTCGACCGTCTGGCGCGAGGCGTAGGCGTTCTGGGCGAGCGCCTGCGACCGCGCGAGATCGCGCTCGGCGTTGGCGAGCGTCGCCTCATCCTGTTGCTGCTTGGCCTTGGCCTGGTCGAGCGCGGCCTTATAGGGACGGGCGTCGATCTGCACGAGCAGGTCGCCCTGCTTGACGAGCCGGCCCTCTTCATAGGCGACCTCGGTCACTGCCCCGTCGACGCGGCTTCTCACCGTCACGACGTTGAGCGGCTGGACGACGCCGAGGCCCGAAAGCGTGACCGGGACGTCGATCTGCCTGGCCTCGGCGACGGTGACCGGAATGCGCGGCTTCGGCTTCTCGGCCGGCGCGGCGGCGTCCGCCGCCCATTGCATGCGGTACACGCCGAAGCCCGCCCCCGCCGCAAGCGCGAGCGCCAAGGCAAGATATACGCGTCCCGCCATCGATCGAATTCCAACGCTCGCGACGCGCGGTCAGCTCCGCGCCAAGGACGACAGAAGGCAAAATACCGCAAAACCGATCACGGCGCTCGCCCGGAGCGATGACATGCGCGTGTCGCCGGTCCGTCGGGCGTCATTTCTCTAAATCTTTGCACTCCCACTGAAAAAATTCCCTTGCCGGGTCTTTCCTCCGCTCGTTTCCGCGTCATCTACCGCGGCCCCTGCCCGAGGAGAGCTCCGTGCACGCATTCGAGATCGGCGCGACCGCGCAATTCCTGGGGAGCCCCGTGGGCGCCAAGTCGCAGCCTGCGGAGATCATCGCCCAGCTTCCGGCCGAGGAAGGCCAGCCCGGCTATCATGTCCGTTGCCTGGGCGACGGCCGCATCCGCCATGTCCGGGAATCCGAGCTGCAGAGCGCCGACGACGAATAGCCGCCCCGTCAGCCTGCAGCGAAGAGCGATTTGACACGCGTGGCGACGACCTCGTCGCCGTCGAACGGCTGAGGCGGCTCAGTGTTGAGGGACCCGTCGAAGATGCGGCCCCACCGCCGGCCCTCGATCATCCGGTGCAGATTTGCGAGGTCCCGCCGCGGCGCCACCCAGCCGCCGACCATGATCCATCCGAGCAACGGCGACAGCATCCGCGAGGTGGCCATCGCAGCGATGGCGCTCCGGATGCGCAGCATCGGCGACAGCGGTCGCGCGACGAGCGGATAGATCGTCAGCGGCCTGCCGCTCGCCGCCGCCTCCGCCAGCATGGACTCGCTCTCGCCGGTGACGACGAGGAAGTCGGCGTTGGCGATGTAGGACAGGTAAGCGCCGCCCGGCGCGTTCGGGCGCCATTCGAACAGCAGCGCCCCGGGGGCGCCGCGCTTCAGCGCCGTGACGCCTTCCGCCCCGGTCCTGCGGCTGGTGACGATGGCGAGCGAGGCGCCGGCGTCGGCCGCGGCGTGCGTTACCTCGGCCGCCATGCGCTCGGCGAAGTCCGGCCGGAAGCGATGTCGTCCTGTCTCGCCGCCGACGAGCATGACGCAGACCGGCTTGGGGAGTGTCGCGAAGGGGTTCTGCTCCTCGGCCCGGACGCGCGCGAGCGTCGGCCCGTCGACCTGCGTCGGCGGCAGGGTGACCTCGACGAGATTGGGCGTGGCCGCCTGCCGGAAATAGGCGCAGCGGATGACGAGGTCGGCCTCCTCCGCCGGCGTCCTGCGGCCGATCAGCACGATCCGCGTGGTCCCGCTGGTCGCCCGTCGGACGTATCGCGCCACCGGCACGGCGCGTCGACCCGCGGCGAGCACGAGGTCCGGCCAGGGCGGCGCGATCTCGGCTCGCGAATCGCCGTCGAGCGTGTCGAGCGTCGCGCCGAGAGCGGCGGGCGAGCCGTGCTGAAGCGCGTTGAAGGCGAGCTTTTTCTCGACGAAGGGCCAGCCGAGCGCGCGTGCGACGCCAAGCGCCTGTGTCCGGTTGCCCGGGCGGTCGTCGGTGAGGACCCAGACGGAGGGCGGGGATGAAGGTTCGAAGCTCGCCATGGTCTGCCCGACTAGCGCATCGCACATATACGACGAGGCGGCGCGGGGTTTTCGTCCGGCGACATGACGCCGCGCCGGTCGGCGCGGAAGCTCCGGAACCGCCGCCCGCTTGAGGCCGGCGTCGATTGCTCCTAGAAAGCGCCCGTCGCCGGGCGCGCCGCGTCGCCCGCGGACCATCGGAGCTCACGGCCCCTCATTCATGTCCGAACCACGGACCCAATCACTGGCCGCGTCCCGGCCGGCCGTCGACCGGACTCGTCGCACGTCGACGCTGCTGCGCATCGCGCGGGTGATCCCGCTGCGGCGCTCTGTCGTCACGCTGCTGCTGCTGACGCTCGCCGGCGCCGCCGAAGGTCTCGGCGTGGCCAGCCTGCTGCCGCTCGTCGCCGCCATCGGCCCGGACGGGACGCAGCCGACCAAGGGGACCAGCGGCAAGGTCGTCGAGGCGCTGCACTCGGTCGGCCTCGAGCCGACGCTCGGCCTGTTCGCGGCGATCCTGATCGTCGGCATGTCGGTCAAGGCGTTCCTGACGATCATCGCCATGAACCGGGTGGGTCGCGCCGGCGCCGATGTCGCGACCAAGATGCGGCTCGACCTGATCGACGCGCTGCTCGCGGCGCGCTGGTCCTATTACGTGCGCCAGCCCGTCGGGCGCTTTTCGGCGGCGCTTTCGGTCGAGGCGATGCAGGCCGGCGAGGCCTACAACGCCGCGGCCAAGTTCGCTGCCGAGATGATCCAGGTCGTCACCTATGTGACCGTCGTCGCCGTGTTCTCCTGGAAGCTCGCGCTGCTCTCGCTCGGCGCCGGCCTTGTGATGGTGCTCACGCTCAACCGCTTCATGGCGATCGCCAAGAAGAACGCGCGCCTGCAGAAGAAGCGCGTCAGCTCGATGGTGGCGGGCCTCACCGACCTGCTGGTCGGCATCAAGCCGATGAAGGCGATGGGCCGCCACGCCCGATTTCAGGAGCTGTTCGAGCGCGACGCTGAGAAGATCCGCAAGGCCCAGCGCAAGCAGTCGCTCGCCCGCGACACCAACAAGGCGCTTCAGGAGCCGATCCTCGCCGCCTTCCTCGCCGCCGGCATGTATCTGACGATCGGCGTCTGGCAGATGCCGCCCGGCCAGGTGATCATCATGGCGCTGCTGCTCGCACGCACCGTCGCGACCATCGGCAAGGCCCAGCAGGCGCTTCAGAACGTCCGGATCCAGCAGGCGGGCTTCAACGCCATAGCAGACACGATCGACATCGCCCGGGCGATGAAGGAGCAGTCACATGGCGGACGGAAGCCGAAGTTCGAGCAGGCGATCGAGTTCCGTGACGTGACCTTCGGCTTCGGCGACGCCGAGATCATCCGCGGCGCCTCCTTCGTCGCGCCGCAGGGCAAGGTCACGACCATCACCGGCGCCTCCGGCGCGGGCAAGACCACGACGGTCGACCTGCTGCTCGGCCTGCACGAGCCCTCCGGCGGCGAGATTCTGATCGACGGCGTGCCGCTTCGCGACATCGACCTCGTCGCCTGGCGCCAGATGACCGGCTACGTGCCGCAGGAACTGACCCTCTTCCACGACACGCTGAAGTCCAACGTCACGCTCGGCCACCCCGACTTCTCCGACGAGGACGTCGCGCACGCCCTCCAGCAGGCCGGCGCCGCGGAGTTCGTCCACAGCCTGCCCGAGGGGATCGAGACCGTCGTCGGCGAGCGCGGCGCGCGGCTGTCGGGAGGCCAGCGCCAGCGCATCTCGATCGCCCGCGCGCTGCTGCACCGGCCGAAGATCCTGATCCTCGACGAGGCGACCACCGCCCTCGACCCGGCGACCGAGGCGAACATCGTCGCGAACGTCATCGACCTGACCCGGCGCGCCGGCCTCACCGTGCTCGCGATCTCGCATCAGCCGGCCTGGGCGGCGGCCTCCGACACCGTCGTGCGGCTGCGCGACGGCAAGACCGAGACGGTTGACAGGCGGGCCTCGGAGTGGTCTCCCGCAGCCGAATAGCGGGTTCTCGGTCCGCTTGCAGAAGCCGACTGCGGGCGTCGAGACGCCTCGGCTGACGCCGAGGCTCCTCGGCATGAGGAAGGTCGGCGCCAGGATGTTCGGCGACGGCGGCGGAGCAACCCTTGACGCGCCTCATGCTGAGGAGCCTTGCGCAAGCAAGGCGTCGCGAAGCACGCAGTGGATCCCCGCCAGAAAGGCCAACAGAGGAAGGGCATGACGACCGCAGACACGCTCAACCTCACTCGCGAGGACCCGACAGGCGAAGGCCCGGCCACCATCCTCGACGCGCTGGAGGCCGCCGCGCGCGCGCCGGAAGGCTTTAACTTCCATTCAGGCCGGGGCGAGCTGATCGAGGCGCTGGGCTACGCCGCGCTCGTTGAGCAGTCGCGCGCGCTCGCCGCCAAGCTCATCGGCGCGGGCGTAAAACTTGGCGATCACGTCGCGCTGATCGCCGACACCGAGGGCGACTTCGTCCGGCTGTTCTTCGCCTGCGCCTATGCCGGCGTCGTCCCCGCGCCGATGCCGTTGCCCATGGCGTTCGGGGGCCGCGAAGGCTACGTCGCCCATGTCCGCCGGATGATCGAGGCGTCCGACGCCTCGGCCGCCTTCGCGCCGGCCATGATGCGCGACTGGCTGAAGGAGGCGGCCGAGGGCCTGCCGCTGCGGCTCGTCGGGACCATTGCCGACCTCGCCGAGGTCCAGCCCTCGACCGCCCCGCTGCCGACGCCCGATCCGGACGCGCTGGCCTATCTGCAGTTCTCGTCGGGGTCGACGCGCTTTCCGAAGGGGGTCTCGGTCACCCACCGCTCGCTGATGGCGAACGCGGCCGCGATCAGCCGTCATGGCCTCCAGACCCGGCCCGGCGACCGCTGCGTCTCCTGGCTGCCATTCTATCACGACATGGGACTGGTCGGTTTCATGCTGTCGCCGATCGTGGCGGGGCTGACGGGCGACTATCTCGCGACCCGCGACTTCGCCCGCCGCCCATTGCTGTGGCTGCAGATGATCGCCCGCGCGAAGGCCACGATCTCCTACTCCCCGAGCTTCGGCTACGAGCTCGCCGCCCAGCGGGCCGCGACCGTCGATCTGGGAGACCTCGACGTCTCGTGCTGGCGCTGCGCGGGCATCGGCGGCGACATGATCCGCCCGCACGTCCTGCGAGCCTTCGCCGACCGCTTCCGGCCTCACGGCTTCGATCTCGACCGCTACGTCGCGAGCTACGGCATGGCGGAGGCGACGCTCGCGCTGTCCTTCGCGCCGCTCGGACCGGGATTGCGGACGGAGACCGTCGACCTCGACCGGCTGGAGAGCGACGGCGTCGCCGATGCTGCGAAGCCCGGCGCGTCCCGGACGCGCGAATTCGTGCTGTGCGGCCCCGCTTTGCCCGGCCACGAGCTTGCGGCGCGCGGCCCGGACGGTTCCGCGCTGCCGGCACGGCGGGTCGGCAAGATCTTCGCGCGCGGCCCAAGTCTGATGCGGGACTATTTCCGCGAGCCCGAGGCGACCGCCGAGACGCTCTCGCCGGACGGCTGGCTCGACACCGGCGACCTCGGCTACTTCACGCATGGCGAGCTGGTCATCACCGGCCGCGCCAAGGACCTGATCCTCGTCAACGGCCGCAACGTCTGGCCGCAGGATCTCGAATGGGCGGTCGAAGCGGGCGTGCCGGGCGTGCGGTCCGGCGACGTCGCGGTGTTCTCGGTCGATCGCGACGAGGGCGAGGAGGTCGTCGCGCTGATCCAGTGCCGCACGCGCGAGCCGGCTGCGCGCGCCGCGCTGCAGGACCAGGCGGCGAAGCTGCTGCGGCTGCAGTTCGGCACACCCGTCGTGGTGCGCCTTGTCGGGGCGCACGCGCTGCCCGTCACGTCGTCGGGCAAGCTCAGCCGCAGCCGGGCCCGCGAGCTCTACCTGTCCTTGCCGGCCGAGGCCGCCTGATCCGGCGGCGCCGTAACATTCGGCGCCGAATTATTTCAAAGCTGAAGCAATTTCGCGCGTACGGGGCCACCTCCGGGCGCGGCCGATGCGCGCCCCGCCCTGCAGGCGGAGGCGGCGGGCGTCCGGCCCGCCAGATCGCGGCGCCCGGGGCCGCGGGCGAAGAGCTTGAAATCGATAGATGATTTTTTGGGCGGCCCGGCCTGCGCCGCGCCGTTTCTCTCGCGACGACCGCGCCAAAGACCCGGGGAAACGTCTCTCGGGCATTTGCGCAACACCTGCTTAACAAAGCTTTTCCGGCGTCTACCGCGGCCGGCTCGACTCATGATTCAGTAAGGAGATCAACATGTAACATGCTGCATTGATTAGTGTTTCCGGAAGTCCCTGGCGAACTTTACATAGCGACTGTCGCTACCTAGGTTCCGGTCGCTGAGAAAGGCTTGCACTGGCTTATCGCCAAGGCAATCAGATGAGTGAAGATCAGACAGCGTTGTTGAACGAAGTTTCGGACGTTCTCGAAAGCGTCCTGAATAAGAAGGTCGAGCTGAAGCCCGAGATGAATATTGTGAATGACCTCGGCCTCGATTCCATCGCCGTGATGAATTTCACGATGGCGCTGGAAGACAAGTTCGACATCTCGATCCCGCTGAATGACATGGCCAGCGTCGTGACGGTTCAGGATCTCCTGGACACGCTGCAGACGCTGCGGAGCGCTGCGTAATGTCCCTGCTTTCCAAGTTCCAGCCCCTCGCGGCTCGCTATGACGCCCTGCGCGCGAGCGGCGCCGACCCGTTTTCGGTCAAGTTCGACGACATCGTCTCGTCGGTCGAGGGCGTGCTGAAGGGCAAGCGAACCCTGCTGTTCGGCACCAACAACTATCTCGGCCTGACCTTCGATCCGCATTCGATGGAGCGGTCGATCGAGGCCATCCGCATGCACGGCACCGGCACGACCGGCTCGCGCATCGCGAACGGCTCCTATGACGGCCACGCCGAGCTCGAGCGCGCGATCGCGGACTTCTACGGCCGCAAGCACTGCATGGTGTTCTCGACCGGCTACCAGGCGAACCTCGCCATGATCTCGACGCTGGTCGGCAAGGACGACCACCTCGTGATCGACGCCGACAGCCACGCCTCGATCTACGACGCCTCGCGCCTCGGCCACGCGCCGGTCGTGCGCTTCCGTCACAACAATCCGGACGACCTCGCCAAGCGCCTCGCGCGGCTGAAGGACCAGCCGGGCGACAAGCTGATCGTGGTCGAGGGCATCTACTCGATGCTCGGAGACACCGCGCCGCTGAAGGAGTTCGTCGACGTCAAGAAGGAGTTCGGCGCCTACCTGATGGTCGACGAGGCCCACTCCATGGGCGTGCTCGGCAAGCGCGGCCGCGGCCTTGCGGAGCGTGAGGGCGTCGAGGACGACGTCGACTTCGTGGTCGGCACCTTCTCAAAGAGCCTCGCCTCGGTCGGCGGCTACTGCGTCTCCTCGATGGAGGGCTTCGAGATCCTGCGGATCGCGGCTCGCCCCTACATGTTCACGGCCTCGCTGCCGCCGGCGATCATCGCCTCGACGACCGCCGCGCTCGAGACGCTGCGCGCCGAGCCGCAGCGCCGCGAGAAGCTGACGGCGAACTCCCGCCGCTTCTACAACGGCCTGAAGAGCGCCGGCTTCACCGTCGGTCCGGAAGCAAACCCGATCGTCGCGGTGATCATCGACAAGGTCGACGTCGCGGCCGCCTTCTGGAAGCGGCTCGTGGACGAGGGCATGTACCTCAACCTCGCGCTGCCGCCCGCGACGCCGAGCCATCAGGCGTTCCTGCGCTCCAGCGTCAGCGCGGCGCACACCTTCGAGCACATCGACTTCGCGATCGAGCTGATGACCCGCGTCGGCCGCGAGTTCGGCCTGCTGCCGGAGAACGTGCATCCGTTCCCGCCGCGGATCGTCACCGCAGAACGCCTTTCCGCCAGAGCCGCCACAATGCCGGTCCGGCGGCCAGCAGCGGATGTCGGCGCTGGAATGGCGTGACGATCTCCTTGTGGCCGGAGTGCCGCTCGATCTTCCAGGCGACGTAGTCCGCGCCGCCTGAGAAGGTGAAGGCGGCCTTGGCGAGCCGCGCGAGGTTCAAGGGCTTGGCGAGACGCGAGCGCGTCCGCCAGGCCCTTTTTGCATCCGCGCGCGCCTGATCGGAGATATGGGGCGCAAGGATCGGAGCGCCGCCCGAGTCCCCCTCTTGTTCGCCAAAGGCAATCCCCTCCGCGGCCCAGGCGAGCCGCAGCATGGCGTCGTAGCGCTCGGGGGCGGCGTCGATGATCGAACCGGGCCGGTTCACGCCTTCGACGCGCAGCTCCGAGGCGTAGGTGCGCGAGAACAGCGCCTGCCAGAAGTCGGCGGCGCGGCCCCGCTCCGGACCGAGATGCGCGGCCCACCAGGCGGCCGCCCGGCACGCGCCGGCGACGGCCTCTGCGACCTGCGCCCCCGCGAACAGGTCGCGGCGCCACGCCAATCCAGCCGGCTGCGCGAAGCGCGCCCAGATGGTCGTGTCGAGGCTCTTCGCCCGCGCATGGTCGACGAACTGGGCGAGCGTCATGACCGCGAGCTTGGCCCGCAGCGTCATGCCGGCGGCCGTGGTCTCGGCGTATTCCACGTTCGGCGGAAGGCGGCGGTTGCCGGCGCGCTGGAACGGCGTCTGATCCCAGGCCTCAAGCTCGTCGAGCAGGATGTAGAAGTCGAGCAGCCCGTCGGTCGCGCCGGTCCGGAGCGCCGAGCCGTAGAACAGCACGCCGACGACGCCGCGCCCGCCGCGCGCCGCGAGCTCGGCGGCGAAGGCGGTCACCGCCGGGGCGATCGGCCGGTCGAGCTCGCCGGCGACGAAGCGGATCAGGGACGCGGCGGCTTCGGTCATCGGTCGACGGGGTTGGAGGAGCGTGCTGCGTGCTTCGAGACGCGCGCCTCTGGCGCGCTCCTCAGCATGAGGACTGTGGAGGATGCCATACACAAAGCTCCCCATGCTGAGGAGCCGTCCCGCAGGACGGCGTCTCGAAGCACGCAGTCAGCCTCTGCAAGGCCCTAGAGCCGCACGAAGGTGAATTCGGGACCCGACGTCAGCTCGACCCGGCCGTCGGCGCCGGGCGCGAACGTATCGCCGTCGAAGATGAAGGGTTCACGAAGCGTGAGCGACACCCGATCCGCCTTGGCGCTCCGATAGCCATACGCCGCCGCCCAGGCCGGCGGGCGGCCGAGGCCGGCGGTGGCGAGGGTGCGGATGAGCCGGCGCGGCGGCGCGGCGATCTCGGTGACGTCGAAGCCGCGCTCGCCCTTCCCCCAGAACGGCCAGAGACCGAGCATCAGGCGCCTCAGCGACGTCGCGAGCAGCGCGAAGGAGTGGCGCATCTGCGGCTCCTCGCCGTCGATCGAGATCGCGAGCGGGACTCCGCTGCGCCATACCTCGCGGTCCTTGCCGAGCGCCGCCGCGCCGGACATGACGACGCCCATCGCGACGCCCATCTTCTGCGCGAAGCCGCGGGAATGGATGCGCTCGTTGACAAGCCGCGTCGCCCGCTCGAAAGCGCCGAGACCGAAGACGAAGCCGAGCATGCGCGCCTCGCCGACCTCGACCTGGATCGGCCGCCTGACCTGCCGCTTCAGCGCGGCCCCCGCCCGCGCGGCCTCGGCGAGCGCCGGCAGCTGATCGCGCGCGACTCCGCCGACGTCTGCGGCCGCCACATTGGTCTTGCCGCTCGCGAGCAGCGCGATTTCGGGAAGCGCGCCGCCATAGGCCCAGGGCAGCACGCTCATCACGTCGCGCAGCGTGCCGTCGCCGCCGTCGACGGCGACCAGCGTCACCCCCTCCTCGGCGAAGCGGCGCAGCAGCGCGGGATAGCCGTCCGGCCCGTCCGCCGCGCCGTAGAGCGCATCCCCGAGGTCAGGCTTGTCATGCGCGGCGTCGCGGTTTTTCCAGCTCCGCGCGTTGGCGACGACCCCAAGTCTGCCCATCACGCGTCGAGCCAGGAGACCAGCGGAGCGCGCCGGTTCTCGACCGTGCCCTGCAGCACCTGCGCGCCATGGACGACGAGCGACAGCACGATCCAGACGCACACCGCCGCCATGCCGAGGTCCGGACGACCGAGCAGCGTGAACAGCGTCAGGATCACGAGGTTCGGATTGCGCCGCGCGGTGATCAGCCGGAAGAACGAATCGAACGGCCGCCAGACATGCATGTGGAAGCCCCACAGGCGGATGAAGGCGCCCTCGAACAGCCGCTGCACGATGTAGCCGATCAGGATCACGGCGATCATCAGCCCGGCGTAGTCGACCGGGTAGCCGGCCTTCGGCAGGCCGTAAATCCAGGCGATCCACCAGAACGGCGGGTGGATGAGGTCGATGCCGTGATCGAGGATGTCGCCGAACTTCGAGGACGTCATGGTGACGCGCGCGAGCTTGCCGTCGACCGTGTCGAGGAAGGTCATGATCCAGGCCGGGATCAGGCCCAGCAGGAAATTGCCGTTCCAGAACAGGAACAGCGCGACGAACATCAGGACCAGGCCGAGATAGGTCACCTGGTTCGGCGTGATCGCGCGCTCGGCGCACCACTTGGTCACGGCGCGCGCGGGCCTCGGCCACCAGAACTTCGTCACGAAGTCCGTGACGCCCTTGTAGGAACCGGCGAAGCTGCGCTGCTCGACGTCCGCGACCGAGGCCTCGGAGAGCGGAATCAGGAACGCGATCTCGCGCTTGCGCAGCTTCCGGTCGTAGGAGCCGGCGAGCCCTTCGGGGTCAAGCTCCTCCGTCCCGGCCGGGATCTCGCCATTTGCAATCGCGCCCGCAACCTCTTGCGCCCGCGCTCCGGCGACGCTCGCGGCCACCGCCTCGGCGCCGGAGACGAGACAGGCGCCCGGCCGTTCGAGCAGGGCGGCGATCAGCCGCTGGTCGTAGGCCCAGTCGAGGCGAAGGATGAGCGCATCGGCCTGCTGTTCGAGGCCCTCGGCGCTCGCCCGCACGTCGCTCACCCCGGCGCGCTGGAGCTGCCGCCTCAGCCGTTCCGCGGAACTCATGCCCCAGATCCTCACAGTCGAGGCCCCGACGAGCACGGCGACGCGAGGGCGGGGCGATATCTGCGGGTCGGTCATTCCAGTTGCGTTTCCCTCGTGGCCGGTCCAATCCGGCGTGTCGTTTAGCGACGAATTCCCGACGGCGCCACCGCAGCGTCCTCGAATGCGCCGTAACAGCGTATAGAAGCTCAGCGCACGCCGTCCGCGCCGAGGCAGAGATTGACGACGCCGATATGACGAACGCGACGCTCGAGAAGTTCGGATTTCCGCGAACGGCGGTCGCTGAAATCGGCCGGTGGACCGTGCTCGTGCGGCCGAAGCAGCCGACGCTCGGATCGCTCGTCCTCGTCTGCCGCGACGAGGCGAAGGCGTTTTCTGAAGTGAGCTCTGAGGCCTTCGTCGACCTCGGTCGCGCGGTGTCGAAAATCGAGCGCGTCCTCAAGGCGCATGTCGCCTATGAGCGCATCAACTACCTGATGCTGATGATGGTCGACCCGGACGTGCACTTCCATGTCATCCCCCGCTATGAGGGGACGCGCGAGCGCGCCGGCGCCGTATACGAGGATAAGGGCTGGCCCGGTCCGCCCAACCTGGCTTCGGGGATCGACCTCGAAGGCGAAGCGCTCGACGCGCTGGTCGCCGAGCTCAAGTCGCGATGGGCCGAGGCCTGATGCCGAAACTCCGCATTCTCGACCGATACATCCTCGGCCTGACGCTCAAGCCGATGATGCTCTCGCTCAGCATCGTGCTGCTCGCGCTGCTGCTCGAGCGCATCCTGCGGCTGATCGACATCCTCGCGACCGCAGGCGCCCCGATCTTCGTCGCCTTCGCGCTCGCCGGCAATCTGGTCCCGCATTATCTCGGCTTCGCGCTGCCGGCGGGCTTCGCGCTCGGCGTCTACAGCGCGATCTCCAAGATGAGCCTCGGCGCAGAGCTCGAGGCCGGCCTCGCCTCGGGCGTTTCGGTCCGGACCATGACGCGGCCGCTGATCCTCCTCGGCTGCGCCCTGAGCCTCCTCAGCATTATCGTGGTCGGCTTCGCCTCGCCCTATTGCCGCTACGTCTACCGCGAGATCATCAACCAGAGCACGGCCTACGCCTGGCGGGCGCACGCCCCGGCGGCGACCTTCATCAGCGTCAAGGACGGGCTGACCGTGACAGCGGACGAGGTCGACAAGACCGGCCGCGGGTTGAAGGGCGTCTTCATCCAGAACCGCAAGGACGACCAGGACGTCGTTACCTCCGCCGCCACCGGCCGGCTGGAGCTGACCGAGGACCAGAGCGCGATCCAGCTCAAGCTGTTCAACGGCGCCGTCGTGCGGGACATCGGCGCGGCCGAGCCCTCGACGCTGCGCTTCAAGGAGTTCGTGCTCGACAAGAAGTTCGACCTCGAGGCGCCGCCGTTCCGGCCGCGCGGCGGCAGCGAGCGCGAGCTCACCATGTTCGAGCTCTGGAGCGAGATGCACGCGCCGGTGCCCTCGCAGTATTACCGAGAGCTCTCCGCCGAATTCCACGGGCGCCTCGCGCGCTCGCTGTCGCTCGCCTTCCTGCCGCTGCTGATCGTACCGCTGTCGATGACGATGCGGCGGAATGCGCGCATCGCGAACATGGTCGCGGCCGGCGTCGCGATGGTCGTCTATCACAACGCCCTCCAGATCGGAGAGACGATCGCCCACAAAGGAACCGCGCCGGCGATCCTGACCTGCTGGGCGCCCTTCGTGATCTTCCTCGCTTTGTCGATCTGGCTGTTCCGGACGAGCACCGACCGCCCGGGGGACACACTCGTGTCGCGGGCGATCGACGGCGTGCGCGACGCGGTCCTGCGCGCGGTGCGCAAGCGGCCGGCCGCCGAGCCCCAGGTCGCGGCGGGAGGCTGAGATGCGGCTTGCACGCTACATGAGCGTCACGCTGGTCAAGCTCGCGCTCGTCGCGACGCTGATCCTCGCCTTCATCGCGGAGGTGCTGGATCTCGTCGACAACGCCGGCGACATCATCGACGCCGGCGAAGGCGTCGGCGGCATCCTGCGTTACGCAGGGCTTCGCATGCCGATCCTGCTGGTCCACGCCATGCCGCTCGGCGCCCTTGTCGGCGCGCTGCTGACCCTCGCTTTGCTCGCGCGCAACAGCGAGATCTCGGCGATGCGCTCGGCCGGACGCGGCATGTTCAACCTGTTCATGGCGATGCTGCCGGGCGCCTTCGTCCTTGTGGTGCTGCATTCGACGCTGATCGACGTCGTCGCGCCGCGCGCCCAGGCCAAGCTCGCGATCCAGATCACGCAGCGGGTGGAGGCCAAGCAGGCCAAGCAGGACGGCGTCCGCGACCTTAAGACCACGCGCCTCAGGGTCGGCGAGGACATCGTCACCTTCGACCGGGTGAGCGACAAGGGCCGGCGGCTGAAGAACGTGCGCATCTACGACCGCGGGGCCGACAAGATCGTCACCGCCCGCACCGTCGCCCAGGAAGCGCGCTGGCGCGATGATAAATGGACGCTGACGGGCGCCGAGAAGGTGTCCTGGGCGAAAGAGACGATGAACCAGAAGACGACCGCGGACGGCGTCTGGGACACGACGATGACGCCCGACGACGTGCTCGGGGCGTTGAGCCCGGAGAGCCGCATCTCGCTGGATTCGGCGCGCAAGGTGCTCGCCGGCGAGCAGACGCCCAACGCGCCGCTGCCGTTCTACCAGACGCTCGTCGAGCGCGTTTACGCCATGCCGCTCGGGCTGATCGTGATGGTGCTGCTGGCGATGCCGGCCGCGCTCGTGAACTGGCGCGACGTCCGCTCCTCCCGCCACATGGCCTTCGCCCTCGTCGCCGGCCTCGGCTTCCTGCTGACGGACGGCGTCCTGACGACCCTCGGACTGACCGGCGTCGTTCCGCCGATGTTCGGCGCCTGGGCCGGCGTCGTGGCGTTCGCGGTCATCGGAATATTGCGGGTCATGCAGATCGACGCGGGCTGGTCCACGCGCAGGGTCGAGCGGCGCGCGCGGAAACGACTTGCGGAGGCCGGCGCGTGAGCGGCATCGAGATCAGGCCCGTACAGTCCTCGCGCGAACTCGACGAATTCATCGACCTTCCGAAGACGCTGCACGCGAACGATCCGGCCTTCGTCGCGCCGCTTCGGCTCGAGCGCCGCCAGGCGCTTTCGGCCAAGCACAATCCGCTGTTGAGGAAGATCGAAGCCCGGTTCTGGACGGCGCGCCGGGGCGGCAAGGCGGTCGGGCGCATCAGCGCGCAGGCCGATCCACGGCAGGGCGAGGCCGGGCTGTTCGGCTTCGTGGCGGCGCAGGACGACCCCCAGATCTTCCACGCGCTGTTCCGCACCGCCGAGCGCTGGCTCGCGAGCCGCGGCAAGACCGAGGCGCAAGGGCCCTTCCACCTCAACATCAACGAGGAGACGGGCGTCCTGGTCGACGGCTTCTCGACGCCGCCGATGCTGCTGATGCCGCACGACCTGCCTTACGTCGCCGGCCGCATCGAGGCGGAAGGCTACGTCAAGGCGATGGACATGTTCGCCTATCTGCACGACACGCAGGTGCCGTTCCCGAAGTCGATCGACCGCCTGCTCGCGCGGCCCAAGCCGCCGAACGTCGTCATCCGTCACATGGACTGGTCGCGCTACGACGACGAAATCCGGACCGTCGTCGACATTTTCAACGACGCCTGGTCGGAGAACTGGGGCTTCATGCCGTTCGGCGAGGACGACCTCGCCCATATGGCGAAGTCCATGAAGCTGCTGCTCGACGAGAAATTGCTGTGGTTCGTCGAGGTGGACGGCAAGCCCGCCGCCTTCGGCCTGTCGCTGCCGAACCTCAACGAGATGATCCGAGACCTCGACGGCGAGCTCTTCCCGTTCGGCTGGGCCAAGCTCCTGCTGCGGCTGAAGCGGCGCTCCTACACCTCCGGACGCATCCCGCTGATGGGCGTGCGCAAGGAGCATCACAAGAGCTACCTCGGCCAGCTCCTGCCGCTCTACATCTTCGAGAAGTTCCGCGAGGAGGGGCGCGCCCGCAACGTCCGCCACGTCGAGATGTCGTGGGTGCTCGAGACCAACAAGCCGATGCGCCATTTCGGGGAGGCGCTCGGCTCGGCCTACAAGACCTACAGGGTCTATTCCAAGAAGATCGCCTGATGACTTCCGCCCTCATTCTGGCCGGCGTCCGCAAGGGCGGCGACAGGCTCGCCGAATTCGCGGGCGTCGAGCACAAGGCGCTGATCCCGATCGGCGGGCGACCCATGATCGAGCGGGTGATCGCCGCGCTACGCGCCAGCGGCCGGATCGACCGCATCCTGGTCTCGGTCAACCGCCCGAAAGCGCTAAAAGATCTCGACGTCGAGGTCATCAAGGCCGCGGACACACTGAGCCAGAGCGTCGTCGAGGGCGTCACCGCGCTCGGGACGCCCGCGCTGGTTACCACGGCCGACCATGCGCTGCTCGAGCCCGAATGGGTGCGCTACTTCCTCGACAACCTGCCGGATGCGCAGATCGCAGCCGGGATCGCGCGCTCCGAAGTGGTGATGGGAGAGACGCCGGACACCAAGCGCACCTTCCTGAAGCTCGCCGACGGCTCCTTCTCCGGCTGCAATCTGTTTTTCCTGCGCGACATGGACGCGCTGAGGGGCGTCGCGCTCTGGCGCGAATTCGAGGCGCTGAGGAAGCGACCGCTCAAAATGCTGCAGAAGCTCGGGCCCCGCGCGATCCTCGCGGCCGCGACCGGCCGCCTGACGACGGATCGCGTCGCCGCGGAGGTCCAGCGCCTGTCGGGGCTGACAGCCGGCAAGGTCGAGATGCCCTTCGGCCGCGCGGCGATCGACGTCGACAAGCCGGAAGACCTGATCCTGGTGCGCAGGCTGGTGGGTGACGAGGCGGCTTAAGGCAGCCTGTCTGACGCCGACTGCGTGCTTCGAGACGCGCCGCTGGCGCGGCGCTCCTCAGCATGAGGAACGCTTTGGGCCAGGCTTAAACGTCCCTCATGCTGAGGAGGCCCAACGGGCAGTCTCGAAGCACGCAGTGGGTTTCGGCAGCTCAGGTGGCCTCCCTCTCCGCGATCAGCTTCTCAAGGCTCTCCAGCCTGTCGGCCTCGGCCGTCGGCTTGTCCCAGCGGATGCGCGCTACGCGCGGGAAGCGCATCGCCACGCCCGACTTGTGCCGCGCCGAGCGGGCGATTCCCTCGAAAGCGACCTCCAGCACGAGACCCTGATCTTCAGTGTGGACCACCTCCCGAACGGGACCGAAGCGGTTGGTCGTGTTGCGCCTGACGAACCGGTCGAGCTCTAGCAGCTCTTCATCCGTGAAGCCGAAATAGGCCTTGCCGACGGGCACGAGCTCCTGCCCTCCCTGGACGTCGCGCCAGAGCCCGAAGGTGTAGTCCGAATAGAAGGACGAGCGCTTGCCGTGGCCCCGCTGGGCGTACATCAGCACGGCGTCAACGGTCATCGGGTCGTGCTTCCACTTGAACCAGAGGCCCTTGGGTCGACCGACGACGTAGGGGCTGTCGCGCCGCTTGACCATCAGCCCCTCGACGGCCGCGGCGTCGTCGCCCGCGCCGGCCGAGGCCGGGTCGAGGCGGGCGGCGGCGAGGCCGTCCCAGTCGTCGAACTCGACGATCGGCGATAGATCCACGACGTGATTGGCCTCGCGGGCGATGAAGGCCTCGAGGCGCTGGCGCCGCTCGCTGAACGGAAGCTCGCGCAGATCTTCGTCGCCCTCGAACAGGAGGTCGTAGGCCCGAATGTGCGCCGGAAACTCGGCGAGCAGCTTCGGCGTCACGCTCTTCCGGTTGAGCCGCTGCTGCAGCACGTTGAAGGTCTGGACGCGGCCGTCGCGCAGGATCAGCAGTTCGCCGTCGATTGCGCCCTCGAAGGTCAGCGCCTCGACCAAATCGGGAAAGGCGCCGGAGACATCCTCGCCGGACCGGCTCCACAGCCGCGCGACATGCTTGCCATCGCCGTTCTTCCCGGCCGAGGCCTGCACGCGGATGCCGTCCCACTTCCACTCGGCCACAAACTCCTTCGGGTCGAAGGCCCGGAAATTTGCGTCCTCGAGCGGATGGGCGAGCATCGGCGGCCGGAACGGCGCCGGATCCTCCGCGAACGGTTTTTCGCCTCGCCCCTCGACCCAGGCGAACAGGTCCTCATAGGGAGGCTCCAAGCCCGGCCAGACCAGCTCGACGTCGTCGGGCTTCACCTCGTCGCCAAGCGCCGCCACGGCGGTCTTGGCGAGACGCGCGGAGGCGCCGATGCGAAGGGAGCCGGTGATCAGCTTGAGCAGCGCCCAGCGCCCGGTCTCGTCGAGCGCGTCGAGCCAGGTCTCGAGCCGCTTCGGCAGGTCGAGCTTGGCGGTCGTCGCCAGCCCCTCGACGATCTCGGAGAGCGGCGGCGTCCGGTTGGCGCGCGGCTCGCCGGGCCACATCAACGCGACCGTTTCCGCAAGGTCGCCGACGAAGTCGTAGGACAGGCCGAACAGGATAGGGTCCGTCCGCTCCATGATCAGGCCGCGGATCAGGCCCGGCTTGGCGTGCCGGAACTTCAGCGCCCCGGTCAGCGCCGCGAGCGCAAAGCCGCGCTCGGGGTCGGGCGTCTCCCGAAAATAGTCCGCGATCAGCCGGATTTTGGCGTTGCGCCGCGGCTCGTAGGCCAGGCGGTCGAGGAGGAAGGCGAAGCGGTTCATGAAGTTTGGCCAAGCCGCTTCAGAACAAAGCTCGTCGTCCTCCGGCTTGACCGGAGGACCCACGCCTCCCGCCGAGCTCCACGTCCGGCGCGGATGGTCCGGTTAAACCGGAACATGACGAGGTTCTTCCTGTGACGGCAGACATTCAGGGGCGCGCAATCTGCTCGTAGAGATCGTCCCATTGCGGGTTTGTCATTTCAATCAGGTCGATCTTCCAAGCGCGTAGCCAAGTCTTCAGCCGCTTCTCGCGACGGATCGCGCTTTCCGCGGTCGCATGCCGTTCGAACCACACCAGGTGATGGACGCGATAGGCCTTCGTGAAGCCGCCGACTGCGCCCTCGCGGTGCTCCCACACCCGCCGGACGAGATCGCTCGTCATGCCGACATAGAGCGTTCCGTTCCGCTGGCTGGCAAGGATGTAGACGTAGAACGACCGCTCCATGGCCCGCATGATCGCCGCTTACTGTGATCGCCGCCACAGAGAAGTTCGTCGTCCTCCGGGTTGACCGGAGGACTCACGCTTCCCGTCGAGCTTCACGTCCGGCGTGGATGGTCCGGTCAAGCCGGACCATGACGAGGCTCGTTCCGAGCGTTCCGGGCAGATGAGGGCCCCCGCTGTTCCTCGCTACTGCGCCTCTTATCTTACAACCGGATGCGCCCCGAAGACCTCCTGAT
>JADBEO010000032.1 GCA_031316315.1 Chelatococcus sambhunathii
GTTCCATGTCCCCCTCCCCCTTGCGGGGAGGGGTTAGGGGTGGGGGGCCCTCAGGATCAGGCGAAAGCGTCGAACGTAGAGCAACGTCCCTCGCGACGCTTCCCTTCGGAACCACCCCCACCCCTAGCCCCTCCCCGCAAGGGGGAGGGGAACAGGCGCACTTCCTTTCATCGGATCCGCTCATAAGGAGCCCTGTCATGAACGTCGGATTCGTCGGCCTAGGCATCATGGGCAAGCCCATGGCCGGCCACCTCATCGCGGGCGGGCACACGCTGTTCCTGAAGGGCGGCCGAAAGGGCGCGCCGGCCGAGCTGGTGTCGGCCGGCGGCGTCGAATGCGCGAGCGCAGCGGAGGTCGCCGAGAAGTCGGACGTCGTCATCATGATGGTGCCGGACACGCCGGACGTCGAAAAGGTGCTGTTCGGCGAGGACGGCGTCGCGGAAGGTCTGTCCGCAGGCAAGACCGTCGTCGACATGAGCTCGATCTCGCCGATCGAGACCAAGGCCTTCGCGGAGAAGATCTCCGGCCTCGGCTGCGCCTATCTCGACGCGCCGGTGTCCGGTGGTCAGGTCGGCGCCCAGAACGCCGCCCTGTCCATCATGGTCGGCGGCGACGAGGCGGGCTTCGAGAAGGTCCGGCCGCTGTTCGAACTCATGGGAAAGACCATCACGCTGGTCGGTCCCGCCGGCAGTGGCCAGGTGGCCAAGGTGGCCAACCAGATCATCGTCGCGCTCACCATCGAGGCGGTCGCCGAGGGCCTCGTCTTCGCCGCCAAGGCGGGCGCGGATCCCGCCAAGGTCCGGCAGGCGATCACAGGCGGCCTCGCGACCTCACGGATCCTTGAGCTTCACGGCGAGCGGATGATCAAGCGCACCTTCGATCCGGGCTTCCGAATCGAGCTGCACCAGAAGGACTTGAACCTCGCTCTGGAGAGCGCCAAGGCGCTCGGCGTCCCGCTGCCCTCGACCGCGGTCGCCCAGCAGCTGTTCTCCGTCTGCGTCGCGAACGGCGGCGCCGGCTGGGACCATTCCGGCATGGTGCGCGCCCTCGAGATCATGGCGGCGCACCAGGTCGCGGAATAGACGGCTTCTCGGTCTCGCGGCCGACGCGCCGCGAGGCCCGATGCGCCTTACACGGCAAGGGCTTTCGTGAGGTCGCTCGCCTGCCGCTCGAACAGGCGGCGATAGACCCCGTCCTCGCGCCTGAGCAGGCTCGGATGGTCGCCCTGCTCGACGATGCGGCCCCTGTCGAAAACCAGGATCCGGTCCATCGCTCTGACCGTCGAGAGCCGGTGCGCGATGACGATCGTGGTGCGCCCGACCATCAACCGCTCGATCGCCTCCTGGATCAGCCCTTCCGATTCCGAATCGAGGCTCGACGTCGCCTCGTCCAGGATCAGGATCGGCGCGTCCGCCAGGAAGGCGCGGGCGATCGCGACACGCTGGCGCTCGCCGCCCGACAGCTTGACGCCGCGTTCGCCCACGAGCGTGGCGTAGCCCTTGGGCAGGCCCGAGATGAAGCCGTGCGCGTTGGCGAGGGCCGCGGCCCGCTCGATCTCATCCCGCGTCGCCCCGGGCCGCGCATAGGCGATGTTTTCCGCGAGCGAGCGGTGGAACAGGATCGGCTCCTGCGCCACCGTCGCGATCGCGGCCCTTAGGCTGGCCTGCGTCGCCGAGCCGACGTCCTGCCCGTCGATCGTCACCCGCCCGGCCGTCACGTCGTAGAGCCGCTGGATCAGCTTCACGAAGGTCGTCTTGCCGGAGCCGGAGCGGCCCACGAGGCCGACCCGCTCGCCCGCGGCGATCCCCACCGAGAAGTCGCGATAAAGCGGCGTCGCGTGGCCGCCATAGTGGAAGGTGACGTTTTCGAAGGCGATGCGGCCTTTGTCGATCGCGATCGGCCGCGCGTCGGCGCGATCGGCGACGCCGACCGGTTCGTCATGCAGTTCAACGAGCTCCTGCAGATCGTTCACTGCGCGCTGCAGGTCAGAGACGTGCATGCCCACGTCCTTCAGGTAGCCGTGAATCACGCCGAACATCACCAGCACGAAGGCGGCGTCGCCGGGGCTGGCCTGCTGCTTCCACCAGAGCCAGACCGCGGCCGCGAGAACCGCGGCCCGCAGCATCGCGATGGCCGCGTTCTGGAACGTGATCGTCCAGACCGCGCGCATCCACGTGCGCGTCGTGCGACGGCTCCACTTGGCGATGACGCGCGACAGCAGCGCCTCCTCCCGCGCTTCCGCGCCGAAGGATTTCACGATCGCGTTGCAGGTCACCGCGTCGGCGAGCGCGCCCCCGAGCTTCGTGTCCCAGGCGTTGGAGAGCCGCGCCGCCGGGGCGATCCATCCGAGCGCCGCCCACACCGTCAGACCGACATAGGCGAGCGAGCCGACGGCCGCGATCAGCCCCATCATCGGCCAGTAGGCGCCGAGGATCGCGGTCGCGCCGACGAGAACCAGCGCCGACGACAGGAGCGAGGCCAGCAGCAGGTCGTTGAACTGGTCCACCGACCAGATCCCGCGCGTGATCTTGCGCACGGTCGAGCCCGCGAAGCTGTTCGCGTGCCAGTCCGTCGAGAAGCGCTGCACACGGGCGAAGGCCTCGGCCGCGACGTCGCGCATGACCTTCTGCGTCAACGCGACGATGGCGACGAAGGCGACGTGCCGGAACGCCGCCATCGCGACGCCGAGCGCGACGATCGCGCCGAGCGCGAGCAGCGCGGCGTCGAGCGCGGCGTTCCGGTCGGGCTCCGCGAAGGCGTCGACGAGCCGCCCCGCAAAAAGCGGGATCGAGACGTCGGCGGCGGTGTTGAGCGCGATCGCGCCGGCGACCAGCGCCACCCGCGCCTTCTGGCGCGCCCAGTGGGCGAAGACGAATCGCAGGACCCTGAGAAACGGGCTCGAGGGCGCGACGGCAGGCGGAACTGACAGAGACATGACGATCATCCCGCCGCCGCGAAAGCGGTCGGCAGGCTCCGGAAAAGACCCGCTGCGGCGGGACGTCGGGCGCGAGGCGGCGACGTCAGGCGCGCGGTGAAATCGCTAAGGACGACGGGAAAATGTCGGCGGGCGGAGCATGGCGGGCCCCGCGGAGCGGGGACCTAGCGCAGGCGGCCCGACTCGGTCGCGACAGGGGTGGGCGCGCTGACCATGACGACCATGCAAGTCCCTCCCCGTTCGAGCGACGCTGAATGCGACGCATACGTATTTACCCGTAGGCGATTCGCCGGACAAGTCGCCTCCGACGCGATCACACGCTTGTTCCCCGCACCCGGTCTCTCGCCGGCGAACAATGAAAAACGCCGCCGACCTGATCGGTCGACGGCGCTTAAAAACCAGACTAACTGACGAATCGCCCGACTAATGTATCGTCGGCTCTGCAGGAGTGAGGCGGGTCATCTCGTCCTTTATTCGAAGCTTCTTGCGCTTCAGGGCGGTCACCCTCACGTCGTCCGAGCTCGGGTGCATCAACTCGTCTTCGATTTCTTTCTCGATGGCGCGATGCTTCTTCTCAAGCTCGGCAAGATGCGACTCGATAGACATTCAGTCCGTCTCCCTCGTCTGTCTTGACGTCATCAGCATGTCACGACCGAGCCGGTCTGTCGAACGGGATTCGCGCACTTTTGGATCACGGCCGCGTTCATCCGGACGTCCCGTTTCGGGAGCGCCCGCCCATCGTCGACGGACGCGCTTGCCGCCCCTCTTGCTGAGGGCGATACTGCGCCGACGTGGGGTGGCGTTGGGCGGCGGGCGACGTGCATGACGGGGCGTGACGAGGAAGGGCCGGTCGATGAGGCGGCCGCCCGCGAGGAACTCGCCCGGCTGCGCGAGGAGCACCGCGACCTCGATCACGCGATCGAGGCGCTGGAGCGCATCGGCGCCGGCGACCGGCTCCAGATCCAGCGCTTCAAGAAGCGAAAGCTCGGCATCAAGGACCGCATCTCGTTCCTCGAGGACCAGCTGACGCCAGACATCATCGCCTGAAGCGCTGTCAGCCCGGCCTGAACGCCGCCTCCATCTCCCGCCGCACCTTGAAGGCTTCGCTGTCGGGCGCCTCCACATCGTCCCAGGTCAGGATCGCGCCTTCCGCGACGGACCGCTTGAGGCGCACGCCGTGGGCGAGACCGATCGGGAGCGCGCCTTGCGCCAGAGAATCCTCCGCCGGCATGAGCTTGCCCCAGACGGTCCGGCCGCCCTCGCCGTCCAGCGTGTCGCCGGCCACAAGCGCGGTCTTGGCGCAGGACGCGACGTCGCCGCGAAATCCGGTCGGGCAGCCGGTCGGCTCGCCGCGTAGCGCAGCCGAGGCGACGCTGACGCCGAGCTCGAGCCCGATCAGATGCGAGGGGCGCCACAGCGCGGCGACGCGCCCCTCGGGGTCGGTCGAGACGCCGTATTCGCCGAAGCATCGGCGCGCATAGTCGCCGGCGGCGCCGGGCCCTTCCGGCTCGAACACGACATAGACGCCCCACCGCAGGTCGTCGGGGACGTTGCTGCCGTCGCGCTTCAGGCTCGAGACCACCTCGACCATGCCCGGTCCGTCGAGGACGCCGCCGTCCGCTTTCGGGCGCAGCACGCTCGCAAGCTCGCGCGCGCCCGCCGGCGGGAAGGTCAGGCCGTCGCGCGGCGCCTTCAGCCCCGTGCCGTTCGCGATGGCCGCCATCTCGATCGCCGACTTGGTGCCGTCCAGGAAGGAGTTGAACATCTGCGGGTTCATGCCCGCGAGCCGCGCGCGCTCCGAATCGAGCCCGTAATGGTCCCAGACGGTGTCGGGCGTCGAGGCGTGGTAGGCCGGCAGATACTTTGTGCCCTTGCCGGCGGCGACGACGCGGAAGCCGCAGGTCCGGGCCCAATCCACCATCTCGCAGACCAGCGCCGGCTGGTCGCCATAGGCCATCGAATAGACCAGCCCCGCCCGCACGAACTTCTGTGCGAGATACGGGCCCGCCAGCACGTCCGCCTCGACGTTGACCATCACGATGTGCCGGCCGTTCTCGGCCGCGAGCAGCGCATGGCGGATTCCCGCCGCCGGGTTGCCGGTCGCATCGATCACCACGTCAAGTCCGTCGGCGCGGATCAGCGCCTCTGGGTCGTCGGTCAGCGCGACGCCGCCGGAGCCGCGCGCCTTGTCGAAGCCCGGAACGATCGCCGCTTCCGCGTCCCATCCCGCGGCGGTGAGCGCCGCGCGCGCCCGGTCAGGAGAGAGGTCCGCGATCCCGTAGAGATGAAGTCCCGGGGTCGTGCGGACCTGCGACAGGAACATCGTGCCGAATTTGCCAGCCCCGATCAGCCCGACGCGGACCGGGCGGCCTTCATCCGCGCGTTTCCTCAGCTTGGCGGCGAGGTTCATGCGACGTCCTCCATCTGCGCCGGTCGAACGCCGGCTTGAGCCCGAAATCGCGCGTAGATCGATCCGGTCAATGCGCGGCCGTTCAACGGCCAGGGACGATACGAAACGCCAGTCCCGCGCCGCTTGCGCCGGGAGCCGCCCTTCCCTATCGTCCGCGCCCTCATTTCCCGTCCTACGGAGCCTGACCATGGCCGCGGACCTCCGCGCCGACACGCCGCCCGTATCTCCGCTTGTCGCGATCGTCATGGGAAGCCAGTCCGACTGGGCGACGATGACCCACGCCGCGGAGACGCTCGACAAGCTCGGCGTCGCTTACGAGGCGCGGATCGTCTCGGCGCACCGCACGCCCGACCGGCTGGTCGCCTTCGCAAAGGGCGCCAAGGCGGAAGGCTTCAAGGCGGTGATCGCCGGCGCCGGCGGCGCCGCGCATCTGCCAGGCATGGTCGCGTCCATGACGCCGCTGCCGGTCTTCGGCGTGCCGGTCCAGTCGCACACGCTGTCCGGGCTCGACAGCCTGCTGTCGATCGTCCAGATGCCGGCGGGCGTTCCCGTCGGCACGCTTGCGATCGGCCGCGCCGGCGCGGTCAACGCGGCGCTGATCGCGGCCTCGGTGCTCGCCCTCTCGGACGAGGCGCTGGCCGGACGTCTCGACGCCTGGCGCGCCGCGCAGACGGAGAGCGTCGCCGACCACCCGTCTCACGGAGCATGACCCAGATGGCGACAGCCCCCCTCGCCCCCGGCGCGACGATCGGCATTCTCGGCGGCGGCCAGCTCGGCCGGATGATCGCGCTCGCGGCCGCGCCGCTCGGCCTCAAGACGCATGTCTACTGCCCCGATCCCGACAGCCCCGCTTTCGACGTCGCGAGCGCCCACACCGTCGCGCCTTATGAGGACGAGGCGGCGCTCGCCGCGTTCTGCGACGCGGTCGACGTCGTCACCTACGAATTCGAGAACGTGCCGGCCGAGACGGCCAAGATCGTCTCCGGCAGGAAGCCGCTCTTTCCCGACGCCCGCGCGCTGGAAACCACGCAGGACCGGCTGACCGAGAAGACCTTCCTGCGCAAGCTCGGCCTGCCCGTTCCGGACTTCGCACCCGTCGACGACCGCGACGGGCTCGCGGCGGCCATCGCCGCGATCGGCCGCCCGGCGGTGCTGAAGACCCGCCGCTTCGGCTATGATGGCAAGGGCCAGATCCTCGTGCGGGAAGGCCTCGCGATCGATCAGGCGCTCGCCGCCATGAACGGCCAGCCGGCGATACTGGAAGCCTTCGTGCCGTTCCGCGCCGAATGCTCGGTCATCGCGGCGCGCGGGCGCACGGGCGAGTTCCGCGCCTATGACGTGGTCGAGAACCGCCACGAAAACCACATCCTGCGCTCGAGCCACGTTCCCGCGCAGATCAAGGCGGAGACGGCGGCTGCGGCGGTCGAGATGGCCCGCAAGATCGCGCAGTCCCTGAATTATGTCGGCGTGCTCGGCGTCGAGCTTTTCCTCGTCGACGGGCCGGCCGGCGAGCGCGTGATGGTCAACGAGATCGCCCCGCGCGTGCACAATTCCGGCCACTGGACGATCGAGGGCGCGGCGACCAGCCAGTTCGAGCAGCACGTCCGCGCCATCGCCGGCTGGCCGCTCGGCTCGACCAGGACGCGCGGCGAGGTGGTGATGACGAACCTCCTCGGCGCGGAGGCGACCCGCTGGCGCGATCTGCTCTCCGAACCCGGCGCGGCGGTCCATCTCTACGGCAAGGGCGACCCGAAGCCCGGCCGCAAGATGGGGCACGTGACGCGGGTGAAGAGTTAGATCGAATTCTCAGAAGTGGGAACGGCTTCCTGACGATGAAAGCCGAGCGCCGGATAATGATAAGATACTGTTGTGAACGGATGGCTTACGACTTGAACCAGTCGTGCGGTCAGCATCCCCATCGCGCGGATTGTCCAGACGCGCTGATCGACATGGTTCGCGGGGGCTACGGAATCATCGTGCATGACGGCAGCCACAACGTCATAGAGATCGCTTTCTGCCCGTGGTGTGGAGCAAACCTGCCACCGATCGGCGATCTCGACCTGCCAGCCTGTCCGAAAGCGGACGAGCAAACCGACTGACTGGCTCATCGCTGAGCTGGTTTTCGTGGACAAGCCACGCATCCGCTGCTAGACACTCCCCGACGATGACGCCGCGCGTCGCCCGCGCGGACGTCGTCTTTTTGTTTTTCCGGCCGCCTTGCGCGGCCGCTTCGCTACAGACGACAACGCAATCCGAGGCACGACGTGCAGGTTCTCGTTCGCGACAACAATGTCGACCAGGCCCTGAAGGCCCTCAAGAAGAAGATGCAGCGCGAGGGCATCTTCCGCGAGATGAAGCTCCGCGGTCACTACGAGAAGCCCTCTGAGAAGAAGGCGCGCGAGAAGGCCGAGGCCGTCCGCCGCGCCCGGAAGCTCGCCCGCAAGCGCGCCCAGCGCGAAGGCCTGCTCCCGATGAAGAAGAAGTGATTCGCCGGCCGCGCCTGCCGCGGCCGCGCTGATCGCTACGCCCGCAAGCGCCCGTCCGGACACGCCCGGCGGGCGTTTTTGCATCCTGGGTCGTCCGCAGTCGGAAAGGCGGGGCGGCATCGCAATCTCGCCGCAATCCGCCTGTGTCTGGGCCGTTACGCTTTCCGAACCATCGAGGTGATGAAGCCATGGCTCGTCCGGCGAGCACGATCGCGATCTGGCGCGCCGCCGCGCTGCTCGGCTCCGTCCTGGCGCTGGCGGGGTGCGACACGATGGGCGGCCCGAGCGCGCGCGACGTCGATCCGGACGTCTACGCCGCCCGCACCTCGGACCTGAACTCGCTCACCCAGGTGGTGAACAGCAATCCGAACGACCCGGAGGCGCTCAACATGCGCGGCTCCGCCTACGCCCGGCTCGGCCAGTACGACAACGCGATCGGCGACTTCAACCGCGCGCTCCAGATCAACGGCAATTTCGCCAAGGCCTACGCCAACAGGGCGCTCGCCTATCGCTCCAAGGGCGACAACGGCGCGGCGCTCGCCGACTACAACCGCGCCATCGACGCCGACCCGGCCTACGGCTCGGCCTATGTCGGCCGCGGCAACCTCTACCGCACGACGGGCCGGACCGACGCTGCGCTCGCCGACTTCCAGAAGGCGATCGAGGTCGACCCCAACAATGCGCAGGCCTGGCACAATCGCGGCCTGATCCACCAGGCCCAGGGTCGGCAGGAAGACGCGATCGACGACTTCACCAAGGCGACCGCGCTCTCGGTCACGCAGGCCGAGCCCTATATCGGCCGCGGCATGAGCTATCTCGCTTTGGCCGACTACGCCGCAGCGATCGACGACTTCAACACCGCCCGCACGCTGCAGCCGAAGAACATCGACGCCTGGCTCGGCCGCGCGCAGGCCTTCGAGAAGCGCAACGAACTCGGCAACGCCCGCGCCTCCTACGCCCAGGCGCTCGGCATCGACGCCCGCAACAAGCAGGCGCTGGAAGGTTTTTCCCGCGTGGGGGGCAAGCGCGGCGAAAGCTATACGGAGAACTGACGGGCCGCGTCAGGGTCCCGTTGGAAATCGCGCTCTGCGTGCTTCGAGACGCCCGCCTGAAGGCGGGCTCCTCAGCATGAGGAGCGTTGGTGGCTCCTGGCAGACGCCGCATTCCTCATGCCGAGGAGCCGTTCGAAGGACGGCGTCTCGAAGCACGCAGGGCGCCTGTGCAGCCCGTCCGTCGTCCGGCGTCGCGCCTCTCACGGCTTCGGCGCAGCGCCGATCCGCTTGGAATATTCGGCGTCGATCCGCTCGGCGAGCTTTTCGTAGTTCCCGTCGAAATGGTGCCCGCCCGGCAGCTCGACGCGGGCCTTCGGCGCGATCGCGTCTGACGCGCAGGCGGCGTCATTGTCCTTGTCGGCGATTTCGTCCTGCCCGTAGACGCACATCACCCTGTCCATCGGCAGTTGCGCGGCGGGCTTCAGCACGTCGTGCTCGCCCGAGCCGACGCCGAGCCAGCCCGAGACGCTGACTTCGAAATCCGCGGTCTTGGAAAGCCCGAGCAGCGCGATCAGCTTCACCTGGTCGCGCACTTGGCGCGAGGCGTGCTGCCAGGCGAAAGGGATGACGTCGGCGCCAAAGGAATAGCCGCCGAGCAGAACCCGGTCGATCTTCCAGTCCTTGCCGTAGCGCCCGACGATCGCCTCGAGGTCGGCGCCCATCTCCCGCGGGGTCTTCTCGTTCCAGAAGTAGCGCAGCGTGTCCACGCCGACGACGCCGTAGCCCTCCTGCTGGAAATAGCCGGCGATGGTCTTATCGAGGTCGCGCCAGCCGCCGTCGCCTGCATAGATCACGGCAAGGCCCTTCGGGCTCGGCGTGGTCGGGGCGTAGAGCACCAGCGGCAGGTTGTTGACGGCGTCCGACGAGCCGCCGCCGATGTCGAAGGCGGCCTCGCGCGCGGCGGCCGCCATGTCGGCGTCGGGCGCCTGTTCGTCGTAGTCGCCGGTCGGAAGATCCTTCACATAGGCCTTCACCCAGTCGGGAGCCGGCCCCCGGGTGAGGATGCGCCATTCGCCCTGCAGTGGCTGCGGCGTGTCGTTGCCGAGCACGAGGTCGGCGCCGTCGCGCGTCTCGGTCTTCGGCCCGTCGCACAGCGTCTTGGGCGCCGGGATGGGCAGGCGGCCGGTGAAGCCGATCGACACGGCGCCCGAGAACATGTTCGCGGGCGCCTGGGAGAGCATGCCGTAGGCCACGTCCGCGCCCTTTCCGACGCCGATCAGCACGGGCAGGCGATAGGCCTTCATCCCGAGCTCCTTGCCGGCGAGGCGGGCGTATTCCTCGATGTCGCCGGAAAGGTAGGTGCAGGCGTCCTTCTCGCGCGCGATGCCCTCGAGATACTTCGGCAGGTCGATGCCGATCGCCATCGCGCCGCCCTTGACCAGCGCGTCGGCCTCGGCCTGGCGAGCCGGCGTCCAGCCGTCGAGGTCGGAGACGATCACGGCGATCGCGGTCGGCTCGCCGGCGGGGGCGATCACGGGAACGGCCGATAAGGTCTCGTTGCCGACGGTGGCGCGCCGGACGTCGTCTGCGGAAGCGGGAGCGGCCAGAAGAACGGCGACGAGCGCCCCGAAAAGCAATTTCACGCGACGGACTCCTCGGGAAGGAGCGGCGGCGCGTCGGTCGGGACAGGCACATGGCGCGTGGGCGCGTCGCCGATAAGTGTCGTGATGTCGATCAGGATCTGCGGCAGCACCCAGCCGCCCGGACAGGCGAGGTAGCGCGGCTCCCAGACCGGGTTGAACTTCGACTTGTAGGTCCTGAGACCCTCGAAATTGTAGAAGTTGTCGCCGTAGCGGAAGAGAAAGGCGCCGACCCGGTTCCAGGTGGGCCCGAGCGGGTGCTCGGTGAGGCCGGACAGCGGCGCCATGCCGAGGTTGAACCAGCGGTAGCCCTCCGCCTTGGCGCGCAGCATCAAACGGACGAACAGCGCGTCCATCACGCCCTTGGGCGCGTCGGGGGCGTAGCGCATCAGGTCGACGGTCGACTCTTCCTTGTCAGCGCTGGTCCAGATGTTGGCGAAGCCGACGATCTTCCCCTGGTGCCGCACGACCACCATGTCGAAGTGGCGCAGATAGTCCTCGGACCAGAAGCCGAGCGAGAATCCCTTCTCGCCGCTCTTGCGGGTCTTCATCCAGCTGTCGGAGACGGCCTTAAGCTCAGGGTAGAGCGCGACCGCGTCCGGCGCTGGGACAACGGTGATCTCGAGGCCGTCCTTGGTCGCCTTGCGGTCGACATAGCGCCACTCGTAGCCGGCCTTGCCCTCGAGCGTGAACAGCGAGAGGTCGACGCGCGCTTCCTCGCCGAGCTTGAGAAGCGACAGGCCGAGGTCGAGATAGGTCGGCAGGCGCTGGACGCTCGCCTGGTAGAACACCGGCCAGCCGCCATGCTGGTCGGCGAGCTCGTTGAAGGCCCAGAGCAGCTCGGAGGTGCGCTCGGGCGGACCGACCGGGTCGCCCATCGCGACCCAGCTGCGCCCCTGCACCTGATACATGATGAAGGCGTCGCCGGCGTCGGAGAACAGAAACCGCTTGTCGCCGAGGAAGGCGAGGTTGGCGTCGGCGCGCGGCGAGGTCGCGACGATCGAGATCAGGCGGCTCGCAGGCTCCGGAGGCGTCGGCTTCGGCCGCCCGTGACGGTGCAGCAGCGCGTGCAGCCCGATGGCGAGCGCGGCGACGCCCGCGGCGAGGCTGGCGCGCAGGAAGCGGGGCGCGTCGCCGCGATAGGCGAAGTCCCACCAAAGCTCGTTGGAGTAGCCGACGTTGCGATACGCGAAGAAGCCGAGCCAGATCGAGCCGGCGAGCACGATCGCCACCGCCGCGAGCCATGCCGGCGCAAGATCCTGATCCCAGAGGGACGCCCGGCGGTAGAACGCACGGCGGTTGATCGTCAGAAGGGCGAGCACGACGGCGAGGACGATCGCCTCCTCGAAGTCGAAGCCCTTGGCGAGCGAGAACAGCAGGCCCGCGAGCAGCAGCAGCTGCGCGACGCGATAGGCGCTGTCGAGCCGCCGCAGCAGCCCGCGCGCGACGACCAGCAGCACGACGCCGACGACGCTCGCCAGCAGGTGCGAGGCCTCGACGAACGGCAGCGGCACCAGCTTCCTGAGGATGTGCAGGCGATCGGTCTCGGCCGGCAGCGCGCCCGAGACCAGCAGCACGATGCCGCCGAGGAACACGGCCGCCGCGAGCACGATCGGCGCGACCGGCCGCATGACCGCGGCGAGCAGCGCGCCGGCTCGGGCGAGATAGCCCTTGCGGCGCGTCAGCTCCGAGCCGCCGAGCAAAGCAAGCGCCAGCGTGAACGGGATCAGGTAGTAGACGACGCGCCAGAGCAGCAGGCTGGCGAGCACGGTGTCGGCCGGAAGGTTCGGCAGAGCGAGCAGGACTGTCGCCTCGATCACGCCCGCGCCGCCCGGCGCGTGGCTCAACATGCCGAGCGTCATCGCCACGACGAACAGGGCGGCGAAGGTCGGGAATTCGATGACGGCCGACGGCGGCAGCAGGATCCAGAGCGCGAAGGACGCGCCGAGGATGTCGACGAGGCCGATCAGGATCTGCGCGCCGGTCGACTTCGCGCCCGGCAGCGCGAGGCGGTAGCCCTCGACCGTCACGGCGCGCTCGCGCCGGCCGACCCAGATCACGTAGCCGACGATCGCGGCGAGCACCGCGAAGCCGAGGGCCATGTTGATCATGGGGCTGAGGCCGTCGAGCCGCGCGACGTCGGGCGCCTCGGTGACGAGGCCGAGCGCGAGCGTGAAGAAGATGCCGAGCCACAGCGTCACCGCCGAGATCGCCGTGATCGCCGCGACCTCCGCCGCTCCGAGCCCGGCGCCGGCGTAGATCCGGTAGCGCACGGCCCCCGCGACCAGAAGCTGGAAGCCGATCGTGTAGGACAGCGCGTAGCCGGTGAAGGAGGCGAGCGCCGCGACCGGATAGCCGACGTCGCGTCGCTTGATGTGGATGATCCCGAACCAGTCGTAGCCCGTCAGCGCCACGTAGCTCGCCGCGGTCGCGGCGAGCGCGATCCCGAGCCTGCTCCAGGGCGTCGCGGAGATCGCCGCCTTGACGTCGTCGAGCTTCACCTCCTCCAGGAGGTTGTGCAGCACGTAAAGGACGATCGAGAACAGGATGATCGAAGCGAGCGCGCCGACGGTCCGCCACGGCACTGTCGCGGCCCAGGCGCGCAGCCGCGGGAAATGCAGCGGCGACGGACCCTGACCGCCCTCGGCGGCGTCGATCGCCCGCGCCTCGGGCTGTTCGGCGTCTGTCGTCTGCTCGGACATTGAAATGGTGAAAGGGGCTCTGGACGGTGTGGCCGGCGAAACGTCGCGTCCCGCCGTCCGGCGCGGGACTTCAATCGCGAGAACGCGGCGGACATAGGGCGCTTCTTAACCGGAACGCTGTATGACAGCGTGACGCCGCAAATCAATGGAGCGGCGAAACGACGCCGTGCGGCGCGTCGACTTTTCGGAGAAGCGTGTGACCGCAGCGACCGAACGGATGAGGCTCGACGCCGAAGCCGGCCCGGCCGAGCCGGCGCGCGCCGCCCGTCTCGACGAGACCGCGCTCGCCTTCCTGCGCCGCAATCCGGCGGAGGCGCCGGTCCTGCTGCTCTGGGCTCTTCGGGGGCGTACGGAGCTCGCGCGCCGGCTCCGCGACCGCGTCCCCGCCGGCTCGGTGACGCCGGCCTCCACCGTCGAGCCGACCAGCGGCGCGTCCCGCTGGCGGCTGATCGCCAAGGCCGCCCGGCTCCACCAGTGGAGCAAGAACGCGCTGGTCGCGGTGCCCCTCGTGCTCGGCGGCCGCGCCTCCGATCTCGACGGCTGGATCGCCGTCATCGCAGGCATGCTGCTGCTCGGCCTGCTCGCCTCTTCCACCTACGTGCTGAACGACCTCTGGGACCTCGAGGACGACCGCAAGCACTGGACCAAGCGCAACCGTCCCTTCGCCAGCGGCCGGCTGCCGATCGGCGCCGGCCTTGTCGCGGCCCTGGTCGGGATCGTCCTGGCGCTCGCCGGGGCGCTCGCGCTGGGACTGTCCGTGTTCGCCGGCTTCCTCGCCTATCTCGCGATCACCCTCGCCTACTCGTTCCGCGTAAAGCGGATCATGGTGCTCGACGCCTTCGCGCTGGCGAGCCTGTTCACCATGCGCCTCGTGATCGGCATCGCCATCGCGCAGGTCCCGGGATCGCCCTGGCTGCTGGTGTTCTCGATGTTCCTGTTCGCTTCGCTGTCGCTCGCCAAGCGCCACACCGAGATCCTGCGCGTGGTCGAGAGCGGCAGGGACCGCGCCGCCGGCCGCGGCTATCTCGCCTCGGACGGTCCGGTGCTGATCGCGCTCGGCGTCGCGAGCGGCGTCTCGGCCGTGCTGGTCATGGTGCTCTACCTGATCGAGGAGGCGTTCCGCGCCGGCTACTATGCGACCCCCGCGATGCTCTGGGTGTTCCCTTGCGCGCTGTTCGTGTTCATCGGCCGGATCTGGATCTATTCCGGTCGTGGCGAACTCAACGACGACCCGGTGGTGTTCGCGATCAAGGACAAAGCGAGCCTCTGCCTCGGCGCGGCGATGGCCGCCGCCTTCGTCGTCGCCGTGTGGCCGGCGCGCTTCCTGCCGTGGTGACCGCCCGATGCCGTTCGACGCCGTCGCCCTCCTCCCCGCCCCGCTGCGCGCGCGCATGACGCCGGCGGAGCTGAAGCGCATCGGCCGCTTCCTGCTCGCAGGCGGCTTCGCGGCGCTGGTCAACTGGGGCGCGCGCTTTCCACTGAACATGATCATGCCGTTCGGCGCGGCGGTGATCTGCGCCTATGGCGTCGGCATGGTCGTCGGCTTCTTCCTCTATCGCTTCTTCGTATTCCAGGCGCATGAGGGCGACGCGCGCGACCAGCTCTGGAAGTTCGTGGTCGTGAATCTGATCGGCGCGGCCGAGGTCTGGCTGCTGGCCCTGTTCTTCGCGCGCTGGCTCGCCCCGGCGATCGGCTGGACGCTTTGGGTCGAGCCGATCAGTCACGCCGCCGCGATCGGTATCGGCGCCGCGACGAGCTATGTCGGCCATCGGCTGCTGACGTTTCGGGGGCTCTGACGCGGGACTTCGCTTGAACGTCGTCTTGGTGGGTCTAGGATGTCGCGATCGGCAACCGGGGCGCGACGGCTATGGCGACAATCGAGGCATCCAACAAGCTCGGCTTCAGTCTGGGCTACGTCAACTTCAACGACCTGACCCAGGGCGAAGACTACACCGCTACCTCGAACCTGTTTCGCGTTTCCTATGGCGGCGGCGAGTATGACGAGTTCCACGGCAACGGCTTCAAGTATGACGCCAGCGGCTACCCGGTCGCCGGGACCGTCAAATCCTACACCTATTCGAGCGGCGACGGCGTCGTCATCGAGCTCTCGGACCTGAACGTCAAAGCGGTAGACATCGCCGCGGCCGCCCGCACGGTCTCGACCTCGGACGACATCGCCCTGATCAACCGCGAGCTCGACAAGGGCGACGACCACTTCATCGGCGCCGCCAAGGGCGACGACTTCGCGAGCCTCGGCGGGTCGGACTACCTCGAGGGGCGCGGCGGCAAGGACGATCTCGACGGCGGCGCCGGCAAGGACGTCCTGTCGGGCGGCGATGGGAACGACACGCTGACCGGCGGGCTAGGCGACGACCGGTTCCGCTTCGACGCCGATCTCGGCAAGAACAACGTCGACGTCATCACCGACTTCCAGATCAAGGGCGACACGCTGGCCCTCGACCATAACGTCTTCCGCGGCCTCGGAACCGGCGGGCTCGACAAGGACGCCTTCTTCGTCGGCGACGAGGCGCACGACCGGTCCGACCGGATCATCTACAACGACAAGTCCGGCAAGCTGTTCTACGACCCCGACGGCAGCGGAAAGCAGGATGCGATCGCTTTCGCCAAGCTCGACGCCGGGCTTGACCTCAGCGCCAAGGACTTCGACCTGTTCTGAGCTCGGCGGCGGTCAGATGGCGCCCTTGGTGATCCCGGTGATCACGAAGGCGGCGACGTTGAGGCCGAGCGCGTAGACCGCGAGCAGCTTGAACAGCCGCAGCCGCTCGTCCACGCGCTCGGAGGCGCCCGCGAGCGCCGGCAGCAGCAGCACGTAGAGCGCCGGCAGCCAGTCCAGCACGTAGCGCTGCACGTTGTGCTGGATGAAGCCGTTGGAGTGGTAGAATAGCGTGATACCGGCCGCGGCGACGATGGCGAACAGGCCGGTCAGCAGCTTCGCGTCGGGGCGCGCGTAGAAGGCGAACAGCACGAACGGGCTCGCCGCGAGCAGCGACGTCCCCATCGGGTCCATCTTGACCAGCTCGGTCATGTAGCGGCCGCCGAACTCGGCATGGAATCCCTGCACGAACAGGTAGAGCACGTTCGAGAGCAGGTACTCCTTCGAGAACAGGCCGAGATCCTCGATCCGCCACGTGATGAAGGATCGCTCTTCGCCGTCGGGATAGGCGGCGATATAGGCGTAGCCGGTCTCGAGCGGCGAGCCGAAACGCGCGTAGTTGTAAGCGAGGTAGACGACGAGCGCGGCTGCGAGCGGAAGGCCGAGCCGCAAGGCGTCGACGATCGTCGCCCTGTCGAAGGAGATGAGCCTCGCCTCCTTCGGCCGCGACAGAGCGAACAGGAACGGGGCAAGGAAGAGCGTCATCTGCCGGGTGAGGAAGGCGAGCCCGATCATCGCCCCAGCCAGCCATAGCCGCCGGTCCATCGCGGCCAGCACGGCGAGGCTTGCGACCAGCAGCCCGAAAGACTGGGCGAAGAACCAGACGTTGTCGCCGCGCAGGCCGACATAGAAGGCTGGCGTGCCGAACACGAAGGCGAGCGTCGTCCAGATCCGCGCCTCCCGTGCGAGGCCGAGCCGAGCCGCGATCTCGAACCAGATCCAGGCCACGCCCGCGAGCATGAAGCCGGACAGAACGAGGAAGCCGGTGGCGTTCGGGCCGAAGACCGCGACCAGCGGCATGGCGACCAGCGCCGGCGCCGGGGGGAAGATCACGTAGATTTTTCCGGCGTAGCGCGCGCAGTCAATGTCGAAGCAGGTCGGGCTGTCGAAACGGCCGTGGAGGAAGGCGTCGGCCAGCAGCGCGTAGCTGTTCGTCCCGCCGACCTCGCCCCAGGCGCGCAGCGCGAAACCCGCGAGCAGCGCGGCGACCAGCGCCAGGCCCGCCGCGGCGAGGAAGGACCACCGGCCCGGCCCGCTTGGAGCCTCGGCGGAAACCTGATCGACGATCATGCCCTGCCCCGCGCGTCGCGCCCATGTCTGGCGCATCGCAGGGAACTTGCGCGACGCACGTTAATTAATCGAGACGGCGCGCCGCATCGGCCGCCGACGTAACGGAAGGATGCCCCGGAGACGGTTTCTGCCGCATTCCGGCCACCATGCGGTCGGGAAGGGGTAGCAGCTTCCGGTCGTAAGGGGACGGACACGCGCACTGGGGCGCCTCAAGCATCGGGACGGACCGCCATGGCAGTCGGCACTATCGGTAACCTCGCACCAAACAGCCTCGAATTCTTCGAGTTCTTCGACCCCAACGCGCGCTTCAACTACGGCACCAAGTCGGAGATCTCGCTCGTCAGCCGCGACGGTTACGAGCTCGTTCTGAAGGGCGACGACTTCAAGTACGGCTCCGGCAACACGCCGAAGGACGGCACGATCACCGACATCTTCCTCTACGACCAGCATGGCGACCTGGTCGGGCGCATCGACGACGTGTCCTACTCGCTGGTGAAGTATTATGACACCGTGGTCGACAACGGGAATCCGGACAAGTTCACCGCCGACCTATTGTCGGGCGACGACGACCTCGCCGGCGGCTCGGCCCGCGACAAGCTGCAGGGCTACGGCGGCGACGACCTGATCAAGGGCTTCTTCGGCCACGATACGCTGATCGGTGACGGCGGCGCGGACACCCTCAACGGCGGCGACGGCGACGACAACCTGTTCGGCGGCTCGGGCGCGGACAGCCTGCTCGGCGGCGACGGCGAGGATCTGTTGGTCGGCGCCAAGGGCGACGACATCCTCGCGGGCGGCTATGACGACGACCGGCTCGACGGCGGCGCCGGAAACGACACCCTCAACGGCGACGCCGGCTTCGACAGCCTCGCCGGCGGCGGCGGCGACGACAGCCTCATCGGCGGCGGCGGCGGCGACCAGATCGAGGCCGGCGACGGCAATGATTTCGCGAGCGGCGGCGGCGGCAACGACTTCATCGGCGCAGGCGCCGGCAACGACACGGTCAGCGGCGGCGACGCCAAGGACGAGATCTACGGCGACAACGGGGCCGATTCGCTCTCCGGCGACGCCGGCGACGACGCGCTTTCCGGCGGCGCCGGCGCCGACACGCTGATCGGCGGCGCGGGCTTCGACACGCTGTTCGGCGGCGGAGGCGACGACGTCTTCCAGTTCGTCAAGCAGGAGCACGGCAGCGACACGATCCTGGACTTCGATCGCGGCGACGACCTGCTCGCCTTCAAGGCCTCCGGCTTCGACAATCTCGACGCCGATTTCGATCTTGTGACCGGCAAAAACCCGGAAGCCGACACCGGCGACGGGACCTTCCTCTACAACACCAAGTCGCACGAGCTGTTCTGGGACGCGAATGGCGACGGCAAGGGCAAGGAATTCTACATCGCGACGCTCGACGGCGTGAAGGATCTCGACAAGGGCGACTTCCTGATCGTCTGAACCTGCGTCATCTTCCGGGACGGCCGTCCGCCGGACGGTCGCCTTCGAAGCCTGCGGGGCGCTTCGGCGCCCCGTTCCATGTCCGGGGAGGACGCGTGCGTCCGATCGTTCTGGCCGCGATCCTCGCCTGCCTCGCCGGCCCCTCGGGACGGGCGGAGCCGACCGTCGCCGCCGCCGAGGCGGCGCCGGCCGCCGCGCTCGCGCCGGAGGCCGCAGCGCCCACGGCGCCGGTCGCGCCGCCGGATCCTGCGACGCTCGAGGACGGTGCGGCTGAGGCCTCCTCGCCCGACGAGGCGAAGCTTCGCGCGATGGTCCGCGCCGAGGCTGAAAAAGTCGGCCTGCCGCCCGAGATCGCGGAGGCGGTCGCGAGCGTCGAGAGCGGCTTCGACGTCCGCGCAGTCGGCGGCGTCGGCGAGATCGGCCTGATGCAGGTGCTGCCGTCGACCGCCCGTATGCTGGGATTCGCCGAGCCGCTGCCGCGCCTGTTCGATCCCGAGACCAACATCAAATATGGCGTGCGCTATCTCGGCGAGGCCTGGAAGCGCACCGGCGAGGATATCTGCGGCACGGTCATGAAGTATCGCGCAGGCCACGGCGAGACCCGCTTCTCCTATCGCTCGGTCGCCTACTGTGTGCGCGTGCGCGAGATCCTCGCGGCGCGCGGCTTCAAGGTGACCGGGACCGTGCCGGTCGCGACCTTCGGCGATCCGGCCGGCCGCCTGGGCCCGGCGCGCGGCGTGCGGCGCCTCGCCAACGGCCGCGTGCGGATGCGCTTCAACTGGGCGAGCGTCGACAGCCGGCGCAAGGCGCTCGACCGCGCGGCCTCCGCCACTCTGTCCATCATGCAGTAGTCGATTGAAAACGCCGCCCTCCCCGCGAATTCGCTGGACGCGCAATGCGCGAGTGGGCATGTGACGTTCTCGAGGGGGTATGGCGCGCGCCAGTTCTGCGCGCCGGTGGAGCCGAGATGAGCCGAGGCCTGTTCGGGGGAGCGCTTCAACGCCGGGAGCTGCTGCTGCTCGCGCTGGGCTTCGCCGCGTTGCTCGCCGTCGGCGCCGTCTCCGTCTTCCTCGTCGAACGCAGCGTGTCCTATGGCCGTCAGGTCGCAAGGACGCTCGAGACCAAGGGCGAGATCGTCCGCGCGCTCAGCCTCGCGCAGGACGCCGAGACCGGCCAGCGCGGCTACTTGCTCACCAACGACGATCGCTATCTGCGCCCCTACGAGGTCGCGGTCGAGAACTCGGGCGCGCGGCTCCAGCGCCTCCGCGAGCTGATCGATCCGGACGGCCCGCAAGGCCCCCGGTTCAGGGAGCTGCTCGAACAGCTCGACATCAAGCTCGGCGAGCTCGCCCAGACCATCGCGCTGCAGCGGCAGGGGCGCACCGAGGAGGTGAAGGCGGTCGTCGACACCGAGCGCGGCCGCAACGCGATGCTCGCCATTCGCCGGATCGTCCGCGTGATGTCCGATCATGAGGATCAGCAGTTCGCGGAGCGGTCGGAAGCGGCGATCGCCTCCTCAAGGCTGCTGCTGGCCGCCGTCGCGATCGGGCTGGTCGGCGCGGCGGCGCTCGCCATCGGCGCGCAGCTGCTCGTGCGCCGGCAGTTCCGCGAGCTCGCCGAGGCGCAGAAGGCGCTTGCGGAGGCCAATACGGGCCTCGAGGCGGCCGTGGCGGAGCGGACCGCGGATCTGACGGCGGCGAACGAGGAGATCCAGCGCTTCGCCTACATCGTCAGCCACGACCTGAGGGCTCCGCTCGTCAACGTCATGGGATTCACGAGCGAGCTCGACGCCGCCCGGAAGGTGCTGAAGGATCAGATCGACCGGCTCGACGAGGAGGAGTCGCAGCGCGTCACATCCGAGGCGCGCGTCGCGATCGAGGAGGACCTGCCGGAGGCGATCAGCTTCATCCGCACCTCGACCGCAAAGATGGACCGGCTGATCAACGCGATCCTCAATCTGTCGCGGCAGGGCCGGCGGCAGATCCGCCCGGAGCAGGTTCCGGTCGAGGAATTGGTCAAATCCATCGCGGACACCATTTATCAGCAGACGCAGGCCGCCGACGCGGAGATCGAGGTGCAACCCGGGCTCCCGCCGCTGGTCAGCGACCGTCTCTCGATCGAGCAGATCTTCCAGAACCTGATCGAAAACGCGGTGAAATATCTGGACCGCTCGCGGCCGGGGCGCATTTCCGTCTCAGGTCGCAGGGTCGGCGCGATGGTCGAGTACGCGGTCGCCGACAACGGCCGCGGCATCGACGCCAAGGACCATGAGCGCGTGTTCGAGCTGTTCCGGCGCGCGGGGGCGCAGGATCAGCCGGGCGAGGGCCTCGGCCTCGCTTTCGTCCGCGCCAACGTCCGCAAGCTCGGCGGCGTGATCCGCCTGACGTCGGAGCCTGGACAGGGCTCGACGTTCCATCTCACCTTCCCGGCCGTGCTCCGGCCGGCGCAAGAAAGTCCGGCCGCATGAGCAAACCCAATCCCCGCTCCGTCGTGATCGTCATGATCGAGGACGATGAAGGCCATGCGCGCCTGATCGAGAAGAACGTGCGGCGCGCGGGCGTCAACAACGAGATCCTGCACTTTGCGGACGGCACCTCCGCGCTGACCTTCCTGCAGTCCGCCGATACGCAGGCCAGCGGCCCGCTGCTGATCCTGCTCGACCTCAACCTGCCGGACATGACCGGCATCGACATTCTCGGCGTGCTGAAGGGCCATGACCGGCTGAGGCGCGCGCCGGTGATCGTGCTCACCACGACCGACGACAAGGTCGAGATCCAGCGCTGCTACGACCTCGGCTGCAACGTCTACATCACCAAGCCCGTCGACTACGACACCTTCGCCACCGCGATCCGCCAGCTCGGCCTGTTCCTGTCCGTCATGCAGGTTCCCGACGCATGAGCGAAAGCGCGACCGGAGGGGCGGCCGCAAAACGAGTCCTTCTGGTCGAGGACGACGAGGGTTTGCGCCGTCTCGTCGGCCGCGATCTCAGTCGCGCGGGCTATGACGTCTCCGCGGTCGGCTCCTGCGCCGAGGCGCTGGCGCTCGTCAGCGCCGAGACCTTCGACGTCGTCGCTCTCGATCATTTCCTCGGGCCGGAGACCGGTCTCGACATCCTGCCCGCCCTGAAGGCGCTGCCCGACGCGCCGCCGGTGATCTACGTCACCGGCTCCGAGGACGGCCGCGTCGCGATCGCCGCGCTGAAGGCCGGCGCCGGCGATTACGTCATCAAGGACGTCGCGGGCGAGTTCCTCGCGCTGCTGCGCGCCGCCATCGCCCATGCGCTCGAGGAGGTCGAGATGCGCCGCGCCAAGGAGGCGGCGGAGCGCGCCGTAGTCGAGGCGCGCGACCGGGCCGAGACGCTGCTGCGCGAGGTGAACCACCGCGTCGGCAATTCGCTCCAGCTCGTCTCGGCCTTCATGCACCTGCAGTCGTCGAACCTGCCGGACGGGCCGGCGCGGGACATGATGCGCGAGACCGAGGCGCGCATCCTCGCCATCGCCCAGATCCACCGCAGGCTGTACACCTCGCCGGACGTCCGCGCGGTCGACATGGACGAATATCTGTCGGGTCTCGCCGAGGAGCTCGAAAGTTCGCTGCGCACGGCCGAGCGGCCGCACCGCATCGACATCAACGCCGAGCCCGTGAAGATGGCGACGGACCGCGCCGTCTCGCTCGGCGTCATCGTCACCGAACTCGTCACCAACGCCTTCAAATACGCCTATCCGCAGGGCGAGGAGGGCGAAGTGCGCGTGCGCCTCGCCCGCGACGGCGCGCTGCTGTCGCTGAGCGTCGAGGATGACGGGATCGGCATGGCCGACGACGCGCCGCCGAGCGGAACGGGCCTCGGCCAAAAGATCGTGCGGGCCATGGCCGCCTCGATCCAATCTCGGGTCGAGCGCGAAAGCACGTCGCGCGGCACCAAGATCGTGCTGGCGTTCCCGGCCTGAGGACCGGCGCGCGAGTCCGGTTCAGCGCGCCTCGGCAAGATTGAGCGCGTATTCCTGCGTTCCCGGATCGTAGAGCAGTCGCCACGACAGCTCGCCGCCCGCCGCTCCCAAAAGACGGGTCAGCACGTCGCGCGCGCTCTCGTTGTCTGCGCCGAAAGCGACCTTGAGCGCGCCGAGCGCAGGCGCATGGACGGTCCCGACATGGATGGGCCGGCCGAACGCGAGGGACGCGGCGTCGCAGATCGCCTGCAGCATGGCGAATCCCGAGCGCGCGCCGGGCTTGATCGTGATTCGGCTGTCGAGCGCGGGCGTGACGGCCACGAGCCGGCCGGATGCGTCGGCAGCCTCGCGCGGCACGATATGGATCATCGTGTCCTGCAACACGGCATAACGCGCCGCGCCCCGTCCGTCGGCCGCATAAGCTTCGGCGGCCTTCGTCGCGGCGTCCGCCGCATCCGCCGGCGACCGGCCCGCGGGCAGCGCGAATTCAAGCGTGGCGCTCTTCGGCCGGAGCAGCGCGTCGTCGGCGCCCGCCCCGGTCACCATCGGCGTCATCCGGCTGCGGTCGGCGACCGGCGAATCCTCGTAGGTGACCGCGACGCCGGAGACGCGCGCGATCGCGGCGGCGGCCGCGGCCACCGGACGCGGATCGTCGACGACGATCCGATCACCGGGCTTTCCGTAGGCCGCCGGGTCCGGAAAACGGATGGCGCTGCACGCGCGTCTCGACTTCGTCGGTTTCGGATTGTAGTCTTGGGTTCGCGACTGTCCGGCGCGCGTCGAGGTCAGCTGCTTATAGTTGAAGAACGAGCCGATCTTCTTGACGCCGCCGTAATTCGTCCAAGGCGTCGAGCCCGAATCCGTCGGGGTCTGGAACTGCATCTGCTGGGGGAAGCTGGTGCCGCAGGGCGCTCGCCGCTTGGTGCGGTAATAGTCGATAATCGTGCGCCCGTAGCCGATGTTGTCGCCGACCCAGTCGCCGTTCTCCTCCAATTCCCAGGAGCCGCCGGTGATCCGGTAGAACGCGTCGTACATCGATCCGCTGCACCAGCAGCTGTCGTCCTTCGGCTTGCCGCCGCCCGGGTCGTCCTCCTGGACGACCCCCGTGGTCCAGTCGAACTTCGGCTCGTCCTTGTTCGAGATGGTCGCGCCCCACACGCCGTAGCCATCGCGGCTCCAGTTGGAGAACTTCACCTTCTCCTTGTCGGGAAAAACAGGGCGCACCTTGATCGGAAACTGCTCGGTGACGTCGGATATCTGCGGCGGATGGTAGGTCGCGACGACCAGATCCTTCAGCGCGGTGTTGGCGTGCAGCGTCCACTTGTAGCAGATGGCCGCGAAATCATAGGTCTCGGTCGGGCATTGGCCGCTCGCCAGATGCCTGTTGGACAGGATGCCGAACGAAACCTCCCCGCAGCCCGCGCGGCGTCCGTCGCAGGGAATCTGGTCCTTGACCTCCCACGATCCGGCGCCGTGAGGCTTGCAGGTCTTCGGGTCGAACTCGGTGTGCGAGGCGAGGAAGGTGACTTCGTATCTCTTGAGCAATCCGCCGCCCGGCTTGCCCGGCAGCCGGCTCGCGTCGCAGGCGCTCCGCGCGGCGGCGAGGTCCTCTTCGGACGACAGCGCCG
Organism: Chelatococcus sambhunathii; assembly: GCA_031316315.1. Taxonomy (GTDB): domain Bacteria; phylum Pseudomonadota; class Alphaproteobacteria; order Rhizobiales; family Methylopilaceae; genus Methylopila. The sequence goes on from JADBEO010000032.1 coordinate 24,157, forward strand.
CGGAGCCTATCGCGGCCGGCTCGTCCGCATAAGCGGTCGCAGCCAACGTCGTCGGAGCAAGTCCGAACAAGGCAAACGTCAGCCAGCGAACATCCATGGCCAAATCCCCCGGACCGAACGTTATCGGATCGATCCGGGGGAGAAATCAGGAGGACTACTTAGCGGCCGCTACTCCGCCGCGTCGACGTAGAGCTTGCCGCCGCCCTTCAGGAACTCCTCTGACTTCTCGGCCATGCCGGCCTCCGCCTCGAGCGCCTTCTTCTCATTGTCGCCCATCGCCCGCGCCTCGGCGCGCAGCTCCTGTGTGATCTGCATCGAGCAGAACTTCGGGCCGCACATCGAGCAGAAATGCGCGACCTTGTGGGCGTCCTTAGGCAGCGTCTCGTCGTGGAAGGCGCGCGCCGTATCGGGGTCCAGCGACAGGTTGAACTGGTCCTCCCAGCGGAAGTCGAAGCGCGCCCGCGACAGGGCGTCGTCGCGCACCTTCGCCGCCGGATGGCCCTTGGCGAGGTCCGCCGCATGAGCCGCGATCCGGTAGGTGATGACGCCGGTCTTGACGTCGTCGCGGTTCGGCAGGCCGAGGTGCTCCTTCGGCGTGACGTAGCAGAGCATCGCGGTGCCGAACCAGCCGATCATCGCCGCGCCGATGCCCGATGTGATGTGGTCGTAGCCCGGCGCGATGTCGGTCGTGAGCGGCCCGAGCGTGTAGAACGGGGCTTCGCCGCATTCGCGCAGCTGCTTGTCCATGTTCTCCTTGATCTTGTGCATCGGCACATGGCCGGGGCCCTCGATCATGACCTGGCAGCCCTTGTCCCAGGCGACCTTGGTGAGCTCGCCGAGCGTCTCCAGCTCCGCAAACTGCGCAGCGTCGTTGGCGTCCGCGATCGAGCCGGGCCGCAGGCCGTCGCCGAGCGAGAACGAGACATCATAGGCGCGGCAGATGTCGCAGATCTCGTCGAAGCGCTCGTAGAGGAAGCTCTCGCGATGCCCCGCGAGGCACCAGCGCGCCATGATCGATCCGCCCCGCGAGACGATGCCGGTGACGCGGTTCGCCGTGAGAGGCACGTGGCGCAGGCGCACGCCGGCGTGGATCGTGAAGTAGTCGACGCCCTGCTCGGCCTGCTCGATCAGCGTGTCCTTGAACACCTCCCAGTCGAGCTTCAGCGGGTCGCCGTCGACCTTCTCCAGCGCCTGGTAGATCGGCACCGTGCCGATCGGCACCGGCGAGTTGCGGATGATCCAGGAACGGATGTTGTGGATGTTCCGTCCCGTCGAGAGGTCCATGACGGTGTCCGCGCCCCAGCGGATCGACCAGACCAGCTTTTCCACCTCTTCCGCCGCGCCCGAGGTCACGGCCGAGTTGCCGATGTTGGCGTTGACCTTGACCAGGAAGTTCCGGCCGATCGCCATCGGCTCGAGTTCCGGGTGGTTGACGTTGGCCGGGATGATCGCCCTGCCCCGCGCCACCTCCTCGCGCACGAATTCCGGCGTCACGAATTCCGGGATCGACGCCCCGAAGCTCTCCCCGTCGGCGTGGCGCGCGGCCGCGCCCTCCATCGCGGCCTCGCGCGCGAGATTTTCGCGGAAAGCGACATAGGCCATCTCCTCGGTTACGATCCCGGCCCTGGCGAATTCATACTGGGTGATGGGCGTGCCCGCCGGCGCGCGGAACACGGAGCGCTCGGCGGGACAGGCGGCGACCAGCTTGTCGGCCGCGACGTTGCCGTTGTCCTCGGGCTTCACCGCTCGGGGCGTGATCGTCTCGAGCCCGCGTTTCGCCAGCCATTCCCGGCGCACCTGCGGCAGGCCTTTGGCGAGGTCGATGGGCGCATCGGTCTCGGTGTAGGGACCGGACGGGTCGTAGACGCGGACCGGCGGCTCGTTCGGATCGGTGAGCTGGATCTCGCGGAACGGGACGCGAAGCCCCGGATGCGACTTCGGCTCGGCGTAGACCTTGCGCGAGCCCTGGATCGGCCCGGTGGTCACGCTGTTCGGCGCGGCCTTCATGTCCTTCGGCGGCACATAGACGTTCATAAGGGATCTCCTCCTCGAAGCTTCTCGTTTCGGAGATCCGGGGGAGTTCGACGACGTCTGGGGCGAATGCGGATTTGCCCTATAGGCTTGGCCGCTCGCAGGTTCCCGTCCCTTCGCCGGCATGACCCGGATCAGGTTCTAAGGGATCGGCGTATCGCCATCTCAGCCCCGCATCGCAGCGGGACGCCCCTCGGACCGAGGCGCAGGTTAGAAGCGATCGAGGCGGGTGTCGAGGCTAATCGGGCCGGGTTTCTCGTTCCGCCTGCTGGCGCATGGCGTCAAGCAGCGGCGCAAGATCGAGGACGCTATCGACCAGAAAGATCTCAGGCTCGAACGGGCAGAACGCGGGAACGCCGTCGAGGCTCTCTCCATAGCGCTTCAGTGCGTTACGCGCCTTCAACGTTGCGTATTTCCACACATCCTGCACGTCGAGCCTATGGAGCATTGACGGCGTCACCGCCTTGATGGCCTCGATCTGGAAATTGAGGATTTCGGTTTCCCAGTCCGTCCGGAGGCTCGGGTCGGCGTTCGAAGCCGCCTTCATCAAGTGAACGAAGATCTGCGTCAGGTAGCTCTCGAACGCTCGAAACTCCGCCCGGCCCACGCTCTCAATCTCCTCGGCGACGTTCTCCAGGTCGAGTTCGTTCGGCACAGCCCCCGCACGCGCCTTCAAGTCGCGCAACAGCGCAGCCTGCCGCTCGGACCAGAGCAGAATGTCGGTGTCGTAGTCGGCGACGTCGCTCATCAGCGCTCCCTGACGAAGGAAGGGTCGGACAAAGCAAGCGCCTTTTCAAGCCGCGGAGCAAAGCCGGCGAGCTTGACCAGCATCGTGCCAAGCCCCAAAGTTTGGAATTCCGAATTCCGGCTCTTGAATAAGCCTGTGACGCCCCTTACCGCCGCCCCCAATCTCATCCAGCAGGCCTATGACCGCATCCTCGCGGCGATCGTCGACCATTCGCTCCCGCCGGGCCTGCGCATCCGGCAGCACGAGCTCGCGGATTCCCTCGGGGTCTCGCGCCAACCCGTGAGCCACGCGCTCCACCTGCTGCACCGTCAGGGCCTCGTCACCGAGAGCGGCCGGAAGGGTTTTGCGGTCGCCCCGCTCGATGGCGAGCGCATGCGCCAGCTCTACGAGGTGCGCGCGGCGCTCGACGGACTCGCCGCAAGGCTCGCCGCAGGCCGCGCCGCGACCGATCCGGTGGGCATCAAGGCCCTGCGCGCCTGCCTCGACGCCGGCCGCGCGATCGACGCCGGCGCGCCGCTGTCGCCGCTGATCGATCGCGACGCGGCCTTTCATCAGGCGGTCTACCGGCTCTCCGGCAACCCGGCGATCGCCGAGACAACCGCGCCGCAATGGCCGCATCTGCGTCGCTCCATGGCGGCGGTGCTGATGGACGAGCCCTACCGCGCGCGCGTCTGGGCGGAGCACGAGGACATCGCAAGGCGCATCGAGGCCGGCGACGCCGACGGCGCCGAGACCGCGGCGCGCGACCACGCGCTCCGCGCAGGCCGCTCGATCGCGGCGCGGCTTGAGGAGATTTCGCAGGCGGCGTGAAGACCGCGTCGCACATCCGAGGAGGAGACGTCATGCAGTTGAACCAGGAACAGCTCGACCAGTTCGCGACGGAAGGCTGGCTGCTGCTGCCGGAACTGTTCACGCCGGAGGAGGTCGACCTGCTTCGCCGCGAGGCGGTCGAGATCTACAAGGAAGAGCGCGAGGAGGTCTGGCGCGAAAAGGACGGCTCGCCCCGCACCGCCTTCGCGGCGCACAAATACAACGAGGCCTTCCGCCTGCTGTGGCGCCATCCGCGCATGATCAAGCCGGTCGAACAGGTGTTCGGCGAGCCGGTCTATCTGCATCAGTACAAGATCAACGCGAAGTCGGCCTTCACCGGAGCCGTCTGGCAGTGGCACCAGGACTACGGCACATGGAAGCGCGACGACGGCATGCCGGAGCCCCGCGCCATGAACATCTCGATCTTTCTCGACGAGGTGATGCCGATCAACGGGCCGCTGATGCTGGTGCCGAAGAGCCAGGAGGCCGGCGACCTCGAGGCGAGCCACGATCTCGAGACCACGAGCTATCCGCTCTGGACGCTTGACGAGGCGACGGTGACGAAGCTGGTCGAGAAGGGCGGCATCGTCGCGCCGACGGGAAAGCCGGGCTCTATGCTGATGTTCCACGGCAATCTGGTGCACGGCTCGGCCGGCAACATCACGCCCTATCCGCGCAAGATCGTCTATCTCACGCTGAACGCCTGCTCGAACCACATCCGCAAACCGACGCGGCCGGAGTTCATCGCCCATCGGGATTTCAGCCCGATCGAATGCGTGGAAGACGACGCGCTCGTGAAGCTCGCGCGGAGCCAGAGCCGGCAGGCGGCCTGAACATCGCGACGCCTTGAGCGTTGACTGAAACGTCGGCGGGCCGAGCAATCCGCCCGCCGGCCTTTCTGGGCGACTGCGCCTAGATCGAAGAGGAGCTCCGCGCTTCCGCGATCGCCGCCACGAGCGCATCGAAATCGAGAGGTTTTTGAAGCAGAACGCCAGCCGAAAGCGGCGGCGCCGCGGGCAGCCCGTCCGGGAGCGTCTCGCCGTACACCGCGAGATCGAGGCGCGCCTGGCGCAGCGCGTCCGTCCACAGCGCGTCCAGATCAATCCGGCTCAGCATCGAAGGTGTCGCACGACGCGCCGCCTTCACATTGAAGCCGTCCGCCTCGCTGCGCCATTTGGCGACAAGCTTCGGATCGCGATTCGCCGACGCCTTCAGCGCATGAACGAGGATGAGCTGCAGATAGCTTTCAACCGCATGGAGCTCGGATTTTCCCACGCTCTCGACCTCTTCGGCGACATTCTCCAGGTCAAGCTCGTTCGGCAGGTCGCGCGCGCGCGCCTGCAGTTCGCGCAGCAGCGCAGCCTGGCGTTCAGACCAGAGCAGGATGTCGGCATCGTAGTCGGCGACGTCGCTCATGCGGCCTCCTCGACGGAAATGTCGCGCCGCGCCCAAGGATTTGCAACGGACGCCCGCCAAACGAGAAAGGCCGGGCCTTCCAGCCCGGCCTTTTCAAGCGATCGCCAAGGAAGCCTCGCGCCCTCGACGATCGGCCCTCACGCGATGTGCGGCAGCAGCTTCTCGAGCGAGCCCTTGGCGTCGCCGTAGTACATCCGCGTGTTGTCCTTGTAGAACAGCGGGTTCTCGATGCCCGAATAGCCGGTTCCCTGGCCGCGCTTCGAGACGAAGACCTGCTTGGCCTTCCACACCTCGAGCACCGGCATGCCGGCGATCGGCGAGTTCGGGTCTTCTTGGGCGGCCGGATTCACGATGTCGTTGGAGCCGATGACGATGACGACGTCCGTCGAGGGAAAGTCCTCGTTGATCTCGTCCATCTCCAGCACGATGTCGTACGGCACCTTGGCTTCGGCCAGCAGCACGTTCATGTGGCCCGGCAGCCGGCCGGCGACCGGATGGATCGCGAAGCGCACCTCCTTGCCGGCGGCGCGGAGCTTGCGGGTCAGCTCGGCGACCGCCTGCTGCGCCTGCGCCACCGCCATGCCGTATCCCGGCACGATGATGACGCTGTCGGCCTCGTTCAGCGCCGCCGCGACGCCGTCGGTGTCGATGGCGATCTGCTCGCCCTCGATCTCCTGCGCCGGCCCGGTCGTGGCGCCGAAGCCGCCGAGGATGACGGAGATGAACGACCGGTTCATCGCCTTGCACATGATGTAGGACAGGATCGCGCCCGAGGAGCCGACCAGCGCGCCGGTCACGATCAGGAGGTCGTTGCCGAGCGTGAAGCCGATCGCCGAGGCCGCCCAGCCCGAATAGCTGTTGAGCATCGAGACGACGACGGGCATGTCGGCGCCGCCGATCCCCATGATGAGGTGGTAGCCGATGAAGAAGGCGAGCAGCGTCATCAGGATCAGCGCCCACATGCCGGCGCCGTTCACGTAGAGGATCAGCAGCAGGAAGGAGGCCGCGGCCGCGCCGGCGTTCAGCATGTGGCCGCCGGGGAGCTTCTTGGCCTTGCCGTCGACCTTTCCGGCGAGCTTGCCGAAGGCGATGATCGAGCCGGTGAAGGTGACCGCGCCGATGAAGACGCCGAGGAACACCTCGACCTTCAGGATCGCGACCTCGACCCCGGTCTTGTGCGCCAGCACCGCGGCGAAGCCGGTGAGCGCTTCGCGCGCCGTCTCGTCCATCGCCTGCACGGCGACGAGTTCGAGATGGGCGTTGAAGCCGATCAGCACCGCCGCGAGGCCGACGAAGGAGTGCAGCGCTGCGACGAGCTGCGGCATCTCCGTCATCTGAACGCGCGTCGCCACCTGCCACCCGATGGCGGCGGCCGCGATGAACATCAGAAGGACGAGCCAGAGCTTGCCGCTGCCCGGCCCGAAGACCGTGGCGAAGACGGCGAGCCCCATGCCGACGATGCCGTACCAGACGGCGCGCTTGGCGCTCTCCTGGTTCGACAGGCCGCCAAGCGAGAGGATGAACAGGATGGCCGCGGAGATATAGGCCGCGGAAACGATGCCGACGCTCACTGTGGCCCCCTCACGACTTCTGGAACATTGCGAGCATGCGGCGCGTCACCAGGAACCCGCCGACGATGTTGATCGAGGCGACGAGGATCGAGACGGCCGACAGCAGCGGGACGAGGAAACCGTGCGCGCCGATCTGCAGCAGCGCGCCGAGCACGATGATGCCCGAGATGGCGTTGGTGAGCGCCATGAGCGGCGTGTGCAGCGAGTGGCTCACTCCCCAGATCACCTGGAAGCCGACGAAGCAGGCCAGCGCGAAGACGATGAAGTGGCTCATGAAGCTCGCCGGCGCGACGGCGCCGACCAGCAGCATGAGGACCGTGCCGACGCCGAGCAGGGTGACCTGGAACTTGGTCTGCTCCTTGAAGGCGGCGAGCTCATTGGCGCGCCGTTCCTCCGGCGTCAGCTCCTTCGCCTTCTCCTTCGGCTTCTGGGCCGCGATAGCCTTCACCGTCGGCGGCGGCGGCGGATAGGTGATCGCCCCTTCATGGGCGACGGTCGCGCCGCGGATGACGTCGTCGGACATGTTATGGACGATCTTGCCGTCCTTGGCCGGCGTCAGATCCGTCATCATGTGGCGGATGTTCGTCGCATAGAGCGACGAAGACTGCGACGCCATCCGGCTCGGGAAGTCGGTATAGCCGACGATCGTCACGCCGTTCGGCGAGACGACTCGCTCATCCTTGACGGTCAGCTCGCAGTTGCCGCCGCGCTCCGCCGCGAGATCGACGATGACCGAGCCGGGCTTCATCGCCTCGACCATGTCCTTCGTCCACAGCACCGGCGCGTCGCGGCCCGGGATCAGCGCCGTCGTGATGACGATGTCGATGTCGGGCGCGAGTTCGCGGAACTTCTTGAGCTGCGCCTCTCGGAACTCCGGGCTCGACGGAGCCGCGTAGCCGCCGGTCGCGGCGCCGTCCTGCTGCTGCTCCTCGAAGTCGAGATAGACGAAGTTCGCGCCCATCGACTCGATCTGCTCGGCGACTTCCGGGCGTACGTCGAAGGCGTAGGTGACGGCGCCGAGCGCGGTCGCCGTGCCGATGGCCGCGAGGCCCGCGACGCCCGCGCCGATCACCAGCACCTTGGCCGGCGGCACCTTGCCGGCGGCCGTGATCTGGCCGGTGAAGAAGCGCCCGAAATTGCTTCCCGCCTCGATCACCGCCCGGTAGCCGGCGATGTTGGCCATCGACGACAGGGCGTCCATCTTCTGGGCGCGCGAGATGCGCGGCACCATGTCCATCGCGATGACGGAGGCGCCCGTCCTGGAGCTCTGCTCCAGCAGGTCCTTGCTCTGCGCCGGATAGAAGAACGAGATCAGCGTCTTGGCCGGCGTCAGGCGCTCGACTTCCGAAGGCTCCGGCGGACGGACCTTGGCGATGACGTCGGCGCGCTCCCACAGCGCCGCGGCGCTGTCGACCACCTCGACGCCGGCGGCCCGGTAGGCGTCGTCGGTGAAGCCGGCCGCCAGTCCCGCGCCCGACTCGACGAGGCAGTCATAGCCGAGCTTCTTGAGCTGCGTCGCGCTGTCGGGCGTCATCGCAACGCGCGCCTCGCCTGCGAACAGCTCTTTCGGCGAACCGATCTTCATTGCGTCCGTCATTGCGGATCCTCACGGTAACGTCGTCGGCGTTCGGGACGCTGGATCGTCGAGGCGTTATGCCTTTGGAGAAATCGCAGTCCTGGTGAGCAGCTGATCCCGAATACTGCTGCTCGCTAAACTTAGCGCCGGGCGCAAGCCCCAGCGCTTGCCTCCCAGGGCTCCCGGCGTTCGGTCAAGATCCGGAGCCTGTCGCAGGCCCCGATCGCTTTCAGCGGAGGAGGAAGTAGAGGCCGACCACGACGAGCGCGGCGATGGCGATGGGGGCGATGTTGCCCTTCTCGCTCATGCCGGAGACCGCGCCGGTGACGACCGCGAGCACGATGCCGAGGCCCGCGAGACCCCAGGCGCCGCCGACGCCGCCGATCGCAAGCGAAATGACGATCAGAATGACCGCAGCCGTCGCGACCTTCGACAGCTTCATCACCATCGCATAGGTGGCTTCGTGCTCGGCGTAGTCGTTGCCGGTGGCGGTCGCGTATTCCTGGACTGCGTGCTCGGCCATGCGGCTTTTCCTCGGCTGAATGACGGCTTTTCACGGGATGTAGCGGAAACGATAGCGCCCGGCAATCAGCCAAAGGGCTGGTATGCCAGATGCCAGAGGATGCGCGCAGTCTTATATTTCAACGGCTTACGCCTGGCGCAGCCGCCGCCCGAAAATGCCGCGGGGCCGAAGTCGCCCTAAAGTCCGACGCGGCCCGCGCGGGATGCGACGTTGCGTCCCGCCCGATCAATGCGCGGGTTCAAGTCCGACGGCGTCGCAGGTGGAGCGCTGCCGACGCGCGACGGCCTCGACCGAGAAGTCGGCCATCGTCTCGCGGAAGAGCTGCGAGAAGTTGAGCTCGGCGGCGAGATGCAGGAACACGCCGCCGAGCCCGATCGCGGCGCGGTCCATGAAGACGAACTCGCGCGGGACAGTGATCGGCCCCTTCGCTTTCAGCTCCTGCGCCACGCGGAACGCCTCCTTGCGCCCATACTCGCCGGGCGAGACGCCGTCGGCGATCGAACGCACCCGGTCGTCGAGCAGCGGGCCGTAGATGAAGCGCGCCCAGATGTTGAGGACGTCGATGAGCTCGCGCTTCAGGCCCCTGAAGCCCCAGACCTCGTAGGCGTGGACGACGCGCTCGTCGTCGCCGTCGCGCAGGCCCTCGTAGAGATCGACGACGCCGCCGACGAAGCTCGGCGGGAAGATGCGGATGCAGCCATAGTCCAGCAGGTTGATGCCCTGCGGTTCGCCGTTCTCGGAGAACGCCGCGTAGTTGCCGAGATGCGGGTCGCCATGGATGACGCCGTGGCTGGAGAACGGCCCCCACCACGCCTTGAACATCGCGACCGCGAGCCGGTTGCGGACCTCGAGCGGCGCCTGCTTGAACTCGAGCAGCTTTCGCCCCTCGAGCCAGTCGAGGGTCAAGAGCCGCCGGGTCGAGAGTTCTGGATGGACCCCCGGCACGCGCACCTCCGGCGTGTCGCGGAGCATGAGGGCGTAGAGCGCCGCGTGCTTGGCCTCGCGGGTGTAGTCGAGCTCCTCGCGGATGCGCGCGCCGATCTCCTGGACGATCTGGCTGGTGTCGATCGAGGGATCGAAGCGGCGGCGGATGTCGAACAGCAGCCGCAGCTGTCCGAGATCCGCCTCCACCGCCGAGGCCATATCCGGATACTGCAGCTTCACGGCCACCGGCTTGCCGTCGAGCGTCGTCGCGCGGTGCACCTGGCCGAGCGAGGCGGCGGCGGCCGGCTCCTTCTCGAACGATCCGAATCTTTCAAGCCAGTCCGGCCCGAGCTCGGCGGCCATGCGGCGGCGGACGAAGCCGTAGCCCATCGGCGGCGCGTCGGACTGGAGCTGCGCGAGTTCGGTCGCGTATTCGGGCGGCAGCGCGTCAGGGATGGTCGCGAGCAGCTGCGCGACCTTCATCAGCGGCCCCTTCAGCCCGCCGAGCGCGGCGGCGAGGTCGGCCGCGCGCTGGTCGCGACCCGCCGCGCGGCCGCGCAACTGAGCGGTCGCGATCCGCGCCGCCACGCCTCCCACATTGGCGCCGACGCGCGCGTAGCGCCCGACGCGGGCTGAGAGGCGGTTGCGTTCGACGTCGTGATCGGAAGCCATGTCGACCACTTACGTCGTGCGCGCCCCGCCGGTTGACCAGTGGGCGCGACGATACGTGTACGAGACGAAGAGATTGGCGCCCGCGGCGCTGTCACGATCCTTAGGATGATCGCATCTCGGTCGCGCCGTTGGTTCTAGATCCGCAACGCTTCCCGCCCCTTCTCCCGCTTGCGGGAGAAGGTAAGGATGAGGGTGAGTGGCGGCGCGGCCTCAAGGAACGTCTGTCCGCTGGCGAAGCGCTCTGTTCGGAACCCTCTGCGCTGACGCCCCTCACCCTTACCCTCTCCCGTGAACGGGAGAGGGGGCGGAGACGTCGTGACCTTTCTTGACGCGAACGCTACGGCGAAGGGATCTTGCCCTCGTCGACCACCTGCTTCCAGCGGGCGATCTCCTTGGCCTGGAAGGCCTCGGACTCGGCCTCGGAACTGGCGACGACGTCGAAGCCGGTCTTGGCGAAGGCCTTGGCCACGGCCTCGGTCTTGAGGGCCTTGATCAGGGCGTCCTCGATTTTCGCCTTCACCGCCGGGTCGACGCCCTTCGGCGCGCCGATCGCCTGCCAGGAATAGACCTCGAGGCCCTCATAGCCGAGCTCCTTCAGCGTCGGCACGTCGGGCAGCATCGGATGGCGCTCGGCGCTGGTGACCGCGAGCGCGTTCACCTTGTTGGTCACGATATGCGGATAGATGTTGCCGAGGTTCTGGAAGGAGACGTCCGTCTGGCCGCCGATCAGGTCGGTGATGGCCGGTCCGCCGCCCTTGTAGGGGATGTGGTTTCCGGTCGTGCCGGTCTTCTGCCAAAACAGTTCGGCCGTCAGATGGTCGGACGAACCGGAGCCCGAGCTCGGGAAGGTCACCTTGCCCGGATTGGCCTTCAGGTATTCGACCAGCGACTTCACGTCCTTGGCCGGGAAGTCCTTGCGCGTGACCAGCACGTTCGGCGTGCGGACCGCGACGGTCAGCAGGTCGAAATCCTTCGCGGCGTCGTAGTTCAGGCCCTTGAACAGCGCCGGGTTGATCGACCAGACCGACAGCGCCGCGCAGAGCAGCGTGTAGCCGTCCGGCGCGGAGCGGGCCACGGCGCCGGCGCCGGTGTTGCCGGTCGCGCCGGGGCGGTTCTCGATGACCACGTTGCCGCCGAGGTTCTTCTCGAACTCCGTCTGCACGACGCGAGCGGCCTGATCCGAGGCGCCGCCGGGCGGGAACGGGACCACCATCGTCACCGGCCGCTCCGGGTAGCCGGCCGCCAGGGCCGGGACAGCCAGCGCGGCGACGGCGACCGCGGCCGTCAAAGCACGAATGATGCGCATCGGGGCGCGTCCTCCTCTCAAAGCATCTCCTCCACGGGCGTTTCTTGGGGACGCCTCGTTCGTGACGGTGACGCTAGTCGTGCGAGCGATGCCGGTCTAAACCAGAGACGGCATCGTTTGATGCGGTTAGTGGATCGAACCGGCGGAGCCGGCGATGTTTGAGTTCAACCATCTGCGCTGCTTCGTGGCGGTCGCCGAGGAGCTGCATTTCGGGCGGGCGGCGAAGCGGTTGAACATGACCCAGCCGCCGCTCAGCCGTCAGATCCAGCTGCTCGAACATCTGCTCGACGCGCGGCTGTTCGACCGCTCGAATCGGCGGGTGGCGCTGACGCCCTCGGGCCGCGCGTTCCTGCCCGAGGCGCGGCGGCTGCTCCAGCTCGCCGAAGGCGCGGCGATGTCGATCCGGCGCATCGGCTCCGGCGACGCAGGTACGGTCACCATCGGCTTCACCGCGGCCTCCGGCTACGAGTTCCTGCCGCGGATCGTGCGGACCCTGCGCGAGCGTCTCTCCAATGTCGACCTCGTGCTGCGGGAGGCGGTGACCTCGGCGCAGCTCGACGCCCTCGCCTCCGGCCGGCTCGACATCGCGCTGGTGCGCCCGCCGGTGCGCCGTGCCACCTTCCGTTCGCGGATCGTGCTGAAGGAGCCGATGGTCGTCGCGCTCGCCGAGCGCCACCGCCTGACCGAGCGGGAGGCGATCGAGCTGACCGAACTCGAAGGCGAGCCGGTCATCAGCTACTCGCCCTTCGAGGCGCGCTATTTCCACGACCTCGTCCTCGGCCAGTTCGGCGCGGCGGGCATACAGCCCGCGATCGCCCAGCATGTCAGCCAGATCCATTCGGTGCTGGCGCTGGTGCGGATCGGGCTCGGCCTCGCTCTTGTGCCGGAAGCGGCGCGGCAACTACGCTTCGAAGGCGTCGCCTATCGGCCGATCACCGGTCCCGGCGAAGGCTTGGCCCAGCTCACGGCGGTCTGGCGGACGGACGGCGAGAATCCGGCGGCGGAGCGGGCGCTGGAGGTGCTGCTTGAGCGCGCGCCGCCGGCGTGACCGGGCGGCGCGGCCCGGCCGCCGACGCGACTGACGCCTGCGTAGAACTGCGTCCGCGTCCGCAGTTAGACAGATGCCCCGCCACGCAAGCTTTGCTATGGTTCGCTACCCCGACCGGACAATGCGCAGACCTGACGTGACACCGCGAGATGAGGAGCGCGGCGATGGGGCGTGCATGCTGGATCTCGGCCGCCGGCGCGGCCGTTCTCGGAGCGATGGTCTCGCCGCCGGCGCGGGCCGCCGACAACGGCACCTTCAACGACTGCCTCGCGCGGGTGAACGCGGACGTCAAACCTCCCTATGACGTCATCACCCGTAACTGCTTCGCCCTCCTGATCGGCACGCCGTTCGCGCCGAAGGGAGACAGCGAGGTTCAGTCCAGCGCCGCCGCCGACCTTGCGCCGCGCACGGCGACCTACATCCTCAGCAACCTCGGCGCGGACGTCCGCGGAAACGAGCCGACCTATGGCGGGCGGATGAAAAAGACCGTCTGGGGCCATTTCGACCCGGTGAAGCCGGCCCGCGTCACCTTCCACACCTTCGGCGCCGACATCGACACGGTGCTCGCCGTCTACGGCGTCGACGTGAAGAAGAGCGGCAAGGTTTCCTACGACTTGCTGCGCGGGAACGACGACACGCCCGTTCCGGGCGTCGGCCGCGGCTGGAGCCTCGTCACGGTCGATGTCGAGAAGAACCAGCACTACCAGATCCAGATCGGCGGCCAGGACGGCGCGGAGACCGACCGCATCGCCCTCACCGCCACCGCCTTCGGACCCGAGGGCGGCGTCTCCGCCTTCCTGCTGTCGACCGCGGCCGGCGCGACCATGCAGAACCGCGACTATGTCTGCGAGCAGCGGCCCTGCGCGAGCGCGACTTTCATTCTGCACAACAGCGCGAAGTCGGCCGTGAAGGTGACGCCTTCGACCACGCTGCCGCGCTTCTTCAGCGACCCGCAGCCGGTGACGATCGCGCCGGGCGCGCTCGCCGTCGTGATCTTTCCGGGCCGCGATTTCACCAACACGGCGGGCGTCGCGGAAAGCGGCGCCTTCACCTTCGCCTCCATCGCAAGCGGCAAGGCCGTAGACAGCATCGAGAAGCGCGCGAGCGTGTTCCTCGCCGATCCCGACGGAGCGCCTGAAGGACTGGCCATGTCGGCTGAGGACAGGTTCCGGGCAGGCGACCTGAATGAGCCGCTGAGCTTCGAGGTGAAGGTTCGCAACACGGGGAGCGACGAGGCGCGCGGTTGCGGCTTCCGGACCATCCAGTCGAATTTCCGCAACGTCCTGACGCGCTTCCGGAAGGTCGACGCGAAGTCTGGAAAGCCTGCGGGCGACTGGGGCGAGGTGGCGGACGTCGCCGCCGGCGCTGTTCAGGGCCTCGAAGTCGAGGTCGCGAGCATGGCGCCGCGGCTCGGCGATCCTGCCTTCGGCCTCGCCAACGAACTCGAAATGCGCTGCGTCAACCGCCAGCCGCCCGAGCGCGACCTGCTCAACACGCTCGACGTCAACGTGGACGGCTCGGGCCGCTACACCGAGATCGCCGCCGAAGTCGCCGGTGGCGACAAGCTGGCCGTCCCGTCGGGCGGACAGGCGAGCTTTGACGTCTCGACAGTCAACACGCTGAGGGCGGCAGATATCAGCGCACGGCCCGTCTACGTCTATCCATTCGACGCCTCCGACCCGGACCAGCGATACGAGATGTCGGTGTGCAGGCTGGACAAGCGGGAAAAGTGCGTGAGCCCGAAGGACTTTACCGCTCTCTGGGCGGCGAAGAACGGCGCCAAGGCCCGGTTCCGCGTGTTCGTGAGGGCGCCGAAGGACAAGCCGCCCTCGGACCCCGGCCAGTTCCGCATCTACCTGCGGCTGGAGGGCCTTGACCGGCGCTGGCCCTTCCTGTTCGGCGCGCCGAGCGTCGCGGTCAGCGTGAAGTGACTGCCTGCCTTGTCCCGGCCTTGAGCCGGGACCCAGACGCGCAGCCGCTTCAGAAAACAGCACCGGCGAGGACCACCACCGACGTCGTGTTTCTGGGTCCCGGCTCAAGGTCGGGACAGGGCGGACCGGCTCGTCACGGCCGCCTGCCGGCCTCGTGGCTGTCGACCGTCCAGGCGCGCGCCTGTTCCGAGATGGTGAAGCCGAGGCCCGGCCGGTTCGGCACGATCATGCGGCCGTTCTTCAGCTCCAGCCGCTCGTCGAACAGCGGCTCCAGCCAGTCGAAATGCTCGACCCACGGCTCGCGCGGATAGGCGGCGCAGAGGTGGAGGTGGATCTCCATGGCGAAGTGAGGCGCCATCTTCAGTCCCTTGAAGTCAGCCATGGCGGCGATCTTCAGGAACTGGGTGATCCCGCCGACGCGGCCCGCGTCCGGCTGGATGAAGTCGACGCTGTCGTTGCGGATCAACTCGTAATGCTCGGCGACCGAGGTCAGCATCTCGCCGGTCGCGACCGGCGTGTCGAGCGCGGCGGCGAGCCTGGCGTGGCCCTCCGCGTCATAGGCGTCGAGCGGCTCCTCGATCCAGAACAGGTTCATCGGCTCCAGCGCGCGCCCGACCCGCATGGCGGTCGGCCGGTCCCACTGCTGGTTGGCGTCGACCGCGACCGGGAAGGCGTCGCCGAGCAGCTTCCTGACCGCCTCGACGCGCTTGAGGTCGACCATCGGGTCGGGCTGGCCGACCTTGATCTTCACGCCGCCGATGCCCTTCTCCTTCAGCGCCGCGCAGCTTTCCAGCACCTCCTCGATCGGCGAGGACAGGAAGCCGCCGGAGGTGTTGTAGGCCTGCACGGTGTCGCGATGGGCGCCGAGGAGCTTGGCCAGCGGCAGGTTCGCGCGCTTGGCCTTCATGTCCCAGAGCGCGATGTCCATGGCGGCGATGGCCTGCGTCGCGAGCCCCGAGCGGCCGACCGAGGCGCCGGCCCAGACCAGCTTCTCCCAGATGCGGGCGATGTCGTTCGGGTCCTCGCCGATCAGCTCGCCGGAAATCTCCTTGGCGTGGGCGAACATGCCCGGCCCGCCGGCGCGCTTGGAATAGGAGAAGCCGTGGCCCTTCGCGCCGTTCCGGCTTTCCAGCTCGCAGAACAGGATGGCGACTTCCGTGAGCGGCTTCTGCCGGCCGGTCAGCACCTTGGCGTCGCTGATCGGGCGCTTGAGCGGCAGGAAGGCGAGCGAGAGCTTGACCCATGCGATCCGGTCGACAGTCGCCTCGCCGGTCTCCAGCCCGCCCTGCATGGCCATGGCCTGGATGGTGCGCGGCGCGTCGCTGACGGACATGTCTTCTCTCCCTCTCGGCCTGCCTGCGGATCGCACGGCGAGAGCGGGGCCCTGCGGTCGTTGCGAGGTCTTTCTGATGCCACCGGCGTCGGTGCGCGTCCAAGACCAACTCCGCATGCATCGATACCGAGGGCGCATCGAATCGAGCTGTTCGTCCTTAAGCGCCGCCGCCGAGTCCAGTTTCATCGCGAACCGCTCTAAGGATGCGCGATGACCGGACTCCGCCGATGAACGCCTCGCCCCGCCGCCGCGCCGACCTGCTGCTGGTCGAGCGCGGCTTCTTTGAGAGCCGCGCCAAGGCGCAGGCCGCGATCTCGGCCGGCTTCGTCACCGCCGACGGCGCCCTCGTGCGCCGCGCCTCCGACATGCTGCCCCCGGAGGCCGCGATCGAGGCGCAGGCCGCCCATCCTTACGTCTCCCGCGGCGGGGTGAAGCTCGCCTATGCGCTGGACCACTTTGGAATCGCCGTCGCGGGCTTGCCGGCGCTCGACGTCGGCGCCTCGACCGGCGGCTTCACCGAAGTCCTGCTCGCGCGCGGCGCGTCCCACGTCACCGCCGTCGACGTCGGCCGCGGCCAGCTCCATGCCCGGATCGCCGCCGACGCGCGCGTAAAGAGTCTCGAGGGGACCGACATCCGCGACGTCTCCGCCGACGCCTTGCCCGCGCGGCCGCGCATCGTCGTCATCGACATCAGCTTCGCGCCCTTGCGCGTCGCGCTGCCGGCGGCCGTCGCGCTCGCGGCGTGGGGCTTTTCGCTGGTGGCGCTGGTGAAGCCGCAGTTCGAGGTCGGCAAGCGCGAGATCGGCAAGGGCGGCGTGGTGAAGGACGAGGCCGCCCGCCTCGCCGCCGTCGAGGGCGCAAGGACGCTCGCGGCGGAACTCGGGCTGGACGTCATCGGCGTCGTCGAGTCCCCCATCCACGGCGGCGACGGCAACGTCGAATATCTGATGGCGGCGCGCCGTGACGGTTGAGCGGCTCCGCATCGAACGCCTCGGCGCGCGCGGCGACGGGGTCGCCGCGGCGACGGGCGGCGCGGTCTTCGTCGCCCGGGCGCTTCCGGGAGAGCTGGTGCTGGCCGATCGGGACGGCGACCGGGCCGTACTGCTCGACGTCGTCGAGCCTTCGCCCGACCGCGTGACGCCTTACTGCCCCGAAGTCGGGCGCTGCGGCGGCTGCGCGACCCAGGAGTTTGCGCAAGACCGGGCGTTAAACTGGAAGCGCGAGCTTCTGATCGAAGCCTTTGCGCGCGAACGGCTTTCCGTCGCCGACGCGACGGCGCCCACGATCGACGCCCATGGCGCGGGGCGCCGGCGCGCGACCTTCCACGCCCGCATCGCGCCGCACGGCCGCGTCGTCACCGGCTTTTCCGAAGCGCGCAGCCACACGGTCGTCGCGCTCTCGGACTGCCCTCTGCTCGCCCCGCAGATGGCCGGCGCGCTGCCGGCGGCCCGCGCCGTCGCGAAGACGCTGGCCGCCAAGCGCAAGCCGCTCGACCTGCTCGTCACCGCGACCGAGTCCGGCCTCGACCTCGACGCGCGCGGCTCCGGCCCGGTCTCCGAGGATTTGCGGCTGCGGCTCGTCCGCCTTGCCGAAGACCTCGATCTCGCCCGTCTCTCGATCCATGGCGACGTCGTCGTCGCGCGGCGAAAGCCCCTGCTGCAGGTCGGCCGCGCGCGGCTGACGCCGCCGCCCGGCGGCTTCCTGCAGGCGACCGCCGAGGGCGAGGCTGTTCTCGCGGCGCTGGCGCTGGAGGGGATCGGCAAGGCGAAGCGCGTCGCCGACCTGTTCTGCGGATCCGGCGCCTTCGCGCTGCGGATCGCGGAAAGGGCGGAGGTGTTCGCAGCGGATTCCGAGAAGCCGTCCATCGCCGCGCTCGACGCAGCCTTCCGGACGGCGCAGGGCCTCAAGCGTGTGACGTCCGAAGCGCGAGACCTGTTCCGCCGGCCGTTGACGCCGAAGGAGCTCGAGCGCTTCGACGCCGTCGTCTTCGACCCGCCCCGCGCCGGCGCCGAAGCGCAGGCTCGCGCGCTCGCGGCCTCGAAGGTGAAGACGGTCGTCGCGGTCAGCTGCAACGCGACGACCTTCGCCCGCGACGCGCGGATTCTCGTCGATGGCGGATACCGCCCGAAGGCGCTGACGCCGGTCGACCAGTTCCGGCATTCGGCGCATGTCGAGGCGGTGGGGGTGTTCGGGCGGTAGACATGCCGTCCTCGCCACGCCGTATCTTTTCCCCGCACCTCATGCTGAGGAGCGCGCTACAGCGCGCGTCTCGAAGCACGCACTCCGGTCGTGCGCCCGTGATTCTCCGCTCACAGCTGTTGCTGCGTGCTTCGAGACGCCGACCTTCGGCCGGCTCCTCAGCACGAGGGGCGATTAGATTGAGCTTCAGCGGCCTTTAGCTCCTAAACCGCCAGCGCCGCCTCGACATCCTCCCCCGCCAGCGACCCCGCGCCCTCCGTGACGCTGAGCTCTAGCCCGGCGGCCGCCGTCAGCAGGTTCTCGGCGAAGAACCGCGCGATCGCGGCCTTCGACCGCGCCGCTTCCGCGTCGTTGGTCTTCGCGGCCGCCAGCGCCTCCTCCACGAGGCTCGCCCCGCCCGCCGCCAGCGCGAACAGCCGCAGGTACGGCGTCGCGCCCGCCAGCGCCTCGGCCTGCGTCCTCTCGGGCGCCGCGAGCCAGGCGGTCGCGCTTTCGAGCGCGTCGACGGCCTCGTCAAGCCGCCGCGCCGCGTGGCCGAGGCCTTGCGGATGCGCCTCGGCCGCCCGGCTCGCGCTCGCCCGCAGGCCCGCGATCACGCCGCGCGCGGTCTCGCCGCCGGACTGCGGGAGCTTGCGCGTCACGAGGTCGATCGCCTGAACCCCGTTGGTGCCCTCGTAGATCGGCGTGATGCGGGCGTCGCGCAGGAACTGGGCGGCGCCGGTCTCCTCGACATAGCCCATGCCGCCGAACACCTGCACGCCGAGCGAGGCGACCTCGCAGCCGATGTCGGTCCCGAACGCCTTGGCGATCGGGATGAGCAGGCTCGCCCGCTCCTGCGCCGCCTTCGCCTCGTTTGGGTCCGCCGAGAAGCGCGCCCGGTCGAGCTCCACCGCCGCGCGGTAGCAGATCCCTCGGGCCGCCGCCGTCATGGCGCGCATCGTCAGAAGCATCCGCCGCACGTCAGGATGGGCGACGATCGGCGCGGCGCCCGAAACGCCCTCCGCCCTGCCCTGCCTGCGCTCATGCGCGAAGGCGAGCGCGTGCTGCGTCGCCCGCTCGGCCAGCGCGACGCCCTGAAGGCCGACAGCCAGACGCGCGTTGTTCATCATCGTGAACATGCAGGCCAGGCCGCGATGCTCCTCGCCGACGAGCCAGCCGGTCGCGCCGCCCTTGTCGCCATAGACCATGGTGCAGGTCGGCGAGCCGTGGATGCCGAGCTTCTCCTCGATGCCGGCGCAGACGACGTCGTTCCGCTTCGAGGGCGTCCCGCTCTCGTCCAGCAGGAGCTTCGGGACAAGGAACAGCGAGATGCCGCGCGTGCCTTCGGGCGCGTCGGGCAGGCGCGCCAGCACCAGATGGACGATGTCGTCCGCCATCTCGTGCTCGCCATAGGTGATGAAGATCTTCTGGCCGAAGATCCTGTAGGTCCCGTCGCCGGCCCGCTCGGCGCGCGCCTTGAGCAGCGCGAGGTCGGAGCCGGCCTGTGGTTCCGTGAGGTTCATCGTGGCCGTCCACTCGCCGGAGACCAGCTTTGGCAGCCACGTCGCCTTCAGCTCCTGCGAAGCGTGACGCTCCAGCGCCTCGACGGCGCCCTGCGTCAGCAGCGGGCAGAGGCCGAAGGCGACCGAGCCCTGGCTCCAGAGCTCGCTCGCGAGCGCCCAGACCGCCGTCGGCATGCCCTGCCCGCCATGCGCCTCCTCGGCGAGGATCGTGTTCCAGCCGGCCGCCGCCCATTCCTTGTAGGTCGCGGCCCAGCCCTCCGGCGTCGAGACCCGGCCCTCGGCGAGGCTGCAGCCCTGCCTGTCGCCAACGGCGTTGAGAGGCGCGATCTTCTCGGTCGCGAAGCTTCCGGCCTCCTCGAGGATCGCGGACAGGGTGTCCCGGTCGAGCTCGGCGTAGAGGCCTTCGCCGCGCGCCGCGGCGAGGCCAGCCGCGTGTTCCAGAGTGAACAGCATGTCGGCGACCGGCGCGCGATAGGTCATTCGGGGCTCCGAAGGGGTTTGCAGTCGGCCGCGGCTTGACGGCCGGCGACTCGACCGATCTATGCCGCCAAGGCCCTCTCGGCCACCGGACAGAAGGACGAACGCGACCCGTGACGGGCGATGATTTCAGCGGAACGACGCGCCGCCTCGCCCCCGAGGACGCGGTCGACGCCGGTCGGCTGCTGGCGCAGGGCGGCCTCGTGGCGTTCCCCACCGAGACCGTCTACGGCCTCGGCGCAGACGCGACCGACGGCGAGGCCGTGGCGCGGCTCTACGCCGCCAAGGGGCGGCCGTCGTTCAATCCGCTGATCTCGCACGTCGCCTCGCTCGCGGCGGCGGAGGCGCTCGGCCGCTTCGACCCGACCGCCCGAATACTCGCCGAAGCCTTCTGGCCGGGGCCGCTGACGCTAGTCGTGCCCGTCGCGCTGGACTGCGCCGTCTCCGACATCGTCCGCGCCGGCCTCGACACCGTGGCGCTGCGGATCCCCGACCATCCGGTCGCTCGCGCGCTGATCGAATCCGCCGGGCGGCCGATCGCGGCGCCTTCCGCCAACCGTTCGGGGCGGATCAGCCCGACGACGGCCGACCATGTGCTGGGCGACCTTGCCGGCCGGATTGACGCAGTCGTGGACGGCGGGCCGACCCGCGTCGGCCTCGAAAGCACGATCGTCGCGCTGACGGACGGAACGCCCCGCCTGCTCCGGCCCGGCGGCCTCGCCCGCGCGGCGATCGAGGCGGTGATCGGCCGCCCCCTTGCGGAAGCGGTGGTCGACGGAAACGCCCCTCTCGCCCCCGGCCGCCTCGCCTCGCACTACGCCCCCGCCGCGAAGGTGCGGCTCGATGCCGAAGAGATCTTCGAGGGCGAGGCCTATCTCGGCTTCGGCCCCGATGTGGAGGGACTTCGCGAAAAGGC
Source organism: Chelatococcus sambhunathii (assembly GCA_031316315.1). Lineage (GTDB taxonomy): Bacteria > Pseudomonadota > Alphaproteobacteria > Rhizobiales > Methylopilaceae > Methylopila. The sequence goes on from JADBEO010000032.1 coordinate 45,140, forward strand.
GGCCGCGCACGAGACGCTGAGCGCCTCGGGCGATCTCGTCGAAGCCGCCGCGCGTCTGTTCTCGTGCCTGCGCACCCTCGACGCGACCGGCGCAGCGGTCATCGCCGTCGCGCCGATCCCCGCGCACGGCCTCGGCGAGGCGATCCGCGACCGGCTGGCGCGGGCGGCGGCGCCGAGGTGAGGACAGATCGCCCGCCGGCGCCTAAAATGCCCGCATGAGCCCGCCGCCCGACGCCGCCGCTTCCCCCTTCCGTCCGCTCTCGCAGGAGACGGTCGCCCGCTTCGCCGCGCTCCTCGGGCCGCGCGACGTGCTGGAGGCGGACGCGGCCGCGCCGATGCTGGTCGAGCCGCGCGGGCTCTATCAGGGCCGGGCGGGGCTCGTCGTGACGCCGCGGACGGTTGGACAGGTGGCCAGCGTGGTCACGCTGGCCAACGAACTGTCCATCCCGGTGGTCACCCAGGGCGGCAACACCGGCCTGGTCGGCGGACAGACGCCGGACGGGTCCGGCGGCATGATCCTGCTCTCGACCAAGAAGCTCGACCGCATCCGCGAGGTCGATCCGGACGAGAACCTGATGGTCGTCGAGGCGGGCGTCACCTTGCAGCGCGTGCAGGACGCCGCGATCGAGGCCGACCGGCTGTTCCCGCTGAGCCTCGGCTCGGAAGGCACTTGCACGATCGGCGGCAACATCGCCTCCAACGCCGGCGGCGTCGGCGTGCTCGCCTACGGCAACACCCGCGATCTCGTGCTTGGGATCGAGGCGGTGCTGCCGGACGGGCGGATCTGGAACGGCCTGAGGCGGCTGAGGAAAGACAACACCGGCTACGACCTCAAGCACCTCTTCATCGGCTCGGAGGGCACGCTCGGCGTCGTCACGGCGGCGGTGATCAAGCTGTTCCCGGCGCCGCGCGAGGTCGCGACCGCCTTCGTCGGCGTTCCGGACGTCCATTCGGCCCAGAAACTGTTCCGGCTCGCGCGCGAGCGCGCCGGCCAGTCGCTGACCGGCTGCGAGCTGATGCCGCGCTTCGGGCTGGAGCTCGTGGTCGACAACATGGCCGACAGCCGCGACCCGCTCTCCGAGCCGCACCCATGGTACGTGCTTCTCGAACTCTCCTCGCCGCTCGCGGTCGGCCTCGACCGGACGCTCGAGGCGATCCTCGAACAGGCCTTCGAAGACGAGGTCGTCGCCGACGCCGCCATCGCCGTCTCCGGCGACCAGACGGCGGCGTTCTGGCGGCTGAGGCTGGGCCTGTCCGAGGCGCAGGGGCACGCCGGCGGCTCGATCAAGCACGACGTCTCGATCCCCCTCTCGCGAGTCGCGGACTTCATCGTCGAGGCGACGGCGGCGGTCGAAAAACATCTCGACGGCGCGCGGGTGGTCGCCTTCGGCCATCTCGGCGACGGCAACATCCACTTCAACGTCACCCAGCCGGTCGGCGCCGACAAGGCCGAGTACCTCAGGGGCTGGGCGGCGATGAACGCGATCGTCCACGACATCGTCGCGGCCTATGGCGGCTCGATCGCGGCCGAGCACGGCGTCGGGCGGCTGAAGCGCGGCCTGCTGCCGGGCGTGAAGTCGGAGGTCGAGCTCAACCTGTTCGCGCAGGTCAAGCGTGCGCTGGACCCCAAGGGCCTGTTCAATCCGGGCGTGCTGCTGGCGGAAACGCGCGCTTAACGGGCTTCTGCAAAGCTGCTCTGAAGAGTTGCGTTTCTTGGAGCCGCACCATGTCGCGCGCCGCCGGCCCCTTCCTCGCCGCGCTGGGCCTCGCCCTGACGGCCTCCTGCGCATTCGCCGCCGACTACAACGGCCGCGCCGCCCGCAGCGCTGGCGGCGTCGCCGCGGTCGGCGTGAAGTGCCGCGGGCCCGTCGTCGAGACCGCCCGCTACAAGGAGCAGGTCTGCCACAACGGCGTCGCCGGCTACGCCTACTGCCGCTGGGTGGAGCGCGAGCACGACGTCTCGACGCCTGAGCACTGCACGCCCGCCTATACGATCGAGGACGCCTATCCGGCCGATCGTGGGGCGTTTCCGCCTTATCCGCGCGGCTGAGGCGGGGGGTTTCGGGCCGCTCGACGTGCTATAGCGCGGGCCGTCCGCAAGCCCATTCCCTTCCGAGGCCTTCCGCCGCCGTGCCTTCCGCGTGCCGCCGATGACATCTTCTCCGCAGCCGCGCCTCGCCGCGAGTCTCGCCTGCTTCCGCGACGGCGCGGTCCTGATCGCGCGCCGCGGCCGGGCGCCGAACAAAGGCCTCTGGTCGCTCCCCGGCGGCGGGGTCGAGTTCGGCGAGTCGGCGGCGGAGGCCGCCGTGCGCGAATTCGAGGAGGAGACCGGCGCGACCGCCGAGGCCATCGGGCTCGCCGACGTCGTCGAGGTCGTCGCACGCGACGAGGACGGCCGGCCGCTTCGCCACGCCGTCATCCTGGCCTACGCTGGCCGGCTGGTCTCGGGCGAGCCGACGACGACCGAAGAGGCCGACGCCGTCGCCTGGGTCGCGCCCGCCGACATCGACGACTACGCCACCACGCCCGGCCTTGCCGCCGTGGTGGCGAAGGCCGCGGAGATCGCCGCGTGATCCGTCCTCCGCTGGCCGCGCTGCTATGCCTTGCGCTGGCCTCGCCCGCGCTCGCTCAGCCGACCGACCGCAAGGCGCCCCCGAAGCCCACGCCGCAGCCCCAGGCCGCGCCTCAGTGCGGCAGGCTCGGCAGCGTATATCCGCCCTCGCGGATGCGCTCCGGCAGCTTTTCCGCAAAGCGGGCCGTCGCCTCCTCGCCGAAGGCGAGCACCAGTTCCTTGAGCGCGGCGAACAGGGCGGCGTGCGCGACGCAATCGGGCGCAATGCCGTCCAGCAGCGCCTCTTCCCAGGCCTCGTCGAGATAGGCGAGAGCCGCGCGGCGACCGTCAGCCACCGCAGGCTCCGTGTTAACGTTCTCTTCGTCGCTCATGCTGACGCCATGCTCCCACTCCCGCGACCCTATCGGGATTCCGAGCGGGCGGTAGGCGATTCTCGAACAAAGGGTTAACGGACTGCGGAAAACCCGACCGATCGCGTTTACGGTCCGAAGCGGGCGCGCACGTCGCCGGCGATTTTCGCAGTCTCGTCCAGGAACATGCGGCTCGCCGTCCGGGCGGCCGGCGTGCAGCTGCGATAGCTCCTCGCCCAGGTGCGGAAGCTCGAATTGAAGGCGCCGGCGAGCCGGTCCCGACGCTCCTGCGTCGGCGCGTCGGCCTCGATCAGCGCGGCGAGCCTGTCGCGCCAGAGATCGGCGTCCTTCTCCTTGCAGACGGTTCTGAGGTGATGCAGCGCGCCAAGCAGCTCGGCGAGGCGGATCATCTGCGGCTCGTAAGGCGGTGGCGCGTTGGGGTCGGGCTGCGGCGGGGCGACGGGCGCGGGCGGCGCGGCCTGGGGCTGCGG
>JADBEO010000033.1 GCA_031316315.1 Chelatococcus sambhunathii
GGGGAGGGATCCGGGAGCCTCAGCGCTCGCATGCGCGCGCAGGACTCCTTTGATGGAAGCCGCCTTCGTCCCCGGCGTCGACCTCGACGCGCAGAGCCTGATCGGCCTGCGGCACCTGACCGGCCGCACGGCGTCGAGCAGCGGGCGCACGAGGTCGCGCGCGGTCCGTCCGTCCGCGGCGGCGCGCCATGTCAGCACCAGCCGGTGGGCGAGCGTGTCCGCGGCGAGATCCGCCACGTCGTCCGGCGTGACATGGTCGCGCCCGTGAAGATAGGCGCGCGCCTTGGCCGCCGCGGCGAGCGAGAGCGTCCCGCGCGGCGAGACGGGGTACTCGATCGCCCGGCGCACGTCGGGAGCGGCATCCGCGTCCCGCGTCGCGGCGACGATGCGCACGATATAGTCCTTCAGCGCCGGGGCGAGATGCACGTTCGCGACGTCGCGCCGCGCGGTGCGGACCTCCTCGGCGGAGAGCCGAAGCGGCATCGCCTCCTCATGGCCGGCGGTCTCGCGCTCGACCAGGTCGAGAATCTTCCGCTCCGAAGCCGCGTCCGGAAGCCCGACCACCACATGCAGCAGGAAGCGGTCGAGCTGGGCCTCGGGCAGTGGGAAGGTGCCCTCGTGCTCGATGGGGTTCTGCGTCGCGACGACCATGAACGGGTCGGGAAGCGGATAGCTGTTGGAGCCCGCCGTCACCTGCCGCTCGGCCATCGCCTCAAGCAGCGCCGACTGCACTTTTGGCGGCGCGCGGTTGATCTCGTCGACCAGCACCAGCGAGTGGAAGATCGGGCCGGACAAGAACTCGAACCGTCCTTGGTCGGGGCGCCAGACGGTGGTGCCGGTGAGATCGGCCGGCATGAGGTCCGGGGTGCATTGAATGCGCGCGAAGCTCGCGTCGAGGCCGGCCGACAGGCGCTTCACCGCGCGCGTCTTTGCGAGGCCGGGCGCGCCTTCGACCAGCACGTGGCCGCCGGTGAGCAGGCCGATCAGCAGCCGCTCGATCAGCCCCGAGGCGCCGATCAGCCCGGCGTCGAGGCCGCTGCGCAACTCGCCGATGCGTCCGCGCAAGGCCTCGTCGGCGGCGTCGCCTGCTGCGACCGGCGCCTTGTCCTGAACGTTCATCGAGCGAGCGCCTGACATGGCGCACGCATTCGCGGCGACTGGATCGCGATCCGCATCGATCCTCCCTTGATCTTCTTCAAAATCGGCCTCTTTCACCGGGCCTTGTCAGCGATCACGCCCAAACTCTCAGCTTGCGTCAATCCTGCTTAACGCCCGGCCGCACAGAGCGCTTTGCCGCATGGCGGCCCAGCGCGCCGGCCGCTCGACAGCGCAGCGTCGCACCTTATGTGCCTCGCGACGCCCCTTCCTGGGCAAATTCCCCGAAAGCCGGAGGCGAGCGGTGCGCATCGGAGTGATCGGACTTGGCCGCATGGGCGGCAACATCGTTCGGCGGTTGATGGACGCCGGCCACGAATGCGTCGTCTACGACGTGAGCGAGGCGGCGGTTCAGACGCTCGCCGGCGAGGGCGCGACCGGCAGCGGCTCGATCGCCGATCTGGTCGCCAAGCTCGAGCCGCCCCGCGCCGTGTGGGTGATGCTGCCGGAAGGCAAGATCACCGCCGACGCGGTCTCGGCGCTCGCGGAGGCGATGTCGGCCGACGACGTCATCATCGACGGCGGCAATTCCTTCTACAAGGACGACATCAACCGCGGCGCCGCCCTGAAGGAGAAGGGGATCCACTATGTCGACGTCGGCACATCGGGCGGCGTCTGGGGCCGAGAGCGCGGCTACTGCCTGATGATCGGCGGCGACAAAGAGGCTGTCGAGCGGCTCGACCCGATCTTCAAAACGCTCGCGCCGGGCCGGGGCGACATCCCGGAGACGCCCAAGCGCGACGGACGAGACCCGCGGGTGCTCGAAGGCTACATGCATTGCGGCCCGACCGGCGCCGGCCACTTCGTCAAGATGATCCACAACGGCATCGAATACGGGCTGATGCAGGCCTACGCCGAGGGCTTCGACATCCTCAAGACCAAGGCGTCCAAGGAACTGCCTGATGATCGCCGGTTTGACCTCGATGTCGCCGATATCGCCGAGGTGTGGCGGCGCGGCAGTGTGGTGTCGTCCTGGCTGCTCGACCTGACCGCGTCCGCGCTCGCCGGGGATCCGGCGCTCGACGCGTTCGAGGGCCGGGTCGCGGATTCGGGCGAGGGCCGCTGGACGATCGAGGCCGCAATCGAGCAGGCGGTGCCGGTCGACGTGCTCGCGACCGCCCTGTTCGCCCGCTTCCGTTCGCGGCAGGACCATTCCTTCGCTGACCGCCTGCTCTCCGCCATGCGCTTCCAGTTCGGCGGCCATGCCGAGGCCGCGGGCCCGGAGAAGAAGGAAGTGAAGACGTGAGGAGTGCTACCCGTAGTTTCGCATGACTTCTTCGGCTCCCCCTCCCCGTGAGGGAGAGGGTAGGGTGAGGGGTGACGGCGGTCACTCCGCCGGCTGGAGCGCGTGCGCGCCCTTCCGCCGTCGCCTCAGTCGGTCGAGCAGCAGATAGATCGCCGGGGTCGTGTAGAGCGTGAGCGCCTGGCTCACGATCAGGCCGCCGACGATGGTGATGCCCAGCGGCCGTCTCAGCTCCGCGCCGGGACCCTCGCCAAAGGCGAGCGGCAGCGCGCCGAGCAGCGCGGCGAAGGTGGTCATCAGGATCGGCCGGAAGCGCACCCGCGCCGCCTCGATGATGGCGTCGCGCGAGGAGGCGCCTCGCGAGCGCTCCGCCTCGAGCGCGAAGTCGACCAGGATGATGCCGTTCTTCTTGACGAGGCCGATGAGCAGGATGACGCCGATCAGCGCGATCACCGTCAGCTCGTCGCCGACCGCGTTCAGCGCGAGCAGCGCGCCGAGCCCCGCCGGGGGCAGGGTCGACAGGATCGTCAGCGGGTGGATGTAGCTCTCGTAGAGCACGCCGAGCACGAGATAGATCACGAGCAGCGCCGCGAGGATGGTCATGCCCTGGCTGCCGGCGGCCTGGATCAGCTCCGCCGCGTCGCCTGCGAACTCCGAGTTGACCCCGTCCGGCAGCCGCATCTCCGCGACCGTACGCTGCACCACTTCCGTCGCCTCGCCGGCTGAGGCGCCGGGCGCGACATCGTAGGTGATCGTGATCGACGGGTACTGGCCCTGATGGTTGACGACCAGCGGCGCGACTCCGCGCTTCATCGTGGCGACGGCCGAAAGCGGGATCTCGCGGCCGTCGCCTGCGGGCACGTGCAGCTTCAGCACGTCCTCGGAGTCCCGCGCTGATCCGGGGTCGGCCTCGATCACCACTCTGTATTGATTGCGGCGGCCGTAGATCACGGAGATCTGGCGCTGCGAGAAGGCGGTGTTCAGCGCGGCGTTGATCGCCTCGATGGTCACTCCGAGGCGGGACGCGGCCTCGCGGTCGATGTCGAGCTGCAGCTCGATGCCGTTGGCGTCGCGGTCGGTCGCGACGTCGCGCAGGTTTGGCGTCTTCGACAACCGCTCGACGACCTTCGGAGCGGCGTCCTCAAGGAGGTTGAGGTCGCGCGACCACAGCGTGAACCGGAACTGGGAGCGGCCCTCGCGCGCGCCGGCGCGGATCTCCTGCTGGGGCTGCAGGAAGACGCGCAGCCCGGCGATCTGCGCCAGCGGCCTGCGCAGCCGCTCGACGACGGCGTCTGCGCCGGGCCGGTCGCCGTCCTTGAGCGCGATCTGGATGCGCCCCTGGTTCGAAACCCCTCGGCCGCCGCCGATCGACGGCGCGACCGCCTGAACCGCCGGGTCGGCCGCGATGATTGCGGCGGCCTTCTCCATCAGCTCCGACATGGCCGCGAACGAAACGTCCGGCGCGGCCTCGGTGAAGGCGTTGAGCACGCCGACGTCGTCGCGCGGGAAGAAGCCCTTCGGGATCGCGATGTAGAGCTGCACCGACCAGACCGCCGCGCCGATCATGAGCGCCGCCATCAGCCAGGGGACCCGCATGGCGAGCGCGAGCGAGCGGGCGTAGCCGTCGGCGATGCGGTCGACCAAGCCGCGCCTGCGCTCGCGCCGCTCCGGCTTCAGCAACTGCCCGCAGATCATCGGCGTCACGGTCAGTGACACGACGGTCGACACCGCGATTGCGAAGACCAGCGTCATCGAGAACTCGTAGAACAGCCGGCCCGCGAGCCCGCCCATGAACAGCAGCGGGATGAAGGCCGCGATCAGCGACACCGAGATCACCACCACGGTGAAGGCGATCTCCCTGGCGCCGGCGAGCGCGGCCTCCATCGGGGCCATGCCCTTCTCGAGGTTGCGGTAGGCGTTCTCGATCATGACGATAGCGTCGTCGACGACGAAGCCGACCGCGACCGCGAGCGCCATCAGCGACAGATTGTCGACCGAGAAGCCGAGCGCCCACATGCCGGCGAAGGAGCCGGCGAGCGCGAGCGGCACGGTGACGCCTGCGGCGAAGGTCGGCGCCAGCCGCTTCAGGAAGGCGAACACGACCGCCATCACCAGCGCGATCGAGATCAGCAGCGTGACCTGCATGTCCGCGACGCTCGCGCGGATGGTCGTCGTGCGGTCGACGAGCACGGTGACGTCGATCCCGGCGGGGATCCAGCGGGAGATCTCCGGCAGCAGCGCCTTCACGCCGTCGACGGTGTCGAGCACGTTGGCGGCGGGCTGCTTGGTGATGTTCACCAGCACCGCGGGCTCGCCGTTGAACCAGCCCGCGGTGCGCGCGTTGCGCGAGCCGGGCGCGAGCTCCGCGACGTCGCCGAGCCGGACAGTCACGCCGTTCGTGGCCCGCACCACGATGTCCTTATAGCGCTCCGGATCGGAGCCGAGCTCGCTGTCGAGGGCGATCGCGAGGCGCCGGTCGCCTGCCGAGACGGCGCCCGCCGGGGCGAGCACGTTGGCGTCCGCGATCGCGAGGCGGACGTCGTCGATCGACAGGCCCATGGCGGCCAACCGGGCGGTATCGAGTCGCACCCGCACCGCCGGTTGCTCGGCGCCTGCGACGTTGACCTCGCCGACGCCGGCGACCTGGCTCAGCCGCTGGACGAGCACGCTGTCGGCCGCGTCGTAGATGCGCGTGTTCGGCAGCGAATCCGAAGTCAGCGCCAGCACCATCACGGGGAAGGACGCCGGGTTGATCTTGCGGAAGGTCGGCAGGTTCGGGATGTCGGAGGGCAGATCCGCCTGCGCGGCGTTCAGCGCCGCCTGCACGTCGCGCGCGGCGTCGTCGATGTTGCGGCCGAGGTCGAACTGGACCGCGATGCGCGTCGCGCCGAGCGAGGAGGCGGAGGTCAGCTCCGTGACGCCCGCGATCGCGCCGAGCGTGCGCTCCAGCGGCGCGGCGACGGTCGCCGCCATCACCTCCGGCGAGGCGCCCGGCCGACTCGCCTGGACGAAGATCGCCGGAAACTCGACGTTCGGCATCGAGGCGACCGGCAGTCGCACATAAGCGGCGAAGCCGACCAGTACGAGGCCGATGGCGAGCAGCGTGGTCCCGATGGGTCGGCGGATGAAGGGGGCGGAGAGGGACACTTACCGGCCCCCTCGCAGAAGAGGCCTCATCCCTCCCCTTGCAAAGGGGAGGGCAGGGTGGGGATCGTTCAGGCCGCGGCGCCGGGCGTCGGCGTCGAGCTCCATTCTGAACCGCACCCCACCCTTACCCTCCCCTGTCCCAGGGGAGGGAGAACGGCAAGGTTTCGCGAACCTCGTCACTCCGCCGGCTCCGCCGCCGCCGCGGTGGGCGGCCGCGCGAAGCGGGCGCGCAACCGCTCCATGGCGAGATAGACCACCGGCGTCGTGTAGAGCGTCAGCAGCTGGCTGAGCAGCAGGCCGCCGATGATTGTCACGCCGAGCGGAACGCGCAGCTCCGCGCCGGGGCCGGTCGCGAGCGCGAGCGGCAGCGCGCCGAGCAGGGCGGCGAGCGTCGTCATCATGATCGGGCGGAACCGCAGCGCCGCCGCCTCGACGATGGACGCCTCGGGCGCCAGCCCGCGCTCGCGCTCGGCGTCGATCGCGAAGTCGATCATCATGATCGCGTTCTTCTTCACGATGCCCATCAGCAGGATCACGCCGATCAACGCGATGATCGAGAGATCGAGCCCGAACAGCCACAGCGCCAGCAGCGCGCCGACGCCGGCCGAGGGCAGGGTGGAGAGGATCGTCAGCGGGTGGATGAAGCTCTCGTAGAGCACGCCCAGCACGATGTAGATCGCGATTACCGCGGCCAGCACCAGCCAGGGCTGGCCCTTGAGCGAATCCGCGAACTCGGCCGCGTCGCCGGCGAAGCGGCCGACGGTCGTGGGCGGCAGGTCGATCGCGGCCTCCGCCTGCTCGATGGCGGCCAGCGCGCCGGACAGCGAGGCGCCCCCGGAGAGGTCGAAGGAGATGGTGGTCGCCGGGAACTGCTCCTCGTTGTTCACGACGAGACCGACCGGCTCGACGACGACGCGCGCGACGGCGGAGAGCGGCACGGGGGACGCGGTCGTGGTCGATGAGCTCGAAGTCGACGTCGAGGTCGCATCCGTTGTGGCCGCCGTCGGCGTGACGTAGAGCCGGCCGATCGCCTCGACGCCGCGCGACTGGCCCGGCCCGGCCTCCAGCACCACGCGGTACTGGTTGGACTGGCCGTAGATCGTGGAGATCTGGCGCTGGCCGAAGGCGTCGTAGAGCGCGTCCGAGATCGCCTGCGCGGTGACGCCCAGCCGGCCGGCGGCGACCCGGTCGATCTCGACGCGCGCCTGAAGGCCGTTCGGCCGCGAGTCCGAGCCGACATTGAGCAGAGAGGGCGACTTCGAAAGCTCCGCGACGAGCTTCTCCGCGTTGCGCGACAGCTCCTTCGCGTCCGCGTCGGTCAGCGTGTACTGATACCGGGCGCGTGACGCGCGGGTCGAGATCTGCAGGTCCTGCGTGGCCTGGAACACGACGCTGACGCCGGGGATCGACCAGACCTTCCGCGACAACCGGTCGATCACCTCCGCCGCGCTCCCGTCGCGCTCGGCGTGCGGCTTCAGCACGATGGTGAGGCGCCCCGCGTTCGAGGTCGGCGTCTGTTCCGAGACGCCGAGCACCGAGACGACGCTCTTGACCGCCGGATCGCCCCGGACGGCGGCGACAAGCTCGCTGTCGCGGCGCTTCAGCTCGGCGAAGGAGACGTCCTGCGCCGCCTCGAAGGTCGCGGTGACGAGGCCGGAGTCCTGGTCCGGCAGGAACCCTTTTGGCATGACGACGTAGAGCCAGCCCGTGGCGAGCAGCGTGGCGAGCGTGATGACGATGGTCGCGAACTGGTGGCGCAGCACGAACAGCAGCGAGCGGCGGTAGCCCGCGATCACGGCGCCGGTAGCCCGCTCGGCGGCGCGGCCGATCGAAGAGCCCTCGCCGTGCTTCGGCGCGCGCAGCAGGCGTCCGCACATCATCGGCGTCAGGGTCAGCGAAATCACCATCGAGACGACGACTGCGATCGTGAGCGTCGCCGCGAATTCGCGGAACACGCGGCCGATCAGCCCGCCCATGAACAGCAGCGGGATGAAAACCGCCACCAGCGAGGCAGTCAGCGAGACGATGGTGAAGCCGATCTCGCGCGCGCCCTCATAGGCCGCCTTCAGCGGCGGCTCGCCATCCTCGATGTGACGTTGGACGTTCTCGATCATGACGATCGCGTCGTCGACGACGAAGCCCGCGCCGACCACGAGCGCCATGAGGGAAAGATTGTCGAGCGAGAAGCCGAAGGCGTGCATCACCGCGAAGGTCGCGATCAGCGACAGCGGCAGGGCGACGCCGGCGATGAATGTCGCGCGCAGGGTTCTCAGGAACAGCAGGACGACGAGGATCACCAGCCCGACTGAAAGGGCCAGCGTGAACTCGACCTCGTGGATGGAAGCCTTGATCGTGTCGGTGCGGTCGTCGACGACCGAGACCTGCACGCCCGCCGGCATCGCGCGTTGGATCTCCGGCAACGCCTTCCGCAGCGCCTCGACGGTCTCGACCGTGTTCGCGCCGGGCTGGCGCTGGACGTCGATGACGATGGCCGGCCGGCCCTGGTAGCTGGCCGCGACGCTCTCGTCTTCGAGCCCGTCCGTCACCTCCGCCACGTCGCGCAGGCGCACCGGCGCGCCGTCCTTTGAGGCGACGATGACGTCGGCGTAGGCCCTCGCGGTCTCGATCTGATCGTTGGCCGAGATCGTGAAGGACTGGCGCGCGCCGTCAATCGAGCCCTTCGGGGTCGAAACGCTGGCGCCGGCGACGGAGGTCCGGAGCGAGGCGAGGGTGAGGCCGTAGGCGGCGAGGCGCGAGACGTCGGCCTGCACGCGCACGGCGGGCTTGACCCCGCCGCCGACCGTCACCCGACCGACGCCGACCACCTCCGCGAGACGCTGGGCGACAAGCGTGTCCGCGAGGTCAGAGACGTCGCGCACCGGCACGGCGTCGGAGGTGAGGGCGACGGTCAAAACGGGCGTGTTGGCCGGGTTCACCTTGGAGAAGGTCGGCGGGTAGGGCAGGTCGCGCGGCAGCGTCGAGTTCGCCGCGTTGATCGCCGCCTGCACGTCCTGCGCCGCGCCGTCGATGTCGCGGTCGAGATCGAAGCGCAGCGTGATCCGCGAGAAGCCGAAGGAGCTCGCCGAGGTCATGTTGGCGAGCGAAGGTATCTGCCCGAGCTGCCGCTCGAGCGGGGCGGTGACCAGCGCCGCCATGGTCTGCGGGTTCGCGCCGGGAAGTCGCGTCGTCACCTGGATCGTCGGGAAGTCGACCTGCGGCAGCGAGGAGACGGGCAGCCTCAGATAGCCCAGCACGCCGGCCAGCAGCACCGCGACGGCGAGCAGCGTCGTCGCCACCGGCCGCGCGATAAAGGGCGCCGCGATGCTCATGAAATTCTTGTCCCGGCCTCGAGCCGGGACCCAGAACCGTCATGCGATCCGGATGGAGCGACGACGCGATGGCTTTCACATTCCGGCCGCAGCGGGTCTGGGTCCCGGCTCAAGGCCGGGACAAGAGGTTGCCTCCCGCCAGCCCCTGTCACCGCGCGCCCTCGGCGCGCTGCTGCGGTTTGTCGTCGGCCTTGGCGCCGGTGCCGGGCGCCTCGTCCTGTGGCTCGCTGTTGGCGCCCGGCGCGCCCACGGCGATCTTCGACCCGTCGCGCAGGCGTGTAAAACCGGTGGTGACGACCTGATCGCCCGCCTCGACGCCCGAAGAGATCACCGCGAGCGCCGCGTCCTGTCGCGTCACCGTCACCGGCCGCTGTTCGACGGTCGCGCCGTCCTTCACTCGGAACACGAAGGGTCCGTCCGGTCCTTGCTGCACGGCCGGTCCCGGCACGGTCACGACATCCTTCAGGACGTCGACGGCGACGCGGATCGTCGTGAACTGGCCCGGCCAGAGCGCGAGCTCGGCGTTGGGGAAGCTCGCCTTGAGCTTCACGGTGCCGGTGGTCTGGTCGACCTGGTTATCGATGACCTCGAGCGTCCCGCGGTCGAGTACGGCCGCGCCGTCGCCGCTCAGCGCCTCGACCGAGACAGGCCCGCGCGCCATAGCCCTGGTGATCGCCGCGATGTTCTGCTGCGGCAGGGTGAACTGCGCGGCGATAGGCTGCAGCTGCGTGATGGTGACGATGCCGGTCGTCTCGCCGGCGGTGACGTAGTTGCCCTGGTCGACGCCGCGGACCCCGGTGCGGCCGGAGAGCGGCGCGCGCACAACCGTGCGGTCGAGCGTCGTCTTGGCCTGGTCGATCAGCGCCCCGTAGTAGCGCACCTGCGCCTGCAGCTGGTCGATCGTCGATTTGGCGGTGTCGGCCTGCTGCTGGGTGCCGAAGTCGTTCTTGGCGAGGCGCGAATAGCGCTCGTAGTCGCGTTTCGCGTTGGCGAGTTGCGCCTCATATTGCGCCTTCTGCGCGACTGCCTGGTCGTACTGCGCCTGGTACGTCGCTGGATCGATCCGCGCGAGCACGTCGCCGGCCTTCACGTCCTGTCCCTCGCGGAAGGCCACCTCAACCAGGGTGCCTTCGACTTGCGGGCGCACCGTCACCGTGTTCGGCGCCTGGAAGGAGCCGACGCCGTCGAGGAAAACCGGAACGTCCTTGCGCTCGGCCTTGGCCGCGATCACCGGAACGGCCTGGTCGGGAGCGCCGCCGCGCCGGCGGCCGCCGCGGTTGGGCTGACCGCCGGAACCGGCGTCCTTCGAAGCTGACAGGAAGGGCGGCGGCCAGAACGGCGCGGGCGGCGGCCAGAAGCGCCACGCCGCGACGCCGGCGGCCACAAAAAGCAAGAGAATGACGACGCGCTTCATCGGGCGGCTATCTTCGGCACGTTGAAGGCGGGCAGGGGATCGCCGCCGGCTGGCCTCCCGCCGGCGGCCCAGCCTCCGCCGAGCGCCTCGAACATGGAGACGAGCGCCTGGAACCTCGCGAGGCGGGCCGCGACGAGCGAGTCCTGCGCGTCGAACAGCGTCTGCTGCGTGTTCAAAACCGTCACGATGTCGACCGCGCCCTCCTTCAGCTGCGCCTGCGCGATGTCATAGGCCTCGCGCGCGCTCTTCACCGCGGCCTCCTGCAGACGCACCTGCTCGGCGGTCTTTCGCACGCCGATCAGCGCGTTCTCGACATCTACGAACGACTGCACCGCGGCCTTGCGGTAGGCGAACAGGTTTTCGCGATACTGGCCCTTGGCGAGGTCGAGGTTGCCGGGCAGCGACTGATCGAGGATCGGCTGGGTGAGGCCGCCGGCGATCTGGTAGGCGAAGGCGCTGCTCGAGATCAGCGAACGTAGCGCGGTGCTCTCGAAGCCTCCCTGGGCGGTCAAATCGATCGAGGGCAGGAACTCGGCGCGGGCGGCGGTGATGTCGGCGTCGCTCGCGGCGAGGGTCGCCTCCGCCTGCCGGACGTCGGGGCGACGCACGAGCAGCGCCGACGGCAGGCCGGGCGAGATCTTCGGGACCTTCAGCGAAGTGAGCCTGCCGCCCTTGATGTCGACCCGGATCGGCGGACGGCCGACGAGCAGCGCGATGGCGGTCTCGTTGGTGCGGATCTCCTGCTCGATCGGCGGAAGGGCCGCGCGCTGCTGGTCCAGGATGGCGCGCTGCTGCGCGCGGTCGAGGGCCGACGCGGTGCCGACCTCGACCCGCGCCTGGATGGCGTCGAGAATCGTCTGCGCCGACTTGACGTTGCCGCGCGCGATGGCGAGCCGCTCCTGAGAAGACAGGAGGGCGAAATAGGTATTTGCGATGTTGGTTTGGACGGAAAGCGCCACGACTTCTTCGTCGAAACGCGCGGCCACCGCGGAGGCCTGCGCCGAGCGGACCGAGGCCCGGTTCTTGCCCCAGAAATCGAGCTCATAGCTGGCGTTGAGGCCGAGCTGGTAGCTGCCCTGCAGCTTGTCCGTTCTGGCGTTCGGTGCGCCGGTCGCCTGCGCGGTGCCGTCGACGACGGGGATCAGCGTAGCGCCGTTGATGCGGACCTGCGCGTCGGCCTGCTCGATCCGCGCCTTGGCGGCGCCGATGTCCTGGTTCGCGCGCTCGGCCTCGAGGATCAGGCTCGTCAGTTCAGCGGAGCCGAATCCACGCCACCAGTCCGGAGCGGGCCACGCGGCCTTGGGCGCTGCGACGTCCTTCCAACGACCGGGAGTGTCGACCCCGAGCGCCGGCCGGTCCCACTTGTCGGCGCAACCCGAGAGGCTGAGGCCGCAGATCGCCGCCGCGGCCAGCCGCCGCCCCCTGATCCGACCCTGCAAAGCCGATGCCTCTGTCACTCGCACGCGCCGACGGACTCTCGCATGAAGGGCTATCGGCCGCCATTGCGGCCGCGCGACACCGGAGGGCGAGACGGCCTCAGCTTTCCACGCCCGGATCGCGGCTTATCTGCGGCGGCTCACGCAGCCGTGACGCATGTCACGCGACAAGCGAGCGCAGCAGGCCAATTGACACAATGGTTTCGCCGGCGCCGGCCCCCGCGATGTGCCGGGCTGGCGCGCCCGGCTCGCCGAGATTGTCGAAGACGGACGCCGCGCCGTCGAACTTCTGGTCGTCGCTGTAGAAGCTCGGCGTCACCACGCACCGGATGCCGGCGGCCCGCGCCGACTTCAGCCCGTGCAGCGTGTCCTCCAGCGCGATCGCTTCGCTCGCATCGACGCCGAGCCGTTCGAGCGCCAGCAGGTAGATGTCCGGCGCCGGCTTCTTGGCCGCCGCCTCGTCGCCGGCCGCGATCACATCGAACAAGGCCGGTCCGTCCGCCCCGAGCGTCGCGATCAGCAGCGCCTCGACATTCTTCGCGCTGGTGGTGGTGGCGATGGCCAGCTTCAGCCCGGCGGCTCGCGCCTGACGGATCAGCCGCTCGACGCCCGGACGCAGCTTGACCGCGCCTTCGCGGACGGAGGCCGCGTAGCGGCGGTTCTTCGCGGCGTGCAACTCGTCGAGCCGGTCGAAGCCGCGCTCGGCCTCGTCGGGACCGTCGAACTCGATGAAATGCAGGAGCCGTTCCTTGCCGCCCATCACATGGAGCAGGCGCCGGTAGGTCGGCTGGTCCCACTCCCAGGGCAGATCGAATTCGCGGAAGGTCGCGTTCAGGGCGGCGCGGTGGGTCTCCTCGGTCTCGGCGAGCGTGCCGTCGACGTCGAAAATCAGCGCCTTCAGAGCCATCAGGCGGCGCGTCTCGAGAGCGCCGCGTCGGCGGAGGCGCGGATGGCCGAGATGTGGCGAGCGTAATGGTCGGGGCCGTCCTTGAACACCGCGTTGCCGGCGACAAAGGCGTCGGCGCCCGCCGCAGCGCATTGGGCGGCCGTCTCGGGCCCGACGCCGCCGTCGACCTGGATATGGATCGGCCGATCGCCGATCATGCGGCGCACGCGGACGATCTTCTCCAGCGTCTCAGGGATGAAGGACTGGCCGCCGAAACCTGGATTGACCGTCATGACGAGGACGAGGTCGACCTTGTCGAGCGTGTACTCCACGACGCTCTCGGGCGTCGCCGGGTTGATCGCGACGCCGGCCTTCTTGCCGAGCGAGCGGATCAGCTGGAGCGAGCGGTCGAGATGCGGGCCGGCCTCGGCGTGGACCGTAAGCCGGTCGCAGCCGGCCTTGGCGAAGGCCTCGAGATACGGATCGGCCGGCGCAATCATCAGGTGGCAGTCGAACAGCGCGTCGGTCCAGCGTCGCAGCCGCTTCACGACCTCGGGGCCGAAGGTGATGTTCGGCACGAAATGCCCGTCCATCACGTCGAGATGCACCCAGTCGCCGCCGGCGGCGATGACGTCGCGGGTCTCCTCGCCGAGGCGAGAGAAGTCCGACGACAGGATCGAGGGGGCGATGACGGCGGAGCGTGCGGGCATGGTCGGCGTTCACGGCATGGGCATGTTGCGGCGCCGCATCCTGTTAGACCTTCGGACGCGTCGCGTACAGCCCCGGCACGTCGCTGTGCGGGGGAACCTCCTCGTCGTCCTCCGGCTTGACCGGAGGACCCACGTCTCCCGTCGAACTCGACGCCCGGCATGGATGGTCCGGTCAAGCCGGACCATGACGAAGCGTTGAAGCTCACTCCGCCCGGCGCTTCCTCTCCACGAGATTGAGAATCATAGGCGTCAGGATCAGCTGCATCGCGAGGTCGAGCTTGCCGCCTGGGATCACGATGGAGTTCGCCCGCGACATGAAGCTCCAGGAGATCATCGAGAGCAGGTAGGGGAAGTCGATGCCGTGCGGATCGCGGAAGCGGATCACCACCATCGACTCCTCGGCGGTTGGGATCGTCCGGGAAATGAAGGGGTTCGACGTGTCGACCGTCGGGATGCGTTGGAAGTTGATGTCGGTCGTCGTGAACTGCGGGCAGATGTATCTCACGTAGTCGGGCATGCGCCGCAGGATCGTCTGGGTGACGTCCTCCTGCTCGTAGCCGCGATCATTCTTGTCGCGGTGGATCTTCTGGATCCATTCGAGGTTGATGACCGGCACGACGCCGATCTTGAGGTCGGCGTATTGGGCGATGTTAAGCCCGTCGCCGATCACCGCCCCATGCAGCCCCTCGTAGAACAGCACGTCGGTCGGCGCCGGCAGATCCTCCCAGCCGGTGAAGCTGCCCATCGGCAGGCCGAAATGCTGCGAGGCGGCGAGGTCGTGGACGTAGTGGCGCGTCCGTCCGGTCCCCTCCTCGGAATAGGAGCGGAAGACCTCCTCGAGCTCTTCGAGCAGATTCCCGTCATGGCCGAAATGCGAGAAGTGATGGTTGCCTCTCCGCGCCTCGTCCTCGGCGTGGCGGCGCATCGACTCGCGGTCGAAGCGATGGAAGGCGTCGCCCTCGACGAAGGCGGCGGCGATCTTCTCGCGCCGGAAGATCTGTTCGAAGGTCGTGCGCACCGACGTCGTGCCGGAGCCCGACGAGCCGGTGACCGAGATGATCGGATGTCGGATCGACATCGGCCGGCCTGGCCGCTCAGGCCAGGAACAGCCCGCGCTTGGCGAAGAGCGGCGAGGACGCGCCCTTGCCCGCGGGCTTGGCGTGGTACTCGCCGAACCGCTCGACCTCCTCGGCCGAGCCGGCCACGAGCGGGCAGCGCGCATGCAGCTTGGACGGGACGATGTCGAGGATGCGCGTCCTGCCGTCGGTCGCCGCGCCGCCGGCCTGCTCGCACACGAAGGCGATCGGGCTGCACTCGTAGACGAGCCGCAGGCGTCCCTGGCCGTAGCCGTCGCGCCCGTCGCCCGGATAGAGATACACGCCGCCGCGGATCAGGATGCGGAAGACGTCCGCGACCAGCGATCCGACCCAGCGCATGTTGAAGTTCTTGGCCCGCGGCCCCGTCTCGCCGGCGAGGCAGTCGTCGATATAGCTTCGCGTCGCGGCGTCCCAGTGCCGGACGTTGGATGCGTTGATCGCGTATTCCTTGGTCTTTTCGGGGATTTTCACGTCGGCGTGGGTGCGCAGGAATTTGTCGGAGCCGCGCTCCAGCATGAAGATCTGCGTTCCTTCGCCGACCGTCAGCACCAGCGCCGTCGCCGGGCCGTAAACGATGAATCCGGCCGCGAGCTGCGCCGAGCCCGGCTGCAGGAAGGTGTCCTCGCCGATGTTCGGCAGCACGCCGAACAGCGTGCCGATCGACACATTGGTCTCGATGTTGGACGAGCCGTCGAGCGGGTCCATCGCCACGGCCAGCGGCGCGTCCGCGTCGAGCACGGCGACGTCGTCGGCCTCCTCCGAGCCGACGCGCGCGACCGGCGCATCCTTGAGCGCCTCGAGCGTCATCTCGTGGGTGCGCAGGTCGAGCGCCTTCTGGGTGTCGCCGCCGGCGTTGCCGCCGATCGCAGCGGCCATGTTCCCCTCGAGCGCGCCGCGCCCGACGATGGCCGCGATCGCGCGGCCCGCCTCGCACATGGCCAGGATCGTCTTCGCCACGCCGCGCCGCCCGGCGTCGTCGCCCGCCCACTGGTCGAGATAGGCCTCGAGGGTCAACAGCTCGGCCAAGGCGCGTCTCCATTATCGTCTTCTTGTGCGGCGGATCATGCCCCGCCGCGACGCCTGCATACAGCGCAGATTATCCCCATGCGACGCAACAGATTGTCGTAAGCGCGGATTGCTCAGGAAAGCCAAAGCCACTAAAGCCTGCATTCAGGATGTCTGAAGAGCTGATCCGATCCCTGACCGTCAAGCAGCTGCGCGCGCTGGCCGCCGTCGCGGACACCGGCGCCGTCAGCGCCGCCGCACGCCGGCTGGGCGTCACGCCGCCGGCGGTGACCATGCAAGTGCAACTGCTCGAGGCGGCGATGGCGCTGCCGCTGCTCGACCGCTCCGGCGACAAGTTCCGTCCGACCGACGCCGGCCGCGAGGTCGTCGAGGCGGTCGCGCGCATCGAATCGGCGATCCGCGACTGCGTCGCTTCCCTGGAGGCGATGAAGGGGCTGGAGGGCGGCCGCGTCGCCGTCGCGATCGTCTCGACGGCCAAGTATTTCGCGCCGATGGCCCTTGGCGCCTTCGCCCGCGCCCATCCCAAAGTCGAGCTGTCGCTCGCGGTCGGCAATCGCATGGAGGTGCTGAACCATCTGCGCGGCGACCAGGTCGACGTCGCCATCATGGGCCGGCCGCCGGAGGACATCGAGACCATCCGCACGGTGATCGGCGACCACCCGCACATCGTGGTCGCGCCGCCGGACCATGCGCTGGTCGGTAAGAAGCTCGGCCCGAAGGCGCTGACAGGCCAGACCTTCCTCATGCGCGAGCAGGGCTCGGGTACGCGCGCTTTGATGGAGCGCCTGTTCGGGGAGGAGGGCGTCTATCCGAAGATCGGCATGGAGATCGGCTCGAACGAGACGATCAAGCAGGCGGTGATCGCCGGGCTCGGGCTCGCCTTCATCTCCGCCCACACGGTCGCGGCGGAGATCGCTGAGGGCCGGCTCGTGCAGCTCGACGTCGAGGGGCTTCCCATCATGCGCCAGTGGCACGTCGTCCGCCGCGCCGGCAAGCGCCTGACGCCGCCGGCCGCCGCCATGAGCGCGTTCCTCGCCGAACGCGGCGCCGAGTTCTTGCCGCGCATCGAGAAGAAGAACGCCGGCGGCTGACGTCGCCGATCCATGTCGGCCTGGAACCCGGAAGCCGGTTGCTGCGTCTTGCTTGAGACGCCACAAAGGCAGCGGGCAGATGCGCATCCTGATCGTCGAGGACGAGCCCGTCATCGCCCTGGAGATTGAGGCGATCGTTCAGGAACGCCTGCCGCATGCCGAGACGACGCTGGCCGCGTCGGTCCGCGAAGCGATGGACGTGCTGGACCACGGCGTGGGCTTCGCTTTCCTCGACATCGATGTGACCGACGGCAAGAGCTATCCGCTCGCGCTTGAACTGAGATCACGGAGCATCCCGTTCGTGTTCGTCTCGGGCGCCATGCGGCATGACGCGCCCCACGGGTTGGCCGAAGAGCGAATGGTGCGGAAACCGTTCACGCCGGGCGACATCGTCCGACAGCTCGCGGTCCTTGACACGCGAGACGCCGAATAGGCCCACGCGTCATCGCTCGCTCGGCCGCCACGGCGGGGCGAGCCGAACGAAGCCCTGCTCGCCCTGCGCCTCCGCGGACTCTCTAATGGACCGGTCGTCGAGCACGAGGTCGGGCCGGATCTCCGCGAGCGGCGCGAGCACGAAGGCGCGGTTGAACATTTCCTTGTGCGGGATGATCAGCCGCTGCGACGCCACCTTGTCGTCGCCGAGATAGAGAATGTCGACGTCGATGACGCGCGGCCCCCAGCGGAAGGTCTCCTCGCGGCCCAGCTCCTCCTCGACTCCTTGGGTGAACCCAAGCGCTTCTTCCGGCGACAGCGTCGTGCGGCCGACGGCGCAGGCGTTGGCGAACCAGTCCTGGTCGAGATAGCCCCACGGCGCGGTGCGCCAGATCGAGGACGCCGCGACGAACTCGATCTCCGGGCCTGCGAACAGCCGCGCCATGGCGCGCTTCAAGTTCTCGACCTTGTCGCCGACGTTGCTGCCGAGGCCGATCCCGATCTCGCGGACCTCAGGCATCTTTGCGCCGCCGCAGGATGTCGACGCCGACGTCAGAGAACACGCCGGTGATCGGCGCGCCAGGCTTGTGCACGACCACGCGCACCTGCTCGACGCTCGGAAACTTCGACAGCATGTTTTCGGCGATGCGCTCGGCGAGCGTCTCGATCAGCTTGATCACCGGGCCTTTCGCGATCTCGACGACGGCGTCGTGGACGTCGGTGTAGGACACCGCGCGGGAATAATCGTCGCCGTCGGCGCAGGCTTTGGTGTCCATCCAGTAGTCGACGTCGAAGGTGAACTTCTGGCCAAGACGGTTTTCTTCTTCGAAAACGCCATGATACGCGTGAACCTGAATTCCGCGTATGAAGATGCGATCGCTCATCTCAGGAATAACCGTCGGTTCGGGCGAGGGTTCTCGGAAGCCCGCGCTCAGCCGCGGCTCGCGGCGAACAGGCGGGCGACCGCCACCGCCGGGGCGCAGTCGGCGGACGCGGCGGACAACGCCGGATCCGAGGCGAACACATCGCCGACGTCGCGATACATGACGGAAAGCCGGCGCGCCACAGCCGCGGCGAGAAAACGGCCGACGCCGGCCCCGTAGATCGTCGGATCTCCTGGCGCGTCGGCGCGCGACAGCACCGCCGAGGCGGCGTCCGCGACGCGGCGCAGCGCTGCTTCGGCCAGCCATGTGGCCAGCCGGCGGCCGCTCGCCATTGTCTCGGGCGTGAGGTCCGCGCCGACCATCCGGAGCAGACGGCGGGCGCTGGCCTCGGCGGTCTTGTCGCCGCCGTCCGCCGCCGGGTGCAGGTCTGCGCCGTCCGGGAGGTCGCCGGTCAGCCGGAACACGTCGGCGGTCGTCGCGAAATGCTCGGCCATTGGCGCGATCCAGCCGCCCGCGAACGGAACGCGCGGCGCGAGCGCCATGACCGGCGTACGCGCGACGCCGAGATAGACGAGTTCCTCCGCCGCCATGCGCCCGGCGTCGGTCGCGCCATGCGCGATCACGACGCCGCCCGCGAACGGGACGATGTCCGCGGTCGTCGAGCCGACGTCGACGAGAACGCCGTCGCCCTCGGAGGCGAGCGCCTCCGCCGTCGCCCGCCAGTTGGCCGACGCGACCTCGCGCCAGCGCGCCAGAGCCTCGACCGCGCCGATGAAGCCGGCGGCGCCTGCATAGAAGACCGTGTCCGGACCGAGCTTTTTCTCGAGACGTTCGACGAGCGCCGCGACGCCCGAGGCGCGGTCTGCGAACAGGTCGACCAGTTCGCCTGTCATGGTGACGGCGGAGCGGCCCGCCGGCGCGCCGGTCGCCGCGATCGCGGCGTCGAGCTCGTCGAGGCCGCGCCAGAGCTGGCACGGGACAATGCGGGCGTCCGCGAGCCGTCCTGCGCCAACAAGCCTCGCGAGCTTCAGATGCGCGCCGCCGACGTCCCAGCCGAGGATCGCGTCGCTCACAATGCGATCTCGACGTGCCGCGGCGCCGCCGCGGGCGCGCAAACGGCGGCCGAGAACGGCGGGACGAGCGCGGCGGGGTTGAAGCCGAGCGCGTCGCGCAGGCCCGCATAGGCGGTGGTCAGGCGCGGGTTGACCTCGATGACCACGGGGCCGTCCTCGCCCAGCACGAGGTCGATCCCAAAAATCCCCGACAGGCCTGGCAAGGCGGCGACCACGGCTTCGGCGACGGCGACAAAGCGGCCGTCCCGATCCTCCAGCGCCGCGACGCCGACGCCGCGGAACCGGAACGCGCCGTTCTCGACGACGATGCGCTGGCGGTTTGCGGACAGGAGCCGCGTGCGACCCTCGACGCGCAGCACGGTCAGGCTGGCGGCGTCTCCGGGCACGAACGGCTGAACGATATGTCCTTTCGGCAGCTGCGTTTTCGTCGGCGCGGCGGTCATCATGCGAGTGTCCTCGCAGCCGGCGCCGTCGTCCGGCTTCGCGACGAACGGGCCCGCGCGGTCGACGGGAACCTCGCCCGGCCGCCAGACCGGCGGCGTCAGTACGAAGGCGGCGAGCTTCGAGGCGGTCAGAGTCTTGGAGGACGCAATCCGGATCGTCTCGTCGTCCGGACCGATCACCCGGGCGCCGCTGTCGCGCACGACCCGCGTCAGCTTGGCGAGCAGCCCGCCGGTTTCCGGCGCGACGACCCACGCGACGTCGCAGGCCGAGGCGAGGTCGGCCCACAGCCGCCAAACCGAGTCGCCGGGCGCGACCGAGACGCTTTCGGCGCCGTAGGGCGCGCGCGTACGGTCGTCATGCGCCATCAGCACGTCGACGCCGAGGTCGAGCAGGTCGCTGACCAGCGCGTCGCGCATCATCAGGCCTTCGCGCGCAAGCGACGGCGGCAACGGGCCCTTGCGAAGGCCGCCCCCGGTCACGAACTCGCACACGAATACGCGCAAATCTCGCCCCCGCCGTCACCGGCCGCTATGGACCTGTCCCGAAGCGCCCGGCTTTACCGCCGGGCGGAGCGCGACGAAAGCCATCTCTTCGGGCCAGGAGCATTGGACGTGGACGTCATCCCCGTGATCGACCTCATGGGCGGAGAGGTCGTGCATGCGCGCCGCGGCGAGCGCGACGCCTACCGGCCGATCGAATCGAAGCTCGTTTTCGGCTCAGGGCCGCTCACGATCGTCGGCGCGCTGATGGAGCTCGCGCCTTTCCGCAGGCTCTACGTCGCCGACATCGACGCGATCCGCGGCGGGCGCGGGCACGACGCGGCCGTCATGGCGATCGCCGCCGCCCATCCGGACGTCGAGATCTGGGCCGATCGTGGCGAGACCGACGTGGAGACGTTGGCCGAGCGGCGCGCCGACGGGGAGACCTCGGTGATCGGCACCGAATCCTTCGAGGACGCCCGCACGCTCGCACAGGCGCTCAAAGCGTCCGGGGGCGTTTTGTCGCTTGATCATGACGCGGCAGGACCTGTCGGACCCGATGGCGCGCACGACGATCCGTCGCTCTGGCCGCGCCGCGTCATCGTCATGACGCTTGCGCGCGTCGGGGCCGGGGAGGGGCCGGACATGGGCCGGCTCGCTGATGTCGTGGGCAAGGCCGGCGGACGCGCGGTGTATGCGGCTGGGGGCGTGCGGGGATTGGAGGATCTGGAGGCGCTGCGCCAGATCGGCGTCGCCGGCGCCCTGGTCGCGAGCGCGCTGCATGACGGCAGGCTTACGCCAGAGGCGATTCGGGACCTGCTGCGAGCTTAGCGGCGAAAACGGCGGCGACGGTGAGGTCCGCGGTCGTGCCCGGATTGAGCCCTCGCGCCTTCAGGTGCAGGTCGAACGCGTCGAGCGCGCGCTCGCGGTCGGGCCGGTCGTCGAGCCCGTCCGAAAAGGCGGCGGCCTCCCGGCGAAGGGTCTCCGCCGTCTCGATGCCGAACTTGCGAGCGACGTGGCTGTCCGGGAACAGGCCGAGCAGGCCGAGATAGACGTCCTCGACCGCCTGTCGACCGCCGCCATGTGCTCGGTATGTCTCGGCGGCCGCGAGCACATCTTCGAAGCCGGTGACGTATTGCAGGGCGATGCGATCCCGGTCGGCGGCGGCCGCCATCGCCTGCTTGAGCGTGATCTTGGGAACCTCCGCGACATCGTGCTCGTCAGTCCGCCCCAACCCCCCAGGATTGGCGGCGGCGATCGCGCGGTAGGCCGCCTCGGCGTCAGCGACAGTGAGGCGCTCCAACGTCAGCTTCAGGTCCGAGCCGAGCCGGCCGGGCGTTCCCGTCAGCGCCGCATGGGCGAGCGGCGCCGACAGCAGCATGATGCCGAGGTTGGCGTTGCAGCCGACCGCGGCGAGCGACGCCCTGATCGCGCCTTCGATGCGCTCGCCGACAGTCGCGCCGGAGACCAGCCGCACCGCCGCGACCTCTGCGGCGCGCTCGAAGGTTGCGACCGTCATGCCGTGGCCGTCGCGGAAGACGTGGACATTGCCGGGCTTCAGCGCCTGGAGCTCGGCGCGGCAGGCGTCGCGGAAAGCGGCGGCGACCCCTGCGAGCTCCCAGCCGCGGCGCTCAGGCGGCATCGGGGCGGGCGAGCCTGCGGGCGAGGTCGCGCGCCAGCGCAGCGGCGACGTCGATCCCGGTCGCGGCCTGAAGGCCTTTCCAGGCTGGCATGGAGTTGACCTCGAGCACGAGGAAACGGCCGTTCTCGTCCTCGATCAGGTCGACGCCGGCGTAGTCGGCGCCGACCGCAGCGGCGGCGCGGACGGCGAGTGCGCCGGCCTCGCCTGAGGCGTCCGCCGGTTCGCCTTCGGCGCCCTGGAAAATGTTGGTCACCCAGCCGGTCGAGCGGCGGATCATCGCGCCGAGGGGCCGGCCGTCGAGCACGAAAACGCGCCAGTCATGCGCGCCGCCGTTTGCGCGGGAGCCGCGGCTCGCGACGAATTCTTGCACATAGTAGACGCCGTCGACGGCGTCCGGCTCCGGCATCCGGTCGCCTGGCTTCAGCCGGACGAGCCCCTTTCCTTGCGCGCCGAAGAGCGGCTTCAGCACCGCGTCGCAGGCGAGCGCGTCGAAACGCGCCTGCGCCTCCTCGCGGCTCTCGACGACGAAGCTCGCGGGCGTTGGCAGCCCGGCCGCCGCGAGGCGGAAGGTGGTCATGGACTTGTCGACGCAGGCCTCGATGGCGCGGGCGTCATTGACGACCTCGACACCGAGCGCTGCGGCCGCGTGCAGCAGGCCGAGCCGCGCCGTGATCTGCTCGGTGGTTCCGTCGGCGATCAGCCGCACGAAGACCGCGCCCGGCAGCCTGCCGTCGAGCCCCGGGAAGACGAGGCCGGGTCGGCCAGTCGCGAGGTCGAAGCCGCATTCGCCCATCGACAGGATGAGAGGTCGCAGCCCCTCATGCGCGCAGGCGGCGGCGAGGCCCTTCGAGTGCCAATCGGCCTTCTCAGTGAAGATGACGACGGCGTCTTCGAGGATCATTCTTTCAATCCGCGCCATCTCGGGTGTCAGCGAGGCCGCTTGGGATCGACCCCCGCAGAGTTCGTCATGGTCCGGCTTGACCGGACCATCCACGTCGCCATCGAGCTCTACGACGAGAGTGGGTCCTCCGGTCAAGCCGGAGGACGACGAAGAGGTTCGAACGTCATATCCGTCAGGCGATCTCGGCTCTCCGCTTTGCTTCGGCCGGGATGACGCCCTGGGCTCACGCCCCAGAGAACGACTTCTGGACCAGCGCCGGCTCGTAGTCGCCCGCAGTGAAGGTCTTTCCCGTCGACAGAGCCGTCACGCGCACCTTGGCGGGCGAGAACAGGCCGGCGTCGCAGGCGTAGAAGTCGTAGTTGTAACCGGCGAAAATCTCGCCGAACGGCCGGCCGTGGTCGCGCGAGGTCGAAGAGGGCAGGCCGTTGGCGAGCTGCTCGGCCTCATCCTCCGGACCCTCGACATAGAGCGCGATCTCTCCGCCATAGAGCACGGCGTCGTTGGTGCGGCCCATGCCGCCGAGGAAGTCGGCGGCGGGCGGCGGCACCGGCGCAAGACCGGTTCCGTCGACGATGCGGTCCAACGGGAAGTGCAGGGCGTGCGCCTTGTGCAGGGCCACCTCCAGCACGCGGCCGACCACCTGCACCGAACCGGCGAGGCTGGTGGTCGGGGTGAGGATGAGCGTGAGCTTGTCTTCCGACAGGCCGCATTCCTTCGCGATGAAGGAGATCAGCGAGTCCGGCGGGCGCTTGTCGGTCTCGAGGACAAGCGCGGCGGTCTCGGCCTGATCCTTGTAGTCGAGCTCGCCGAACAGATCCTCCTTGGCCCAGAGCGCGCGCGCCGGACCGGAGCCGAGCGCGAAGAAGTCGCCCTCGGAAAGGCTCCAGCCAGCGTACTGGCTGCCGAGGCAGGCGGTCACGGGATCGTTCGTGGTGATCTGGATGCCGGTGGTCCAGCCTGGGAAGCGGGCGTCGGCGACGAAGTTCGCGAAACCGAGGCCGCCGAGGCAGATCTCGGTGATGCGGCGTCCGGCTTCGAGCCCGCCGCGGACGGCGATGCCGCCGTCGACGATGGTCGCGCCGGAGGCGGTCTTCTCGACGCCGAGGCGCAACGTCGCGGCGTCGCGGATCAAGGCTTCGACGAGCGGCGCGGCAAGAGTTCCGACGCTTGGTTTTGCGGTCATGCGGGCGCCATGGCTTTCACGGTGACGATCTCGGGGGCCGGCAGGGCGGCGCCGAGGGATTCGAGCAGGGCGGCGCGTCGCTCCAGTACCAGCGCACGGGCCGCGGGCGGCGAGGCGGCGGCGGCCAGCACGGTGCAGACCGGCGCGCCGACGGGAACGGTCTCGTCGCACGAAGGCCAATCCGCAGTCCAGAGCGGCCTTAGTCGTGCGGCGACGCGAAGCGGGCGATCGGCGTAAACCGTCGCCGCCGCACGTGCGTCGTTCGGCGTCGGATAACCCTGCGGCAGACGACCCGCGCAGGCCTCGAGATGCAGTCCAAGCAGGGACGGCCCGTCGTCGCGATCGAACACGTCGAGGGTCGCGCCGGGCCGGGGATTGATCTCGAGAAGCATGAAGTCCGGTGCGTCGCCGTTTTGCGGCAAGATCAGATCCGCGCTGGCGAGTCCGACAAGGCCGGTCGCCGCGACGATGCGCATGAGCGCCTTTCCGATCGCGTCAGAGAGCTCGTCCTCCAGCGCGACCGGGCCGACCGCGCCGCCATAGCGGAATGGGCTCAAGTCGGTCGGGTCCGTCCATTGCTCTGAAAAACCGAGAATCGCAGCGCGCCTTCCGTCGGCCAGAAACAGCGCGGAAACCGAGCGGCCCCGGACATAGGTTTGGAGATAGCGGCCTCGCCCCGCGCTCGTCGCGCCACGGCGGATGTGGGCGCCGCCCGAGGCGCCGACGCGTTTCGAGAGCTGCTCGTCTTCTTTGCGCGTTTCGCCGCCGACTTGCGGATGGGGGATCGAGAGCGACGTCAGAAGGACGTCAAAGCGCTTCGGATCCTTGAGCGTCGCGACCATATCGGCGTCGGCGCCGGCGATGGGATTGCGTCGCGCGATGGCCCGCATCAGCGCCGGCGCATGTTCGAAGCCCGTCCCGAGCACCACAGGCAGCCCCTCAGGCGCATGCGCTTCGAGCGCCCCCGGCAGGCTGCGTCGATCGAAGCCGAGGCCGGTTCGGCTTGGCCTCGCACAGACGGCAAGGGCCGCGTGCTCGCGCGTGTCGGCGTCGGCGAAGAGGTCGATCGCGAGGGCGCTGAGCCCGGCCTTCCGCGCCGAGGCGGCGAGCGCCCGCGCCGACAGCGCGACGACCGCGATGTCGTACCGGTCAGGCCGTGAGCGAGCGGGCGAGCTCATAGGCCTCGATGATGCCGAAGCGGAGCGCGACGTCGGTCTCGCACAGTCGCTTCAGGATCCGGTGCTGCACCTGATACTTGGTCTGGCCGATCGTCAGCGCGCCGATGCCGACGCCGTGCGGCAGCGGCGCGCCGTCGGCGTAGGAGTCGACGCCGGCGATTCCGTTCGGCGGCACGGCGTTGATGTCGGCGCCGACCAGCAGGTTCTCGGCGGCCTTCAGCACGTTCTTCGAGATGACCTCGACGCCCGCGGAGGCGCAGGTGAGGATCACCTCTGCGTCCCTGACCAGCGCCTTCTTGTCCTCGTCGTTGCGCGCGACCGCGCAGTCCAGCTTGACCTTGAAGCGCTTCTTGAAGTCGACCGCCTTCGCCTCGACGTCCTCGATGACCAGGTGGCTGACGATCGTCACCTTGGCACCCGCCTGTGCGGCGATGACGGCGGCGATGCCGCCGATGATCCCGGTCGCGCCGTAGATCTGCACCTTCGCTCCCTTGAGGCCGTCCTTCCGCTTGCCTTTCAGATGCTTCTCGACCTGCGCGATCATCGCGGCGGCGGTGGTGAAGGCGCCGGAGGGATCGGCGAAGAGCGAGATCTCGAAGGGCGGAAACAGCGCCTTGCCGGCGGCCGCCATCTGGTCGAGCGCCAGACTTGCGTCCTTGCCCCCGAAGAAGATCACGGTCCGCTTGGCGTTGTCGGGCGAGCGCGAGAACATCGCGTCCTGGGTCAGACCTGCCACGTCCCTCAGCCCCACGCCCGTATAGTAGGCGATGTTGGAGAAGCCGGCGTCGACCGCCATGTTGACGTCGAACGGGCTCGTCTTCCCGAGCGGCGTGAGCATGTGGAGAATGGGTGCGCCGTCGGACATTCGTGTCTCCTGGGTGTCTCAGACCGCGAGGGCGCCCGAGTGGGGGACGTCCGCGATCGTCGCGCCGTGGTTGTTGCCTCGAACGACGTCGAAAACCAGATTTGATCGTCCGGCGAAACGCCGCGAAAGGTCTGATAGGGCCTCTTCCGCCTCGGCCGGGCGGCCGAAGACCGCGAATCCGGTTGGCCCCCACGAGCTTTGGCCGACGCCCGGAACGCCTTCGGCCTCAATCACTTCGAGCGCTTCGGCGACGTCGGGGCTGGTGAACCGTCCACCCTGGAACTGCGCGAAATGGTCGCCGAGTCGGCGCTGGATCTCGCCGACCGCGCGCCCGAATCCATCGGCGTCGCCCTCCGCCGCCGCCGGCAGGGCGCCCATGAGGGTGAGTCGGCACAGCGTTCCCGACAGGGCTTCGGTGAATTCCGGCAGCCCCTGCATGGCGCTGGTCTCGGCCTGGCCGCTGAGGCCGCTGCGAGCGCGGTCATAGATCAGCAGGATCCGCCAGTGCTCGGGGACCGGAATTCGCGAAATCAGCGGCGGGGGCCGATGATCGTTGCGTCGGGCTTCGACCGGCTGGCCGCCGTCGAGCAGCACGCCGCCGCCCTCGAACGCCCCGAGGCCGATGCTGGAGCGCATGCCGCGACCGAGCGCCGCGGCGACCTTCGCAGGCGGCATGGCGCGCCCCGACACGATGCTGGCCGCGACGCCGGCCGCAAGGCCGAGCTGGGTCCCGGAGCCGAGGCCGGCATGCGCGGGGAGCGCCTGTTCGACGACGATGCGAACGCGCTCGTCGACGCTGAAATCCGCCTCTGCGAGGCGCCCGACCGCGTCCATCGCCCGCTCGCAGTCGGGCCCCTGGGCGGTCAGTCCGTCGGCGGTCTCGACGAGGACGGACGTCGTGGGGCTCTCGAGCGTAAGGCCCAGGCTTCCGAAGCGACGTCCGAGCGAGCCGCCGAGGTCCAGGAACCCGATATGCAGCCGTCCGGGCGCGATCACGCGGACCGCGCGCGGGGTACGAAAGCGGCGGGCGGCCCGCTGGTCGGTGGAGATAGAGGTCATGTCGTTGTCCGGCGGCACCTTAGGCAAAGCGATGGCGCCTCGCCAGCGTCCGTCTCTACGCCTAACTCCTAAGCCAGGGCGCCAAGCGTCGCGTTGCGCCTCTTCGGCCCGCTGTGTAAGCCTCGCCGAAAATCACGACAGAGGGCGTGCTCGCCATGGCTGAAAAGGCCAAGACCGTCATTCCCGAAGATCAGGTCAAAGCGCGGCTTGAAGCCGAGCTGCCGAACTGGCGTCTCGAGGACGGCTGGATTCGCCGCACCTATAAGACGAACAGCTGGAAGGGGACGCTGATGGTGATCAACACCGTCGGCCACCTCGCCGAGGCCGCCTGGCATCATCCGGATATCACCGCCTCCTACGCCTGGGTCGAGGTGCGGCTGATCTCGCACGACGCGAAGGGAATCACCGACCGCGACTTCGCGCTCGCCAAGAAGATCGAGGAGGTCGTGCAGTGGCAGCCCGGCCTCGAAGATCAGGGCCTCGAGGGGACGCCGCAGGGCGACCAGCGCTTCGCCTATGTGAAGTATGACTGAGCCGAGCGTGTCGGAGGCGAGCGGCGGCGCGACGCATAAGGACGTGGTCTGCCCCTATTGCGGGCTCGGCTGCGATGATGTGACGCTTGAGGTCTCTGGGACTGCGGTCGAGGCCAAAGAGGGCGTCTGCGGGCGGGCCGCCGCGCTGTTCCGCCGTGGCGCGGAGCCCGCGCCTTCGGCGAGGGTCAACGGCCGGGAAGCGCCGCTCGACGCGGCGATCGCAGCCGCCGCGGAATTGCTGAGCCACGCGCGCTCGCCGGTCTATGCAGGCCTCGGCGCCGACGTCGACGGCGTTCGGCAGATCATCAAGCTCGCGGCGCGGACGGGCGGCAGCGTCGACCACTACGCCTCGACCGGCCTGTTCCGGAACCTCGCCACGTCGCAACGCAGAGGCTGGATCGCGACGACGCTGGCGGAGGTCCGCAACCACTGCGATCTGTTCGTCGTCGTCGGTCCGGATCCTTCCGAGCAGTTTCATCGGCTTTACGAGAGGGTGACGCCGAAGACCGGGCGGTTCCTCGCCGGCCCTCGAAAAATCGTGTTCCTCGGCGGCGCGCCGAGCGAGGAGGCGAGGGCTCAGCTCGAAGGCTCGACGATCGAAATCGTCGCGGTCCCCGAAGGCGAGCTGGTGGAGGCGCTGTCCCGGCTTCAGGCGCTTGTTTCCGGCTTGGTCCCGCCAGCGGGCGGCGTGGAGCTTGCGCCTCTGGCCGAGGCGCTGAAGGCCGCAAAATACGCTGTGCTCGCCTGGAACGCCGGCGGCCTCGGAGCGGACGGCGATCTCGTTATCGAACGCGCCGTCGCGGTCGTGGAGACACTCAACGTCGAGACCCGCGCGGCCTGTCTGCCGCTCGCCGGGCGCGACAACCTGATCGGCGCCAACCAGACCTTCCTGTGGAACGTCGGCTTCCCGCTCCGCACCGGGTTTCGCGGCGGGATCGCGGATCACGACCAGGCCGCATATGCCGGCGCTAGCGCGCTTAAGAGCGCCGACATTCTGGTTTGGGTCTCTGCGTTCCGCCCCGAGCGCCCGCCGGCCTCGGACGCGCAGATCATCGCGCTCGCTCATCCGGCGACCGAGTTCGAGCGTGAACCTGAAGTCTTCATTCCTGTCGGGCAGCCGGGACTCGATCACGCTGGCCTCGCCTTCCGGACAGACGTCGTGGTGAGCGTTCCGCTCAAGCGTTATCGGGACGCCGGCCTGATCAGCGTGGCCGAGGCCGTCCGCCGCATTTCCGAGGGCCGCTCATGAGCGCGTTGCGCATCGCCAACGGCAAGGTGCTTGATCCGGCCAACGGCGAGGTCGGAGTCGAGCGCGACGTGATCGTCGTCGACGGCAAGATCGCAGACGCCGGGTCCGCGCCCGCGAGCGTCGAGACGATCGACGCCAAGGGCGGGATCGTGATGGCCGGCGGCATCGACATCCACAGCCACATCGCCGGCGGCAAGTCGAACATCGCGCGCCTGCTGATGGTCGAGGAGCAGCGCGCCTTCCGCGAGCCCCAGGGTCCGTTCTGCGGCTGCGGCGGCGGGCTGTCGACGATGACCGCCCACGCCACCGGCTGCCGCTACGCCGAGATGGGCTACACTGCGGTGTTCGAGCCGGCCGTCGTGGCGGCGAACGCGCGGCACATGCACACCGAGATGGCCGACATCCCGTTCCTCGACACCGGCGGCTATCTGGTGCTCGGCAACGACGACTTCCTGCTCGACCTGATCGCCTCCGGCGCCGGGCAGCAGGCGGTGAACGACTATGTCGCCTGGCAGCTCAACGCCACCAAGTGCATGGCGATCAAGATCGTCAATCCCGGCGGCATCAACGCGTTCAAGTTCAACGCGCGCTGGATGCAGCTCGACGAGAAGAACCCGCATTACGAGATCACGCCGCGCACGATCCTGCAGACGCTGATAAGGGCGGTGACCGAGCTCGGCCTCGCTCATCCCATCCACCTCCACGGCTGCAATCTCGGCGTTCCGGGTAATGAGCAGACGACGCTCGACACCATAGCGGCAGCCGAGGGCATGCCGCTGCACATGACTCATGTGCAGTTCCACAGCTACGGGACCGAGGGCGACCGGAAGTTCTCGTCGGGCGCGGCGAAGATCGCCGAGGCGGTGAACAAGAACCCGAACATCTCGATCGACGTCGGTCAGGTCATGTTCGGACAGACGGTGACGGCGTCGGCCGACCTGATGAGCCAGCACCGCAACCGGGGCATCGCTTCGCCCGGCCGCTGGATCGGCATGGACATCGAGATGGACGCGGCCTGCGGGATCGTGCCCTTCGCCTACAAGGACAAGAGCTTCGTCAACGCCCTGCAATGGGCGATCGGGCTGGAGCTGTTCCTGCTGGTCGAGGATCCGTGGCGGATCTTCCTGACGACGGACCACCCGAACGGCGGCCCGTTCACCACCTATCCGCATCTCATCAGGCTGCTGATGGATCGAAGCTTCCGCGAGGAACAGTTCGCCAAGCTCGCCAAGTCCGCGCGCAAGCACTCGAACCTGCTCGAGATCAAGCGCGAGTACACGCTCGAGGAGATCGCGATCGTGACCCGCGCCGCCCCGGCCAAGATCCTTGGCCTGACCGATCGTGGGCATCTCGGCGCGGGAGCGGTCGGCGACGTGGTCGTCTATCGCGAGGACGCCGACCGCGAGGCGATGTTCTCCCGCGCCGCCTATGTGGTGAAGGACGGGACGGTGATCGTTCGCGAAGGCGAGATCGTCGATCTGGTCTACGGCCGCACCCATCAGGTCACGCCCGACTACGACGCGTCGATCGAGACCAAGATGGACCGCTGGTTCGACGAGACGATCGGCTACAAGGCCGGGACCTACAAGATCTCCGATGAGGAGATCCGCGGCGGTCAGGGCTCGGTGAAGCACGCCACCGTGAGGGCGTCATGATCCTCAACGGCGTCGAGATTCGCGACTCGTTCGCGGAAGCCTTTCCGATGGTCGGCACACGGCTGATCATCACCGCCGACACCGCCAAATGGGCGATGATCGCGGCGAAGACCATGACGGGCTTCGCGACCTCCGTAATCGGCTGCGGCTGCGAAGCCGGCGTCGAGCGCGAGGTGCCCGCCGAGGAGACGCCGGACGGTCGCCCGGGCGTCGCCGTGCTGATCTTCGCCATGGACTACAACGGCCTGAAGGGCGTTGTGCCGAACCGCATCGGCCAGTGCGTGCTCACCTCGCCGACCTCGGCCTGCTACGCCGGGATGGAGGGCGGCAAGCCGGTCTCGATCGGCAAGGCGCTGCGCTACTTCGGCGACGGCTGGCAGATCGCCAAGAACGTCGATGGACGTCGCATCTGGCGCGTTCCGGTGATGGAGGGCGAGTTCGTTTGCGACCACGAGACCGGCACCGTCGAGGGCGTCGGCGGCGGCAATATCCTGATCCTCGCCACCTCGCGCCGCGAGGCGCTGGAGGCGGCGGAGGTCGCGGCCGAAGCCATGGCGAAGACGCCGGGCTGCGTGCTGCCGTTCCCGGGCGGCATCGTCCGCTCCGGCTCGAAGGTCGGCTCGCGATACAAAGGCATGTTCGCCTCGACCAACAACGCCTACTGCCCGACGCTGCGCGCGCAGGGGCCGACGGCGCTGCCGCCCGAGGTCGCCTCGGTGATGGAGATCGTCATCGACGGCGTCTCCGAAAAAGCGGTGTCGGACTGCACCCGCGCCGGCATCGAGGCGCTGGTGAAGCTCGGCCGGGACAAGGGCGTCGTCGCGATCGACGCCGGCAACTACGGCGGCAATCTCGGGCCGTTCCACTTCAAGCTCCGGGAGATCATGTCGTGACCGGGCTTGTCCTCACCCCGCGCGGCGCGTTCGAAGCGCGCGTGGATCTCTCGGGCGTGCTTCCCTCCGTCGAAGGCGATCTCGCCAAGCTCAAGATCGGGTACGGCGCGGCGCGCGCCGAGCTCGGCGAGCTGTTCGACGTCTCCGGCGCGGCGGATGGGCGCCTGACGATCGAGAGCGGCGGCGCCCAGCTTGACCGCGTCGGGGCTGGCCTCTCCTCCGGTGAGATCGTCGTGAAGGGGGACGTCGGCCATCAGGTCGGCCAGCGCCAGAGCGGCGGCGTGATCGTCGTGAAGGGCTCTGCGGGCGACTACGCCGCGAGCGAGCTCTCCGGCGGCAAGATCGCGGTCGCCGGCGATGTGGGCGCCCGTTTGGGGGCTGCGGGCGACGGCGCCAAGCGCGGTATGAGCGGCGGCGTCGTCGTTATCGGCGGCTCCGCGGGCGCGCGCGCCGGCGAACGTCTGCGCGGCGGTGTGGTGCTGATCGAAGGCGACGCGGCCGAAGGGGCGGGAACCTCGATGATCGCCGGAACCCTGGCCGTCATGGGCAGGCTCGGTCGACATGCCGGGCGCGGCATGAAGCGCGGCACGCTGTTCGTCAGCTCCCCCGAGGAGCTGGCCTCAGGCTTCGCCGACGCCGGCGAGCACGACCTGGTCATGCTGCGCGTTCTGGCGCGCCGCTCTCACGAGCTGGCGCATCTCTTCGGCGGCCGCACGCGCGCGCGTCGCTTCGCCGGCGACCTGACGCTCGGCGGCAAGGGAGAAGCGCTGATCCTCAGCCGCTGACCGCGGGCGCGTCCTCAGGGCGCGCCGGGAAGGCGACGTCCTCGTAGACCTCGGCGAGCGGCAGGGAGAGGCCGACGGCGCTCAGCTCGGCCGTCGCGTCGAGACCGCGCATCGTCATCTCGCTCCAGCCATCCGGCCCTCGGCTCCAGAGCTGCGCTTCAGGGTCGTTCGGATCGATCAGCAGGACGTGGTCGATCGCGTCGACGGAGCGATATTCGTCGAGCTTTGCGAACATGTCGAAGTCGCGCGTCGAGGGCGACAGCACCTCAATCACGACCTTGGGCTCGCTCGCCTCGGTCGAACGATCGCGGCGCGGGCCGCAGTCGACGCCGGAATCGGGCCGCCGGACTCGGCGCGACGAGGTGCGCACCGACATGTCCGGCGAGAAGGCGCGGCAGGTCCGGCCGCGCAACTTGGTTCTCAGCGCGGTGATCAAGTTCACTACGATCTGATCATGGCGCTGGCTCGCGCCGGACATCATGGTCCACTGGTCGCCGTAGCGAATCCATTCGCCGCGCAGGACCGGGACGCCGTCCACGAGTTCGTGCCTCTCCTCCTGGGTTTCCTCCCAGGCGAAGAACTCCTCGATCGTCATCAGTTTCTGGGCGGCTTCGGCCATCGTTCGCTCCGGACGGAACGCGCCGATGCTAGCATGAAATCGTTTGGTCGCTCAGGCGGAGCCGAGCGCCGTCCGGACCCGCGCCACCGCCGCCGGGTCCATCCGCCCTGTGCGGGCTCCGGCGCACAGCGCGCCACGGAAGCCGAGATAATCCGGCTTCAACGCCGCGAGGGCGCCGACGTCCGTCAGCCGCAGCGACCCGGCCAAGCCGGTCCGGAGACCGAGCGCCGAGGCGCGCTTCACGAAGCCGCCGAGCTCGGCGTCGCCCATGATCCTTCGCACGCCGCCCGACGCCTTGTCGGCGGTGTCGATCATCGCTCCGGCGAAACCCGCCGCGGCGAGCTCAGGCAGGAGATCGAAGTCCGGCTCGCGATCGGCGAGGAAGACCGCGATCAGCTCTGTCTCCGACGCGGCGTCTCGCAGCGTGTCGATGACCGCGAGCGGATCGCCTGCGGGAAACAGGCCGATCTTGATCATCGGCACGCCCTTGGACGCGACCTTTTCGACGGCGGGGACGATCACCGCCGGGTCGGCGGGCAGATCCCCGATGGTCGCGCTCAGCGTCGGCTTCGGCTCGTTCCACGACCACCACAGGGCTACCGCCTTCTGGAGCGCCGGAATCTCCCAAGCGCCGAGCGCGCCGCGCGACGGATCCTTCAGGTCGACGATGTCGGCGCCGCCTGCGCGGGCCACCTCCATCTCGTCGAGCGTCGCGACGCTGGCCAGGAAACCCGTCATGTCGCCGCCGACCTCGCCTGATGGTCGTGTACGGCGTCGGTCAGCCAACTCCAGGCCTCCCGCTCGTGCGGACCAGCCGTCTTGTCGATCGCGATCTGCAGATAGGCGAATTCCTCGTCGATCTTCTGTTTCGGGAGCATGTGGAGACGGCTGACCAGGACGGCGCCTTCGATGACCGCTGCGACCGCGCGATTGAGACCAGGGAAGGGCGCCAGGTTCTGCCGATGGACGATCGCGCAATGGAGCTTCGGCCGCTGGGCCTTCTCGTCCTCGACCCGCTCGACGCGCACCTCATGGCACGCGAGCGCGTGCTCGAGCCGGACCGAATCGACGAGGTCGGCCTTTACCGTCGGCCACTCCGTCCGACGCTTCGTCACGGCCCCCGCGAACACCCGAGGGTCATCCGTGAAATTCACGACACCGCAGCGAGTTGTGAGAAAATTGTCGAGCGTCGTCGAAGGACGGAAGGGCTGCAGCAACCATCCGTCCGCGGTGGGCGTCGCGCCCATCGGCGCGATGTGCGGCTCGCCGCTCGCCGATACGGTCGTCACGATGGTTTCGCGAATCACGCCTTGTCCTCGCCGCCGTCTGGCCTCGCGCCGCGTGCGGCCCTTTTCGAGAGCGTCGAGCCGGCCTTCTTGAACTCCAGCCGGTGCGCCTCCTCGAGGCTCTCGGCGGTCTCGCCGGCGACGCCGAACTTCAACCCTTCGTCTTGCGCATAGCGCTTTCCGAGCCGGTAAGCGATCTCCGCACGCGCGAGTTCGACGCCGAGGTAGAAGGCGTGCGCGCCGTCGTCCTCGACGTTGAGCTCGGGAAAATGCTGAAACGGGTCGACGGCGATCCGCTCGCCGTCGCGGTTGAACACGTGAACACCCGCCTCCGTGACCTCGATGCGGAAGTTGCGGTCCTTGATCTCGCGGGCGAGCGCCGCGACGTCGGCGGCGCTCGACGCCACCGGCCGACGGTCGCGCAGCGCGAGCAGGCCGCCGCCATAGCCCTTCGGCAGAGCGCCGTCCTCGCGGGCGGCGAAGAACTCGCGGCGCGCCCGATCGAACTCGCGCACCGCCGTGCGACAGTGCGGGCTGACCTGGACTGCGAGCACTGCGGTGATCTTCAGCTCCGAGATCATCCCCATCAGGATCGCGTTGATTCCCGTGGTGTCGGCGTCGGTGAGCTCCGTGACGTTGCCGATCCCCATGAGGATCGGCGCCTCCGGGCGCGCCTTGCGGAACTCGGCGTAGCGCACGACCGAGGCCGTGAAACCGAAGTGGATGGGATCGAGAATCGGGTCCGCGAAATAGGCGCGGCCCTTCGCCTCCATGGCGTCGGTCGCACGATAAAGCGACTCCATGTCGCCCTGAGCCGCGGGGACCAGGATCGGCGCGGCCCCCCCTTCCTCCGCGATCCAAAGATTCTTCTCGCTGAGGCTGAGCAGATAGTTCGCGCCGGCGCGCGTGGCGCGCGCGAGCTCGTCGTCATTCGCCGAATCGACGCTGACCTTGATACCTTCGGCCTGCAGAGCGGCGATCGCCTCTTCGAGATGCGGGAAGTCCGTGTCAGGCATGCAGCCGAGATCGACGACGTCGGCGCCTTCCGTCTTCAACCCCTTGGCTTTGGCGACGATCTCTGCGGTCGAGAGCGTCGTGGCGTCCACGATCTCGGCGAAGATCGCGCAGTCGTGGCGAGACAGGTCCGGCTCGACGCCGCCGCGCCCGAAGAACTGCGGAAGGTCCGCGAGTTCTTCCGGGCCGCGCTCGAACTTGACGCCGAAACGATCGGCCAGCTTCTCGAGGTCTCCCCGGAAGCGCCCTGGAAGAACGGCCCGGCCGACCGTCTCGGGAAGTTTCAGCCGACGGTCCAGAATCTCTGTCGTCATCAACGCCGCGACCTTGACGCCGACGTTGATCACCACCGGATCGAGCGCGTCGCTTCGCAGCTCCTCCGCCAGCCGCGCGAGGCGGCCTTCGGCGAGGGAGCCGGTGATCAGCGCGACCTTCTCCGCGCTCACGCGGCGCGCCGTTCTACGCTCGACAGCAGCTTGTGCAGCGCATCCGGCGCCGCCGGACCAAGCACGGAGATCGTTCCCGAAAACCGCGCGGCGATCTGCGGCAGGTAAGGATCGACGACGCCGGCCTCCCTCAAGGTCTTGAGATCGGCGCCTGCGTCCGCGGCCGCCGACTTGAGCAGGATGACCTGCGGCGCCGCGATTTCGACGCCGAGCCAGACGGCGAGGCTGTCGGACGTGACGTTCCAGCTGCACGGAACGTCGGCCCCGAGCGCCATGGGGGAGGGTCGCCATATCGACGAGCCCCGGATCAGCTCAAGCCGCGCCCCGGCGAGGGGCAGGGATGGCGCGAGTTCGGCGAGGATTTCCGCCGTCTGGTCCATGGCGAGGATCGCCATCCGATGGGCCGCTTCGTCAGAGAAACCGAGCTCCGCCTGCGCCGCGCGCACCGCGTCGGCGAACCGCCCCCCGCCCGGCGCGACGACCGCACCATGTCGGGCAGTGACGCCGAGCAGGGCCCTCAGGTCCGGCGAGCCGCTCAGGCTCCCGCCAAATTTCACGACGACCGGACCGGGCACGCTCGAAACACTCCTGAAGCCGCGAGAAAAGAGCCGGGAAGCTATCAGCGGGGACGGCGCATTCCAACCGGCGGCGGCGCACGATGTTGACCGTCTAAGGCCTCCTTCGGAGGCGCCGCGTCTTCCGGGCGGTCCCGGCCGAGCCCGGCCACGACGCCGAGCGCGCAATGCCCTAAAGCCGGCTCGGCGGAACTTCGTTGTTCGAGTCCTCGCCGCGCGGCCGCGATGTGGTCGAACGGGCGGAGCATCGCAAAGCGCCCATGTCGTCCCCCGCGGCGTTCGACGAAGCCGGCGCGAGGAGGTAAATCTTCTTCCAAGACCGGACGTAAAGAGCCGGCGACAGGGAGAGTGATCGATGCGCGTCCGCCTGCCCGCCGCCGCAGTCGCGGCGACGACGATCTGCGTCTTCAGCGCCGTCGCCTCATCGGGCCGGGCGGCCGAACCGCTGCCGACCACCGAGATCGCGCCGGGCGTCTTCGTCTACCAGGCGCCTTACCAGCTGCTTGCCCCGTCCAATGACGGAGCGATCGCAAATGTCGGCTTCATTGTCGGCAAAGAGGCGGTCGCCGTCGTAGACACCGGCAACACCCGCGAGGCGGGCGAACGGCTGCTCGCCGCGGTCAGGACGAAAACGGACCTGCCGATCCGCTACGTCATCAACACGCACATGCATCCCGATCACGCGCTCGGCGACGTCGCCTTCAAGCCGACCGGCGTGAAGTTCGTCGCGCACGCCAAGTTCGCGCGCGCGCTGCAGGCTCGGGCGCAGGCCTATCTCGACGGCGCGAAGCGCGCTCTCGGAGACGGCTACCAAGGCAAGGTCGAAGATCTGGTGACGCCGGATATCGAGGTCGCCCCGGGCGAGCCTAGATCGCTGGATCTCGGCGGTCGGACGCTCGAGCTGGAAGCGATGCCGACCGCGCACACCGACAACGACCTGACCGTGCGCGACCTGGCCACCGACAGCTGGTTTCTCGGGGACCTTCTGTTCATGGGCCACCTGCCGAGCATCGACGGCTCGTTCGAGGGCTGGGTGCGCCTGATGGCGAAGCTGCGGGATCGGAAGGCCGCGCGGGTCGTCCCCGGCCACGGCCCCGCCTCCGCGAACTGGCCGGACGCTATGGCGCCGCAGCAAAAATATTTCGACCGCTTACGATCGGATGTCGAGGCGCTGCTCGCTTCCGGCGCCACGCTCCGCCAAGCGTCCGAAAAAGCCGGATTATCAGAGCGGGAGGCCTGGGCGCTGTTCGACGAGTTCAACGCCCGCAACGCCATAGAGGCCTATCGTGAGGCCGAGTGGCGATAGTGCACCGCAATATAATAAGTGAGCGACCGCAGCAAAATCATAATAACGCTCTTATATCTTAAAGTCCTGTTGCGTGGGGTATCGAAGCGGTCTACGGTCCGCCCAGTCTTCGGCTGCTACGTCAAGGTTCCGCAAGGGCTTAGGCGGTTCGGAGGTTTGTTGAGGGGCGCCGCGCGAGCGGCGGGTTTGCCGGCAAACCGTGACACGAGGCTGAAGGCGCAGGTCCAACAATAAACGCTCCGCTTTCCGACAAGGGCAACGCTCGGGGAAAGCTGACTAAGGACTGCGTGAAAGAGGGAGAACTAACGAATGCGCAAAGTCGCAATTGCTGCGGGCCTGATGGGCGCCGCCGCATTCGTGATGCCGGTCTTCGCGAATGACAGCGTGACCGAAATCACGAAGGACCCCAAGCAGTGGGGCATCCAGACGGGCGATTACTCCAACCATCGCTTTTCCAAGCTGGACGAGATCAACGCCTCCAACGTGAAGAAGCTCCAGGTCGCTTGGACCTTCTCGACCGGCGTGCTGCGCGGCCATGAGGGCGCGCCGCTCGTGATCGGCAACATGATGTACGTCCACACGCCGTTCCCGAACAACGTGTTCGCGCTGAACCTCGACGAGGGCGGCAAGATCGTCTGGAAGTACGAGCCGAAGCAGGACCCGTCGGTCATCCCGGTGATGTGCTGCGACACCGTCAACCGCGGTCTCGCTTACGCCGACAACACGATCTTCCTGCACCAGGCCGACACGACCGTCGTCGCGCTCGACGCCAAGACCGGTCAGAAGAAGTGGTCGGTCGTCAACGGCGACCCGAAGAAGGGCGAGACCAACACCGCGACCGTTCTGCCGGTCAAGGACAAGGTCATCGTCGGCATCTCCGGCGCTGAGTTTGGCGTCCGCAGCCACGTGACGGCCTACAACATCGCCGACGGCAAGATGGCTTGGCGCGGCTACTCGGTCGGTCCGGACGAGGAAATGCTCGTCGACCCGGAGAAGACCACCGAGCTCGGCAAGCCGATCGGCAAGGACTCCTCGCTGAAGACCTGGCAGGGCGATCAGTGGAAGACCGGCGGCGGCTCGACCTGGGGCTGGTACTCGTACGACCCCAAGACGAACCTGATGTACTACGGCACCGGCAACCCCTCGACCTGGAACCCGAAGCAGCGCCCGGGCGACAACAAGTGGTCGATGACGATCTTCGCGCGTGACGTCGACACCGGCAAGGCGAAGTGGGTCTACCAGATGACCCCGCATGACGAGTGGGACTACGACGGCATCAACGAGATGATCCTCACGGATCAGAAGATCGACGGCAAGGAGCGCAACCTCCTGACGCACTTCGACCGTAACGGCTTCGGCTACACGCTCGATCGCGTCACCGGCGAGCTTCTCGTCGCCGAGAAGTACGACCCGGTCGTGAACTGGGCCACCAAGGTCGACATGGACAAGTCGTCCAAGACCTACGGCCGTCCGCTGGTCGTGTCGAAGTATTCGACCGAGCAGAACGGCGAAGACGTGAACTCGCAGGGCATCTGCCCGGCGGCTCTCGGCACCAAGGACCAGCAGCCTGCGGCGTACTCGCCGGAGACCGAGCTGTTCTACGTGCCGACCAACCACGTCTGCATGGACTACGAGCCCTTCAAGGTCTCGTACACCGCTGGTCAGCCCTATGTCGGCGCGACCCTCTCGATGTACCCCGCGCCGAACAGCCATGGCGGCATGGGCAACTTCATCGCCTGGGACGGCAAGAAGGGTAAGATCGTCTGGTCCAACAAGGAGCAGTTCTCCGTGTGGTCCGGCGCTCTGGCGACCGCTGGCGGCATCGTGTTCTACGGCACGCTCGAAGGCTACCTGAAGGCCGTCGACGCCAAGACGGGCAAGGAACTGTACAAGTTCAAGACCCCGTCCGGCATCATCGGCAACGTCATGACCTACGAGCACAAGGGCAAGCAGTACGTCGCGGTGCTCTCGGGCGTCGGCGGCTGGGCGGGCATCGGCCTTGCGGCCGGCCTGACCAACGCGACCGACGGTCTCGGCGCGGTCGGCGGTTATGCGGCTCTGTCGCAGTACACCGCTCTCGGCGGCCAGCTCACCGTCTTCACGCTGCCGACGAACTGAGGCTCGTCCTCTCGGCCGGCGCTCGCTCCAGGGCGGACGCCAGCCAAACTTGAAGAGCCCGGTCTCCGGTTCATCCGGTGGCCGGGCTTTTTCGTATCCGATGCGCCGCGCGGGTTCAGGGTCGGAGTCTCGCCGTCCCCCGAAGCCCATGTCTCGGACCAAGCCTTCGACGATCGCGCCGCGCGCCCTACATTGGGTGCCCATCGGGGCCCTGGACGAGAGGGGCCGCCGCCGTGGACGTCGGCGCGGCGAGCCGCAGGAACTTCAACAAGACAGCCCGCGGCCCCGAGGGTCGAAGCGGGCGAACATGAGGGTGGAATGACCACGACAGTTCTTCGTCGACCAGCCGTCGCTTGCGCGCTTCTCGCAGGCGCCGCGATCCTGTTCTCGGCGCTCGGCGCCGCGCCGGCGGCCGCCCAGACCTCCGACCTCGTCAACCGCGCGACGCTGCGCGTCTGCGCGGATCCGGCCGACATGCCGCTCTCGAACGAGAAGGGCGAGGGCTTCGAAAACAAGATCGCGGAGCTTCTCGCCAAGGATCTCGGCGTTCCGCTCGCCTACACCTGGTTTCCTGACGCGACCGGCTTTTATCGCATGACGCTCGGCATCAAGCGGTGCGACGTGAAGCTGGGCGTCGTGCAGGGCGCCGACCCGTTCCTCAACACCAACGCCTTCATGCGCTCGACCTCGATTCTGATGGTCAAGAAGGGCGGGCCGCTTGAAGGCGTCGACAGCCTGTCGGACGAGAAGCTCAAGGACAAGAAGATCGGCGTCGTCGCCGGCACTCCGGCCGCGAGCTATGTGCTGAAATACGGCCTGATGGGCAAGGCGAAGCCGTACAATCTCACCGTCGATCGCCGCTATGAGTCGCCCGTCGAGGACATGATCAAGGACATCCAGTCCGGGGCGATCGACGCCGGAATCTTTTGGGGCCCGATCGGCGGTTACTTCGCCAAGCAGGCTGGAGACATCGCGACGACTGCGCTCTTGAAGGAAAAGGGCGGCCCGCCCCTGATCTACCGCTTCACCTTCGGCGTCAGGCCCGGCGAGGAGAACTGGAAGCACCGGCTCAACGAGTTCATCACCAAAAACCAGGGCGAGATCAACAAGATCCTGCGAGCCTACAACGTCCCGCTGGTCGACGAGCAGGACAAGCCGATTGAGGTCGCCCAGTGACCACGGCGCGAAGCCGGCTGGCGGGGGCCCTGCTCGCGGCTCTTCTGCCAACGGTCGCCCTTGCGCAGGAAACGCGGCCCGGCGGCGACAGTCCGCCGGAGCCGAGCGACTACAAGATGGACGACTA
The DNA here is from genome assembly GCA_031316315.1 of Chelatococcus sambhunathii. Lineage (GTDB taxonomy): Bacteria > Pseudomonadota > Alphaproteobacteria > Rhizobiales > Methylopilaceae > Methylopila. Next base: position 40,457 of record JADBEO010000033.1, read on the forward strand.
CCGGTCTCCGACGCCCGCGACGCTCCGCGGCGCGCGCGTCGTCGATACCCGCGCGGCGGAGGCGGCGTGGCGCGACCGGAGCGCGGTGTTCATCGACACCATGCCGCGAGACGTCAGGCCCGCCAATCTTCCTCCGGGCACCGTCTGGCGAGATCGCCCGCGCGAACACATCCCCGGCAGCGCGTGGCTCGCGAATGTCGGCTACGGCGCGATCAGCCCGGAGATGACGGCCTACTTCCGGGACGGTCTCGCCGCGCTCAGCGGCGGCGACAAGGCGAAGCCGCTGCTGTTCTATTGCCGCGCCGACTGCTGGATGTCCTGGAACGCCGCCAAGCGCGCCATGGAATGGGGCTATGCCGACGTGATCTGGTATCCGGAAGGATCGGACGGCTGGGCCGGGGCCGGCCTGCCGCTGGAGCCGGCCAAGCCCTACGAGCGCCAAGCGCCACCCTCGCAGTAGCCGAGCCTCAGAGCGGCCCCGCCTTCTTGAGTAGCGCCCCGACGCGCAGACGCTCGGCCGCCAGGAAGGTCTGGAAGGCGTCGGCAGGCTGGAACAGATCGACCCAATAGCGTTGTTTCATGAGCTCGATCCATCCGGGCGTCCGCACGACCCGGGCGATCGCTTCGCCATATCGGTCGATGAGCGTCCGGCCGACCGCGTCCCGGCTCACGACACCCCTCCAGTTGAGATGCGCGACGTCCAGGCCGGCTTCCTTCAACGTCGGTATATCGAGGCCTTCGGCGCGCTCGGGCGAGGCGAGGGCCAGCGCGCGCAGCGTTCCGCCCTTGATCTGGGCGACGAACTCGATCAGCGCCCCGGTCGCGACGGTGGTCTTGCCCTGCAGGGCGGCGTTCGAGGCCTCCGCCGACGTTCCGAATGGGCGATAGTCGAGCCGATGAATGTCGCCTCCGGCCGCTTCGGTGACGCGCAGCGCCAGCTGGTGGTCGGCGCTGCCCTTGCCGCGTCCCGTCCAGGAGATTGCGCCTGCGTCCTTGCGAATCGACTCAGCGAGCTCCTGCATGCTTCGAAGCTTCGAATCCGCGCGAACCACGAGAGGCAGATGCTCTCCGAGCACCCGGCAGAGCGGGTGGCTGCGGTCGAGCAGGTCGCCGGCGTTGGCGACCTGCAGCCCGCCGATCGTGGAGAGCCCCACCACCATCAGCGCGGCGCGCGGCCGCTTGCCCGAGAGGAAGCTGTCGAGGGCGTCCTGGTCGCGCGGCACGTTGATCGGCATCGCGCGGGGCGTCAGCTTCGTGAGGGCGAGGCCTTCGGCGATCGCGCGGGCCAGCTGATCCTGTCCGTCGCCCGGCGGCCCGCCTGCGAGCACCTCGAGCCCCGCCAGCTGACCGAGCGCGGGGGAGGGAGAAAGCGCCAGCGCGGCGGCGGCGCCGCTCAGGACCTCGCGCCTGCCCGGTCCGCTGCGCGCCGCTGCCGTCATTGCGTCTGTTTCAGATGGGACTGGATCTCGCGGCCGAGATCGAAGGCGCGCTGCTCGAGGATCACGGGCGTCTCGCAGACATAGGTAAGGCTCTGCGAGCGCTCCTCATAGATCCGCGTGTCCCAGTTCAGCTGCTCCTGCTCCTTCAGCGCCTCGGGCGAGTTCTGGGACGCCATGTCCTGAGGCTTTTCGGCGATGCGCAGGCTTTCGGATTTGATCCGTTCGGCGAGGCTCCGTTGCTTCTGCGAATAGCGCTCGATGCCGGCCATGATCTGTGAGCGCTGGGAGTTGAGCTCGTCGAACACCCCCGCGAAAAGCAGCGTCAGCTTCTCGTCCGCCTTGTCGCCGGCGTCCTTGGCGAGTTTGGCGATCGCCTCCTTGGCGTCCTCCATCTTGGTCCGGCGCGCGACAAGGATGTCGACGAGGTCGTCGACCTGCGGGTCGTCGCGCCATTTCTTCATGGCGTCCTCAAGCGGCGGGCCGGCCCACATCTGACCGTAGCTCATGGTCGGCACCTTGACCTGGACGCAGGGCCAGTCCGGGTCCTGCGCCGCGGCCTTCTGGCCCGGCTGCTGCGCTCGAGGCGCATCGCGAGGCGGCAGCGGCGTCTTCGGCCCGCCCTCTTCGCCGCCGGCGCTCGCCCCGGGCTGCGGCGCCCGCGGCGTATCGCGTGGCGGCAACGGCCTCTTCGGTCCGGGCTGCGCAGCCGGCGTCTGCGCGCCGGGGCCAGAGGACGGTCCGGGCGGCGTCGGCGCAAGCACCGGCGTGTCGGGGCTGAGACCGCCCTGGCCGGCGGCCCCGCCCTGCGCGGCCGCGAGCGAGACGCTGGACAGCAGCGCCGCGGCGGCGAGGCTGAAGCGGAGCGGTTGCGGACGGATCGTCATGCCAGAGCGAACTCCCGGACTGTCGCGGCTTTCCCGGTGAGGGCCGGAGCCATCTGTTCTCTTGACGCGCCTCACTTGGCGGCGTCGGGTCCGCCGCGGCGCGCGGTCAGACCCGTGGAGGGATCGTAGGCCAGAACGGCCGCGGTCAGGAAGACCGCCGAACAGCCCGCGACCACCGCCAGCGCGGTCCATTCGATCTGTCCGTAAAGCGCAAAGCGGATCAGCTCGACCGCGTGGGTGAACGGATTGTACGTGCAGATGTAGTAAAGCCACTCGCTCGACTGCTGGACCCGCCACAGCGGATAGAGCGCGGACGAGGCGAAGAACATCGGGAAGATCACGAAGTTCATCACGCTCGCGAAATTCTCGAGCTGCTTGAACACCGAAGACATGGCGAGGCCCATCGCGCCGAGCATGAAGCCGGTCAGGATCAGCGCGGGCAGAACGTAGAGATAGCCCATCGCATCGTCCGGCCGCACGTCCCAGAAATAGGCGACGAGCAGGAAGGCGTAGACCTGAAGCAGCGAAACGGCGATGCCCGCGACGAGCTTGGACACCAGCAAAAACCAGCGCGGATAGGGGCTGACGAGCAGGATCCGCATGGCGCCGACCTCTCGGTCGTAGACCATCGACAGCGATGATTGCAGCCCGTTGAACAGCTGGATCATCGCCATCAGACCGGGCGCGATGTAGACCTCATAGAGGATGTAGGTCTCGTAAGGCGGAATGATCGAGACGCCGAGCGTCGCGCGGAAGCCGGCGGCGAAGATAAACAGCCAGACGAGCGGCCGCACCAGCGCCGACAGAAAGCGGCCGCGTTGGTGCAGGAAGCGCAGGCTCTCGCGCCATACGATGCCGCCGAGACAGACGAGATAGCCCGAGGCCGTGACGCCGCGATGCGGACGGAGCGGGACGTCGGCGACCGCGCTCATGCTGACGCCTTTCTCGGTTCCGGGGTCTCGCCCACGATCGACATGAAGGCGGCGCCGACGTCTTCCGTCTTGGCGCGCGCGCAGAGCTCCTGCGGCGTGCCGCGGGCCATCACCTTGCCCTGATGCAGCACGACGACGCGATCCGCGGCGGCGATCTCGTCGGTCAGGTGCGTCGCCCAGAGGACCCCGATCCCGTCCTGCTGAATCAGGCGCCGCACCTCTTCGAGCAGGGTTCGCCGCGAGCCGATGTCGAGGCCGGTGGTGGGCTCGTCGAGCAGCAGCAAGCTCGGACCATGGAGCAGAGCGCGAGCGATCTCGACGCGGCGCATCTGGCCGCCCGACAGGGCGCGGACCTTGTCCTTGGCGCGCTCGGCGAGGTTGACGCGGGTGAGGGCCGCCTCCGCGCGTCGCTTGGCCTCGCCGCGGCCGATGCCGTGCAGGGCGGCGTGATAGAGGAGGTTCTGCTGGACCGTGAGCTCGAGGTCGAGCGTGCGCGCTTGGAACACGACGCCGAGCTGCGACAGCGCCTTGGCGGGCGTGCGGCGGACGTCGTAACCGAGCACGCGGATCGAGCCGGAGCGGTTGTTGTAGAGGCGGGTGATCAGCGAGAACAGCGTGGTCTTGCCCGCGCCGTTCTGGCCGACAAGCGCCGTGAAGGCCCCGGCCGGGGCCTCCAGCGAGACGTCGTCGAGCGCCTTCTTGGACCCGAAAGCGTGCGTGACCCCTTCGACGCTCAGCGCCGCCGTCACAGTCGTGCTCTCCGTCACTTTGCGGCCGTCGCCGTCATGATGCGGCGCTCCCTTCGCGCTCTTCGTGTTCGGCGCGTGATGTAACGCATTCCCGGGCGCAGTCGAGCGATCAGGGGATCGCCACGACGCCCCAGGGTCCGCGACCGACGGCGACCGACTTGGTCACCTTCATGCTCGCGACGTCGATGATCGAGACGTCGTTGGAGTTGCCGTTGGTCGTGTAAAGGGTCTTCTCGTCCGGCGAGAACGCCAGTTGCCAGACGCGCTGGCCAACCAGCAGGTACTTCTTGATCTCGAACGTCTTGACGTCGACCACGGCCACCCGGTTCGCCGGGCCGAGGGCGACGAAGGCGGTCGAGCCGTCCTTGCTGATGCGGATGCCGACCGGCTGGATCGCCTCGGCGTTTACGCCCGGGATCTCGAAGTTCAGCTTCTTGACCACCTCGTGCTTGGCGTTCTCGATGATCGAGACGGTGCCGCCGACCTCGGCGGAGACCCAGGTGTATTTGCCGTCGGGGGTGAACTGCGCGACGCGCGGGCGGGTGTCGACAAGCACGTTCTCGACGATCTGCTTGGTCGAGGTGTCGATGAAATGGGCCATGCTGGTCGTCTCGGAGGTGTTGACCAGCACCTTGCCGTCCGGACTGATGCCCATGCCTTCCGGCTCGACGCCGACCGGGATCTCGCCGAGCACCTGGCCTGATTGCGTATCGACGATTGTGACGAGAGCGTCGTCCTCGTTCGCGATGTAGAGCGGGTTCCCGGACGGGTGGAGCACGAACAGCTCCGGATCCGGCCCCGAGGGCAGGGTCCTGATCAGCTTGTAGTCGTTCGGGTCGTAGACCTCGACGCGGTTGTCGTCGCTCGCGCAGATATAGATGAGCTTGTTGTCCGGGCTCGCGATCAGGCCGCGCGGCCGGCGGCCGGTCTTCACCGTCGCCAGCACCTTGAGGCTGTCGCTGTCGAGCACGGTCATGTTGTGATCGCGCTCGTTGGTGACGAAGAGCTTGCCGGCCTCGGCGGGCGCAGTCGCGGCGAGAAGCCCGGCGAGAACCGTGCCGGCGAGCGCGAGCGCTGCGGTCGGACGAGGGGCGTTGGACATCGAGGTTTCTCCCTGGCGCGGCTTCTGGCGCCGCGTCTTGCTTGGTCGCGCCTCACGGCGCGGGGAATTTGCACTGACTTTCCGGTTTGTCGAAGCCGATCGTATCGAGCGGGTTCACCTGGTGAAGGAAGCCCTCCTGCGGCGCCGCCGCGACGAGAGCCTCGGCAGAGGTCAGTACGATCGGCTGCCTGAGCTGGTTGTCCCAAGGGCGGTATGAAAACGAGCCGCCCTTGAAGCCCGCGAGCTCGAAAGTCGGTCCGAAGATGAACTCACGGAGCTTCTTCACGTCGTTGGTGCGTGTCCGCGCCGCCGCTTCGCCGACGGTCCGCATGGCGAGCCACATCTGGAAGTCGAGGGCGCGCATGCCGCGCTTCGCTTGCCGCGCAAAGCGGTTCTGGATCTGCTCGGCGCCCCAGCCGGTCACCGTGACGCTCCAGGTCGTCGGGGTGAGGCCGGACGTGCCGACGGTCGGCCGCGGGTCCCAGCTGCGATAGCCGATCAGGGGGCCGAACTCCCCAAGCTCGTCCGCCAGCACGATGACGTCGTAGGACTTGCCCTGCGTGAAGACGGGAATGATGTCGTTGCCCGTCTCGCGCGCGTCGGGGCCGAAGTTCCACACCCGCTCGTCGACGATCTTGCCGCCGAACTTCTTCGCGGAGCGCTTGACCGCTTCGGCGTAGAGCCTGTCGGCGTCGGTCCGGCCGGTGAGCAGCAGCCAGCTCACCCAGCGCTTCGAGACGAGGTACTGGGCGAGCGCGTCCGTGAGCATCGCGCGGCTCGGCGCGGTGTGCAGCACATTGGCCCGGCAGTCCTTGCCGCGCAGGCTGTCGTCTGTGTCGCCGGCGTTGAACAGGATGACGTCCTTGCCCTTCGCGGCGTCCGCCATCTTGACCAGCTGGTCCGGCGGCACCGCGAGCAGGATGAACTTCGCCCCGCTGTCGAGGATTTTCTGGAAGGCCGGCATCGGGTCCTCGCCGTGCGGCACGAGTTCGCGCGCGACGAGCTTGAAGTCCTGCTTGAGGAACCTGCCGGTGGTGTTGTTGTCCGTCACGCCGAGATCCGCCCCGGCGATCCCGTCGTCGGCCGGAGGAATGGTCACGATGTTGTTCCACCAAGGCGGATCCGGCGGAAACTGCCGAAGGACGCCGAAGGTGAACTCCATCGGGGGAGGCGCGTTCTTCGGCGCGGGGCCGGGGGTCTTCGGAGCTTCGGG
>JADBEO010000034.1 GCA_031316315.1 Chelatococcus sambhunathii
GTGCAGGACCTGCCGCCCGGCGGCAGGTCCTGCACGACCCCCACCCCTAGCCCCTCCCCGCAAGGGGGAGGGGAACAGCGGGGCGACGGCTGAGCTCGCCTCCAGCGTCATCTCCCTTCGAGCTCCCGCACGACCGCGAGCGTGCGCGTGACGCAGGTGACGGCGCTCCCCGCGGCGATCAGGAGGATCGCGACCAGCAGCGACCAGCGCGTCTGCGAAAACGTCCATTCGATCGCCTGCGCGACGAGGGCGGCGGTCAGCAGCGCCATGCGCCGCTGCTTGGCCATGATCCCGGAAAAATCCTGCGCCAATCCCAGCGAGCCCCCGAACACCCGCACATAGGCAGTGAGCGCCGCGAGCAGCGCCGCCGCCCAGCCGGCCCAGCCGAGTCCCGCGGCGTAGCCGACCGGGACCAGCAGCAGCGTATCGGCGACGCGGTCCGGGAACTCGTTCCACAGCGCGCCGACGGAGGACTTCTTGCCGCCCTCGATCGCCACCATGCCGTCGAGCAGGTTGCAGACAAGCCGCAGCTGGACGCAGAGCGCAGCGCCCAGCCAGCCGGCGGGATTTTGCACGAGCCCGATCAGGGCGCAGCCGGCGGCGGCGAACAGCACGGAGACGCCGGAGATCTGGTTGGGCGTGACGCTGGAGGCGGCGAGCCTCGCCGCGAACGCCTTCGCCCAGCCGGCGTCGCGGCTCGCGATCGGCCGGCGGGCCGGCTCCGCCTTCGGCATGTCGGACGGCATGCGCCCCGAAGATCCCCAACGCCGCCGCAGCGGCCCCCGAAGCCGAGACTAGCGCGAGGGGCGCGGCGCCGCAAAGCCGCCCGCCCCTCACGCGCCGAACGGCCAACTCGTCGCGGACTATCGTCGCGCTAGCATTGCGGGCGGAACGATGCGAACCGTTCCAGTCTTCCTTGCGCCGCAGCATTTTTCCGCACGGCGCGATGATCCGAGGAGCGCCGAGCCGAGATGAACGACGTCGCCGGGACCGCCGAAAGCCTGCCCGAACGTGAGGGCATGGACTACGACGTCGTCATCGTCGGCGCCGGCCCCGCGGGCCTCAGCGCCGCGATCCGGCTGAAGCAGCTCAATGACGCCCTCACCGTCGTCGTGCTCGAAAAAGGCTCCGAGGTCGGCGCCCACATTCTCTCGGGCGCCGTCATCGACCCGAAGGGCCTCGACTCCCTGCTGCCGAACTGGCGCGAGGAGAGCGACTTCGCAAAATCCGAGGTGACGGAGGACGTCTTCCTCTACCTCACCGAGACCGGCGGCTTCAGGCTGCCGAGCTTCGGCATGCCGAAAATCCTGTCGAACCACGGCGCCTATGTCGTCTCGCTCGGAGACGTCTGCCGGTGGCTGGGCGCGCAGGCCGAAGCGCTCGGCGTCGAGATCTATCCGGGCTTCGCCGCCAACGAAATCCTCTACGGCGCGAACGGCGAGGTCGTCGGCGTCGCGACCGGCGACATGGGCGTTTCGAAGGACGGAACGCCCGGCCCGAACTTCACCCGCGGCATGGAGCTGCGCGGAAAATACACGCTGTTCACCGAGGGCGCGCGCGGTCAGCTCACAAAACAGCTGATCGAAAAGTTCAAGCTCTCCGACGGCCGCGAGCCCCAGAAGTTCGGGCTCGGCCTGAAGGAGCTCTGGCAGGTCGCGCCGGAAAAGCACAAGCCCGGCCGCGTGCAGCACTCCTTCGGCTGGCCGCTCGACGACAAGACCGGCGGCGGCTCCTTCCTCTACCATTTTGGCGACAACCTCGTCGCGGTCGGCTTCGTGCTGCACCTCAACTACGAGAACCCGTATCTCTCGCCCTTCGAGGAGTTCCAGCGCTTCAAGACGCACCCGAAGATCCGCGACGTGTTCGAGGGCGGAAAGCGGCTCTCCTACGGCGCGCGCGCCATCACCGAGGGCGGCTTCCAGTCGGTGCCGAAGCTGGTCTTCCCCGGCGGCGCGCTGGCGGGCTGCGCCGCGGGCCTCGTCAACGTGCCGCGCATCAAGGGCAGCCACAACGCGGTGATGACCGGCATGCTCGCCGCCGAGAAGATCGTCGAGGCGCTTGGGCAAGGCCGCGCCGGCGACGAGCTCACGGCTTACGAGGACGCCTGGCGCTCGGGCCCCGTCGGCCGCGACCTCGCGCCGGTCCGCAACGTCAAGCCGCTCTGGTCGAAATACGGCACCCGGCTTGGCGTGATGCTGGGGGGCTTGGCCATGTGGGCGGAGCAGTTCGGACTAAAACTGTTCGGGACGATGAGCCACGGCAAGCCGGATTTCCGGGCGACGAAGCCCGCCTCCGAATTCAAGAAGATCGCCTATCCGAAGCCCGACGGAAAGCTCACCTTCGACAAGCTGTCCTCGGTGTTCCTGTCGAACACCAACCACGAGGAGCACCAGCCCGTGCATCTCGTGGTGAAGGATCTTGCGCTCCAGAAGTCGTCCGAGCACGACGTCTTCGCCGGCCTCAGCCAGCGCTACTGCCCGGCCGGCGTCTACGAATGGCTGGAGGACGCCCCCGAGGGCCCGAAGTACCAGATCAACGCGCAGAACTGCGTGCACTGCAAGACGTGTGACATCAAGGACCCCAACCAGAACATCACCTGGGTCGCGCCGGAGGGCGGCGGCGGGCCGAATTATTCGGGGATGTGAGTAGAAAACAAAACCATCCCGATCCGATGGAAGCCTCATCTGAATGGAATATTGCAATCCTCGATCGCGAAGAACTTTCTTTTATTCTCTTTCATTACTTCCGCTGCCTTTTTTACTTTTTCGTCGGGATCAATGCTCGGCCAAGTAAGTAAATATAGTATCGGGAAGTCCAGCCCATCTGCGTACTTAAATGCATCATCAAATGAAATCTTAATGTATTGAGTTTTTCCGTACCTTCCTTCCCTCGAGAATTTCTCAAATGATTTTCCGTTAGATACTAATCGCACTTCCCTCTCGTCAACAAATTTTTCGTGCTTTAGAAACGGAGCGATCTGGATAAATTGAGTCCTTATTGATTTCGCTTGTTTTAATATGATATCCATATCTCCTCTAGCTTCTTCCAATATTCCGGCTAACGTGACCGCGAGCGATTGCATGCGCTGCATTTTCTCAGACATACTGTAGATCACTGGCTTAAGTATATAGGGATCGAAGCTGTTACCTAAGACCGGAAATAGCGCTTTTGCGAAAGCAATATTTACTCCATTATCTCTACCATACGCCCGCCACTGGCTTAATGAATTTCGAATTAGCGAAAATGACACGATATACAGATCAATATCTGAAGTAAAATTCTCTCGTAAAGCTAAATACTTTTCATGATTTAGTAAGGGGTCCGCGACCATATCCATCGCTTGGCAATATAAAACATCCCAAGAATGCTCAATTTCGCTCACATCATTCATATTTTTGTAAAGCGTCGCCCACAGCTCGCCATTTTCTACTATTGATTTGAACGCTGAGAAATCAGTATAATGATATATTACTTCCACATTTTCTAAAAACCGGCCTCTCATAACGCAAGCTATCGATGCCGGGGCTCTATAATAGCCAGCCCTTATATTCCCTTTGCTAGAATATACTAGAGTTTCCATGTCAAATGGTAGATCACGCTCGCGAATTTTTGACGAGCGAGCTCCATCGTATGCTGCAACCCCTGGTTTGAGATCATGATCATTCGCGTCATTTTGCATGCTGCCGATTATCTCAGATTCTCTAAATCAGTTCATTATTGTCTCCAGACGAAATTTTTAGACGTAGGCTGGCCATTCAGGTGAATGACTAGCGCTCGATTCGCCTGTCATCACGGTGGCAGAGCCCGAGGAAACTTGGTAAGCAATCGGAATATTTTCCTTGACACTCACCTCCATGTGATGTCTGCTGGCGACTTCCCTTCCCGTTGCGGAAGGCGTGTCCGGACCGGCCGGCCATGCGGGAGGGGAGCGGCGCCTGCGCCCGAAAGCACCGGAGCTTTCGGTCCCGGGACGTCGGACTGCGGCGCGAGGGTCTTTGGTCCTCGCGTGAAACGGCCGCCCGCCCTGCATTATGACGGGGCCGCCCTTGAATGGGCCGTAACGCGGCGGGACTCGTCCGGACCCTCGGAGACCTCCGAGGCCAACGGGTGGCCCGTCGCCGGAGCGCGGACCCCGGCAGACGACGAAAAATCGCCGTGCGCGGGACGCCGGGCGACCGGTTGTCCGAAATACGGAAAGAGCGGTGGCCCGACGTCCCGCGCCTTCCCATTGCTTTCGCTGTCTGACAGCCGAGCGAGACCTGGCCGGGGCAAGACGCCCGCGGCGGATGAGGCGCGCCCGCGCCTCGGCGCGACCTGAGAGCCGGCATCGGGACAAGGAAGGGCGCGTCACCCCAAAATCCCATTGCCGCGCGGCCTGCGGCGCCTCACTTCTGCTCATCTAAGATTCGCGCCGCCGCGGAAGGGAACCGATGAGACCGCCGATCCTGCCGCTCGCCGCAGCGCTCTGTCTCGCCGCCCCGGCGCTCGCCGCCGAGCGGGTGCCGACCCGCACGCCGGGCCTGTGGGAAAGCTCCACCATCACCAACGCCGGCCGCACCACCGTGAAGGAGTGCGTCGACGAGAAGACGGACCGGCTGGTGCTGCAGCTGACCGCGGTGCTGACCTGCAAGAACACCGACTTCCGCCGCACCGCCGACGGCTTCTTCGCCGGCGCCAAGTGCTCCGCCGGCGGCATGACGGTCGACAACCAGATCACGGTGACCGGCGACTTCGACAGCTGGGCGCGCGCGGAGGCCATCACCAACATGGCCTCGGCCGACGGCGACGCCGGCGTCAACCGCAGCTTCTCGACCGCGATCGAGACCCGGCGGCTCGGCGAGTGCGACGCGGGCCAGATCCCCGGCGACGTGATTCTGCCGGGCGGCAAGACCATCCACGTCAACCCCTCGGCCCGGCGCTGAGAGGTTCAGCGCGGCCGGTCGCGCTCCTCCTCCTCGGCGGCGCCGCGCACCAGCGCCATGGCGAGCCCGCCGCCGACCACGAGCAGCGCGCTCGCCCCGGTGAGCAGCCAGAAGATGTCGCCGTCTCCGATCATGTGATGCTCCCGATCGCGTCGAATGAGGGTCCGAATCGGACGGCGGACGGTGTAGGTGCTCGGGGTGGCGGACGAAGGGCGCGGAGGCGCCCGGCCCGCCAAGTTTGAAACGAGGAGCCGCCGCATTTCGGACGGGCGGCGGAGCAAGTTCCGTCTGCCGCGGACTTGCTCAACAGGCGAAAAAGTCTAGGGAGGCGAAACCGATGAACCGGAGAAGCGCGCTTGCGGCGCTTTGCATTGCGGCTTTCGCGGCGACCTCGCCGCTCACAGCCGCGGAGGTGAAGACCATGTCGAACGGACTGAAATATGTGGACGTCGCGAGCGGCTCGGGCCCCGAGGCCAAGGCCGGCCAGCGCGTCGAGGTGCACTACACCGGCTGGCTCGACCAGGGCGGCCAGAAGGGCAAGAAGTTCGACTCGTCGGTCGACCGCAACGAGCCGTTCTCCTTCAGCCTCGGCGCGGGCGAGGTCATCCGCGGCTGGGACGAGGGGGTCGCGGGCATGAAGGTCGGCGGCAAGCGCACGCTGATCATCCCGGCCGATCTCGGCTACGGCGCGCGCGGCGCCGGCGGCGTCATCCCGCCGAACGCCACGCTGATCTTCGACGTCGAGCTGCTCGGCGTGAAGTGACTTCGGCGCGGCGCGCTCAGACGCGCGCCGCGACCAGCCTCAAGGCCCGCCAGGCGAGGCTCGAGACCGCGCCGGCGAGCAGCGAGCCGAACCAGACAGCCAAGCCGATGAGATGCTTCAGCAGCGTCTCGGAGAGGCGAATGGTGGTGCGGAACGCCCGCAGGCTCGCCCGGCCCATCAGCTCGGCGACCGCGCGCGAGCGCGTTCCGAAACGCTGCGCGAAGCGCCGGAGGTCGGAGAGCTCGTCGACGCTGCGGGCGTATTTCATCAGCCGCACCGTCTCGGCCGCCCCGACCGCCGATCCGACGGCGCGCAGCTCCGTGGTCGCGCCGGAGAGCGCGGCGAGCCCCTTCGCGCCTGCGCCCGCCGCGTCGTCCGCCTCGCGCGTTCCGACGCGGGCGAGGCGGCGGCCGAGATCGGCCGCGAACTCCGCCGTCATCGCGCCGGTTCTTCGCGCGGCCTTCAGAACCGAGAGCCCGAACCGCGCCGGGGCCGCGCCGCCGGCGGTGGCGTAGGTCGCGGCGGTGACGGCGACGCCGGCCGTGGCGAGGCCGAGGATCAGGTTCGAGTGCTCCTCGCCGCGCGCCATTCTCGCGCTCTCGCGGGCGATGTCGCGGATGTCGCCGATCACGGTGAGGTCGGCGGCGAGCGCGCCGGCGAGCGAGGCCGAACCGTCGATCTCGCCCGTCGCGAAGCCGCGGGCGGCGCTCTTGGCGTTGCGCATCGCGACCGCCGTGGGGGCCTCCGCTTCCGCGAGCCGGGCGAGCGTGTCGGCGGGCAGCGGCCGCTTCAGCTCGGCGGCGAGGTCGGCGAAGCCGCGCGCCAGCGCGACGTCGTCGGCGTCGAGCGCGGCCTTCGCCTTGTCGTTCAGCCGCTCGGGTCCGGCGGCTTCCGAGAGGCCGCGCTCGATCGCGACCTCGAGCGGGACGGTCCAGCCGAAGTCGCTCGCAAGCGCCGCCGCCAGCAGCGCGGCCGAGCCGAGCAGCAGCGCCGTGCTGCAGCGCGCCGTCCAGTCCACCACCCTGACGGCGCGCGCCCCCATCGGTAAAAACTCCGGAAATCGACAGCCGAGAGTTGGCCCCGAAGGCTCGCGCATGCAAGAGATCGCGGGCGGCGGCGGCCGAGGAGAGAGCCATGGCGGGACTGGACGAGTCGCGGCCCTTCGTGCCGCTCGGCATCGCGATCGTGACCGTGTCCGACACGCGCGGCCTCGCCGATGACAAGTCCGGCGACACGCTCGCCGCGCGGATCGAGGGGGCTGGCCATCGCGTCTCCGGCCGCACGATCGTGCGCGACGAGCGGGAGGCGCTGCGCGCCGCCGTCTCGAGCTTCGTCGCGGACCCCGCGACCGACGTGGTGCTGACGACCGGCGGCACCGGGTTCACGGGTCGCGACGTCAGCCCCGACGCGCTGGAGCCGCTGTTCGAGAAGCGGATGGACGGCTTTTCCGCCCTGTTCCACGGCTACTCGAAGGGGACGATCGGCACGTCGACGCTGCAGTCGCGCGCGACGGCGGGGGTCGCCGGAAAAACCTTCGTCTTCGTGCTGCCGGGCTCGACCGGCGCCTGCCGCGACGCCTGGGACGGCGTCCTGAAGGCGCAGCTCGACTACCGCCACAAGCCCTGCAATTTCGTCGAGATCCTTCCGAGGCTCGACGAGCACCTGAAGCGCGGCAAGCTCCGCGCGGGCGCCTCAGCCTAGCCGGGCGACGACGCTCGTCGGCAGGCGCAGCATGAGGAGGCCGCCGCGCAGCGCGGCCTTGCCCCAGGCGCCGCGCGCGTCTGGATCGACCGGCGCGAGCGCGCGCGACCTCAGCCGCAGCAGGCGGCGCGAGCCGATGCGGCGGAGAAGGTCCGCCCCAGCCATGGCCGGAAGATTCCGAAACCCGCCCGCCCTGTCGTAGAGCGAGCGGTGAACTAGGAGGCCCTGTTCCGGCCGGGGGAGACCTGTGAGCAGCCGAGTGAGGCCTGCGAAGCGCTCCGACAGGCGCGCGCTCGCATCGAAGCTGTCGAGGCCGAAGGAGAAGGTCAGCGCGCGTCGCTCGGCCTCGCCGCGACGCTCGAGCGTCTCGATCATGGCGGCCGCCTCGCGGTGCCAGCCTTCTTCCAGCACGACGCCGGGCTCGAGCACCATCACCCACGGGCCTTTCGCGGTGCGGACGGCGCCGTCGAGAAGAGCGCCGCGGGCCTGCGGGCCGCCGGGAACAGGACCTGCGACGCGACAGCCCGCAAGGTCCGCGACTTCGAGCGTCGCGTCGGTGGAGCCGGAGTCGGCGACGATCACGTCACGCACCACGCCGTCCGCCGCAGCCGGGACGAGCGAGGCGAGCGTGCGCACGAGTGCGCGCTCGTCGTTTCGGGTCGGGATGACGACGCTCAACATGCCGCAATCCGTAGCACGTCAGCGGTTTGCTGTCCGTTGCGCCATTGCGCCGCTGTCCCGGAAAGAGACGGCGGCGAATGTTCTTGATCTGTTCCGTCTGCCGCCCTAAGTTCTGGGCATGTCGCTGCCGCTCCCCTCTCTGGTCTTCCGGACAGCTCCCGAAACCGCCGTGTCGCATGAGCGGCGGCGCGGGCGCGGCGTGGTCTCGAACGCCTCCGGCCGGTTCGAGCCTTACCAGCGCACGATCGAGGACGATGGCTGGGATGGTCTCGCCGACCTGCCGCCGTTCAAGACGGACGTGACGCTGGAGACCGCGCGCACCGCGATCACCCGCAACCAGTCGCCAGACATCGCCTTCGACCGGTCGATCAATCCATATCGCGGCTGCGAGCACGGCTGCGTCTACTGCTTCGCCCGGCCGACCCACGCCTTTCTCGGCCTGTCGCCCGGGCTCGATTTCGAAAGCAAGCTGACGGCCAAGCCCAATGTCGCCGAACTGCTGCGGCGGGAGCTCGCCGCGCCGAACTACAAGCCGCGCACCATCGCGCTCGGCACCAACACCGACCCGTACCAGCCGATCGAGCGCACTCACCGGCTGACGCGCAAGATCCTCGAGGTGCTGGAGGAAACGCACCACCCGGTCGGCATCGTCACCAAGTCGGCGCTGGTGCTGCGCGACATCGACATTCTGGCCCGCATGGCGGCGCAGGGGCTGGCGAAGGTTGCGATCTCGATCACCACGCTCGATCCGAAGCTCGCCCGCGACATGGAGCCGAGGGCGCCGACCCCCGCGCGGCGGCTCGAGACTGTGCGCACGCTGGTCGCCGCGGGAATTCCCGTGACGGTGCTGACGGCCCCGATCATCCCCTCGCTCAACGACCACGAGATCGACCGGCTGCTTGAGGCCGCGCACGCCTCGGGCGCGAGCGAGGCCGGCTATGTGCTGCTGCGGCTGCCGAACGAGATCAAGGACCTCGTCCGGGAATGGCTGCTGGAGCGCCATCCGGAGAAGATGCGCCGCATCCTGTCCCTGGTGAAGGATACGCGGGGCGGCAAACTGTACGACTCCGGCTGGGGCGTTCGGCAGACCGGCGAAGGCCCGGTCGCCTGGACGATCGGCCGCCGCTTCGAACTCGCCGCCCGCAGGCTGAAGCTCGACCGGCGGCATCTTCGCCTCAGGACCGACCTGTTCACGCCGCCGCCGAGGACGGGGCGCGGCGGGCAGGCGTCTGAGGACCAGCTCAGCCTGTTCTGAGCGGGCGATGCGGCGCTTCGGTCAATAGGCGGAGAACTTTTCCTTCATTGCGTCCTCCTCCTGCCGGACGCGGCGCCAGAGCAGGACGCAGTAGAACGGCAGACCGGCCAGCAGCGTGACGAAGCCGTGCATGGCGAGGGCGAAGCCGATGAGTTCGGGGAGGATGTTCAGCACATAGTTCGGGTGGCGCGCGTAACGGTAAATCCCGCCTGAGACCAGCCGATGCTCAAGCGACAGGATGAGCTTGACGGTCCATTGCGGGCCGAGCGCGCGCAGGACGAGCAGCAGCGAGATCATGCCGAAGGCGTAGATCGCGAGGCCCGCCGCGCTGATCCAGTCGAACGCCGCGCCCCTCAGCGAGCCTTCCGCGATCGCGGCGAGATAGAAGGCCGTATGCGCGACGGCGAGCAGACGGGAATTGGCGGCGCCCAGCTCCACGGCGCCGGCGCCCTTCAACCGCTTTTCGTTGCGGATCGAGACGGCGAGCGTGGCGAGGCGGAATAAGACCGCGGCGACGGCGAAGAGCAGCAATGCTGCGCCTCGGTTGACGGCGAGAAAGAGCGGCAGGCCCTCGATAGCGCGAACCCGTCCGTCGACGGAAGCGCGGACGCGGCGCCTCGCCCCTCGTCGGCGGCGGACGAATCGTCCATCGTGCGCGGCATGCGGAAGTCAGCTCAGACGCCGGCCGCGGCGGCCCGTCTCGTCGCCGGGCCCGGCAAGCTCATCCAGCTGGTCGCGACCTTCAGACGCGAGACAGCGGCGATGAAGGCCGGCCGGCAGGTCGTCGCCGGCGTCGACGAGGCCGGCCGAGGCCCGCTCGCCGGGCCGGTCGTCGCGGCCGCCGTGGTGCTCGATCCGAAGCGCCGGCCCAAGGGCCTCGCGGACTCCAAGACGCTGACGGCCGAGCGGCGCGAAGAGCTGTTCGCCGAGATCATGGCGACGGCCTCGGTCTCCTTCGTCGCGGCCTCCACGGCGCGAATCGAGGCGCTCAACATCCGCGGCGCGACGCTCTGGGCGATGTCGCGCGCGGTCGCGGGTCTCAACCGCCAGCCGGACGTCGCCTTCATCGACGGGCGCGATACGCCGCCGGGCCTCGCCTGCGAGGCGGAGGCGGTGATCGGCGGCGACGGCCTGGTGATGTCGATCGCGGCCGCCTCGATCGTCGCCAAGGTGGTGCGCGACCGGATGATGCGCCGCCTCGCGCAGGATTTTCCGGACTACGGCTTCGAGCGCCACATGGGCTACGGCACGCCCGAGCATCTCGCCGCCCTGTCCCGCGTCGGCCCCTGCGCGCATCACCGCCGCGGCTTCGCGCCGGTCGCCGCGCTGCTCGCAGCGCAAGCCGCGGCCTGAAACCCGGGGAACGTTTCGCGCCCGGCCGCTTCCGGTCGGTGAAACGGAGGACGAGATGCCGGTGACGCTGAAAGGCTCGTGCCGCTGCGGCGGGGTGACGTTCGAGGTCGAGAGCTCGGCGCCCGTCCCCTATCAGCTCTGCTACTGCTCGATCTGCCGCAAGACGGCGGGCGGCGGCGGATACGCCATCAACCTGTCGGCCGACGCGCGCACGCTGAAGCTCGGCGGCGACGCGGCGCCCTCGGTCTATCACGCCGAGATCGCCGACGAGGACGGCGCCTGCGAACGCTCGCCCGCCGAGCGCAACTTCTGCCCGCGCTGCGGGACGGCGCTCTGGCTGTTCGACCCGCGCTGGCCGGAGCTGCTGCACCCTTTCGCCTCGGCGATCGACAGCGAGCTGCCGAAGCCGCCGGAGAAGACGCACCTGATGCTGCGCTACAAGGCCGACTGGGTAGAGCCGGACGTCGGCCCCGGCGATCGCATCCACGATCTTTATCCAGAGGAGTCGATCGAGCAGTGGCACCGGCGGCACGGGCTCTGGGTCGATTGATCCGCAGCCTTCGTGGCTGGACTTGATCCGGCGATCCGTCGGCCGGGAGGGGGCGAGCATGACGGAGGAAGACGCGCGTCAACCTTCCATTCACCCTGTTCCTTGACCCGCGCTTTACGTTACCGAACGCAGAATCAGGCCCGTCAAAGCGTAGATAGCGGACGGGTCACATGGCGTATCGGCGTAACGGAGCCGCCCTCAGGGCGCCCATCGAAGCTCCCGCCCTCCCCCTCGACACGATCCTGATCGGCGACTGCGTCGCGGAGCTCGAGAAGCTGCCGCCGGCCTCGGTCGATCTCGTCTTCGCCGACCCGCCCTACAATCTCCAGCTCCAGGGCGACCTCCGCCGGCCGGACCAGAGCCTGGTCGACGCCGTCGACGACGCCTGGGACCAGTTTGAGAGTTTTTCCGCCTACGACGCCTTCACCCGCGCCTGGCTGCTGCAGGTCCGCCGCGTGCTGAAGCCGACCGGCACGCTCTGGGTCATCGGCAGCTACCACAACATCTTCCGCGTCGGCGCGACGTTGCAGGACCTCGGCTACTGGATCCTGAACGACGTCGTCTGGCGCAAGACCAACCCGATGCCGAATTTTCGCGGCCGCCGCTTCACCAACGCGCACGAGACCATGATCTGGGCCGCGCGCGGCGCGGACTCGAAGGGCTACACCTTCAACTACGAGGCGCTGAAGGCCGGCAACGAGGACCTGCAGCCGCGCTCCGACTGGCTGATTCCGATCTGCTCGGGCGGCGAACGCCTCAAGGGCGGCGACGGCAGGAAGGTCCACCCGACCCAGAAGCCCGAGGCGCTGCTCGCCCGCGTGCTGCTGTCGGCGTCGAAGCCGGGCGACGTGGTGCTCGATCCGTTCTTCGGCTCCGGCACCACCGGAGCGGTCGCAAGGCGCCTCGGCCGGCGCTTCATCGGCGTCGAGCGCGACCGCGACTACGCGGCCGCCGCGCGGGCCCGGATCGACGCGGTGACGCCGGAAGCCCATGACGCCATCGTCGCGGCGCCGGCCAAGCGCGAGGCGGCGCGGGTCGCCTTCGCCACCGTGGTCGAGCGCGGCCTCGTCAAGCCGGGCCAGCGGCTCGTCGACGAGCGCGGTCGCCACGAGGCGCTGGTGCGCGCCGACGGCACAATCTCAAACGGTACGGTCGTCGGCTCGATCCACCGCATCGGCGCCGTCGTTCAGGGCCGCGAGGCCTGCAACGGCTGGACCTTCTGGCATGTGCCGGGGCCGGCCGGGCTCGTCCCGATCGACAGCTTCCGAGACGCCCTGCGTGCTGAGGGGGCATGACCGGCCCGCGCAAGAGCGGCACGGAAGCGGGCTACGTCGATACGTAGTTGTACTTTATTGCTATCATAGGTTGCGCGTCATAGCCTCTCGCCGTGAATGCACGCGGGGAACGGGTGGCCGATGTCGACATCCATGTACGGCTTTACAAAGCGTACGATCGCCGAATTCGAGGCTTGGATCGCCGGCGTCAGTGTCGCGCGCACCATTAGATTCGTTCAGATCCACCATACTTGGGTGCCGAGCTATGCCCAGTTTAGCGGCGGCAATCACTTCGACATGCAGCGCGGGATGAAGACGTATCATGTCTCGCACAATGGATGGTCCGACATCGGCCAGCATCTCTCGATCTTCCCGGACGGCGCGATCCTGACGGGTCGCGCGCTGAACTCCTCCCCAGCATGCATTTACCAGAACAATGCGAACGCGATCTGCATCGAGAATGTCGGCGATTTCGATTCCGGACGAGATGCGATGACCGCGGACCAGCGAACCGCGATTATCCGGGCGACCGCCGCTCTCCTGAAGCGGTTTGGGATGGTCGCGCGTGACTCGACCGGCATCGTCTATCATCACTGGTTCGACCTAAATACCGGCGCGAGAACAAACGGCTCCGGCTCGACTAAGAGCTGCCCCGGAACGAACTTCTTCGGCGGAAACAAGGTCGCGAACTTCAACGCGAACTTTCTGCCGCCGGTGCTAGCGGCCCTCGCGGGCGGAGCGCCGCCGATCGCGCCAGCCGCGGTCGGCGGGATCATCAAGTTCGCCTACGTCGACGCTGACTTTCTCAACATCCGCAGCGGCCCGGCCACAGCGAACCCGACTATCTCGGCCAATGGCCGTGTGGAGTTGGGCTCTGTCGTTCGGGTGTTCCAGATCCAGAACGACTGGTACAAGATCTCAAGCTCGCAACAGCACTGGATCTACGGTCGGCTCACCCACGACGTGACGCCAAAGACAGTGAATACCGACGACACAAACGCCCGGTCTGGCCCTGGGACAGCGTTCGCGATCGTAAAAACCTTCCAGAGTGGCGATGCTGTTTTCGTGCATGAAGCGCAAAACGGCTGGTCTCGCGTCGCGCCGGACCTCTGGATCAAGAGCACGCTGCTGTCCTGAGGCTTGCCCGCCACCCAGCGGTCACCGCTCGCCCCTCTGGGCGACACAGCTTGCGCCAGCGAACGGCGGAACACTGATCGGAAGGGGCCGTCGACGAACCGCAGCCGTCACGGGGCGTTGGTGGCGCACTCATTTACGAAAGTGCAGTTGTCTGGATCCGCAGGTTCACCGCATCGGCGCCGTCGTTCAGGGCCGCGAGGCCTGCAACGGGTGGACCTTCTGGCATGTGCCGGGCCCGGTTGGGCTTGTTCCGATCGACAGCTTTCGCGACGCCCTGCGCGCGGAGCAGGGGTGAGGACGCCGCAAGCAAGCGCTAACCAATCGCAGCCATGATGCGCTTATGCCGCAGGGGGCGGCATGACTGCGGAAGGTCGCCATGCCCGGATTCTCGCTGCGCGCGTCGCTGATCGCGCTGTCCGCCCTGTCGCTGGCGCTGGCAGTGGGGCTCGGGACGGCGTCCCTGCACGGGCTTCAGGCCGTCCAGGCGGGCGCGGAAGACCTGCGCGGAAATCTGCGGGACCGGCTCGACAACGCGGCCGGCATGGCGATCGCCTTCAATCGGATGCGGGTCGCCGAGGCGCAGCATGTCGCGACCTCGAACGCGCCGGAGAAGCAGGACGCTCTCGGGGCGATCCAGACGGCGCAGGGCGACTTCGTCAAGCGGGCAGACGCCTACAAGGCGTCGCTCGGGCCGGAGGACGAGCAGGAGGCCAGACTCCTGACGAGCCTCGTCGGCGGCTTCGAGACCTACGAGCAGCTCGACGCGCAGTTCATCGAATTTTCCTCCACCTATCGCGAGATCGACGCGGGAGCGCTGTTCACCGGCGCAATGAAGCAGCGCGCCAAACCGATCGAGAACGCCATCGACGAGTTGATGTCGCTGAGCGCGCTCTCAGCGGACGGCGCCGAGGCCGCGGCCGTCGCCACCTACTCGCGTTCATGGTGGCTGGCGCTCTTCTTCCTGATCGGCGCCCTCGCCGTCTCGCTCGGTCAATGCGTCTTCGCGCTCTTCGGCGTCAGCCGGCCGCTCGACCGCATCCGCGCCGTCATGACGAAGGTGGCGGGAGGCGACCTCGAGGTCGAGGTGCCCTACGCCGGCCGCCGGCACGAGATCGGGGCGATGGCGCGCGCCGTCGAGGCGTTCAAGCAGGACCTCGTTCATGCGCGCGAGCTCGAAAGCGAGAACGCCCTCGCAAAGGCCGGCGTCGAGGCGCAGCGCAGGGCCGCCTCGCTCGCCCTCGCCGACCAGTTCGAAGGCGCGATCGGCGGGATCATCGCCACGGTGTCTGCGGCCTCGACCGAGCTTGCGGCGACGGCCCGCTCGATGGCGACGACCGCCGACCGCACCGCCACGCAGTCGGGCCGCGTCGCGGAGGCGGCGGAACAAGCGGCCGCCGACGTCGACGGCGTCACCGCCTCGACAGAAGAACTCGGCCATTCGGTCGAGGAGATCGGCCGGCAGGCCATCGACGCGGCCCGCCTCGCCCAGCAGACGGTCGAGGACGCCGCGCGCACCGGCCAGCTCGTGCGCGATCTCAGCGAGGCGGCGCGGCGCATCGGCGACGTCGTGGACCTGATCTCCGACATCGCGGCCCAGACCAACCTGCTCGCGCTCAACGCGACCATCGAGGCGGCGCGGGCGGGCGAGGCCGGCCGCGGCTTCGCCGTCGTCGCTCAGGAGGTGAAGACGCTCGCAACCCAGACCGCCAACGCAACCGCCGAGATCACCCGCCAGATCGGCGCGACCCAGAATGCGACGCGCGACGCGGTCGACGCCATCGAGGAGATCAGCGGCCGCATCCGCGCGATGAGCGAGACGGCGGACGCGATCGCCTCGGCCGTCGGGCGCCAGGAGGTCGCGACGCGCGACATCGCTCAGCGCGTCTCGCTCGCGGCGACCGGCACGGGCGACATCAAGACCGGCATCTCCGAGGTCGCCAACGCGACCGACGAGACCGGCGCGGCCGCGAGCCAGGTGCTGGAGGCCGCCTCCGACCTCTCGCGCCAGTCCGAAAGTCTCGCCACCGAGCTCGGCCGGTTCATGTCGGCGGTGCGCGCGGCCTGAGCCGATCGCCGAGGGCGTGCGCGAGCGCCTTCCGAAAGACCGTCGGCAGGGCCTCCTCGCCGAGACGCTCGACCGGCACCCACCGCGCGCCTGACGGCGCCTGCGAGCCGGCGGGCGCGCTGGCGACCAGCACCGCTAGCTCCAGCACGAAATGCGTGAAGACGTGCGTCGCGACGCCCGGCGTCCGACGCCAGGCGGCGGCGAGCGGCGCCTCGGCCGCAAGCGCCGCAAGCGGTGCGGACAGGTCGACGTCTTCGGACCAGCGCCCGGTCGGCGTCTCCGCCATGCCGCCGAGCAGCCCTTTCGCCGGACGGTCCCGCAGGAGGATCGCGCCATCCGCCCGCTCGGCGACGAAGGCGACGCCATAGCGCGTCGGGCGCGCCGTCTTCGGCGTCTTGCGCGGATAGGTCTCCGGCGCGCCCTGCGAGCGGGCGAGACAGGCGTCGCTCCACGGGCAGAGCGCGCAGGCGGGCTTTCTCGGCGTGCAAATCGTCGCGCCAAGATCCATCATCGCCTGCGCGAAATCGCCATGCCGCGAAACAGGGGCAAGCGTCGCGGCGAGGCGGCGGATCTCGGGCTTCGCGCCCGGCAGCGGCGCCTCGAGCGCGAACAGCCGCGAAACCACCCGCTCGACATTGCCGTCGACGACCGTCGCCGGCCGATCGAACGCGATCGCCGCGATCGCGGCCGCCGTATAAGGGCCGACGCCGGGCAGGGCGAGCAGCGCCGCCTCGCTGTCCGGAAACCGCCCGCCGTGCCGCTCCAACACCGCCTTCGCGCAGGCGTGCAGGTTGCGGGCGCGGGAGTAATAGCCGAGCCCGGCCCAGAGCTTCAGCACCTCGTCGAGCGAAGCGGCGGCGAGGCTTTGGATGTCCGGGAAGCGCTGGAGGAAGCGCAGGAAGTAGGGGCCGGCGGCTTTCACCGTCGTCTGCTGAAGCATGATCTCGGAGAGCCACACCCGGTACGGCTCCGCACTCGCGCCCCGTTCGGCCCGCCACGGCAGCTTGCGGCGATGGCGGTTGTACCAGGCGAGCAATGCCGTCGGATCGGGAGCGACTGGCAACGCCATCAGCGGGCCGATCGGACGAAGTCGAAACTGAGGGCGCGCCGACCTGCGTTCAGGGCCGCGACGCAGAGCTGGATATCATCGCTCAGAATAACGGCCTCGCGCGACTGCGCGACGAGAGCGGCGGCGTCGGTCAAGCCGAGGCGGGAATAATCCGGATGAGCGACAGCGGAGCGGCTAGGGACGAATTGCTCTTCATGCTTTCGGATCAACGCCGCCAGCATCTGGAGGACTCTGTCCCGGCGATCGCCCCACAATCCAGCGACCGCCAGATTCGACACCTCCGACAAAACGTTGGGGAGGAGGACGACCCGGGCGGGCGTCATGAACTCGACGAGTGCGGCGTAGTCATATTGATCGTAGCGGCTGAGACGCTTGTGAGTTGCGATCATCTCCGGGTCGGCGTCGCCCACGACGCGCAACACCAGCACGTTGGCGTCTGGAAGAAGGATCAAAAAAGGCCCTTCATCTTGATCGACTGGATCTCGCCATCGCTGTCTCTCAGCGTGACCACGCGGTAGGACCTGGGCGCGAGCGTGGCGCCGGCGTCGCGGCCTAAAACCGCCTCAGCCAAGACAGCCTCCACCAACGGTCGATTGAAACCGATCGTGACGTGCCAGACCTCGCCCTGCCGCTCGATCTCTTCCAGCCGAACGTTCGCCAGACCGTCCTCTCCGAACAGCTTCAGAACCGAATTCTTGGCGATCTCCACTGCGGCTGGCGCGTCCACTACAGATCTCCTCCGGTCGTCGGTGTAGTATAATGGGACACCGGAGGGTTCATAGCCTAAGTGCCGCAATCATGCTGAAGCCGATCCGCGTCAAACGCCTGTCCGACTTCGTGCCCGAGGCGATCGGCCCGGTCGCAGCGCGGCAGGGATTCGCCGGTGGCGAGGTCCTCGCGCGCTGGGCGGCGATCGTGGGGCCGGAGATCGCGGCGGTGGCCGCGCCCGTGAAGCTTCAGACGCCGCGGGGGAAGTCGTCCGATCCGGACGCCGCGCAGAACCGCTCCACGCTGACGCTGCGCGTCGAGGGCGCCTTCGCGCTCGAGATCCAGCATCGCTCGCGCGAGATCATCGAGCGGGTGAACGCGCATCTCGGCTGGCCCTACGTCGGCCAGGTCAAGATCCGCCAAGGCTCGCTTGCTTCGGGGAGCGGACGGCCGCCCCGCCGGGCGGCTCCTCCGGCCACCGAAGCGGAACGGGTCGCCGCGCGCGCCGCCGCGGCGTCGGTGGAGGATCCGGAGCTCGCCGAGGCGCTCGCCCGGCTTGGGGAGGCGGCGCTGGCCGCCGCACGCACGCCCCGCCGCGGCTGACCGGCGGACCCGCCAAATTACGGGAGCGTGACAGGCCGGCTTGCCGCCCGGCTTGCTTAGGCCACATTCCTCTTGCGAAAAGGCGGGAACCTCGCGACCTTCCGCGCCTCCGGACGCCGAGAGCGTCGCTTCGAAGACGCGCCGAAACGAGCGCTCCGACCCAAGGACCCGTCACGTGAGCCTGACGACCAGCATCACCCGCCGCAGCCTGCTCGAAAGCGCCGCCCTCGCAACAGTCGGCCTCGCCGCCCTGTCGCTGTTCCCGAGGCTCGGCGTCGCCCCGTCCGCATTCTCGCAGGCGCCGAGCGCCGAGGAGCTCGCCGTCACCGGCAAGCTGCCCGAGATGGCCGAGGGCAAGCCGGACGCGCCCGTCACCATCATCGAATACGCCTCGATGACCTGCGGCCACTGCGCCCAGTTCGCGGCGCAGACCTTCCCGAAGCTGAAGTCCGAATACATCGACACCGGCAAGGTGCGCTTCATCCTGCGGGAGTTCCCGCTCGACCCGCTCGCCGCCGCCGGCTTCATGATCGCCCGCTGCGCCGGCGACGACAAATACTTCGCCGTCGTCGACCTGCTGTTCAAGGAGCAGAAGAGCTGGGCCTATTCCGACAAGCCGGTCGAGGGGCTGCAGAATCTGGTGAAGCAGGTCGGATTCTCACAGCAAAGCTTCGAGGAGTGCTTGCAGAATCAGGAGATGCTCGATGGAGTGAACGAGGTTCGCCAGCGCGCGGCCGAGAAGTTCGGGGTCAACTCGACGCCGACCTTCTTCATCAACGGCAAGATCCAGCGCGGGGCGCTGACGTTTGAGAACCTCAAGCAGATCCTGGACCCGCTCGTGGAGAAGAAGAGCTGAGCTTTTCGGTCTCCCGAGGAAAGCTCGGGCGTCATCGCCGGGCTTGACCCGGCGATCCATCGAGCGCGGACGCGCTCGGGGATGGATGCCCGGATCAAGTCCGGGCATGACGGCGCGGTTCAGTTTGAACGGATCGCGCTCTAGCAACGGGCCGCTGCTCGAAGGTGGCGCGCGATGAACTTCACGCGGCTGCGCCTCGCGGGCTTCAAGACCTTCGTCGATCCGGTCGACGCGCCGATCGAGCCGGGCCTGACCGGCATCGTCGGCCCGAACGGCTGCGGCAAGTCGAACCTCGTCGAGGCGCTGCGCTGGGTGATGGGCGAAAGCTCGTTCAAATCGCTGCGCGCCTCGGGCATGGAGGACGTCATCTTCGCCGGCTCCAGCAGCCGGCCGGCGCGCAACCACGCCGAAGTCTCCCTCACCCTCGACAACGCCTCCGGCCGCGCGCCGGCGCCCTATGAGGCCGCCGCCGAAATCGAGGTCTCGCGCAAGATCTCCCGGGGGCTAGGCTCGGCCTACCGCATCAACGGACGCGAGGTCCGCGCGCGCGACGTCCAGCTGCTGTTCGCGGACGCCTCCTCCGGCGCGCGCTCGCCCTCGATGGTCGGCCAGGGCCGCGTCGGCGAGATCATCAACGCCAGGCCCGACCAGCGCCGCCGCATCCTTGAGGAAGCCGCCGGCATCGCCGGCCTGCACCAGCGCCGCCGCGAGGCCGAGCAGCGGCTCGAAGGCGCGGAACAGAACCTCGCCCGGGTCGAGGACGTGCTCGGCCAGCTCGCCGGCCGAATCGAGGGCCTGAAGAAGCAGGCGCGCAGCGCTGAGCGCTACCGCCAGCTCAGCGAGGAGATCCAGACGGCGGAAGGCCTGTCGCTGCTCGCGCGGCATGCGGCCGACGCGGCCGGCACGCAGTCGGCGGAAACCGCCGAGACGGAGGCGCTCGCGGCGGTCGCCGAGGCGACCCGCCTGCAGGGCGAGGCGGCGCGCGCCGAGGCCGTCTCCGCCCATGCGCTCGAACCCGCCCGCCACGCGGCCGCGGAGGCGGAGGCCGCGCTTCGCCGGATCGCGCTCAAGGCCGGCGAGCTCGAAGGCGAGGAAGGCCGCGCCCGCGCCCGGCTCGCGGAACTCGCCGCCCGGCTCGCGCAGATCGAGGGCGACGTCGCGCGCGAAGGCGGGCTCGGCGAGGACGCCGCCGCCGCGCTGGCGCGGGTCGAAGCGGCGCTCGCGGAGTTCTCCGACGCAGCCGCCACGCCCTCGGACGAAGCCGAGCGCGCCGCGCTGTCGGAGGCGGAGCAGGCGGTCGCGAAGCACGAGGCCGCTCTCGCGGAGGCCACGGAGGCGCAGGCCGCGCGCGTCGCGGAGCGCCGCGACCTGGAACGTCGGCGGCAGGAGCAGGGCGACCGGATCGCGCGGCTGAACCTCGAGGCGGCGGGCCTTGCGAGCGAGGCGGCGGCGCTCAATCTGGAGGCCAGCCGCAACGGCGACGTCGACGCCCTCGGCGCGCGGTTCGATGCGGAGCGGGCGCGCAGCCGGGACGCCGACCGCGCCGTCGAGGCGGCCGAGGCCGCTCATGCCGCCGCGCGGGCGGCGGAGGCGCAGGCCCGGCGTCCTGCGGGCGAGGCGACGTCGCGCGCCGAGCGCGCGCTCGCCGAGGCGCGGGCGCTCGCCAAGCTCGTGGCCGACGTTCCGGGCCGCGCCTATCCGCCGGCCGTCGAGCTCCTGGTCGTCGATCCCGGCTACGAGGTCGCGCTCGGCGCGGCCCTCGGCGACGATCTCGACGCGGCCGTCGACGCGCGCGCGCCCGCACACTGGGCGGCGACCGAGGCCGCCGGCGACCCCCCGCTGCCCGCGGGGATCGACACCCTCGCCGAGCATGTCGTCGCCCCCGCCGAACTCTCCCGGCGGCTCGCCCAGATCGGCGTCGTCGCGCGCGCCGACGGCCCGCGGCTTCGCGCCATGTTGAAACCCGGCCAGCGGCTCGTCAGCCGCGAGGGCGACCTGTGGCGCTGGGACGGGCTGACGCTCGGCGCCGACGCGCCGACGCCCGCCGCGCGCCGGCTCGCCGAGAAGAACCGCCTCGGCGCCGTCGAGCGGGCCGCGGCGGAGGCCAGCGCCGAACGGGACCGGCTGCGCGCCGCGGCGGAGACTGCGCGCGCGAAGGCCGCGCAGGCCGCCAACGCCGAACGCTCGGCGCGGGAGGAAGCGAAGGCCCGGCGCGCCGCTGTCGAGACGGCGCGCGAAGCCCATGTCGCGGCGGAGCGCGCGGTCGCGCGGGTCGCGGCGCGCCTCTCCGCCGTCGAGGAGGCGCGGGCGCGAATCGCGGCTCAACTCGACGAGGCGCGGGCCGCAGCGGGCGAGGTCGAGACCCGTCTCGGCGCGCTTCCCGAGCCAGGCGCGGACATCGATCTCTCCGAACTGAAGGCGGCCGTCGCCCAGGCGCGACGAGAGGCCGCCGAGCGCCGCGCCTCGCTGGAAGCCCGCGCGGCGGAGGCGCGTCGCCGCGCGGCCCGGCTGAAGGAGCTTCACGCCGAGCGCGAGGCCTGGAGGAGGCGCCGCGAGGGCGCGACTGCGCGCCTCGCCGATCTCGCGAGCCGCCGGACCGAGGCCGAGGCCGAGCGGCTTCGCCTCGCCGAGCGTCCTGACGAACTCGCCGCGGAGCGCATTCGGCTGCGTGTTACGCTCGACGGCGCGGAGAAATCCGCACGCGCCGCGGCCGAAGCATTCACCGCCGCCGAGAGCCTTCACCGCGAGGCCGAACGAGCCGCCCGCACCTGCCTCGACCGGCTGTCGCAGGCCCGCGAGGCCGCAGCCCGCGCCGGCGCGAAACTGGAAGCGGCGCGCGAAAAGGCGTCCGCCGCCGCGCAGCGCATCATGGAGGCGCGCGGCCTGACGCCGGGCGAGCTTGCGGCCTCGCTCGCCGGCGTTCCGCGGGAAACGTCGGAGGAGATCGAGGCGAGGCTTTCGCGCGCTCTCGCTGCTCGCGAGCGCCTTGGGCCGGTGAACCTGCGCGCGGAGCAGGACCTCGCCGAAGCGGAGGAGGCGACCAAAACCCTCTCCGCGGAGCGCGAGGACCTGACCGAGGCGATCGCGCGCCTCAGGGCCGCGGTCCGCTCGCTGAACAGCGAAGGTCGGGGCCGGCTGCTGTCGGCCTTCGAGCGGGTCGACGCCAATTTCCGGACCCTGTTCCAAAAACTGTTCGAGGGCGGCGAGGCTCGGCTTGAACTGGTCGAATCCGACGATCCGCTGGAGGCGGGCCTCGAGGTGATCGCTCGCCCGCCCGGCAAGAAGCCCCAGACGCTGTCGCTGCTCTCCGGCGGCGAGCAGGCGCTGACGGCGCTCGCCCTCGTCTTCGCGGTGTTCCTGACGAATCCCGCGCCGGTCTGCGTGCTCGACGAGGTGGACGCGCCGCTGGACGACGCGAATGTCGAGCGCTTCTGCGCCCTGCTTGCCGACATGTCGTCGATCACGACGACGCGCTTCCTGACCGTGACGCACAATCCGATCACCATGGCGCATATGGACCGGCTGCTCGGCGTCACCATGTCCGAGCGCGGCGTGAGCCAGCTGGTCTCGGTCGACCTGCAGACCGCCGAACGGCTCGCGGAGGCCGTATAGCGCCGCGTCGAAGACCGCGCCGGGTCGCGAGGCCGGCGCCGGCCGCACGACATTCCTGGCCACAACTCGCCGCGACCTTTAGACGATAACCGCCGCGAAGGTCTGTTTGTACAGACACATCAAGAACTTAGCGCTTTGCGGCGGAACCTTGACACGCCAGAGCCCGAAAACTAGGGTGCGCGCGATTTTCGGGGGCGGTCGGTCGCTCCGGGGGTTCGTCGCGATCGGCGCGCCAAGTCGCAAGGCTCTGGATGTCGCAGGATCCCGACCGAAGTCCCGAACCGGCCCGCCCTGAGGACGACGGCGCATTGTCCGAGCGGCTCGCCCGGCTGGACAAAGCGCTGAAGCGGCGGTCGGACCCGGGCGGGACCGGTGACGCCGGGGCTCCCGCGCGGAGCTCCGACGCCAAAGGTCTCGCCATAGCCTTGCGCATGGGGTCCGAGTTCATCGCCGCGGTCATCGTCGGCGGCGCGATCGGATGGGGCATAGACCGCCTCGCCGGATCGAGCCCCTGGGGCATGATCGTCTTCCTGTTGCTCGGCTTCGCGGCGGGCGTGCTGAACGTCCTGCGTTCGGCCGGTCTTGTCAGGAAGCCGGGAGACTGACGCGGGCCGAACGGCCCTTTGGGATTACACGGCGCCTTCGAGCGTCGCGACGAGGAAGCTCAGGAACCGATGGCCGGCGAATCCCCCGACCCAATTCACCAGTTCAACATCGTTCCGCTGATCGGCGACGGTCCCCTCGCATTCACCAATTCCGCGCTGTTCATGGCGATCACCACCGCGGTGATCATCGGCTTCCTGCTGCTCGCGACCTCGAGCCGCACGCTGGTGCCGAGCCGCCTGCAGTCGCTCGCCGAGGTCGGCTACGAGTTCGTCGCTAAGACGGTAAGAGACTCCGCGGGCAACGAGGGGATGAAGTTCTTCCCCTTCGTGTTCTCGCTGTTCATGTTCATCCTGGTCTCGAACATGCTCGGCCTAATTCCGTACACCTTCACGGTGGCGAGCCATCTGATCGTGACCTTCGCGCTCGCGATGGCGGTGTTCCTCACCGTCATCGTCTACGGCTTCATGAAGAACGGCACGCACTTCCTGAAGCTGTTCGTGCCTTCGGGCATCCCGGGCTACATCCTGCCGCTGGTGGTGCTGATCGAGATCATCTCGTTCTTCTCGCGGCCGATCAGCCTCAGCGTCCGTCTGTTCGCCAACATGCTGGCGGGCCACATCACGCTGAAGGTGTTCGCCGGCTTCGTGACGATGCTGAGCGGCGCGCTCGGCGCGGTCGGGCTGCTGGTCGGCATCCTGCCGCTGCTGCTCGCCGTCGCGATCACGGGCCTCGAGCTGCTGGTCGCCTTCCTGCAGGCCTACGTCTTCACGATCCTGACCTGCATCTATCTCAACGACGCGATTCACCCCGGCCACTGACCGGACCGGAAAATCCGGCGGCCGGGCCCACACTTCCGCGTCGCCGCACACCTCGAACGAACGCCTGAAGGAGCATTTGTCATGGAAGAGTTGGGCAAGTACATCGGCGCGGGCCTCGCGACCATCGGCCTCGCCGGCGCCGGCATCGGCGTGGGCCAGATCTTCGCCGCCTTCCTGGCCGGCGCGCTGCGCAACCCCTCGGCCGCCGACGGCCAGTTCGCCCGCCTGATCTTCGGCTTCGCGGTCACGGAAGCGCTCGGCATCTTCTCGCTGCTGATCGCGCTGCTGCTGCTCTTCGCCGTCTGAACCCCGGCGTTCGTTCGAAAACGGCCGCGCGGCGCCGTCCCGGCGTCGCGTGAGCCCACGGAAACGGCGTGATGTTCGACAAGATCGGCCCCACCAGCCTCTACGTCCTGTCGCAGGACGATCCTGACGCTCCGGTCCTGCACATGGCCGCGGCACAGGATGCGCGTATCCCGACGGACACTCACGTCCCCGGCGAGACCCATGCGACGACCGAAGCGCATGGCGGCGCGGAGGGCCACAAGGGGCCGTTCCCGCCCTTCGACAGCTCGAACTTCGCAGGCCAGCTGTTCTGGCTCGCCATCTTCTTCGGCGTATTGCTATTCGTGATGGCCAAGGTCGCGCTGCCGCGGCTGAGGAACATCGTCGAGGGTCGCGCGGAGCGAATCTCAAGCGACCTCGCGGAGGCGAACCGCCTCAAGAAGGAAACCGACGACGCGATCGCGGCCTATGAGAAGACGCTGGGCGACGCCCGCGCCGAGGGCCATCGCATCGCCGCGGACACGCATGAGAAGGTCGCGCGCGAGGCCGACGAGCACCGCAAGGGGCTGGAGAGCGAGCTCAACGCCAAGCTCGAGGCGTCCGAGACGCAGATCGCCGCGACCAAGTCGGCCGCGCTCGGCAACGTCCGCGGCATCGCGGTCGACGCCGCCGCCGCCATCGTCGAGCGCCTGACCGGACGGCCTGCGGCCGGCCCGGATATCGAGCGGGCGGTCGACGCCTCGCTCGCGAACTGACGGGAGACGACGATGGGCAGCGCTGAATTCTGGGTCCTGGTCGCCTTCGTCCTGTTCGTCGCGCTGCTGGTCTATGTCGGCGCGCCGGCCAAGATCGTCGCCGCGCTCGACAGCCGCGCCAACAAGATCAAGGCCGAGCTCGACGAGGCTCGCGCGCTTCGCGAGGAGGCGGCGCAGGTTCTCGCCGACTACAAGCGCAAGCGCGCGGAGGCCGAGACCGAGGCGCAGGCGATCGTCGAGGCCGCCAGGAAGGACGCCGTCGCCTATGCAGCGGACGCCAAGGCCAAGGCCGAGGAGTTCGTCGCCCGCCGCACCAGGGCCGCCGAGCAGAAGATCGCGCTGGCCGAAAGCCAGGCCGTCGCGGAAGTGCGCGCCGCCGCCGCCGACGCGGCCGTCGCGGCCGCCGAGAAGGTGCTTTCCGGCCAGGCCAAGGGCGAACTTGGCGACAACCTGTTCGACAAGGGCCTTTCGGAAGTCCGCGCCAAGCTCAACTGAGCCGCGAAACTTCGAATATCCGCTCGAGGCCGCCTGCGAGGGCGGCCTTTTTCGCGTCTCGAAGGCTTGCCGGTCAGATTGACGCGTCCTCCTCGACGATGCGCTCCGCCGCGAACGCGTCGAAGCCCTCCAGCATCCGCGCGTTGATCCCGCACTCGGGATAGGCGCCGCGCGGCAGCCAGGCGACGACGCAGCCGCAGACCTCGCAGCGATGAAAAGCGAGATGGCGGCGACCCCACACATAGGTCTCGGTCGCGCCCTCGATCGCGACGGCGTCGACCGGGTAGTAGGCCCAGAGCGCTCCGTACCGACGACAGATCGAGCAGCGACACTCGGTGACGTTCGGCGGAGGGCCGGGCGTCGTGACGCGCACGGCGCCGCAGTGGCATCGTCCTTCCATTCTTCCGCCGTCTCCTGCGTCCGTCGCCGCGCGAGGCTACGAAAGGAAAAGGGCGGCCAAGCGGCCGCCCTCCTATCCGTCGGATGTGCTGCGTTCCCGCGCCGTCAGTTCGTCTGGGCGGTCTGCGTCGCCGGTCCGCGGACCGGCTGAGCCTGCGCCGAGCGCGAGGCGGGCTGCGGGGCTCGTCCCTGCTGGCGCGACGCCGCAGCCTGCTGTTGACGCTGCTCGGCCAGCGCCTTGTCGCGCCGCTCGGTGAAGCCCTGCGCGGCGCGGGCCATGACGCCGCCGTTGTTCGCGTTGACGACGGTCGTGGTCACCTGCGCGCCGGACGCGCCCTGGGGCTTGGCCGAAACCACGACCGGCGCCGGCTGCGGCTGGAGCTCGATGCGCTGGCGGCCGGAGCGGCTGGCCCGGGCGTACCGGACGGCCTTGGCGCGCGCGGACTTCGAGCGGTAGCTGCGCGCCGAGCGGGTCGACCGGCCCGAGCGCGAGGATTTCGTGGCCGGCTCCTCGATCTGCTCCTCGGCGGAAGCGACTTCGTCTCCAGCGTCCCCGCCCTCGGCCGGATCGAGCCCGACGACGATCGTCCAATTGGCGTAGCCCTCGGCCGAGGGCGGCGGCAACGAGACGTTCTCCTCGACGTGCTGGAAGGAGACCTTCTGAACCCCCTCCGGCATCTCGACCTTGAGGTTGATCCGACGCGTCTCGATCTCGTGGCCGGAGGCGTCCTTGATCTGGATGGTCATCGGCGCGTCGACCTGCGCCGTGTCCTTCGCTTTCTTCCGGACGCTCTCGCCGACCACCCCGACCTTGACGATCGTCTCCGCGCCGAGATTGGCGCAGTCGCGCGCCAGGGCGTCGAGCGTCGCCTGCGCGCCGTCGGCCTTGCGGCTGTCGCCCGCGGGAGCGAGCGTCACGGTCGGACAATTCGGATCGTCCGCGGGCTTGGCCGCCACGCCGGCGGAGACAAGCTCCACCGCCTGCTGCGCGTCGCCGTCCGCCGGAGCGGCGGCCGTGCTGGAAGCTTCGATCGCGAACGCGCTCGTCGCCATCATCAGCGACGCCGCCAGGCCGCAAGCGGCCGTCCGGAAGAGCTCGGACATGAATCAAACCTTAAGAAGTCTCTATGCGCCCCCTACCACATTAAATCCTTGGAGACGAATCGGGCCGAATTGCGGAAAGGCCGCAGTCAAGCGCGATTCGCAGAACTGGTCGCTCAAGACCTGCGCGGTCGCGCAAGAGAAAGCCGCGAGGCCGGCCGCCTCCCTCCCCTTTCAAAGGGGAGGGTAAGGGTGGGGATCGCTCAGAACTGCGCTCGACGCCCGGCGGGGAGCCTCGTCCGAAAACCCACCCCACCCTTACCCTCCCCTGTCCCAGGGGAGGGATTCTGAGACGGCGGCGCGAGAAGACCAACCGCGGCTGGTTCAGCCCTCGAGCGCTTCGAGCTCGCCGATCATGCGCTCGATCAGGCCGAGGCCCGACCGCCAGAAGGCGGGGTCGGCCGCGTCGAGGCCGAACGGCTTCAGCAGTTCCGAGTGATGCTTGGTGCCGCCGGCCGAGAGCAGCGCGAAGTAGCGCTCGGCGAAGCCCTCAGAGGCGTTCTCGTAGACCGCGTAGAGCGAGTTCACCAGACAGTCGCCGAAAGCGTAGGCGTAAACGTAGAACGGCGAGTGCGTGAAGTGGCTGATGTAGGTCCAGTAGGTTTCGTAGCCTTCCGTCAGCGCGATCGCCGGCCCGAGGCTTTCGGCCTGCACCTCCATCCAGAGCTCGCCAATGCGCTCGGCCGGAAGTTCGCCGATGCGGCGCTCGAGATGCACCTTCCGCTCGAAGCTGTAGAAGGCGATCTGGCGGACCACCGTGTTCAGCATGTCCTCGACCTTCTGGGCGAGCATCGCCTTGCGCTGCGCCGCGTCGGTCGTGCGCGCGAGCATGGCGCGGAAGGTCAGCATCTCGCCGAACACCGAGGCGGTCTCGGCGAGCGTCAGCGGCGTCGGCGCCATCAGCGGGCCCTGCACGCCCGCCAGCACCTGATGGACGCCATGGCCGAGCTCGTGCGCGAGGGTCATCACGTCGCGCGGCCGGCCGAGATAGTTCAGCAGCACATAAGGATGCGCCGACGGCGTCGTCGGATGCGCGAAGGCGCCGGGCGCCTTGCCGGGCCGCGCCGGCGCGTCGATCCAGCGCTCGTCGAAGAAGCGGCGCGCGATGTCCGCCATCTTCGGCGCGAAGCCGCCATAGGCGGAGAGCACCGTGTCCTTCGCCTCCTCCCAGGGGATCGTGCGTGACGGCGCGGTCGGCAGCGGGGCGTTGCGATCCCAGTAGTTCAGCTTCTCCATGCCGAACCACTTCGCCTTCAGCCGGTAGTAGCGGTGCGACAGGCGCGGATAGGAGGCGCGGACGCTCTCGACCAGCGCGTCGACCACCTCGCGCTCGACGCGGTTCGACAGATGACGCGCGTCGGCGACGTCGGCGAAGCTCCGCCAGCGGTCCGAAATCTCCTTGTCCTTCGCGAGCACATTGGTGATCAGGCCGAAGGTCCGCGTGTTGGCGCTGAAGGTCTTCGCCAGGGCATGCGCCGCCTGTTCGCGCACGGCGCCGTCCGGATCCTGCAGCCTGTTGAGGGCCGGCTCGAGCGTCAGCGTATCGTCGCCGATCTCGAAGCGCATGGCCGAGACCGTTTCGTCGAACAGCCGCCGCCAGGCGCTCGCGCCGGTCTGCGCCTTCTCGTGGAAGAGTTGTTCGACTCGGTCCTCGAGCTGGTGCGGGCGCTCCTTGCGCACGTCGTCGAGGAACGGCCGGTAGCGGGCCAGCCGCTCGTCCTCGAGCGCCCTGTCGAGCGTGGCGTCGTCGAGCCTGTTCAGCTCCAGGTTGAAGAACAGCAGATGCGACCATACGTCGGTCAGCTTCTCCTGCATGTCGCCGTAGAACTTGGAGCGCTTCGGGTCGGACGTGTCCTCCGAATAGACCAGCCCGGCATAGGACGCGACGCGCCCGGTGAGGTCGTCGATCGCCTCGTAGTCGATCACGGCCTGCGCGAGACCGCCTGCCTCCGCCAGCGCGAGAAGCTTGCCCTTGTAGGACGCCTCGAAGGCGCGCGCGTCGTTGAGGCAGCGCGCGAGGTCGCGCGCGAGCTCCGGCGCCTCGGTCGAGGCGTAGAGGTCCGCGAGGTTCCACTCCGGCAAGGCGCCGAGCACGGCTTGGGGCTGCGACAAGAGGCGTGTCTCCGGTTTCGGGAGGCGTTCGGGGTCGCGCTGAGATATCGCAAGGCGGGGACGCGCGATCAATGGCGCCGGCGTGGGCCCTAGCTGTGCGCATCCTGATCGGAGCCGGAGCTTGGGGCCAGCCAGTTCTCGACTTGCAGATCGCGAACCCGCGCAAACTCGCTGGCGTTCGCTGTCACCAGCACCGCTCCAATCGAACGCGCATGGGCGGCGATGAGCAGATCGTTGGCCCCGATCGGCTTGCCTGCGGCCTCCAATTCGGCGCGAATGTCGCCGTACTCGGCGTCGGCAGGCGCATCCAGCGCGATGACCTGGACGCTTTCGAGGATCGCCTCGATCTGGGCGCGCAGTCGTGGCGACCCCTTCTTCGCGCAGCCGTAGCGCAACTCGGCCGCGGTGATGATGCTGACGCAGATCGCATCCGCACCGATCTCGCCGACGCGTTCGGCGACCGGACCTTGTGGGTTTCGCGCCAGATCGGACACGATACTCGTATCCAACATATACTGCCGGCTCATAGGTCGACGGATTTCGGCGGCAACAAGGTCTCGTCGACGTCCGGAAACTCGTCCTCCGGCGCCAGCGGCCGTAGCTCCGCCAGCACCTCCAGCAGGTTCTTGCGTCGGACCGGTTCGAGAATAAGCCGCTCGCCATCCCGGTGGATCATCACCCTGTCGCCCGGAAGTTCGAAATCGGCCGGGATCCGCACCGCCTGGCTCTTGTTGTTTCGGAAGAGCCTTGCCTCCCTGGACGCAGAAGGATCATAAGGCGCCATTTCGGCCTCCTTGCATATGCAGAAGCATATACACGCGGCGCCCGTTCTTGCAAGCAATTCGGTGAGCGCCCCAACTTTGGAACCCGCGCACACCGACGGCGACACGTCGGAGGCGGGTTAAGCGCGCGTTTACCCTGCGGGCCGATGCTTCCGCGAGGTCCGGCGGCCGGTCCGCCGACGTTTCGCGAAAGCCCCTTGATGAGCGCAGTCGTCCTGATCGTCGATGACGACCCGGTTCAGCGCCGCCTGCTCGAAGGCCAGTTGCGTCGCCTCGGACATGAAGCGCGCACGGCCGAGGACGGGGCCGGCGCGATCGACGCGCTGACGACGCCGGGCGCGGCCTACGACCTCGTCTTCCTCGACCTGACCATGCCCGGGATGGACGGTCTCGCGGTTCTCGCGCGCATGCGCGAACTCGGACTGTCGACGCCGGTGATCGTGGAGACGGCGAACGGCTCGATCGACGCCGTGGTGCAGGCGATGCGCGCCGGCGCGGTCGACTTCGTGGTCAAGCCCGTCGGGCCCGAGCGGCTGCAGGTCTCGATCCGCAACGCGCTCAAGACCGACGCGCTCGCCGGGGAGGTCCGGCGCATGAGCCGGCGCGCCGCCGGCACCCTCACCTTCCGCGACCTGCCGACCCGCTCACGCGAGATGGCCGAGATCCTGCGCCTCGCCGAGCGTGCGGCCGGGTCCGGCATCCCGGTCCTGATCGAGGGCGAGTCCGGCGTCGGCAAGGAGCTTCTGGCGCGCGCGATCGCGGGCTCCAGCGAGCGGCGCGGAAAGCCCTTCGTCGCGGTGAACTGCGGCGCCCTGCCCGCGAACCTCGTCGAATCGATCCTGTTCGGGCACGAGAAGGGCGCCTTCACCGGCGCGACCGAGCGCCGGCTCGGCAAGTTCGCCGAAGCCCACGGCGGGACGCTGTTTCTCGACGAGATCGGCGAGCTGCCGGCGGACGCGCAGGTCAAGCTGCTGCGCGCCGTCCAAGAGGGCGAGATCGACCCGGTCGGCGCCAAACGGCCCCAGAAGGTCGACATCCGCCTGATCTCCGCGACCAACCGCGACCTCGTCGCGCAGGTCCGCGACGGCCGTTTCCGCGAGGACCTGTTCTATCGGCTGAGCGTGTTCCCGCTGCGCCTGCCGGCGCTGCGCGACCGCAGATCGGACATTGGCGACCTCGCCCGCCGGTTTCTCGCGCGCTTCGCCGCCGAGGTCGAAAGGCCGATCACCGGCCTCGCCCCGGAGACGCTCGCGCTGCTCGACCGCTACGACTGGCCGGGCAACGTGCGCGAACTCGAGAACGCCGTGTTCCGCGCCGTGGTGCTGTCCGACGGGCCCGATCTCGCGCCGGCCGACTTTCCGCAGGTCTGCGCGGCTCTGGGCGAGGCCCCCGCGCCTGCGGCGAGAGCGCGCGAGCTCGAACCTTCCGGCGAGACCGTGCGACACACCTTCATAGCGACCGAGCGGGAAGGCCCGGCGCTTGCGCTGACCGAACCAACTGGGGCGCTGAGAACCTTGGAATCGCTCGAGGCCGACGTGATCCGCCACGCCATCCGCCATCTCGACGGACAGATGACCGAGGTCGCCCGTCGCCTCGGAATCGGCCGTTCCACGCTCTATCGCCGGCTGAAGGATCTCGGGATCGATCAGGATTGTGGCGACGGCGACACGAGCGCCGACGAAGCCGCCGCATAAAACGATCGTGTCCGACGACATTGTTGAATTCAGTCCCGGAGCGCCGCATCGTCGCCCGGTACGACAAAGGATGAAGCCGATGGCAGCCTCCACTCTAGCGTCCGGCCGTCGGCGGCCCTTTGTCATGCGCGCGTCCGGCCTGTTCGGCGCAGCGGCGATGTGCGCGCTCATCGTCGGCTCGGCGCAGGCAGAGAACCGCGCCGACCCGGTCGCCGCCGCCGCGCCCGATCCGCTCTACAATCCGCCGGCCGTCGGCGACCGCGACTTCTCGACCGGCGCGCTCGCGGACCCCGCAGCGACTCCGGCCCCGGCAGCGACCGCGCCGGCCCAGTCCCAGCCGCCTGCGCCCGAGCTGACCAACCTCGCGCCGCTCCCGGCGGCGGTCATGGCGACCCTTGGGGACCCGGCGTTCAAGCTGTCACAGGGCGACCGCGACGCGCTCAAGACCTTCTACGCCGCCCGCCAGGGGGCGCCGTTCTGGATCTCGAACGATCGCTTCACCGACAAGGCCGAGGCGGCCAAGGCGCGCATCGCCAAGGCGGCCGAGGACGGGCTCGACCCGAAGGCGTTCAAGCTGCCGGCGCCGCCCGCGGACGCGACGCCGTCCGAGGTCGCTCAGGCCGAGATCCGCATGTCCGTCGCCGCGCTCGCCTATGGCCGGCAGGCCTGGGGCGGACGGATCACCCCGAGCTCGATCAGCCCGCTCGTCACCGCTCAGCCGACGCCGTTCGACGCGCAGGCTGCGCTCGCCTCGCTTGACCAGAGCCACGACGTCGCGGCGACGCTCGACGGCTTCAACCCGCAGCACCCGCAGTTCCAGGAGCTTCGCAAGCTGCTCGCGGCCGCCCGCGGCGCGCAAGGCGAGGTCCAGGAGTTGCCGCGCATCCCTGCCGGCAAGCTGCTGGAGCCGGGCGGCGAGGACCCCCGCGTCCCCGCGCTGCGCAAGCGCCTCGGCCTGTCGGGCGCCCCTGACGATCTCTACTACGACAGCGAGCTCGAGCAGGCCGTCGTCGCGTTCCAGAAGCAGAACAAGATCGGCGCCTCCGGCCTCGTCAACAAGGTCACCATCAGGGCGCTGAACGCCGGCTCGCATCCGCGCGGCGACGCCGAGCTGATCGAGCTCAACATGGAGCGCTGGCGCTGGATGCCGCGCGATCTCGGCGCCAAGCACGTCTTCGTCGACATCCCGGTCTTCCGCCTCCACATCATGGAGGACGGCCGCTCGACCTACGACACCCGCGTCATCGTCGGAAAGGCGACCAACCAGACGCCAGTGTTCTCCGACGAGATCGACCACATCGTCGTCAATCCCTACTGGAATGTCCCCTCGACCATCGCGCTGAAGGAGATGCAAGGCTCCTCGCTGCGCGGCTTCGAGGTCGTGGACAGCCGTGGCCGCAAGGTCGAGGACTTCAGCTGGGAGGACGTGAAGGCCAACCGGGTGCGCATCCGCCAGCCGCCGGGCGAGCGCAATGCGCTCGGCCACATCAAGTTCATGTTCCCGAACAAGCACTCGGTCTACCTGCACGACACCTCTTCGCGCTCGCTGTTCGAGAAGAGCGCCCGCGCGATGAGCCATGGCTGCGTTCGCGTCGACCGGCCGCTCGAATTCGCCGACGCCCTGTCGGGCGATCAGGGCCTCTCCGGCTCGAAGCTCAAGTCGATGATCGGCGGCAAGGAGCGTAGCCTGACGCTGTCGCGGAAGATCCCGGTCCACCTGACCTACTTCACCGCCTGGGTCGACCCCAACGGCAAGCTGGAGACGCGCGACGACCTTTACGGCCTCGACGGCCGCCTCAGGCTCGCGCTCAGGGGCGAGCCGCTGCCGCCGCTGCCGAAAGACGAGGCGCCGCGGGTCATCGCCAAGCCGAAGCCCAAACCGAAGCCCGCGCCTGCGCCGGAAGAGACGGTGGCCTCCGCCGTTCCGGCCCCCGCGCCGGAGCGTCCCAAGTCGGTCAACTGGATCCACAGGCTCTTCGGGGTTGATTCGCGCTGACGCCGATCAATCCGGAATCGTGTTGAAAAAGAGAACGCCAGCGCCTTTTCGCCATGATGCGGTAAAAAGGCGCTGGCTTTTCCGGGAACCTGCGTCTAGGAAGGCACAGATCGGGGGATCGGGGGCCGGTTTTTCCGCAGTTGGTCACTGCGTGTTAACCACCCTCGCTGAAACTTTGTTGATCAATCGCGGCGTACGAACGCTCGGGGCGTCGCCGGTGGTCTCATAGGGTCAGGACGGATCATTGCTTGACACCCCTCAGCCCCAAGGCTCGGCGAAGCGCTTGCTGAAGCGCGGCTTTGGCGCCGTTCTCCTCGGAACCGTCGCGCTCGTCGCCGGTTCGGAGGCCACGCAGAACGCGGTCGCGAACGGCGACACGCGGAGCCTCACGCTCTATCACACGCATCGCGGCGACACGACGACCGTCACCTTCAAGCGCAACGGCCGCTATGACGCCGACGGCTTGAGGCAGCTGAGCTACTTCCTGCGCGACTGGCGCAACAACAAGCAGACGCGGATGGAGCCGCGGCTGTTCGACATCGTCTGGGAAGCGCATCGCTCCGTCGGACGCGGCGGGATGATCAACATCGTCTCCGCCTACCGCTCTCCCGAGACCAACGCCTATCTCCGGGCCCATTCGCGCGGCGTCGCGAAGTTCAGCCAGCACATGCTCGGCCGCGCGATGGACTTCTACATCACCGGCGTGCCCGTCTCGGCGGTGCGCGAGGCCGGCATTCGCCTGCAGCGCGGCGGCGTGGGCTTCTATCCGACCTCGGGGCGCCCCTTCGTCCATCTCGACGCGGGCAACATCCGCGCCTGGCCGCGCATGAGTCGCAGCCAGCTCGCCCGCATCTTCCCCGACGGCAAGACCGTTCATATGCCGGCCGAAGGCGGCCAGATGCCCGGCTATCAGGTCGCGCTGGCCGAGCTCAGGAGCCGCGGCGAAGTCTCGCTCGACAACGCCTATGCCGGCGGCGGCTCCAGCGGCGGCGGCGTGAAGAGCTTCTTCGCCCGCCTGTTCGGCGGCGCCGATCAGGCCGACGACGAGGCCGAGACCCGGGTCGCGGCCGCTCCGGCCCGCGGCGGCGCGACGACCTCCTCCGGCGGCGACGACGAGGGCGGCGAAAGCGCCGGCCCGGCCGCCGCTCAGACCCAGCCCTCGGCCCCGATCCGCGTCGCGACCGCCCGCGTCGCGCCGCTGCCGCCGGCCCGTCCGGCCGACATGGTCCGCCCGGCGTCGGTCCAGGCCGAGACGGTGGTCGCTTCGGTCGTCCCGATGCCGCCGGTCGCGCCGGCCCGCCCGCAGCAGAGCGAGATGCAGCTTGCGGCGACCGTGCCGCTGCCGCCGGTCGCGCCGACGGTGGTCGCCTCGAAGCCGGTTCCGCTGCCGCCGAACGCGCCGGCGGGCGAGATCCAGCTCGCCTCCGCCGAGCGTCCGGCCAGCCCGGACATGTCCTGGCGGATCGGCGGCCAGCCGGGCAAGGCGAGCCCGGTCCAGGCCACCGACCCGGCGCTGGCCCTCGCCTCCTCGATCCCGACGCCGCGCGCCAAGCCAACCTCGGATAGCGCGATCGCGGTGCTCGCCGCCCTGCCGACTCCCGCGCGCGCCAACGACGCTCCTCGCGAGATCGACCCGCAGGCGGCGGCCACGCAGTCGGCCGAGGCCTCCAGCTTCCCACGCCTGCCGGACGGCTTCCTCGGCCGCCGCAAGGCCGAGGACGGCGAGATCGCGATGGCCTATGCGCCGGAGGCGACCGACCCGGCCGCCGCCGCGCCCGCCGCCCAGACCCGCGCCGCCGTCGCGCCGCGCACCCACGTTACCGCGACGGCACCGACCGATCCGACCGTCCGGGTGTTGTCGCCCTATGCGACGCCCGCCGCGATCTACGCCGCCGCCACCGCGCCGCTGCGCAGCCGCGCGACGCTGCCGGCGCCTGAGGCGCTGGTGACGACGCCGCTCGACGAATACGGCTACCAGGCCTTCATCAACGCCACCCCGGTCGAGTGGACGGCCGAGATGGTCCATCCGATCGAAACCGCCTCGCTGGCGGCGATCCCGAGCGCCGCGCTCGCGGGCGGCTTCGCCGGCGACCCGAACGCCGGCATGCGCTGCGACCGGTTCGCCGGCTCGTCCGTCGCTCTGCTCCGGACGCTGTCCTTCGCGCCCGTCAGCAACTCTACCGCTTCGGTCCGCAAGAGCCGCAGCCAGGGCTGACGCAGCTTCCTAGAGCAAATCCGCAGCAGACGGACTTGCTTCGGACGCCAACGAAAAGGCCCCGGACCTCATCGGTCCGGGGCTTTTTCGTTTCGTCCGGCGGACCGGCGTCAGTCGGTCGCCATGCCGAGGGCCGAGAGGTAGAGGTCGAGGATCGCCTCCTGCTCGGCGCGCTCTGACGCGTCCTGCTTGCGGACCGAGATCACCTTGCGGAGCACCTTGACGTCGAAGCCGTTGCCCTTGGCCTCGGCATAGACCTCCTTGATGTCGTCGGCGATGCCCTTCTTCTCTTCCTCGAGGCGCTCGATGCGCTCGACGAAGGCGACAAGCTGGTCCTTGGCGACTTCATCCGGATTGACGGTGCTCATGCTCGGGCGCCTCCCCTGTTCGCGGGCGCACCCCGTTCGCAGACCAGCCCGAGTCGGTCAAGCGTGCGAACCGCTTGTCCCCTCCGCGAAGGCCGCCGCCTGCTCCGGGTTGGCCTCGCGCTGATGGCGCGCCTTCCACTCGTCGTAGGGCATGCCGTAGACCGCCTCGCGAGAGGCGTCCTTCGAAAGCTCGAGGCCGCGCTCGTCGGCGGCGTCCTTCAGCCAGTTGGACAGGCAGTTCCGGCAGAAGCCGGCCACATTCATCAGATCGATGTTCTGGACCTCCGGCTTGTCGCGCAGATGCCGGACGAGCCGCCGGAAGGCGGCCGCCTCCAGTTCCTGCCGCGTCGGGGCGTCCAGTTCGTCGAAGGCGCTCATCTCGGTCTCCTCGCTCCGGCGCGCGAGCCGTAATGGGCGACGCGCCGCGTTTCCGGCAGCTCCAGGATCGGCGGGACGAGCCGCGCGAAGCGTTCCGCCCAGGCCGCCTGTCCGGCCGCGTCGGCGACGAGATCCTGGCGGATCTCGACCAACGCGTGCGGAAGGCCGCGGTTCGTGCCGTGACGGTTCATGCCGTCGCCGATCAGCGCGCCGTCATAGGGCTCGTTGTCGCCGACCTCTATGTCGCCCTCCGCTCGCAGCGCTTCAAGCAGCGGTCGGGCGAGGCGGTCGTCGAGGTCCCAGAGCAGCCCGACATGCCAGGGGCGCGCGAAGGTCTTCCAGCGCGGCGTGAAGCTGTGCATCGCGAGCAGGACCGGCGTCTCGCCTTTCGCCAGCAGCGCGTCCAGCCGCTCCGTGATCGCCGCATGGTAGGGCCGGTGATAGCGCGCGACGCGGCGCTCGACCTCGGCGCGGTCGACACGGGCGTTGCCCGGCACGAGGTCGCCGTCCGACAGCCGCATCACGAGCGTCGGATCGTCCTCGCCGCGATTGGGATCGATCAAGAGACGCGAGAAGGTCGACATGACAGCCGTCGCGCCGAGCCGTTCGGCGAGCATGGCGGTCACGCCGCGCATGCCGATGTCGTAGGCGATGTGCCGCTCGAAGCTCGCCGCGCCGAGGCCGAGGTC
This sequence comes from Chelatococcus sambhunathii, assembly GCA_031316315.1. Classification (GTDB taxonomy): domain Bacteria; phylum Pseudomonadota; class Alphaproteobacteria; order Rhizobiales; family Methylopilaceae; genus Methylopila. Next base: position 37,243 of record JADBEO010000034.1, read on the forward strand.
GCCATAGGGCGGCGGCACGCGGTTGGAGGCGTGGTCGCAGGTCAGGACGAGACGCCTCAGCGCCTTGCCCTCGATGACTTCGAAGGCGGGCGTTTCGTCTTTGGTATCGAGCGGGAATGGGTCGCAGCGCATGTATGGTCGCACAGTAGTGACGGCCGGCGCCCGATGCCATAGGAAGAGCGCCCGCCGCGGGACGGTCGAAGGCTCGCAGACCCAAGACGAGCGAATTCGGGGAGCTTATCGCACATGACGCCAGATGAGCGCCGCGCGCTGCTTCGACGCGCCTTCGACGCCGGCGTCGCCGCCGCTCACCCGGCGATCTGCATTCCCCCGCACCTGCCGGAGCCGCCGAAGGGCCGCGTCATCGTGCTGGCCGCCGGCAAGGGCGGCGGGGCCTGCGCCGAGGTCGCGGAAGCCTTCTATCGCGAAAAACACGGCCTCGGCCCCGACCGGCTGACCGGCCTCGCCGTCACCCGCCACGGCCACGCCCGGCCGACCGAGTTCATCAAGGTCGTCGAGGCCGGCCATCCCGTGCCCGACGCCGCCGGCCTTCAGGGCGCGGCCGACACCATTGCGATCGCCGAAGAAGCCGGACCGGACGACCTCGTGCTCGCGCTCATCACCGGCGGCGGCTCCGCGAACTGGGTCGCGCCGGCGGAGGGGCTCGACCTTGCAGTGAAGCAGGCGACCACCAAGGCGCTGCTGCGCTCCGGCGCGCCGATCGACGCCATCAACACGGTCAGAAAGCACCTGTCGAAGATCAAGGGCGGCCGGCTCGCCCGCGCCGCGCATCCCGCGCGCCTCGTTGCGCTCGCGATCTCGGACGTGCCGCGCGACGACCCCTCCGTCATCGCGTCCGGCCCGACCGTGCCTGATCCCTCGACGCTCGCCGACGCGCGCGCGGCGCTGGAGAGGTTCAAGGTGGAGCCGCATCCGGACGTCGCAAAGGCGCTGAACGATCCCGCCAACGAAAGCCCGAAGCCCGGCGACGCCGCCTTCGAGAACACGAGCTTCACCGTCGTGTCCCGCCCTGCCGACGCGCTGAAGGCCGTGATCGAGACGCTGGAACAGGCCGGCGTCGAGGTCCGCGTGGTCGGCGCCGATATCGAGGGCGAGGCCCGCGAAGTGGCGGCCGAGCATGCCGCGCTCGCCCGCGCGATCGTCGGAAACGGCCATCCCGTCGCCTTGGTGTCAGGCGGCGAACTCACCGTCACGATCCGCGGAAAGGGCGGGCGCGGCGGCCCGAACCAGGAATATGCGCTGGCTCTCGTCAAAGAGCTGGCGGGAACGCCCGGCTGGGCTGCGCTCGCCGGCGACACCGACGGCGCCGACGGCGGCGGCGGCGCGCCGACGGATCCTGCGGGCGCGGTGGTCGACGCCGGCAGCTACGAGCGCGCGCGGGCCAAGGGCATGGACGCGGTGGTCTTCCTCAACGGCAACGACTCGACCGGCTTCTTCGAGGAGACCGGCGACCTGCTGAACACGGGGCCGACCTGCACCAACGTCAACGACCTGCGCATCCTGCTCGTTGACATCCCGGACGAAGCGCCGCGATAACGTCACCCGCCTCGCGGCGCCCTCGCGGCGTTCGCGCCGTCACGCGATTGATTCGAATGCCCGCACCTGCCAGCCTCAGGCCCGCGACCGCCCTGGCCGCCGTCGTCGTCGCGGCCTGCGCGTGGAGCGCGCCCGCCGCGGCCGATTTCCGGCTCTGCAACAAGACCGCGAGCCGCGTCGGCGTCTCGGTCGGGTACAAGGAGCAGGGCGTATGGTCGACGGAAGGCTGGTGGAACGTCGGGGCGAATTCGTGCGAGACGCTGCTGCGCGGGCCGCTGTCGGCGCGGTTCTATTATGTCTACGCGATCGACTACGACCGCGGCGGCGAGTGGAACGGCAAGGCCTTCATGTGCACGCGGGAAAAAGAATTCACAATCAAGGGGATCGAGGACTGCCTGGCGCGCGGCTATGACCGCACGGGCTTCTTCGAGATCGACACCGGCGAACAGAAGAGCTGGACCGTGCAACTGACCGAACCCAACGGCGCGCCCAAGGGCGTGCAGAAGCCCGCCGCCCTGGCTCCCGCTCAGCCGGCCGTCGCGCCCGCAGTCGACGCCCGCGCTGGTCTCCAGACCGGATCGATCCCGCGATGAGGCGTCTGCGCAAGGTCAAGATCGTCGCCACGCTCGGCCCGTCCTCCTCGACGCCCGAGATGGTCACCCGGCTGTTCGAGGCGGGCGCGGACGTGTTCCGCATCAACATGAGCCACACCAGCCACGAGCGGCTGAAGGAACTCGTCGGCGTCATCCGCGGCGTCGAGAAGAAGATGGGCAGGCCGATAGGCGTCCTGGTCGATCTGCAGGGCCCGAAGCTGCGGCTCGGCAAGTTCGCCGAGGGCGCGGTCATGCTGGAGAAGGACCAGACCTTCGTCCTCGACAGCGACCCGACGCCCGGCGACGCCACGCGCGTGCATCTGCCCCATCCGGAGATCCTCGAGGCTCTGGAGCCCGGCCACCATCTGCTGCTCGACGACGGCAAGGTCCGGCTGGTCGCCGAAAGCTCGACGCCGACCGAGACCGTGACGCGCGTCCTCGTCGGCGGCCGCATGTCGGACCGCAAGGGCGTCTCGCTCCCGGATACGCTGATCAAGACCTCGGCCATGACGCCGAAGGACCATTCCGACCTCGCCGCCGCGCTCGAGACGGGCTGCGAATGGATCGCGCTGTCCTTCGTGCAGCGACCGGAGGACGTGGTCGAGGCCAAGGAGATCATCCAGGGCCGCGCGGCGGTCATGGTCAAGATCGAGAAGCCGCAGGCGATGGGCCGGCTGCAGGAGATCATCGACCTGTCCGACTCCATCATGGTGGCGCGCGGCGACCTTGGCGTCGAAATGCCGATCGAGAAGGTGCCTGGGCTTCAGAAGCAGATGACGCGCGCCTGCCGCCGCTCCGGCAAGCCCGTGATCGTCGCGACGCAGATGCTGGAGTCCATGATCACCCAGCCGATGCCGACCCGCGCGGAGACGTCCGACGTCGCGACCGCGGTGTTCGAGGGGGCCGACGCGATCATGCTGTCGGCCGAATCGGCCGCCGGCTCCTACCCGACCGAAGCCGTCGCGATGATGGATTCGATCGCCCGCAGCGTCGAAAGCGATCCCTATTATCGCAGCATCATCGACGCGCAGCACGCCGTGCCGGAGGCGACGGGCGCCGACGCGATCTCCGCCGCCGCGCGCCAGATCGCCGAGACGCTCGATCTCGCGGTGATCATGTGCTGGACCGCCGGCGGCACCACCGGCCGGCGCGCCGCGCGCGAGCGGCCGAAGACCCCGATCGTCGCGCTGACGCCGAATCTCGACACCAGCCGCCGCCTGACGCTGACCTGGGGCGTGCATTCGCTGCTGACGACCGACGCCTACGACCTCGACGACATGGTCGACCGCGCCTGCGATTTCGCGCTGTCGGAAGGTTTCGCGGAGCCGGGCGACCGCATCATCGTCTCCGCCGGCGTGCCGCTGCGCCAGCCCGGCGCGACCAACATGCTGCGCATCGCCTACATCTCGCAGGACGGCCGCGGCGCCGACAACGCCCGCCGCTGACGCCGAGGGGCGCGCGACGTCTCCGCCCCCTCTCCCGCTTTCGGGAGAGGGTAAGGGTGAGGGCGTCAGGCGTCGAGGTTTCAGAATGAGGGCGTCCCGAGCGGGCAGACTCCGTCTGGCGCCGCGCTGCCACTCCCCCTCATCCTTACCTTCTCCCGCAAGCGGGAGAAGGGACGGGAAGCGTCGCGGGAGTTCGGGGAAATCTTGCTTCGGAAACGGGAGTCGCGTCCGAGCGGACCTCAGCCGCGCCCGAACGCGCCCTGCATCACGCGGCGAGCGGGGCTCGGGGCGGCGAGGCCGAGTAGCCGGTCGCAGTCCTCCTCCGACATCTGATCGCCGAACACGTAGCCCTGCGCGTAGACGCAGCCGAGGTGGAACAGCTCCACGGCCTCGGAGTCGGCGTCGACGCCTTCCGCCGCCACCTCCATGCCGAGTTCGCGCGCCAGCCGGATCATCGGGCGCAGCACCGCCGGCCGGTCGCCGCCCGCCTTGTGGCGCGTCAGGGACCGGTCGAGCCTGAGGGCCGCGAAGCGCAGGCCGTGCAGCTCGGCGAGGTTCGAGCAGCCGGCGCCGAACTCGTCCAGCACCAGCCCGACTCCGAGGCTCCTGAGGCGGCCGAGCGCGAGCGTCGCGTGTTCTGGATCGCGCGTGACGATCGCCTCGCGCACCTCGAGCTTCAGCGCCCCGTGGGGCAGTTCCTCACGCTGGACGGCGGCGATCAGCGCCTCGCCGATCCCGGGATCAAGGGCGAGTTCCCCGGACAGCTTCAACGACATGAACAGAGGCGGTTCTCCGGGCACCGCGGCCTGCCAGCGCCGGAGCTGCGCCGCCGCCTGCTCGATCGCGAAGCGGGCGAAATCCGCGCTCAGACCGGCGTCGTCAGCGATCGCAAAAATCTCCGCGACCGGGCGGCGGCCATAGCGTGCATGGGTCCAGCGAAGCGCCGCCTCAAAGCCGGCGATGGACCGGTCGTCCAGCCGCACGATCGGCTGGTAGTGGACGACGATCTCGCCGCGCTCAAGCGCCTGGGCCAGTTCGCCGGCCACCAGCAGGCGGTCGGTCGTCGCGGCGCGCATGCTGGGGCGGAAGGTCTCGACGTGGTCCCCGCCGAAACGGCGCACGTGATACATCGCGATCTCGGCGTTCCTGACGACCTCCTCCGCGTCGCGCGCACCGTCGGCGTCGAGCTTGACGGGAGCGGCGCCGATCGAGGCGCTGAGAACAACCTCGCGGTCGCCGAAACCGATGGGCGCGCCGAGCGCGCGCTTCAGCGCCTCGGCGAAGGCCGCGACCGCTTGAGGGCCGCGCTCCGACATCAGCATCACGCCGAACTGGTCTCCGCCAAGCCGCGCCAGCGTGTCCTCCGGCTTTACGAGCCTCGCCAGACGGCGCGCGATGGTGATCAGCACGGTGTCTGCGGAGCCGGGACCGCCGCCCGCGAGCTTGCGGCGGCGGTCGACGTCGAGCACGAGAACCGCCGGCGCGTCCTCCGCATCATGTTTTAGCGCGGTCGCCACCCGGTCGAGGAAGATCTGCCGATTGGGCAGGCCGGTGAGGTTGTCCCGCACGGCGTTGGCCAGAAGACGCTCCTCGACGGTCTTCGAGGCGCTGACGTCGAGCAGCGTGCCGATGCAGCGCACCACCTCGCCGTCCGCGCCGACCACCGGCCGCGCGCGCAGGAGATACCAGAGATAGCGTCCGTCGGCGCCGCGCATCCGGAAGGTTTCCGATAGGCGCCCACGCCGCTCGGAAACCAGCGTGTCGAGCGCGGCTCGGAACCGATCGCGATCGGCGACGTGGACGATCTCCGCCCAGTCGGCGGCGGCGCCCTGCAGTTCGCCGCGGCGCAGCCCGAGCGCGCTTTCCAGCTCGTGGCTCGCATGAATCTGGTCGGCCTCGACGTCCCAGTCCCACACCACGTCGCCGGCGCCGGACATGGCGAGAGCGCGTCGCTCGATGTCGGAGGCGGCGCCCTGCGCCACTGCCCCGCCGGCGAAGGCGTGCTGCATGACGGTGACGCCGATCAGCAGAACGATCAGCACCAGCGCGCCGGTGAGCGCGGGCGCGACAAGCGGATTGGACAACAGTCCCGCGACGGCCGCGCCGGACGCGGCGACCCAACACAGCAGCAGCAGCCAGGTCGGGGCGAGCATCACCGCGCGGTCGTAGCCCTTGACCGCAAGCCACACCACGAGCCCGAAGCCTGCAGAGGCGATGACCGCGAGCGAGACACGCGCGATGGCGGCCGCGAGCGGCGCGTCGTAGGCCGCGAGCCAGACGACGGTCACGAGAAACACGAGCCAGACGCCGACGACATGGCCATAGCGGACATGCCAGCGGTTGAGGTTGAGATAGGCGAACAGGAAGACCAGCAGGGTCGCCGCGAAGGCCGCCTCCCCGCCGGCTCTCAGGATCCGGTCCGCCTCCGGCTGCAGCGACAGGATCGTGCGCCAGAACCCGAAATCGACGCCAAGGTAGAACAGCACGGCCCAGGCGAGCGCCGCCGCCGCGGGGAACATCACCGACCCCTTCACCACGAACAGGATCGTCAGGATCAGCGCCAAAAGGCCGGCGATCCCGAGCATGATGCCGCGATAGAGCGTGAAGCTGTTGACCCGGTCCTCGTAGTCGTCCGGCTGCCACAGCGTCAGCTGGAGCAGCTTCGGCGAGGCGAGCTCTGCGACGAAGGTGACCGTCGCCCCGGGATCGAGCGTGATCGCAAAGACGTCGTCGTCGGACGAGGCCTGCCGTTCCGGCTTCAGACCCTCGCTCGCGGTGATGGCGCGGATGCGGGTCTCGCCGAGGTCCGGCCGGAAGGCGCCCGAACCCACGAAGCGGAAGCGCGGCGCGACAAGCAGCCTGTCGATCTGCTCGTCGCCCTCGTTCTTGAGAGCGAAGACCGCCCACTGGCGTCCGTCGCCGGGCTTCTCGGCCCGCACCTCGATGCGGCGGACGATCCCGTCCGGACCGGGCACGGTCGCGACCTGAATCCGGTCGGCCTCGCCCTGAGGACGCTCGATCGCGCGGGTTAGGTCGACCGCCTCGTCGCTCGGCCGGACCGACAGCGACTCAAGCGCGCTCGCGGGCGAGACGAGCGCGGCGACCGCAATGACGAGCCCGGCCGTCAGGGCGCGGAGGATACGCAACGCCTCGGCCCTCCCCTTCAGACGTTCAGCCGGCCGGGATCGGCGGGCATGCAAGCGGCGCGCACGTTAGCCGACGACGTCGCTTCGAAGAAGCGCATAGAGCAGGTGGTCCTGCCAGCGGCCGTCGATGCACAGATATTCGCGGGCGAGGCCTTCGCGCCTGAAGCCGGTCTTTTCCAGAAGACGGATCGACGCGGCGTTGTGCGGCAGGCATGCGGCCTCGATGCGCCGCAGCTTGAGCGTCTCGAACACGAAGGGTGAGACGATCTTCAAGGCTGCGGTCATGTGGCCGTGGCCCGCATGTCGCTTGCCCATCCAGTAGCCGAGCGAGCAGGTCTGGGAGACGCCCCGGCGAATCTGGCTGATCGTGACGCCGCCCACGAGCGCGCCGTCCGGCCGGAACAGGAAGAACGGATAGGCCTGGTCGGCCTCCAGCTCGCGGACATAGCGCTTCAGCCGCTTGCGGAAGGCGAGCCGCGAGACGTCGTCCGGCGGCCAGGTCGGCTCCCATGGCTGCAGGAACGCGCGGCTCTCCTCGCGCAAGGCGGACCATGCGGCGTAGTCGGCCATTTGCGGCGTGCGCAGCGTTACGCCCTCGCCGGCGAGGACCGGAACGGCTTCGACGGCGGAGAGCGAGCGGAAGAAGGCCACCGCCCGCCTCCCTCAGGCCGCCGACGCCCGGCGCGCGCCGAGCCGGTCGTGCAGGCGCTCGGGCGGGGTCAGGCGCTTGATCGGACCGATCGCGGCGAGCGACGGCGGCGAGGCGAGCATGGCGTGGCCGGCGGCTCGGGCCGCCGCGACTGTGACGGCCTCGATCTTCTCCACGGTCTCCGAGACGTCGAGGGGCCGGCCGAAGGCGAGCTGGTGGCGAGCGTGCTGGTCCGCGCGGGCGGCCGGCATCTCCAGAGACATGAGCAGGCCGGCCTTCATCTGCGCCTTGGCCCGTTCGAGTTCGCGCTCGTCGGCCGTCTCGGCCGCTTCCAGCAGAACGTCGAGCGCGACCGGCAGGATGTCGGCGGCGTCCTCGCCGCCGAGCCCGGCGTAGAGCCCGAACAGCCCGGTGTCGGCGTAGGACCAGTGGAAGGCGTTGATGGAGTAGGCGAGGCCGCGCTGTTCGCGCACCTCCTGGAACAGCCGCGAGGACATGCCGCCGCCGACCAGATTGGCGAAGACCTGGGCCGCGTAGGCCTCATCGGCCGCGAAGGCGAAGCCCTGGAAGGCGAGCGTGACGTGCAGCTGTTCGAGGTTGCGCTTCTCGCGCTTGTCGCCGCCGACATAAACCGCCGGCCGAGGCGCCTCGCTCTGGCCGGCCGGCAGGCCTGCGAACAGACGTTCGGCCTCGCGCACGACGGCGTCGTGCTCGACCGCCCCGGCGGCCGTCACGACGGCGTCCTTCGCCCGGTAGCAGCGGTCGCGGAAAGTCCGAATGGCGGCCTCGTCCAAACCCTTGACGGATTTCGGCGTGCCGAGGATCGAGCGGCCGAGGGTCTGGCCGGGAAAGGCCGTCTCCTGCAGCCAGTCGAACACCACGTCGTCCGGCGTGTCCTCGACGCCGGCGATCTCCTGCAGGATGACGTTGCGCTCGCGCTTGAGCTCCTCGCGGTCGAAGGTCGGCGAGATGACGATGTCGGCCAGCACGTCGAGCGCGAGCGGCACGTCGTCGGCCAGCACACGAGCGGAATAGGCGGTCTGCTCCGTGCCGGTGGCGGCGTTGAGGTCGCCGCCGACCTGCTCGATCTCCTCCGAGATCTCGCGCGCCGAGCGGCGGGCCGTGCCCTTGAAAGCCATGTGCTCGAGCAGATGGGCAAGCCCGTGCTCGGCCTCGGTCTCCGAGCGCGAGCCTGCGCCGAAGGTGATCCCGACGGCCGCGGTGCCGAGTTCGGGCATGGGATCGGTGACGACGGTGAGCCCTGACGCCAGCGTCGTCGCCCGCGCGCTCATAAGCACGCCTCATCAAAGGCGCGACGCTCGCCGCCCCCCTCCCCCTTGCGGGGAGGGTAAGGGTGGGGGTGGTTTAGGACTGCGCGAGACGTTGAGCACACAGCGGTGGCGGCCATTGCGGCCTCTCCGGAACCACCCCCACCCCTAACC
>JADBEO010000035.1 GCA_031316315.1 Chelatococcus sambhunathii
GGCTGGGGGGCGGGCGCTGGGGCCGCAGCCGTCCGCTGGCGCTGGTTCGCGAGCACGTGCCGGATCTTCCGCGCCAGCGCCTCGCGGGCATAGGGCTTCGACAGAAGCTCGACTCCTGCGTCGAGCTTGCCGCCATGGACGATGGAGTTCTCGGTGTAGCCGGAGGTGAACAGCACGGCGATCCCGGGCAGGCGTTCGCGCGCCTTGCGCGCGAGCTCCGGGCTTTTCAGCTGGCCGGGCATCACCACGTCGGTGAACAAGACATCGATCGGTATGCCGCTCTCGATGACGTTGAGCGCGCTCGCCGCGTCCACGGCCTTCAGCACGCGGTAGCCGAGTTCGGACAGCATCGACACGGCGGTCTCGCGGACCTCGTCGTCGTCCTCGACCACGAGCACGGTCTCGGTGCCTCCGGACGGAGGACCGGCGTCGACCGCGACCTCCACGTCCTCGGGCTCCATCGCGCGCGGCAGATAGATCCGGATGGTCGTGCCGTGGCCGACCTCGGAGTAGATCTTCACGTGTCCGCCGGACTGCTTGACGAAGCCGTAGACCATCGAGAGGCCGAGGCCGGAGCCTTTGCCTTCCGCCTTGGTGGAGAAGAACGGCTCGAAAACCTGCTCGATGATCTCCTCCGGCATGCCGCAGCCGGTGTCGCTGACCGCCAGCATCACATACTGACCGGCCGTGACCTCGTCATGCGAGCGCGCATAGTCGTCGTCGAGATAGGCGTTGGCCAGTTCGATGGTCAGCTTGCCGTTCCCGGCCATCGCGTCACGCGCGTTGATCGCGAGATTGAGGATCGCGTTCTCGATCTGCGTCGGGTCGGCGAAGGTGTTCCAGAGCCCGCCGCCGAACACTGTCTCGATCTCGATCGCCTCGCCGATCGCGCGGCGGAGCATGTCCTCCATGTCGCGGACGAAGCGGGCGACGTTCACGACCTTCGGCTCGAGCGCCTGACGCCGTCCGAAGGCGAGCAGCTGCGAGGCGAGCTTCGCGCCGCGCGACACGCCGGACATCGCGTTCGCGATGCGGCGCTCGGCGCGCTCGTTGCCGGCGACGTCCTTGGCCAGCAGCTGGAGATTGCCGGAGACGACCTGCAGCAGATTATTGAAATCGTGCGCGACGCCCCCGGTCAGCTTGCCGATGGTCTCCATCTTCTGTGACTGGACGAGCTTGGCCTCGGCCCGGCGGCGCTCCTCGATCTCGGAGATGACGCGGGCTTCCAGCGTCTCGTTGAGCTGCCGCAGCTGGTCCTCGACCCGCTCCCTGTGCCGAACCTCGCGCGTGAGATTGGCGGCGTGCTCGCGAAGCGCGTCCTCGGCGGCGCGCTGATGCGTGATGTCGGAGTGGACGCCGACCCACTCCGTGATCTCGCCCGCTTCATCGAGGATGGGGAGCGCGCGGATGGCGAAGGTCCGCCACGCGCCGTCATGGCGACGGACGCGATGCTCGAACACATACATGCTCTTGGCGGCGACCGCCTCGTTCCAACTCGCGACGCTCGGGCCGCGGTCGTCCGGATGGACCGCTCCGGCCCAGCCGAAGCCTTGATATTCGTCGATCGTCTGTCCGGTGAGGGCCGCCCAGCCGGGCTGCTCGCCGAGCATCCGGCCGTCGGCGCTGTTGGTCCACAAGACGCCGTGCATGGCGTCCATCGCGGTGCGGAAGCGACGGTCGCTCGCCTGGACTTTCGCCTCGCGCTCCGCGCGGTCCTGCAGGTCGACGACGAGGATGTAAGCGCCGGGAACCGAGCCGTCCGGCTTAACGTCGGGCACGTAGCGGATCTCGCAGGCGCGCTCGCTCCCGTCCTTATGGGTCAGAGTTGCCTCGCAGCGCAGCGGCTCGCCGGCGAGCGCCTGCTCGATCCAGCCCTTGCGGCTCTCGAAGAAAGCCTCGCCGAGCACCTCCCTGACCGTCCGTCCCACCATGTCCTCGGGCGCGACGCCGAGCCAGTCCTCGTAGGCGTGGTTGGCGAAGCGGTAGACGAAGTCGCGGTCGACATAGGCGACCAGCATGGGCAGGGCGTCGGTGACGCGGCGCAGGTCCGCCTCGCGTTCGGCGAGCAACCGCTCGGTCTCGAGACGCGCGGTGTTGTCCACCGTGGTGCACATCACCCCGCCGACGCTGCCGTCGGCCTCGTAGACCGGGGTGTAGAACAGGTCGAAGAAGAACGTGGTCTCCCTGCCGTTCCTGTGCAGCGTCATCGACCGGTCGTGGAAGGAGGACAGCTCGCCGCGGAAGCCGGCCTCGAGCATCGTCCGGTTCCAGTCCCAGATCTCAGGCCAGACCTGGTCGACCGGACGGCCGAGCGCGTCCGGATGCTTGTCGCCCGCGATCGCGGCGTAGGCGTCGTTGTAGATCATGATGTGGGCGGGGCCCCACATCAGCACCTTGGCGACGGGCGAATTCACGATGTTCGCCACGGTCGCGCGCAGCTCGAGCGTCCACCCGTCGACCGGGCCGAGCGGGCTGTGGGCCCAGTCGCGGCCGCGGATCAGCGCGCCGCAGTCGCCGCCGCCACGCGGCCAGTCCTTGAGGCTCGGCCGTGCGTTCCGTCGGCCGTCCTGGAGCGCTCGAAGGCCGGCCCGCACGACCTCGTCCGCATTGGCGTAGTCGCCGGATGCGAGGCTGTCGGCGACGAAGGCTTCGAGCTCTGACGTCAGGGAGACGCGGATCTGGGAGCTCGACATGACGCTTCCTGAGGCGTTCGCCGGACCTTGTCAATCAATGTCAAACACCGGCGAACTCAGTGGAAATCGCCCTCGGCGCAAAAAGGATCGCCGGCGCGTGCGGACGGCTCGGGTCGCGAAAGGTCAGACCGGCTTCGGGGCGCCGGGCTGCCGGAGGGGCTGGGCCGCTGCGAAGGCCTCGATGGCGAGGCAGGATTCCGCGATCCGGGTTGCGGTCGGAAAGGCCGAGGTCTCGACGCTGAAAACCTTCGCGGCCATGAAATGGCTGATGAAGCAGAGGTCCGCCAGCGTCGGCGTGTCGCCGTGGCAGAAGCGGCCGGTCTGCGGATCGCCCGACAGCCGCGCCTCGGCGATCCTCAGGCCTTCGCCCAGCCAATGACGCACCCAGTCGAGCCGCTGCGCCTCGTCGAGCCCCGCTTTGTCGCCGAGATACTTGCGCACGCGCGGGACGATCAGCGGGTGGTGGTCGGCCGCGAACAGGAGCGCGATAGCGCGCACCCGGGCCCGCTCGCGCGCATCCTTCGGCATCAGCGGGGGCTCGGGATGGGTCTCGTCGAGATACTCGAGCACCGAGAAGGACTGGGTGAGCGGAGGGCCGTCGTCGACGAACACCGCCGGCACAGCGCCCTGCGGATTCTTCGCGAGGAAGTCCGGCGTGAACTGCTCGCCGGCGTCGATGTCGACCATGCGCTCCTCGTAGGGCAGGCCCTTGAGGTTTAGCGCGATCCGCACCCGGAAGGCCGCGGTCGAGCGCCAGAAGCCGTACATCGTGATCATGTCAGATCCCTCCGAAGGCGGGGATTATAGAGCGCGGCTCGCCACGACGGCGTCTTGCGCCATCTCCTCGCATGCAAGCGGAGAGGATACGGGACGCCATGACCGCAAGCGACGCCGCGAAGACCTCCGAAACCGTCGCGATCGAGGATACGAGCCTCGCGGCCTTCTACCGCGACATGATGGGGTCCTGGTCCAGGTCAGCGTCCACGGCGTCGACAACCGGCTGATGCTGGAGACGCTGCGCGCGCATCGTGAGCGTCTGCGCGGCGTCGCGGTGATCGAGCCGGACGCATCCGAGGCGACGTTGCGCGCGCTCGACGAAGCCGGGGTCCGCGCGCTGCGGCTCAACGTGCTGTTCGGCGGCGGGATCGGCTTCGAAAAGCTCGAGCGGTTGGCCTCCATCGCGCGAGAAATGGGATGGCATCTCGAATTCTTGATCGACGCCAAGGATTTGGTCGAACTTGCTCCAAGGTTGCGCAAGTCGCCGGCGCGCTTCGTCATCGACCACATGGGCCACTTCCCGACGAGCCGCGGGCTTGACGATCCGGGGTTCCGGACACTGCTCGGCTTCGTCGGCGACGGCGCGTGGGTGAAGCTGTCCGGCGCCTATCGCACCTCGGTCGCCGGAACGCCGTATGAAGACGTCATTCCCTTCGCGCGCGCGCTGCTGAAGGCGGCTCCCGACCGATGCGTATGGGGCTCGGACTGGCCGCATGTCGCGCACTGGCCAGGACCGCTCAACGCGGGCGACCTGCTCGACGGCTTGGCCGACTGGGCGCCGGCCGACGAAGACCGCCAGCGCGTGCTCGTGCGAAACCCGGCTCATCTCTACGGCTTCTAGACGTGCGCGATCACAACCGACGCGTGCTACGTACTTGCCCCTATGCACATCCTTTCAGCGCTGCCGCTGTTGCGCTCGCGGGGCCTATGACTGATAAGCGAGGGACAACGCCCGCGAGCTTAATCGCGGCGATCAGTTCGGGTCGGCGGAAAGTCATACTCGCCTCGACGCGGGTCAACCGCCTCGCCGGCCGGCGTCAGGGAGGACTGGAATGCTGAAGTCGTTCGCCGCCGCCGCTGCGGCGCTCATCGTCGCGTCCGGCTTCGGACAAGCACAAGCGCAGGATTATCCTTCCAGGCCGATCACGATGATCGTGCCCTTCTCCGCCGGCGGTCCCACGGACACGGTCACCCGTCTCGTCGCGGAGGCGATGGGCAAGGATCTCGGCCAGCAGATCGTCGTCGAGAACGTCGGCGGGGCAGGCGGCACGCTCGGCGCGGGCCGCGTCGCGAAGGCCGACAAGGACGGCTACACGCTCCTGCTGCATCACATCGGCATGGCCACGAGCGCCACGCTGTACCGCAAGCTGCCCTACGACACGCTGAACGCCTTCGACTATGTCGGTCTCGTCACCGACGTGCCGATGACTCTGGTCGCCCGCTCCGATTTCGAGCCGAAGGACCTCAAGGGTCTGATCGAGTACGTCAAGACCAACAAGGACAAGGTGACCTACGCCAACGCGGGCGTCGGCGCGGCGAGCCATCTGTGCGGCATGCTGTTCATGTCGAAGATCGAGACGCCGCTGACCACCGTCCCTTACAAGGGCACCGGCCCCGCGATGACGGATCTGGTCGGCAAGCAGGTCGACTTCATGTGCGACCAGACGACCAACACGACCAACCAGATCAAGTCGGGCAAGATCAAGGCCTACGTCACGACGACCAAGCAGCGCGTCGCCTCGCTGCCGGACATTCCGACCGCCGAGGAGGCGGGCCTGCCGGGCTTCGAGGTCGGCATCTGGCACGGAATCTACGCGCCGAAGGGGACTTCGCCGGAGATCATCAAGAAGCTGACGGCTTCGCTTCAAAAGGCCCTGAAGGATCCGACGGTCGTGCAGCGCTTCGCCGACCTCGGCACCCAGCCGTCGAGCGAGGCGGACGCGACGCCCGACGCGCTCAAGGCGAAGCTGACCTCCGAAATCGACCGTTGGGCCCCCGTCATCAAGGCGGCTGGGGTCTACGCGGACTGAGGCAACCGGAGCGGTCCGCCAGCCCCACGGGCCCGGCGCCCGGCGGGTCGGCGGCCGCTCTGACCCGTCCGCGCCCCGCCTCGTCGCTCGACGGGCGCCGGCTCCGGACGATCGTTTCGAGGCGCCAGCCCCATGCAGATCAACGTCAAGGACGCCGCGTCAGGCGCAATCTTCATCCTGATCGCGGCCTGGTTCGCGTTCGAAACGCAGGAGCTTCAGGTCGGAACGCCGCTCCGCATGGGGCCGGGCTTCTTCCCGCTGCTGCTCGCCGGCGTGCTCGCGCTGCTCGGCGCGATCATCCTCGTCAAGGGCGTCCTCAAGGGTAAGCGGTCTGAGATGACCGGGGTGCCGTGGCGCGGCGGCTTCCTCATCCTGCTGGCGCCGATCGTCTTCGGCTTCGTGGTCCGGGGCTTCGCGCCGCTCTCGATCCCGCCGCTCGGCCTCGTGCCGGCGGTGGCGCTCGCGATCCTGATCTCCTCCTTCGCCAGCCGCCGCACCACCGTCTTCATGGCGGTCACCATGACCGTCCTGCTGACGATCTTCTGCCTTGCGGTCTTCCAGAAACTGCTCGGGCTGCCGATCCCGCCTTTCGCGGGTCCGCTCGAATGGCTGAACCCTTACGTCGACGCCGCCTTCGCGCCTTTCGGGGCGGCCTGGGCGGCGCTCAAAAGCGTCTTCGGCGGCTGAGGAGCGACGCGCGCCATGGATTTCCTCACCACCTTCACCGAGCTCGGCCACAATCTCGGCCTCGGCTTCTCGACGGCGGCGCTGCCCGTCAACCTTGCCTTCTGCTTCATCGGCGTGCTGCTCGGCACGCTGATCGGCGTGCTGCCGGGCATCGGCCCGACGGCGACGATCGCGATGCTGCTGCCGATCACCTTCAACTTCGAGCCGGCGACTTCGCTGATCATGCTCGCCGGCATCTACTACGGCGCGCAGTACGGCGGCTCGACCACCGCGATCCTGATCAACCTGCCGGGTGAAAGCTCCTCGGCGGTGACGGCGATCGACGGCTACCAGATGGCCAAGCAGGGCAGGGCGGGCCCCGCGCTCGCCACCGCGGCGCTCGGCTCGTTCTTCGCCGGCACCGTCGCCACGATCCTGATCGCGCTGTTCGCGCCGCCACTCACCGACCTCGCGCTGAAGTTCGGGCCAGCGGAATACTTCTCGCTGATGATGCTTGGCCTCGTCGCATCTGTCGCGCTCGCCTCCGGCTCGGTGCTGAAGGCGCTCGCCATGGTCGTGCTCGGGCTGCTGCTCGGCCTCATCGGGTCGGACGTTAACACCGGCGCCCAGCGCTACACGCTCGGCTTCCTGGAGCTCGCGGACGGCCTGAACTTCGTCGCGGTCGCCGTCGGCGTGTTCGGCATCGCGGAGATTCTGCGCAACCTCGAGGACGAGAGCGACCGCGAGGTGATGGTCAAGAAGGTCACGAACCTCTGGCCGTCCAAGGAGGACTTCCGCCAGATGATCGCGCCGGTGCTGCGCGGCACCGCGCTCGGCTCGGTGCTCGGCATCCTGCCGGGCGGCGGCGCGATCCTGTCGTCCTTCGCCGCCTACACGGTGGAAAAGAAGATCTCCAAGACGCCTGAGCGCTTCGGCAAGGGCGCGATCGAGGGCGTGGCGGCGCCGGAATCGGCCAACAACGCCGGCGCCCAGACCTCCTTCATCCCGATGCTCACCCTCGGCATCCCGGCCAACCCGGTGATGGCGCTGATGATCGGCGCGATGATCATCCAGGGCATCCAGCCCGGCCCGAACGTCGCGACCGAGAAGCCCGAACTGTTCTGGGGCGTCATCGCCTCGATGTGGATCGGCAACCTGATGCTGGTGCTGCTGAACCTGCCGCTGATCGGGCTGTGGGTGCGGCTGCTCACCGTGCCCTACACGGTGCTGTTCCCGGCGATCATCGCGTTCTGCGCCATCGGCGTCTATTCGGTGAACTCCAACAGCTTCGACCTCTATGCGGTCTCGGCCTTCGGCTTCCTCGGCTACCTGCTGGTGAAGCTCGAATGCGAGCCGGCGCCGCTGCTGCTCGGCTTCGTGCTCGGGCCGATGCTGGAGGAGAACCTGAGGCGCGCGATGACGATCTCCCGCGGCGACTGGACGGTGTTCTTCACCAAGCCGCTCAGCCTCACGCTGCTGCTGATGGCGGCCGCCGTACTCGCGATCGTGTTCCTTCCCTCGGTCCGGAAGAAGCGCGAAGAGGTGTTCGTCGAGGAGGGCTGAGACGCCCGAACTCCCGCGATCGAGCGGCGTCGCCGGCAAGCCCGGCGGCGCCGTTTTCACATCCGGCGCGCTGTTAGGCGATAATCTGCGAAAAGCGTCGTTCACGGCTGGACAGCCGCCCCGGCCTTTGTTACATGGCCGGCCTCCCGCCGCCGCGCGCGGCGGCCGAAACCTCTTGGGTTTCCGGGCGCATAGCTCAGTTGGTAGAGCAGCTGACTCTTAATCAGCGGGTCCTAGGTTCGAGCCCTAGTGCGCCCACCAAGAGCCTTCCGGGTTCTTGGTGTCACCCTCCGCGAACGCAACGAGGACGTGGGACTTCAGAAAGGTCCACGCGAGGCTTCTCGTTCGCGGGCCGCGCTCCGCAGCCGGAATCGCCGGTCGCCACCGCGAAGCTTCCCCCTCCCGAGCGCCCGTTCGAGAGTTGAAACGGCGGGCCATCCCGCACGCCGGTCGGATCGCGTGGCGTGCGGCGGCGGCTTCAGCGTCGTTCGATCGTCCGGAACGTGGCGACCAATGTTTTGACGGCGGGGTAGCGCGCGACTTCGCTTCGCCATGGTTCTGGTGCATGGCCTGACGCGCCGCGGCGTCGCGCGCGGTCAATTGCGAAACCACGAGAGGCAGTTCAATCCCATGATCAGACAGGTTTCGACGATCGCGGTCGCCGCCGTCGCGCTGGCTTTCGCGTCGCCCGCCTTCGCGGGCGCCGCCTCCGACAAGTCCGACGCCAAGCCGAAGGGCGGCCCGGCCAAGCAGTTCGAGCGCATGGACCGCAACAACGACGGCGCGATCGACGCCGACGAGGTCAAGCAGCAACTGTCCAAATTCATGAAGCGCGCCGACAAGAACGGCGACGGCGTGATCGACGCGGACGAGATCAAGGCGCTCAAGGAGAGAGCCGCCAAGAAGAGCGAGAAGGCGGCCGACAATGTCGAGAAGAAGCTGAAGAAGCTCGACACCGACGGCGACGGCAAGATTTCTGAGACCGAGGCCCTGACGCGCCCGGCCTGGTTCGACCGGGCCGACGCGAACAAGGACGGCAAGGTGACGAAGGCCGAGATTGACGATCTCATGGCCAAGCGCAAGGCGCGCGACGAGAAGAAGGCCGGCAAGAAGGCGAACGACGCCAAGGACACGGCGGCGGACGACGACGACGCGGGCGACGACGACGAGTGATCGATTCCGGGCGCGGCGTCCGGCGGTCCGGTGAAGCCGGACCGGCGCACGCCGCGGTCGGCTGCTTCCGGCCGGTCTAAGGTCGGTCTATGGTCCCGGTAGACCCGTCGGGACCATACCTGCATGCGTCTGACGCCCCCGCGCTCCGGCGCGCTCGCAAGAAGCCTGATCGGTGCCGTCCTGACGCTGGTCTGCGCAGCGCTGGCGGCGTCCGGGCTGCTCGGTCAGCTTCTCGGACTCGGCGCCTGGTCGGGCTCCGATCCCCAGCGCATGAAGGTCAACGTCGCGATCGCGCTGCTCGCGGGCTGCGGCGGCTGGCTCGCGATCCAGTCGCGGCGTCGCGCCGCGCGCGTCGCCGGATATTGCGCGGCCGCCGGGATGATCGCCATCGCCGGCGCCACGCTGCTCGAGCATCTGCTGGGCGTCGACCTGCACATCGATACCCTGGCGGCGCCGGATCTTTCGGTCCCCGTCACCGGCCGCCCCGGCCGCGCGAGCGTGGCGACGAGCGCGTCTCTGCTGCTCGCCGGCTTCGCCATCCTGCTGACGCGGGTGCGATCGGAACGAGCGGGCGATCTGCGCCAGTTCGCCCGACTGACGGGGCTCGCCATTCCGCTGTTCGCGATCGCGCTCTACGCGTTCGATCCGAACGCGCTCAATGTGATCGACGGGTTCGAGCCGACGCCGATCTCGACCTCCGTGGCTCTCGCCTGCCTCCTGCTCGCGATGGGCGTCGACCGGCGATCGGCGAGCCTGCGCTGGAACGTCGCCTTCATCGGCGTGTTCGTCATGGCGCCGCTTGTCGCCCTGACCGTGCGTTTCGCGAGCGCCGAGCGCGAGACGGCGCTCGCTGCCGCCGGGGAGAGGCTCGCCACGGTCACGCGCCTGGTCGCGGAGCGGCAGAATTCGGTCATCGAGCAGACGCGCCAGATGCTGAACTTCCTGGCGCGGTCGGAGGCGGTGCGGACGTCTTCGCGCTCCTGCGAATGGGAGTTGGCGGAATACGCCCCGGTCAATTCGTGGGTGCGCGCCCTCTATACGGTCGACGCCGACGGCGTCGTCCGCTGCGCCGACCGGCCGCCGAGCGTATCGATCTATGTCGGCGACAGGGACTACGTGAAGCAGGCCTTCGACACCCGGCGCTTCACCATCTCGGGCTTCATCTTCGCACGGGTGACGGGCGAGCCGCGCATCGCCATCGCGCAGCCGGTCATGGATTCCGGCGCGCGCATGCTCGTGGTCGCGTCGATCGACGTCGAGGCGCTCGCCGGCTCGATCGACGGGTTCGGCGGCGATCTCGTCGGCGGCGAGACCGTGACGCTGGTGGACAAAGCGGGACTCGTGATCGCCCGCCGGCCGACGAGAGGCGCCCAGGCCGGCGCCAATCTCAGCGACGCGACCTTCGTCTCGGAAGCGCTCGCCGCGCCGGGCCGCACCTACGAGGCGTCCGACATCGACGGCCGCGCGTCGCTGTTCCATGCGCGACAGGTGCTCGAGGGAACGGCGACGCTGATCGTCGGGGCGGCCAAGCACGACGTCGTGCGGCCTGTCGACGTCAGGCTCAACCGCCAGCTCCAATTGATCGTGGCGATCCTGTTCGTGTCGCTGGCGCTCGGCGTCATCGGCAGCGAGACGCTGGTGGTGCGGCCGCTCAAGCGGCTCATCGACTATGCGCGGCGGCTGGAGGCCGGCGACTTCGCCGCGCGTCCCGACCTGCGCGGCACAGCCGAGCTCGGCGCCCTCGGTCGCGCCCTGTCGGTCAGCGCTGCGGCGATCGCCGACCGCGAGCGCCGGCTTGTCGAGGCCGAGGCGCTGTTTCGAGGGCTCTTCGACCATTCCCCCGACGCCAAGGCGGTCGTGCGCGTCCATCCGCAGGGCCAGTTCGCGATCGAGGCCTGGAACCCCGCCGCGGTCCGGGCCAGCGGCCTATCGACGGAAGCGGTCATCGGTCGCGCGCCGAGCGAGGTCTTTCCCGGCGCGACGGGCGAGATCGTCGAGGCGGACATGCGCCGGGCGCTCGCCCACGGCTCCGTCCTGGCCGTGGAGCGGCATCCGAGCGTGAAGCGGAGCGCGAGCGTGTACGAGATCGTCCACGTGCCCCTGCGCGGGCCGGACGGCCGGATCGAGCGCATCTTCCTGAGCGCCCGCGACATCAGCGAGCGCAAGCGCGTCGAGCGACTGAAGAACGAGTTCGTCTCGACCGTCAGCCACGAGCTGCGCACGCCGCTGACCTCGATCGCCGGTTCGCTCGGGCTGCTTTCGGGAGGGGCGGCGGGGGCGCTCAGCGAGCGGGCGAAGCATCTGGTCTCAATCGCTCACTCCAACAGCCTGCGGCTGGTGCGCCTGATCAACGAAATCCTCGACATCGAGAAGATCGAAGCCGGCCGCATGACTTTCGATCTGAAGTCGCTCGCCGTTCGCGACGTCGTTCTCCGCGCGATCGGCGATCTGCGAAGCTACGCCGACGACTTCGACGTCAGGATCGAGCTCGATGACGGCGGCGAAGGGCTGATGGTCTACGGCGACGAGGACCGTCTCACGCAGGTGATGATCAACCTGCTCTCGAACGCGGTGAAGTTCTCGCCGCGAGGCGAGACGGTCGTGGTTGGCGTATCGGCTGAGGGCGAGGCGGCCTCGATCCGGGTGGCCGACCGGGGCGCGGGCGTCCCGGAGAGCTTCCGGGCCCGCATGTTCACAAAGTTCGCGCAGGCCGACGGTTCGGACAACCGCAGCAAGGGCGGCACCGGCCTCGGCCTTGCGATCGTACGCGAGATCGTGGAGCGACACGCCGGCGCCGTCAGCTATCGGACGGAACTCGGCCACGGCACGGAGTTCGAGGTGCGGCTGCCGCGCCATCTCGTGCGGGAGCGCGGCGTCGCGGCCTTTGGAACGGTCGAGCGGCGGTCCGACCCGAAGATTCTGGTGTGCGAGGACGACGCGCTGGTAGCCGCAATCCTCGCCGAACAGATGCGGGACGCGGGGTTCGAGCCCCTGACGGCCGGCACAGTCAAGGCTGCCTTGAAGCTGGTCGAGACTCACGTCTTCGCAGCCGTCCTGCTCGATCTTCATCTGCCTGACGGTTCCGGGCTCGGCTTCGTTCAGGACTTGAGGTCGCGCCCCAACGGCAAGGATGTGCCGGTGATTGTGGTATCGGCGAGCGCCGAACGCGGGCGCGTCGACGCCCGGGCCGAAGGTCTGGGCGTCGCGGCCTGGGTCGCAAAGCCGGTCGACGCCACGCGTCTCACGCGGATCATCCGGCAGGAGATCGCTCGGCCCGCCTCGAGACCGTGCATCCTGCATGTCGAAGACGACGCCGACCTCTGCAATGTCGTCCGCGCCGCGTTGGCGCCGGTTGCGGACGTGACTTCCGTCGGAACTCTCGCGGCCGCTCGCCGCGCTCTGTCCGAGACGAGGTTCGACCTCGCCATTCTCGACGTCGCGCTTGAGGATGGCTCCGGCCTGGACCTGGTGACGAGCCTGGAACAGGAGCCGACGCCGATCGTCGTCTTCTCGGCGCTCGACGTCGACCGCGACGCGGCCAATTCCGACGTCACGCTGACGAAGGCGCGTGACTCCGTCGACGAACTTGTCGATCAGGTGGTGTCGCTGCTGGGCGACCGCGCGAGGACGCCGGAGCGGCGCGACGCCTCGCAAGAGGTCAGCGCGGCCACCTGATTTCAGCGATCGCCTGCGGGCGGCGTCCTGCCGCTTACAGGAAGAACCGGCCGAGCACGACGCCGATCAGCAGCGCGGCGCCGGCGGCGGCGAGCGGGTTGCGGCGGATCGCGTCTTCGAGCGACTCGGCTCGGCCATCGAACTCGACAGCCGCTGCGTCATGCGCGGCGACGGTCTTGCGCGCCGCCCGCCGGACGCCGCCGGCGCCGGCGTTGGCGGTCCGATCGATCGTGTCGCCGAGATCTGCTCCGGCGTGGCGGGCCTGCGCGCCGGCGCGGTGACCTGTCGAGGCGGCTGCATCCGCGACGTCGTCGGCGATGTCGGTCGTCTTGCTGGTCGCCATCGTGTGTGATCTCTCCGTTCTCCGCGGGTCTTTCGCTGCCCCGCGCCTTGGCGCTCAACGTTCTCGGATCAAAGCGGTTCCGGCGCGCAGATGTCCGCTTGCGGAGCGCAATCGCGCCCCCTATAAGGGCCGCCGGTCGGCTTCGGAGTGTGGCGCAGCCTGGTAGCGCACCTCGTTCGGGACGAGGGGGTCGCAGGTTCGAATCCTGCCACTCCGACCAGCCGCCGCCGTCAGGTCCATCTGGACGCCGCCCCGCGCAGAGCCGCGAACCCGCGGGAGCGGATCTTGCCTGACCGAAGCTCCGTTCATCGCCAGGCCGTCCCGAAGCTCGTCGACCGGGCGGCCGTGAGCGCCGTGCGCGGATGACCGATTTGGACGCGAAGGTCGACGACGCCCCTCATGAGCCGCCGGCCCTCGCCATGCCCTCGCGGCCGGCGAAGCCGCTGTCGGCGCTCGAGGTGCTGAAGACCATCCCGGACAATTCGCTGGGCGTCTTCGATGACGAGCTCTACGAGAACCTTTTCGTCACCCGCCGCTACAGCCTCGTCACGGCCTGCTTCATCAGCGACCCGGCCGGCGTGAAGCAGGTGCTGGTCGACAATTTCGACAACTATCCGCGCGTGCCCACCATCCGCCGCCTGTTCGAGGCCGAGATCGGGACGGGCACGCTCGCGAGCGAAGGCGAGACCTGGCGCCGCCATCGCCGGATCGCGACGCCAGCCATCGATCGCCGCGCCGTTGAGCCGGACGGGCCGGCGTTGATCCGCGTCGCCGAGCGACGCGCCAAGGACCTCGCGCGGCGCGCGGCGGCCGGCAAGCCGATCGACATGGAGCGCGTCGCGGCCGACATGCTCGCGCGCATGCTCAACCACATCTCGACCGGCGGCGACGACAGCGCGCTGCCGATGCTGCGCTGGCTGTCGACGGTGCCGCGCAAGCCGCGCTCGATCGACATGGTGCCGAAGCCGGAATGGGTGTCAAAATTCCTGGTCCGCCGCCGGCTGGAGGACTGGAAGGCCGAGGGCGACCGCAAGCTGCGCGCGCTGATCGCGGAGCGCCGCGATCCGGACTGGAAGGGCGGGCAGGACCTGCTGTGGCGCCTCGCCCACGCGCGCGACCGCCAGACCGGCGAGCCGCTCAGCCCCGAGGAGACGCGCGACGAGGCGGCCTCGATCATCGCGGCGGGCGACGCCACCATCCGGGCGCTGACCTGGATCTGGTACCTGCTCGACCTCCATCCGCACGTCGAGGCGCGCATGCACGCCGAACTGGACGAGGTCCTGGGCGACAGGAAGCTCACGCCCGAGGACGTGGCGCGCGTGCCCTACACCAAGCGGGTGCTGGACGAGGTGATGCGGCTCTATCCGCCGATCCCGGTCATCGTGCGCAAGGCCGTGAAGGCCGACGTCGTCTGCGGCCGCAAGGTGCCGCGCGGCGCGATCGTCACCGTCGCGCCCTTCATCATCCACAGACATCGCCAGCTCTGGGAGCGTCCCGACGTGTTCGACCCCGACCGCTTCGAGGACGAGAACCGCCGCAAGGTGGCGCGCTTCGCCTACATCCCCTTCGCAGCCGGCCCGCGCGTGTGCCCCGGCGCGAGCGCCTCGACCGCGAACCTGATGTTCTCGATCATCACGCTCGCGCGCCAGTTCCGGTTCCGGCTGGCGACCACCGGGCCGATCACGCCGTTCGGCGGGATCTCGCTGCAGCCCAAGGGCGGGCTGCCGATGTGGGTGGAGAAGCGGAAGTAGGGGCGGATCAGATCTGGTAGGCGAAGCTGCCCATCGCGTCGTGGCCGCCGATGTCGCGCAGCTCGGCCAGGCTCTGCTGATCGAGAATCTTCGAGATCGCGTCGCGCACGTCGGTCATCATCAGGCGGATCTGGCAGGCGCGGACGTCGCGGCAGTCGTCACACGGCACATAGGCGGAGCGGCTCGCGCAGGCGATCGGGGCGAGCGGACCGTCGAGCGTGCGCACGATCATCCCAACCGTGATCTGCTCGGCCGGCCGCGCCAGCATGTAGCCGCCCGCCTTGCCCTTCTTGCTCGACAGCAGGCCGGCGTTGCGCAGTTCGCCCAGAATCGCGTCGAGGAACTTCTTCGGAATCGCATTGCGCTCGGCGACGTCGGCCACAAATGCGGACCTGCCGGCGTCCAGTCCGGCTAGATCGACCATGGCCTTGAGGCCGTATTTGGCTTTCTTCGTCAGCATCTCTTCAGCGCGTGCGCCCCGATACCGAGCGTTACGCGAGAGGCGACCGCCGGACAATAGAACCTTACTCTTCCCATCGAGATAGTCACAGCCAGCTTAATCGTCGAGTATCTTCCAGACGCCGGTCGCCATCGCGGTCGGGCGCTCCCCGACCTTGACCGTGCCGCGCAGGAAGACGAGCGAGCGGGTTCGCCGCACCAGCTCCGGCGCGATCTGCGCGAACTCGCCCATCTTCACGGCGGACAGGAACTGCATGTCCATCTGGATCGTGACGCAGGGGCCGCCCGCCGAATCCCAGGCGCCGACGCCCAGCGCGCGGTCGGCGAGCGTCATCAGCATGCCGCCATGGACGAGGCCGATCAGGTTGGCGTGCTTCTCCGTCGCGACGAAGCCGAACGCGCGCAGGCCGTCCTCCCCGCGCCGGCAGTAGAGCGGCCCGACGAGATCGACGAAGCCCTTGCCGTCGAAGGGCTCCCAGCCGGCGGGAACGTCGGCGGATGATGTCGGGATCGGGTCGCTCATGGCCCGTGACAGGTGCAGCGTCGGCGCGTTCCGGTCAATGCGCGGAGTTGGCGAATCGGCTCCCCGCCTGCGAGGATCACAGGTCCCGCTTCCCTAGCGCTTCAATCATGTTCTCCTTCATCCATTCCAGCGATCTGCATCTCGGAAAGCGGTTCGGCGCTTTTTCCGGCGATCTACCCGGCCGCCTCCGCGAAGCGCGGCGCGCCGTCATCGGGCGGCTCGCCGCGCATGCGCGGCTGTCGGGCGCGGGCGTGGTCTTGCTCGCGGGCGACACGTTCGACACCGAGACGCCCGCGCCGGAGATCCGCCGACAGGTCTTCGCGGAGATGCGCGACCATGCGCCGATCCGGTGGGTGATTCTGCCGGGCAACCACGACTCGCTGCAGGCGACGCAGCTCTGGTCGAGCCTCGCGACGGAGGCCCCGCCCAACGTCACGCTCGCCGTCGAGCCAAGACCGCTGGAGCTCGCCGACAACGTCGTGCTGCTGCCAGCGCCCTGTCGGGTGCGCCGCCCTGGCCGCGACCAGACCGAATGGATGGACGGCGCCGCGACCCCGGACGGCGCGATCAGGATCGGCCTTGCTCACGGCCCGATCCAGAGCTTTTCGGAGGAGGCGACGGCGACGGACGTCATCGCGCCCGACCGGGCCCGCCGGGCCGGGCTTTCCTATCTCGCGCTCGGAGATTGGCACGGCCCGCTCGAGGTGGATCCTCGCACACGCTACAGCGGCGCGCCGGAGCCCGACAGGTTCAAGCACGACCGGCCGGGCGAGGCGCTGCTCGTGAGGCTCACGGGCGCCGCAGCGCCGGCCGAAGCGACCTCGTTCGAGACTGCGAGCTTCGCATGGCGGACGCTCGCTCTCCATTTGATCGACGGCGGCCAACCGGCGGCCGCCCTCGACGCCCTGCTGCCGGAGCCGAGGCTGCGCCGCCATACGATCGCCCGGGTGGTGGCGACCGGCCGCTGCCGTCTGTCGGGGCGCGCGGCGCTGTCCGCCGCGATCGAGCACGTCGGGCCGGACTTCGCATATCTCGAACTCGACGAGAGCGCGCTCGCGACCGACTGCGACGTCGGCGATCTCGACCTCATCGACCGCGCCGGCGCGCTTCGCGAGGCGGCGGACGCGCTGCTGGCCGAAAGCGCGGACGAGCGTCTGTCCGCCGTCGAACGCGACCTCGCGCGGGCGGCGCTCGGCCGGCTGTTTTCGATGTCGCAGACCACCGCGCCATGAGGATCGAGGCGCTACGCCTGTTCAACGTGAGGCGCTTCGCCGACAGCGGCGTCGCGATCGAGGACATCGGCGATGGCGTCAACGTGCTGTGCGCCGCGAACGAGTTCGGCAAGTCGACCAGCTTCGAGGCGCTGCACGCGCTGTTCTTTCAGCCCTATTCCGGAACGCCGGGCGAGGTGCAGAAGCTGAGGCCCTACAGCGGCGGCAGTCCGATCGTCGAGGCGGACATTTCGACCGGGGCCGGCCGCTTCCGGATCACCAAGCAGTATTACGCCGGCCGATCCGCCCGAGTCGTCGATCTCGGATCGGGCCGCCTCGTGGCTCAGGCGGACGAGGCGGAGAGCTTCATCGCCGCGCTCGTCCGTGGCGGCGCGGCGGGGCCCGCCGGCCTGCTCTGGGTGCGGCAGGGGATCACCGGGCTCGAAAAGCGCGGCGGCGCGCAGGAGGAGAACGAGAAGCAGGTCCGGGCGAGCCTGCTCGAATCCGTGCAGGGCGAGGTGGAAGCCGTCACCGGAGGCCGTCGCATGGCCGAGATCGTGGCCGCCACGCGGAGCGCGCTGGCCGAGCTCGTGACGGCGACGGGGCGTCCGAAGACTGGCGGCCGCTACGCCGCTGCGCTCGACGCGCGCGACCAGCTCGTGAGCGCGGAAGCCAAGCTGCGCGAAGACGTGCAGGCGTTGCGAGACGCGCTCGAACGGCGGGCGGCCGCAACGAAGCGGCTCGCGGAGCTTGAAAAGCCCGACGACCGCCAGGAGCGGCGCAAGGCCGTCGAGACCGCCGAAGCCAGGCTCGCCGCTGCGAAAGCGCAGAGCGAGATGCTGAAAGCCGCCGAGGCCGAGCTGACGCTCGCGCGCGAACGCCGCCAGATCGCAGACCGAGCCCTGAAGGGCTTTCGGGACGCGCTAGCCAAGGATCAGGAGCTTCGGGAGAAGCTGCGGCAGGCAGAGGAGAAGCGCGGCGCTGCGACCGGCCGACGGAGGGACGCCGCAAGCGCGATCGACACGGCGCGGGCCGCGGCCGACGCAGCGGAGGCCGAGGCGCAAGCCTCGCGCGCGCTTCTCGATCGACTCGAAAAGGCGTTGAGGGCGCGTGAGGCGTCCGAGCGCCTCGTGGCGCTTAATGCGCGCCTGGCCGAGGCGGAGGCGGCCCGGCAGTCCCTCGAGCAGGCCGAGGCGGAACTCGCCCGGGCGAGGATCCCGGCGAAAGCCGTCGACGACCTGCAGACGCTCGAGACCGAGATCGTTCGGCTGCGCGCGATCGAAGAGGCCGCGCGCCCGACGGTGTCGATCGCCTACGAAGCCGCGCGGACCGGCGACGTGATGATGGACGGCGCAGCGTTGGCCGATGGCGAGGAACGTGGCTACGCGAGACAAGCGCGGCTCGTCGCGCCCGGTATCGGCGTCATCACGCTTCGGTCGAACCGCCCGGGCGCCGGGGACGGGCGCCTGAAGGAGGCGGAGACGGCGCGTCGCGCGCTGCTCGAGTCCATGGGCGTCCCCGACCTCAAGGCCGCGCGGGCGCGTCAGTCGCGGGCGCAGGAGCTCGACGGCGTGGCGAGGGAGGCCCGCAGCCGGTTGTCCGTGCTGGCGCCGGACGGCCTGCAGACGCTCCGCGAGGAGGTGGCGGCGGTCGGCGCGATCGATCCCGACGCCCTCGAATTCAAGGCCGACCCGGTCGAGGTGCGGGACGCCTGCGCCGCGGCGGACGAGCGATGGAAGTCTGCGCGGCTTGCGCTTCGTGAGGTCGAGCCGCTGCAAGCGCGCGCGAACGACGACTTCGTCGTCGCCGAAAAAACCCTGGCCTCGCTCGGCGGCGAGCGCGCTCAGATCGACGCCGCGCTCGGCCCCGAAGATGAGCGCGGTGAACGCGAGCGGGAGTTGCGCGAAGCGCTCGACGCATTGGACACGACCGTCGGGAAGGCCGAGCAGCTCGTGGACAAGCTGCGCGCCGCGGCGCTCGATCTCGACTCCGTCGAAGCCGCCCTGAGGCGCGCCCGCTCGGTCGAGGACGCGGCCAACAGAATGATGGGCGAGCTGCGCGAGGAGATCGCGGGGCTCAACGCTGAGATCCGCGCCCGCTCCGACGAGGCCGTCGAGGAGACGTGGCGAGAGACAAGCGAGACGCTCGGGGCCGCGACCGTCCGCGCCGACGCTTTTGCGCGCGAGGTCGCCGTCCTGCAGCGGCTTGTCGGGGCGCTCGAAGCCGCGCGCTCGAACGCCCGGGACCTCTACCTCAAGCCGGTCATCAGCGAGCTGAAGCCGCTGCTCGGCCTGTTGTTCGACGACGTCTCCATCAGCTTCGACGACAAGACGCTGCTGCCGGACAAGATCCTGCGCAACGGCCAGGAGGAGGAGGTCGAGAGGCTGAGCGGCGGCATGCGCGAGCAGCTTTCCGTGCTCACCCGGCTCGCCTTCGCACGGCTGCTCGCTCGCGACGGTCGGCCGGCGCCGGTGATCCTCGACGACGCGCTGGTCTATTCGGACGACGACCGGATCGAGCGGATGTTCGACGCCCTGCACCGCCTGTCGCGCGATCAGCAGATCATCGTGTTCTCGTGTCGCCAGCGGGCCTTCGCGAAGCTCGGCGGGAACGTGCTCGCCGCCAGGGACTGGCGTCCCTGATCCGAACGGCCAGAGCCGCGCAGGCGCGCCAGACTTCCGTCGAGCGCAGCCACGCCAGAGCGCGATCGCGGATGCGGGGCAGCGCGCGATACCCGCGGGCGAACCAGCCGATCGTCATGAGCTTCGGCTTGGCGGCGTGGAAGATTCGCTCGCAGATTAAGAGGCTCGCGAGGTGTGCGAGGGCGAGGGCGATCAGCCCCGTCGCCGCGTGGCCCTGGGCGAGCCACCAGAGCGCGAGAAACTTGAAAGGCTCGATGATCGCGAACGGCACGGCGAGCACGACCAGCGCGCCATAGGGCGGCAGCGCCGCGATGGCGCGCCCGAGCCGCGCGATCAGCGCGAGCGAGCCGAGCCATGCGACGACGGGCCGGACCGCCGGCCCGAAGACTGCGCTCAGCGCGTCGTAGGCCAGCAGGACGACGGCGAGGGGGAGGGAGAGCGCGCGCTTGAGCGTTTCGATCATCGCGCAGGATTTGCCGCGCCGCGCGGCGAATTGAGGGCGGGCGCACACGGCGAAGGCCATCGGGATCTGGGAAGAGAAGACCTGGGACCGACGGGCTGCGTGCTTCGAGACGCACGCTGGAGCGGGCTCCTCAGCATGAGGCGTGCCGAGGACGCCAAGGCGCCGACGCGCCTCATGCTGAGGAGCCGTCCGCAGGACGGCGTCTCGAAGCACGCAGTTCGCTGTCGTCAGCGAACGTCGATCGTCGGAGCGTCCTTACAGGATCTGACCCAAGAACGTCTTCGTGCGCTCGTCCCGCGGGTTCTCGAAGAACTCGGCCGGCGGGGCGTGCTCGACGATCACGCCCTTGTCGGTGAAGTAGATGTGGTCGGCGACGTCGCGGGCGAACTTCATCTCGTGGGTGACGAGGATGCAGGTCATGCCCTCTTCCGCGAGCTCGCGAATGGTGAAGAGCACCTCCTTCACCGTCTCCGGATCGAGCGCGGCGGTCACCTCGTCGAACAGCATGATGTCGGGACGCATGGCGAGCGAACGGGCGATGGCGACGCGCTGCTGCTGGCCGCCGGAGAGCTCGCCCGGATAGTTGTTCTCCTTGCCGGTCAGCCGCACCTTGGCGATCAGCTTGCGGGCGCGGTCCTCGACCTTGGCCTTGTCCTCCTTGAGCACGTTGATCGGCGCCATCATGACGTTCTGCAGCGCGGTCTTGTGCGGGAACAGGTTGTACTGCTGGAACACCATGCCGACCTTGCGGCGCAGCTTCAGCTTGTCGAGCTTCGGGTCGTTGACCTCCTGCCCCTCGACCTTGATCGAGCCGCCGTCGATGTCGACCAGCGCGTTGATGCAGCGGATCAGCGTCGACTTGCCGGAGCCGGAAGGGCCGATGATGCAGATCGTCTCGCCCTTGGCGACGTCCATCGAGACGCCTTTCAGCACCTCGAAGGCGCCGAAGGACTTGCGCACGTCCTTGACGCAGACCATCGGCTGATCGGGCGTCCAGGAAGGGGCGGTCGTGGCGGCGGCGGTGGCCAAAACGCGTCTCCTCGTCAGGTCTTCACGTTGTAGCGGCGCTCGAGCCGCTGCGTGAGCTTCGAGATCGGATAGCAGTACAGGAAGAAGCAGAGCCCCGCGAAGCCGTAGAGCGGAGCGAACAGCTCCGGCCGGCCGCCCTCGGCGGCGTGAACCTGCGCGGTCAGCGTCAGCATCTCGCCGACGCCGACGATCGAGGCGAGCACCGTCGCCATGGTGATCAGCGAATAGAGGTTCATCCACGGCGGCAGCATGCGCTTCACGCATTGCGGCAGGATGATCTGCCAGATCGTCTTGGTGCGGCTGAAGGCGAGCGACTCGGCCGCCTCCCACTGGCCGCTCGGGATCGAGCGGATGGCGCCGCGCAGCAGCTCCGAGACGTTCGCCATGACCGGGAGCGCGAAGCCGACGATCGCCTTCATCCAATCCGGCAGCGGGATCGTGGTCCCGAAGATCCGGACCTGGAACGGGATCATGAACATCGCGAAGAACAGCAGCACCAGCCAGGGCGAGTTGCGGAAGAACTGCGTGAAGAACCACGACAGCCTGCGCACGATCGTGTTCTGGCTGATCTGGCCGAGGCCGAGCATGAGGCCCGTGATCGTGCCGAGCGTCATCGCCGCGACCGAGATGACGATGTTGAAGATGAAGCCCTTCAGCAGCAGCGGCGCCCATTTGACGACGACCGAGAGCGGCGTCGCAGGCGCCGTGGTGAGGGCCTCGGAGGCGGGCGCAGGCGGCGCGTCGGGCGCCTGGGCGAAGGCGGCGCCGGCGGCGACGAGAACGAGCGCCGCGAACAGCAAAGCGTGGCGCGTCGTGAGCTTCGGCCAGCCGAACCTCTCGCGCGGGCGGGGCGGCAGAAGCACGGGTAGGTCCGTCGTCGGCGAGCGCTCGAACGGTACGTCGCGGGCGAACATGGCGGAGCTCATCGGCCGCGCCCCTGTCCGAAGCCAGGGATCGCCATCGAGCGCTCCCAGGAGTTCATCGCCCACACCAGCACGCCGACGAGCGCGACATAGGTGAGCAGCAGCACCACCATCATGGTCGGCACGTTCTGCGCGTCGGTCCAGATGTTCTTGGAGGCGTAGAGCAGCTCGGGCACGGCGATGGCGTAGGCGAGCGACGTCGTCTTCAGCAGGTTGACGAGGTTGTTGTTCAGCGCCGGCAGACAGACCCGGATCGCCAGCGGCAGCACGACATGGAGGTAGGTGCCGAGCCGCGTATAGCCGAGCGCGGAGGCGGCCTCTTTGGTGGAGTTCGGCACCGCCTCGATGCCGGAGCGGAAGATCTCGATGTTGAAGGCGCCGGCGAACAGCGAGAGCGAGAAGATCGCCCACTGAACGTTCGTCAGCAGCGGCTGGCGCATGCCGACGTCGTCCTCGACCGCCGGGAGGAGGTTCGAGACGCCGAAGTAGAAGAAGAAGATCTGAACGAGCGGCGGGGTGTTCCGGAAGACGACGATGAAGCCGTTGATCAGCCACCGGATCCATTTGTAGTCGGACCCTTGAGCCCAGGCGCCGACCACGCCGATGATCAGGCTGAAGAACAGGCTGACCACGCTGAGCCAGATGGTCATCCCGATGCCGGAGATGAAACGGCTCCGGTCGAAGGGATCGTGGAGGATCGTCAGGTTGACGCCGGCGTTGGCCTGTATCCAGCAGCCGACCGCGGCGATCGCGTCCGGTGGCGCGACGTCACAAGCCATCGATGCGCGTCTCCGCCTGCCTACGCCGAAACTCGCGGCGATACGCCGTCATCTTTCCCCGTTCCCCGTCGGAAGAAGCGACCGGCCGAATGGCCGGCCTCAGGATAGAAAACGGGCCCGTCGAGGGATCCCGACCGGCCCGTGGAACTCAGCTGCCCTTGGCCTGCTCGTGCATCCGCTTCGAGTAGTCCGTGGACTGGATGCCCCACTTCTTCTCTTCCTCGATGATGGTCCCCTGCTTGAACCAGTCCTTGGTCGTGTCGCTGAGAAACTTGGCGAACGCGTCCTCGCCGGTCTTCACGCCCATGATCCACGGGGTCTCCAGGATGCCCGGAAGCGGCATGTGGTAGGAGGCCTTCCACTCCTCGTCGAGCAGTTTGCCCTGCACGAAGGTCTGGTCGTAGAGATAGCCGATGCACTCACCCTGCTTGAGGGCGAAGAGCGGCTTCTCCGAGCCGTCGAACGCCTTGATCGTGACGCCGTACTTGG
This sequence comes from Chelatococcus sambhunathii, assembly GCA_031316315.1. Taxonomy (GTDB): domain Bacteria; phylum Pseudomonadota; class Alphaproteobacteria; order Rhizobiales; family Methylopilaceae; genus Methylopila. Next base: position 23,190 of record JADBEO010000035.1, read on the forward strand.
ACTCGACCTCCTTGTTGTAGAACGAGCCCGAAGTCGCGCAGAGCGTCCTGCCCTTCAGGTCTTCCCAGGTCGCGAACTTCGCCTTCTGGGTCATCAGCACGTTGACGGCGTCCGAGTAGTACTGCGGATCGATTGCGAGCACCGACTTACGGCGCTCCGGCTTGTCGGACATCGTGGCGATGACGACGTCGATCTTGCCCTGGTTGACGAATTCGATGCGGTTGGAGGCGACGACCGGCACCAGCTCGAGCTTTACGCCGAGACGCTTGGCGAGGTCGGCGGCGAGGTCGGGCTCGATGCCGACGATCTGGCCGGACGGATCGCGGAAGCCGAAGGGCTTGTAGTCGGCCTTCACGCCGACCACGAGCGTTCCGCGGGACTTGATGTCGGAGAGCACGTCGGCGGCGGCGGGGGCGGCGCCGGCGATCAGAAGCGCGGCTGACGCCAGGATGATTTTTTTCATTGACCTTGTCCTCGGAGCGACTTCGCGAACGGACGCCCGCCGCGCCCCGCCCGCGGGCATTCCGTCCTCGGGACAATGGCGCATCAAAGCCGCGGCGTCGTCAAGCCGAGGCCGCCACTTTTTGTGCAGTGCGAAATATTTGTGCGGCGACGCCGCCGTGTTGGGCGAGGCGCCGGCCAGGCGGATCACTGGAAGCCGCGGGCGGCGAGCAGGGCTACGATCGACGGTACGATCGCGAGCGTTCCGGTCAGCCCAAGACCGAGAGCCATGTAGGCGAGCGCCGCTCGGAAACCTCCGATGATGCGTTCAGACGCCATGACTTCGGCTCTGTAGTGCGTGTCGAGATGCATCGGGCGTCGCTCCCAGCCGATTCGACATCGTTAAGGGAACGTTGACGCTTCGCCATACGCACTACTACGCACGGACCCGATTTTCAGCAAAGCCAAGGCCTGACCCGACGGGCATGGTGTCCCGCCGGGCACAGGTTTCCCGAGCGTGTTCGCCGCCTCAGTTGCGGTCGCGGAACCCGCCGCGGAACGAGCGGGGGCCGCCTTCGAAGCGGGCCGGCCCGCCATCGAAACGCTGCGCAGCCTCACGCTGACCCCTCAAGCCACGGCCGCCGAAGTCCTGCGCCGACCGACCGAAGTCGCCCGGCTGGCGGTGCGAGACGCCAGGGTCGCGGCGAACCGGCCCGGCGTCGCGCCGGAACTTGACGAAGGGCTGCCGCCCGAGGCCGGGATCGGCCTGAACGTCGCCGCGGCCACGGCCCGGATCGCGAAGCTTGAGAGGCTGGCGCCCCGGAAGGCGGTCATGCACGACGACGTCGTCAGGCTGCGGTTCGAAGGTCTTGACCGTGCGGCGGCCGGGATCGCGCCCGCCGTCGAGCCGGACCCGGTCGGGCTGGCGGGGCTGCAGGCCCCCCGGTCCCTTGAGGCCCGGCGCAGGCGGCGGGTTGTCGCCGAACTGCTTCATGCGCGGCTTCGGGTTGACCGGATCGCGCGGATCGCGCGGGTCGTTCGGGTTCTGCGGATACTTCGGGTCCTGGGGATCCTTCGGCGTGCACTGGTTGATCACGACGTTGATGTCGACGTCGTTGAAGATGTTGGTCCAGTTGTTGATCCAGGTCCCGATGAACGTCGGGTTCCACGGCGCGAAGACGTCGATGTCGATGTTCACCTCCGGACCCTTGATCTTGGGCGGCAGGACGAACACCGCGACGCCGCCGACGAAGCGGATGTCGGTCACGAATGCGGTCGAGGCGTAGAGGTCGCCGTACTGCGCGACGGTCGGGCCGCCCCCGCAGGTCGAGCCGAACTTCTTCGCGTCCATGAAGGTCCAGAGCTTGTCGTCGTTGAACGCCTCCATCTTCGCCGGCGTCAGCTCGGCGTCCGGCGGCGTCGGCGCCCAGCCGACCCATTCATCGCTCGTGCGCCAGACGACCCAGCCGGGGCTGAACTCCGCGCCCGGAACCCACAGCCAGCCGCGGTCCGCCTCGTGGATCCAGCGGCCGTAGTGATGGACAATCGCGCCCCATGGCGTCTTGTCGGAGAAGTACCAGCCGTAGGTCTTGGTGAAGACCCAGTCGCAGGCCGGGTAGGGATGCCAGCCGCGCGGGGTGACGGTCGGCCGCCAGACGTCGCCGTATTTCTCATGCGTGACGAACTCGCCGTACTGGCCGAGCGTCTGCTTCATGGCCTCGAGCGTCGGCGCCGTCTGGGCGTGCGCAACGCCGGGAGCGACGAAGACCGCGCCGGCGAAAGCGAGCGGGGCGGCCGCCAGTCCGAAGGCGAGCGCGGCGGTTCTGAAGCTGGTCCGGATGTTCTGGTTCCAGGAGATCGGGTTCATGGTGTCCTCCATGGGCGGCTACGGACGGCGAGGAGGCGCGGGCGGCATGCGCCGGGGCGCTGTCCCGATCGTCAGGGGCTCCCTTGTCTGCGGGGCCGCGCCATGCGGCCCCTGCGCTCGCTGGGTCGTGAGACGGAGGCGAAAGGTTCAAGACGGGCAGGGAACGGCGGGTTTTCTCGCGGCCTGCTCGCGCGCGTGCGCAAACCTGGACTAAGCCGTCGGGCCTCGGCGCGGGCCGCCGACGGCCGCAGCCCGCTGAACCGGACTGCATGCTTCGACGGCGCTGACGCGCCTCCTCAGCATGAGGAAGGTTCCGGGAGCTGAAACGCGCGTCATGCTGAGGAGCGGCGGCGAAGCCGGCGCGTCTCGAAGCACGCAGTCGGCCTCCGCTGGAAAAAAGTTTCGGACCCCTTTGAACCGTCGCCGCGGACGTCGCGACAGACGGTCATCGGGGCCGCGACGGGCGGCCTCCCAAAAATCTCAAGGGGATGCCGCCATGTCCAACCTGACCCTCGCTTCCAAGCTCTTCGCCGGCCGCAAGGCCCTGTCCGCCCTCGCTGTCGTCGGCGTCGCGCTCTCGCCGGCCGCAGCCTCCGCCAAGGGCTGGGGCCATCACCACGGCGGCTACGGCGCCGCGGTCGCCGGCGGCCTCATCCTCGGCGCGATCGTCGCCGACGCCGCCTACGCCGACAGCTACGACGCCCCCGCCTGCTGGACCGAAAAGCGCGTCCGCTACGGCGCCTATGGCGAACGCTACGTCACCCGGGTCCGGGTCTGCGACTGATCCTCGTCATCCCCGATCGTCGCACGATCCGACAGGGCGGAGCCTCTTGGGGGAGAGGCTCCGCCCACCTGCGCTGAGGGAGCAGCGAGCTCCTCAGGATTCCTTGCGTTGACGGGCGCCCGCCGTGCGGACAAGATCGCGCCGCCGGCTTGACCCGATCGCAGGCTGATATCGAAGGCCCCCGAGGCCGAACAGTCATCGCGGTTCGACAGCAAACCACCGACAGGAAGACGGCCATGAGCGCTCCCAGTGGTCCGAAGTCCCGCAGCGCCGCTGCGCGCCGCCTGCGTCTTGCGTTCGCTCTGCCGCTCGGCGCGGTTCTCGTCTTCGGCAGCGTCGCGGCCGAAGCGCAGGACTATTCGCGCGGCTACGGCGGCGGCGGCGGGAAGGACTACAAGTGGCGCGGTGGGCGCGGCCATGGGGGCGGAGGCGGCGGCGCGGCCATCGCAGGCGGCCTGATCGGGCTCGGCGCCGGCCTCGCCATCGGCGCGGCCACGGCCGAGCGCCGCAGGGTACGCGAAGAAACCGTCATCGAGGAATACGAGGTCCGTCCGGCCCGCAGGCCCGTCAAGGCGCGGCGCGCGCCGGTCGAGGTCGTCGAGGAGCAGCCCTACTACGAACCGAGCCGGCCGAAGCGCTGGAAGCCGCGCCGTCCAGATGTCGAAGCGTACGAAGAGGCGCCGCCGCCGCGCCGCCGCCCGGCGCAACCGCAGAAGCCGAAGGTCGCCAAGGCCGCGCCGGCGAAGCCGAGGGACAGGCTCGAACCGCAGGCGGCGCCCGTCGCAGCTCCCGCGATGGCCGCGCCGATCAACCCGCCGCCCCCGGCGGCGCCGTTTGCGCAGCAGCCGCCGCAGCCGGCGCTCGTCGCCTCCGGAGGGCCGGACGAGGTTCCGGGCGAGGTCCTGATCGAGGTCGGCTCCAACCTGACCGACGCGCAGGTGGACGACCTCGCGGCTCGGCAGCGGCTCGAGCGGCTGGAGTCCCACAAGCTCGAACTGACCGGCACGACCGTGTTCCGCTGGCGCATCCCGGACGGCCGCAGCGTCGACCAGGTGGTCGACGCGCTGAGGGCCGATCCGCTCGTGCGCTCGGCGCAGCCGAACCACATCTTCGAGCTCAGCGACGCGCGCCCGAGCGAGCTCGCGGCGAGCCAGTACGCCGTCGCCAAGATGCGGGTTGACGAGGCCCAGGCCTCCGCCACCGGCAAGGGCGTGCGGATCGCCGTCATCGACTCCGCGGTCGATCCCACCCATCCGGCGCTCAAGGGCGCGGTCGTGGAGAGCTTCGATCCGATCGGCGGCGAGGTCGCCCCGCATCCGCACGGCACGGCGGTCGCGGCCCTGGCGGCCGGCCGCGGCGAGCTCGCGAGCCCGGCGCCGGACGCCGAGATCTTCGCCGTCCGCGCCTTCGCGCCGGAGCGCAAGTCGAAGCTCGGCGCGCAGGGCACCACCATGCTGATCCTGCGCGGCCTCGACTGGGCGTCGAGCCGGGGCGTGCGGGTCGTCAATATGAGTTTCGCCGGGCCGAAGGATTCCAAGATTTCCGAGGCGATCGCCGCCGGCGCCGCCAAGGGGACGATCTATGTCGCCGCCGCCGGCAACGCTGGCCCGTCCTCGCCGCCGCTCTTCCCGGCCGCGGACCGCAACGTGATCGCGGTCACCGCGACCGACGCCGAGGACCGGATCCTGCCGGTCGCCAATCGCGGCGACCACCTCAGCGTCGCGGCGCCGGGCGTTGACGTGCTGGTCGCCTCGCCGGGCGGCGGCTTCGGCTTCATGTCCGGCACCTCCATGGCCTCGGCCGAGGTCGCCGGCGTGATCGCCACGATGGCGGAGGCCGATCCGGGCCTGCCGGCCTGGCGGGCGCGCGCCGCGCTGACCGGCTCGGCCCGCGACCTCGGCGCGCCGGGGCCGGACGCCGAGTTCGGGGCGGGGGCGGTCGACGCCGTCGGCGCGCTCGAGGCGCTGGGCGTCGTGCGCCAGCCGCCGGTCGCAGGCGTGGAGAGCCCGGAAAGAACGGCCTCGACACGGTCGGCCTCGGCAGGCCAGCCTTCGCTCTCCGATTCCGACGTCCCGCCGGACGCCGGGGCCAGATAGCTTTCGAGGCCAAGTGCTTTTCCGAGGCCAGGTGCTTTTTCGAGGCCCAAGAATACAGCGCGAAACCGCGCGAAGCCTTGAACCTTTCCGCGCGCCGCCGCGACCCATGACCGAGAGGCCACGGACGGCGTCATGACGGAGGTTTCGGACGAACTCCTCCTCGGGCGCGTCGCGGCCGGCGACCGGGCCGCGATGCGGAGCCTTTACGCGCGCCATTCCACGCGCTGTTTCAGGTTCCTGATCCGTCTCGTGCGCGACGAAGCGCGGGCGGAGGATCTGATGAACGACACCTTTTTCGACGTCTGGCGACAGGCGGAGCGGTTCGAGGGACGGTCAGCCGTGTCGACCTGGATCCTCTCGATCGCCCGCTTCAAGGCGCTGTCGTCCATGCGCCGCACGACCGAGAAGGAGCTCGAGCCGGAGGTCGCAGAGGCGGTCGAGGACGACGCCGACACGCCCGAGGTCACGGCGCAGAAGCTCAGCAAGGCGCAGGCCATGCGGCGCTGCCTCGAGATGCTCACGACCGAGCACCGCGAGATCATCGATCTCGTCTATTACCATGAGAAGTCGGTCGAGGAGGCGAGCGAGATCCTCTCGATTCCGGCCGCGACCGTGAAGACGCGCATGTTCTACGCCCGAAAGAAGCTCGCCGAGCTGCTCTCCGCGGCCGGGATCGACAGGGGGTGGCCATGAGCACGGATGGCAAGGTGACCACCGGACCTGACCACCCGCACGAGGCCGATCTGCTTGCGCCCTGGCGTGCGATCGACCGCCTCGACGCGGCCGACGCGGCAGCGCTCGAGCGCATGCTCGCGGACGATCCATCGCTCGCGCGCAGGCTCGAGATCGCCGCCGAGGAGCGCGACGGGACCGTCGCCCTGAACGAGGCGCTGCCGGCGCCCTCGCGCGCGGCGATGGACAAGCTGTTTGCGAAGATCGAGGCGGAAGAGGCTGCGCGCGCGCCGAAAACCGCGGGCCTGATGCGCTGGCTGTCGGTCAAGCTCAGCCTCGCTTCGCCCAGCCAACTCGCCTTCGGCGCGACGGCGGCGGCGCTCGTCATCGCGCTGCAGGCGGGGCTTCTCGCCGGCGCCTATCTCGGGACGGGCGAGGGGACTTACGAAACGGCCTCCGCGCCGAGCGCGGAGACGCCAGTCGCGCGTCCAGGCGCCACCGTGCTGGTGGCCTTCGAGCCGGGGGCGACCGCTCAGCAGATCGCGGCGGCGCTGACCGAAGCGAAGGTCGAGATCGTCGCCGGCCCCAAGCCCGGCGGCGTGTTCGTCGCCCGCGCGCTGGAGGGCAAGACGCAGGACGTCGTCGCCGCGCTGAAGGCGAAGAAGGGCGTGGTCAAGCTCGCCACGCCGGGCGACCCGGCGCCGTAGCGCGGTCCTTGTCCCGGCCTCGAGCCGGGACCCATACGCGCCGAGTTCATCGAACTCGGCGCTACTGGCTTGGGAATGTTGGTGGTTCTGGGTCCCGGCTCAAGGCCGGGACGAGAAGGCTCAGCTCTACGCCAGCCCGCCCGCGCGCTCGATGAAGCGCGCGACCTCCTCGACCCCGTCGCCGTTCTTCACGCAGGCGAACACGTAGGGCGCGCCCTTGCGCATGCGCTGGGTGTCGCTCTCCATCACGGAAAGGTTCGCGCCGACCAGCGGGGCGAGGTCGGTCTTGTTGACGACGAGGATGTCGGAGCGGGTGATGCCAGGCCCCCCCTTGCGCGGGATCTTCTCCCCGCCCGCGACGTCGATGACATACACGGTGATGTCCGCGAGCTCCGGCGAGAAGGTCGCCGCGAGATTGTCGCCGCCGGACTCGATCAGCACGAGGTCGAGCTTCGGGAATTTTCTGCTCATCTCGGCGATCGCAGCGAGGTTGATGGAGGCGTCCTCGCGGATCGCGGTGTGCGGGCAGCCGCCGGTCTCGACCCCCATGATCCGCTCCGCCGGCAGCGCGCCGGCCTCGACGAGGATGCGCTCGTCCTCCTTGGTGTAGATGTCGTTGGTGATGGCGCAGATGTCGTAGGTCTCGCGGAAGCGCTTGCAAAGCGCCTCCATCAGCGCCGTCTTGCCGGAGCCGACCGGGCCGCCGACGCCGACGCGCAAGGGTCCGTTTGAAGAGGTCATGAGCGAAAAAGCCTCGTATATTGAGTTTCGTGGCGGGCGGAGCCGAGGTCCAGCCTGAAGGTCGCGTTGGCGAGATCGTCAACGGCCAGTGACGCCGTTTCCTCGGCGATCTCGCGGGCGAGCGGCGCGATCCTTCCGACGATCCGCGCGCCAGACGTCTGGCCGATCGGCGCAAGGCGCACGCCGGCCGACACCAGCGCCTGCGCGATCGCGACCAGGAAGGCCGCCGCGGCTTCGGCCGCCGGCACGCCATGCGCGGCGGCGGCCGCACCGACCGCGACGGGATACGCCACAGGACCGTCGAGCGCCTCGCCAATCTCGGTCAGCCGTTCGTTCGACCAGGCGGCCAGCGCGGCGTCCAGAAAACTGCGCCCCTGCTGGCTGGTCTCGAGATGCAGCTCTTTCGTCGGCGCGAACGCGAGCGCCAGCTCGTTGATTGCAGCGAGGGAGGCGACGTCGCAGGCCGCGGCCGCCCGGTGCGCCGCCTGCAGCAAAATCGCGTCGTTGCGGCCGAAGCCGAGCGCCATGGCGTCGGCGAGCCAAGCCTCCAGCGAGGCCTCGTCCTTGACGTCGCCGTCCTCGACCGCCTGTTCGAGGCCATGGCTGTAGGCGTAGCCGCCGACAGGGAAGGCGGGGGACAGCCAGGCGAGGAGGGTGGTGACGGCCGTTCCCCGGCTTCGCGAGAGATCCTTCACCGTCATGCCGGGCTTGTCCCGGCATCCATTACCGCCCTCGGCGCCAGACATGACGAGGCCTCGCGGCAATGGGCTCCGGGACAAGCCGGGAGCGACGCCCGTGTTTCGAGCGCGAGCCCCTCACCCATGGTCATGGCCATGATAGGCGCCCTGTTCCGGCCGGAACGGGCGCTTGACCTGCCTCGTCGCGCCGCCGAGGCCGCGGACCATCTCGACCAGCACATGGTCCGGCGCGACGTAGATCGCCTCCTCGGTCACCTCCGCCGGCGTGTGGCGGTTGCCGAGATGCCAGGCGATTTTGGCGAGGCGCAGCGGCGTGCCGGCGGTGATCTCGATCAGCTCTTCCTCGGCCGCGCGCACTTCGACCAGGCGTCCATCATCCAGCGCCAGCGCGTCGCCGTCGGAGAGGTTCGCGGGGCGGGGGAGGTCGAGCAGGAATGCGAGCCCGCCGTCGGCCGTCATGGCGAGCCGCCGCCGCCCGCGCGCCTCGTGATCGAGCGTGATGCGGTCGGCGACGAGGGCGGCCTTAACGGCCGGGCGGCGGACGATGGAGACGGCGCGCGGGGGTGATTCTTGAGACGCAAGCATAATGCGCCAGTCTTCATCAATTGCGGCGATTCGTTCGCTGTGAGTGGCCCCCGATAAGCGCATGTTCGTCCCGCGTCGTCCGGGATGACTGTGTGCGTAGATTTTTATCTTCCTATTTAAAATCGGATCGAAAACTACTGTTGGCTTTCGGTCGTTCAATTGGTTACGCCAGTTGCCTTTGATGCCGTATTTCTTCAAAACGAAATTGAATGATATTTTCCCGAGGCAGGCAATAATTTCGATGTTCGTCATTTTTTCAATAACAAAATTTAAAACCTTGGTGGATCCCGCCTGCCAGCCATTTGGTAATGTCTCAGAGGCGCCTGTTCCTTCCCGTAGAAAGAAGCACGCGCTCACATAAAGAGATCCGCAAACCAACCTATCCGCGCCGCTAACAGATGTCGGCTTGCCATTCGCAGTCAGCAACTCGCAAATTCTTCGATTTGTTTCAAAATTTGGATCGTGTCGGTAGGGATTGTTCTCGCCCGCCGCTATTCGACGATCTATAACATCGTCTGGAGCAAAGTGTTCTGCAACGATAAGTAGAGTTCCGCGCCAATCGCCGCAAAGTGTTTCTGTGCCGAATAGGTTCCGTTGTCCGATGTTCCACGAGTAAATGTTTCTAAATCCTGGGGCAGCCAATGCGCGAATGTCGTCCGGAACGTCAGGTGTAAGAAACTCCATCGTTCAAAACAGAAAATACCGCTGCGCCATCGGCAGCACTTCCGCGGGCTCACAGACCAGCAGCTCGCCGTCGGCGCGCACGTCGTAGGTCTCGGCGTCGATCTCGATCACCGGCGTCGCGTCGTTCAGCACCATCGACTTCTTCGAAATGCCGCCGCGCACGTTCTCCACCGCGACCAGCGGTTTTTGCGCCCGCAGCTTGCCAGCGAGCCCTGCGTCGATCGCCGCCTTCGACACGAAGGTCAGCGAGTTCGCGAGCGGGGCCGGGCCGAAGGCGCCGAACATCGGGCGGTAGTGCACCGGCTGCGGCGTCGGGATCGAGGCGTTGGGGTCGCCCATCGGCGCGCAGGCGATGACGCCGCCTTTGATCACGAGGTCCGGCTTCACGCCGAAGAAGGCCGGCGTCCAGACCACGAGGTCGGCGAGCTTGCCCTCCTCGACGGACCCGACATGCTTCGAGACGCCGTGCGCGATGGCCGGGTTGATCGTGTACTTGGCGACGTAGCGGCGGGCGCGGAAATTGTCGTTGTCGCCCGTTTCGCCCGGCAGCGCGCCGCGCTGGCGCTTCATCTTGTCGGCGGTCTGCCAGGTGCGGATGACGACCTCGCCGACGCGGCCCATCGCCTGGCTGTCGGACGACATCATCGAGAGCGCGCCGATGTCGTGCAAAATATCCTCGGCGGCGATGGTCTCCTTGCGGATGCGGCTCTCGGCGAAGGCGAGGTCCTCGGGGATCGCGGGGTCGAGGTGATGGCAAACCATGAGCATGTCGAGATGCTCGTCGATCGTGTTGCGCGTGTAGGGCCGCGTCGGGTTGGTGCTCGACGGCAGCACGTTGGCGAGCCCCGCCACCTTCATGATGTCCGGCGCGTGGCCGCCGCCGGCGCCTTCGGTGTGGAAGGCGTGGATGGTGCGGCCCTTGAACGCCGCGATCGTGTCCTCGACGAAGCCGCTCTCGTTCAGCGTGTCGGAATGGATCATCACCTGCACGTCGAGCGCGTCGGCGACCGTCAGGCAGCAGTCGATCGCGGCCGGCGTCGTGCCCCAGTCCTCGTGCAGTTTCAGCGCGCATGCGCCGCCGAGCACCATCTCCTCCAGCGCGGAGGGCAGCGATGCGTTGCCCTTGCCGGCGAAGCCGAGGTTCATCGGGAACGCGTCGGCCGCCTCGATCATGCGGGCGATATGCCAGGGGCCGGGCGTGCAGGTGGTGGCGAAGGTGCCGGTCGCCGGCCCCGTGCCGCCGCCGAGCATGGAGGTGACGCCGGAGTTCAGCGCCTCCTCGATCTGCTGCGGGCAGATGAAGTGGATGTGGCTGTCGAAGCCGCCGGCCGTGATTATTTTTCCCTCGCCCGCGATCACTTCGGTGCCGGGGCCGACGACGATGTCGACGTGCGGCTGCACGTCCGGATTGCCCGCCTTGCCGATCCTGGCGATGCGGCCATCGCGAATGCCGATGTCGGCCTTGTAGATGCCCGTGTGGTCGAGAATGACGGCGTTGGTGATGACGGTGTCGACCGCGCCTTGCGCTCGGGACGACTGCGACTGACCCATGCCGTCTCGGATGGTCTTGCCGCCGCCGAACTTCACCTCCTCGCCATAGGTAGTGAAGTCCTTTTCGACCTCGATGATCAGCGAAGTGTCGGCGAGGCGGATGCGGTCGCCGGTCGTCGGGCCGAACATGTCGGCATAGGCCGCGCGGGAAATCTTGGCGGGCATGGGTCGGCTCCGGGCGGTCAGCGAAGCAGTTGGAAAGGCTCTCTGGCGGCGGCTTTTTTGTCGATGGTCATCGTCGTCGCCGCGCCTGCGTCAGTGTTCAGTTCGGCGATGAAATAGTCGACGAAGCCTGCGCCGCCGGCCCGATATGCATTGAGCGCGCGCGTGACCGCCTCAGACTCTCCGATCACCATTTTCTCGAACGCCAGCAGCCCCTCGATCACCTCGCAGAGAGCCTCGCGGTCATAGCGGGCGTGCCGGCGAAGGCTCCACACGACCTCAACGAGCGTAATCGGATTGACGTAGCCAGGCTCGTCGACGCTGAGCTTTGACTCGATGAAGGTCTCGACTGCCGGCGACCAGACGGGATCGTCTTCGAGAAAGTACCGGAGCAGAATGTTCGCATCGATCCCAATCAAGGATCGAGCTCTGTGCGGTTGGGGTCTGTACGCCTGCGAACCGTCTCCGCAATCGCTTCATCCTCGTTAAAAGCCGCCTGGTTCGGCCCGAAGATTTTTTTAAGATGGCGCATTGTCGTCGTCTTGGCGATCAGCCGCACTCCGCCGGTCTCGTCAGTGATGAACTGGACACGTCCGCCCGGCTGAAGGCCCAGCGCGCGCCGGACCTCAACCGGAATGGTCGTCTGGCCCTTCAAGGACGTCTTCGCGTCGAACCTACCCATGAAGCGCCTCCGTACCTTTCGTCGGCCTTCCTACGTATCACCAGAAGCAGGCGAACTACAGATCTCCCATGACGTCCTGCCGGAAGCCGTAGACCTTCCGGTCGCCCGTCAGCGGCACGAGCGTCACGGTGCGCGTCTGGCCCGGCTCGAACCGCACGGCGGTCCCGGAGGCGATGTCGAGGCGCATGCCGCGTGCGGCCGCGCGGTCGAACTCAAGCGCCGGGTTCGTCTCGAAGAAGTGGTAGTGACTGCCGACCTGGATCGGCCGGTCTCCGGTGTTGGCGACGGTGACCGTCACGGTCGCGGCGCCGGCGTTGAGCTCGATCTCGCCGTCGCCTGCCAGCACCTCGCCCGGCAGCGTCTGCGAGGGCTTTCCGCGGACCGGGTGATGGACGGTGACGAGCTTCGTGCCGTCCGGAAAGGTCGCCTCGACCTGGATGTCGTGGATCATCTCCGGCACGCCGTCCATGACCTGATCGGCGGTCACCACATGGGCGCCGGCCTCCATCAGCTCGGCGACCGATTTGCCGTCTCGGGCGCCCTCGACGACGAAGTCCGTTATCAGCGCGACCGCCTCGGGATGGTTGAGCTTCACCCCCCGGGCGAGGCGGTTCTTCGCCACGATCGCGGCCATGGCGACCAGAAGCTTGTCCTTTTCGCGGGGCGTGAGGTTCATGGGCTCAACAGGTCCAGACGCGGGGCAGGGGGCGGCCGAGGAGGATCGGCAGGGCGGCGCGGGCGGCGTCGCGAAGGCGTTCGGCCGAGGCCGACAGGATACGCGCGACCAGCATGCCGTTCCAGGCCGTGACCCCAGCCTCGACGTCGTGCGCGGCCAGCGCTTGGCGGACGGCGTCGACATGGGCTTCGGCGCTTGGCGTGACATGGAGGACCGTGGCGAGCGAGGTCATCCCGGCCGCGACAGTCTTGCGCCCGAGCATCTCATGTACGGGACCGTCCAGGCGAAGCGTCTCGGCGAAGACGAGCTTTCCATCCCGCTTCACGCGCCAGCGATCTTCGAGCAGGCCCTCGGAGACGGTCTCACCGCGCGCCTGGCGGCCGAAGCTCACCCCCTCGTAGACGGTGAGACGGGCGTCCGCCGCGATCTCGGCGTCGAGCCGCCTGACAAGCCGCGCCCGGTCGAACAGGATCGTCTCCTGAGGAACCCAGGCGAGGCGCGCGCCCGGCCCGGCCGTCAGGCGCGTTACGATCTCGGCGCTCAGACCGTCGGAACGGTAGATGCGTTCCGCCCCGGGCGTCGGCAGGGCGATCCCGGCGCCGGCGCCGACGTCCGCCGCGACTTCCATGCGGTCGCCGCAGGCGATGCCGCCGGCGATGTTGAGGAGCACCCCGTCGAGCCCGTAGGCCGACCGAGGCAGGCGCAGCCGCGAGGACCCCGATTCCGCAACCCGGACCACGCGCGACACGCCGCCGAGCGCCTCGACCCGGACGGCGATCCGCCCTTCCGCCCGCTGGCGGCGCGGGGCGGCGGCCTCAGAAATGCAGGCGGTTGCGGACATCGTCCCCCTCGAGCGCCTTGGCGTCGCCGCGCTCGACGACCTCGCCGCGCTCCATGACGATGAACCGGTCGGCGAGTTCCTGCGCGAAGTCAAAGTACTGTTCGACGAGCACGATCGCCATCGTGCCCTTGTCGCGCAGATATTTGATGGCGCGGCCGATGTCCTTGATGATCGACGGCTGGATGCCCTCGGTCGGCTCGTCGAGGATGAGCAGCTTCGGCCGGGTGACGAGCGCGCGGCCGATGGCGAGTTGCTGCTGCTGGCCGCCCGACAGGTCGCCGCCGCGCCGGTGCAGCATCGACTTCAGCATCGGGAACAGCTCGAACACCTCCGTGGGGATCGAGCGATCCCGGCGCTTCAGCGGCGCGAAGCCGGTCTCGAGGTTTTCCTTCACGGTGAGCAGCGGGAAGATCTCGCGGCCCTGAGGGACGTAGGCGACGCCGAGGCTGGCGCGGTCGTAGGGGCGCATGCCGGAGATCGACTTGCCCTCGAGCGTGATGTCGCCGGCGGAGATCGGCCGCTGGCCGGAGATCGCGCGCAGAAGGGAGCTTTTCCCGACGCCGTTGCGGCCGAGCACGCAGGTGACCTCGCCCGCCGCCGCCGTCACCGACACGCCGCGCAGCGCGCGGGAGGAGCCGTAATAGAGCGAGATGTCGTCGACGCTCAGCATGGGATCGCCCGCTCCCCGTCATGCCCGGGCTCGACCCGGGCATCCATCCACAGCGCCGACTCCTTGCCGATGGATCCCCGGGTCAAGCCCGGGGATGACGGCCGCGGCAGTTCGTCAGCCGTCATCCTCACCGCCCCAGATACACTTCAATGACGCGCTCGTTCGACGACACCGCGTCGAGCGAGCCTTCCGCCAGCACCGAGCCTTCGTGCAGGCAGGTGACCTTCACGCCGAGGTCGCGGACGAAGACCATGTCGTGTTCGACCACGACCACCGAGGCGGTCTTGGCGATCTCGCGCAGGAGGTCGGCGGTGTCGGCGGTCTCCTGGTCGGTCATGCCCGCGGCCGGCTCGTCGACCAGCAGGAGCTTCGGCTCCTGCGCGAGCAGCATGCCGATCTCGAGCCACTGCTTCTGGCCATGGGAGAGCTCTCCGGCCTTGCGGTGGCGGCTGCCGGTCAGCCGCACGCGCTCCAGCAGGGCGTCGACGCGCTCTCTCTCCTGCGCCGTGCGCTTGGAGAACAGGACGGGGAAGGGGCGCCGGTCGGTCTTCAGCGCAAGCAGGATGTTGTCCTCGACGGTGTGCATCTCGAACACCGTCGGGGTCTGGAACTTCCGCCCGATCCCAAGTTCGGCGATCGAGGCTTCGTCGAGGCGGGTCAGGTCCTTGTCGCCCTCGAATACGGCCGTGCCGACGTTCGGCCGGGTCTTGCCGGTGATGACGTCCATCATGGTCGTCTTGCCCGCGCCGTTCGGGCCGATGATGGCGCGCATCTCGTTCTGGTCGATCGAGAGCGAGAGGGAGTTCAGCGCCTTGAAGCCGTCGAAGGTGACGGAGACGCCGTCGAGATAGAGCAGGGCGTTGGTGAGCTTGCCGCCGATCGGGGTGGTCATGGGTCTCACTCCGCCGGCGCGGCCGCAGGCGGCGGCGCGGGGGCTGCGGGCGGGGCGGACGGCAGTTCGCTCTTGCGGCGGAGGCCGAGCAGATCCGACACCGCGCCGACGATGCCCTTCGGCATCAGCAGCGTCGTGAGGACGAACAGCGCGCCCAGCGCGAACAGCCAGAACTCGGGCAGCACGCCCGTGAACCAGGTCTTGCCGGCGTTGACGAGGAAGGCGCCGAGCGCAGCTCCCACCAGCGTGCCGCGGCCGCCGACCGCGACCCAGATCACCGCCTCGATCGAGTTCGCGGGCGCGAATTCGGACGGGTTGATGATGCCGACCTGCGGCACGTAGAGGGCGCCGGCGACGCCTGCGAGCATCGCGGAGAGCGTAAACACGACGAGCTTGTAGTTCTCGACCCGGTAGCCGATGAAGCGCGTGCGGCTCTCGGCGTCGCGCACCGCGACGACCACCTTGCCGAGCTTCGAGGTCACGACCCAGCGGCTGATCAGATAGGCGCCGCAGAGCGCAAGCGCGGTCAGCGCGAACAGGGCCGCGCGCGTGCCCTGCGCCTGCACGGGGAAGCCGAGGATGTCCTTGAAGTCGGTGAGGCCGTTGTTGCCGCCGAAGCCCATGTCGTTGCGGAAGAATGCGAGCATCAGCGCGAAGGTCAGCGCCTGGGTGATGATCGAGAGGTAGACGCCCGTAACGCGCGAGCGGAAGGCGAGCCAGCCGAAGCCGAAAGCCAGCAGCCCCGGCACGGCGATCACCATCACGGCGGCGAACCAGAAATGGTCGAAGCCCAACCAGAACCATGGGAGGTCCTTGTAGTTCAGGAACACCATGAAGTCGGGGAGGATCGGGTTGCCGTAGACGCCGCGCGGTCCGATCTGGCGCATCAGGTACATGCCCATCGCGTAGCCGCCGAGCGCGAAGAAGGCGCCGTGGCCGAGCGACAGGATTCCGCAGTAGCCCCACACCAGGTCGAGCGCGAGCGCGAGCATCGCGAAGGCGAGGTATTTGCCGAGCAGCGGGACGAGATAGTCCGGCACGTGCAGCGGATTGTCCGGCGGCAGCAGCAGGTTCGAGGCGGGAATGAGGACCGCCATGGCGAGCACGACCGCGAGGAAGATCAGCCCGGCCGTATCAAGGAAGCGGTAGCGGCTCATGGGCGAGACTCCGGGCCCCCGATCCCTCCCTCGAAGAGGGGAGGGTGGCCGAGGCGACAGCCGAGGTCGGGTGGGGTCGGTTCAGGATGAAGCGGGACAGAGACGCGGCGCTCCACGCCCCAAGTCACCACCAGACCCTTCGCTTGCGCGAAGGGCCACCCTCCCCGCTGCCGCGGGGCAGGGATCGCCGCGCCCGATCCTGCGACGCTTGTAATGTTCATGCGTCGACGAACCTTCCCTTGAGCGCGAACAGGCCGCGGGGCTTCTTCTGGATGAACAGGATGATCGCGACGAGCAGGATGATCTTGCCGAGCACCGCTCCCGCCCACGGCTCGAGCAGCTTGTTGGCGACGCCGATCGTCATGGCGCCGACCAGCGTGCCCCAGAGATTGCCGACGCCGCCAAACACGACGACGAGGAAGCTGTCGATGATGTAGCTCTGACCGAGGTTCGGGCTGACGTTGTCGATCTGGCTAAGCGCGACGCCCGCGATGCCGGCGACGCCGGAGCCGAGGCCGAAGGTCATGGCGTCGACCCAGGGCGTCCGGATGCCCATCGAAGCCGCCATGCGCCGGTTCTGCGTCACCGCCCGAACCTTCAGCCCGAGGCTGGTGCGCTTCAGCAGCAGCAGCAGGGCGAAGAACACGCCGAGCGCGAACAGCACGATCGCGACGCGGTTCCAGTTCAGCGAGACGCCCATCAGGCTCACCGAACCCTGCAGCCACTCCGGCGTCGAGACCGCCTGATTGGTCGGGCCGAACATGGTGCGGACCGCCTGCTGCAGGATGAGGCTCACGCCCCAGGTCGCGAGCAGCGTCTCGAGCGGCCGGCCGTATAGGAAGCGGATGACGGTGCGCTCGATCAGCACGCCGACCGCGCCCGCCACGACGAAGGCCGCGGGGATCGCGATGATCAGCGAGGCGCCGTCGATCGCCGGCAGATACGAGTGGATCAGGCGCTGGGTGAGGAAGGTCGTGTAGGCCCCGATCATGACCATCTCGCCATGGGCCATGTTGATCACGCCCATGACGCCGAAGGTGATGGCGAGTCCGATCGCCGCGAGCAGCAGCACGGAGCCCAGCGCGACACCGAAGGTCACGTCCTGGAAGGCGTTGGCGACAGAGAGCCAGCGCTCGATCGACGCGATCCCGGCGTCGGCGGCGTCCTTGACCGTCTGCGGCGAGCCGGGCGGGAGCGAGCGGAGAGCTGCAAGCGCGTCCTGGTCGCCGACGTCGGCGACGAGATCGGCGGCGGCGACGCGGTCGGCCTCCGGCGCGTCGGCCTTGCCGAGGATGATGGCGGCGCGCGCCTGCTGAAGCGCCTCCTTGGCCGCGGCGTCTTTTTCGGTCGCGAGCGCGGTCTCGATGGCCTTCAGCGCCGCGGGGTCGCGGCTCTTGAACACCGCCCGGGCGGCGTCGATGCGCTTCCTAGGGTTCGGATCCTGAAGCTCGAAGGCGCCGGAGGCGGCTTCGACGGCGCGGCGGATGCGATTGTTGGCGCGCACCGTCTTCAGCGGTCTGGAGGCGAGGTCGGCGGGCGCGGCCTCGCCGGTTTTGGCGAGGGTGAGCTTGCCGGCCGCGTCCTTGATCAGAACGGATTTGCTCTCGGGATCGAACACCAGCCGGCCGGCGGCCAGCGCTTCGAAGATCGCCTTGCCGGTCGGGGCCGCGGTCGCGACGACCCCCTGAATGGCTTTTTCGGTGTCGTCGTACTTGTCCGTCGTGAAGCCGGCCAGGGCGTCGTCGAGCGGGTCGGCGACGGCGGGCGAAATCGCGCCCCAGAATGTCAATCCGAGAAGGACGAGCAGCGCGGCGAGCGTCGAGGCGCGGTTTCTGATCGAAGCCATCGTCCAGCCGGGTGTGGGAAGAAAGGGCGCGAAGGGCGGCGGGGAGGAGGACGCCGCCCTTCGCTCAGGCAGGTGCGGGCCTGAGGGTCAGGCCAAAGGGGAGGATCTCAGCTGCCCTGGCCGCCGCACTTGCCGGTCTTGGTGTTGAAGTTGCCGCACTTCTTCCCGACCCAGTCGGCCTCCAGGTCCTTCGAGCCGGGGAGGAAGTCCGACCAGGCGTCGCCGGGGACGAGGTCCGGCGTCTTCTCGACGACGTCGAACTGGCCGTCTTCCTTGATCTCGCCGATCAGCACAGGCTTGGTGATGTGGTGGTTCGGAAGCATCTTCGAGACGCCGCCGGTGAGGTTGGCCTGCTCGACGCCGGGCAGGGCGTCGATGACCTTGTCGGGATCGGCCGACTTCGCCTTCTCGACCGCCTTCACCCACATGTTGAAGCCGATGTAGTGGGCCTCCATCGGGTCGTTGGTGACGCGCTTGGGGTTCTTGGTGAAGGCGTGCCAGGCGTCGATGAACGCCTTGTTCTCGGGGGTATCGACACTCTCGAAGTAGTTCCAGGCGGCGAGATGGCCGACGAGCGGCTTGGTGTCGATGCCCGCGAGCTCCTCCTCGCCGACCGAGAACGCCACGACCGGAATGTCGGTCGCCTTCACGCCCTGGTTGCCGAGCTCCTTGTAGAACGGCACGTTGGCGTCGCCGTTGATGGTTGAGACCACCGCCGTCTTCTTGCCGGCGGAGCCGAACTTCTTGATGTCGGACACGATCGTCTGCCAGTCGGAATGGCCGAACGGCGTATAGTTGATCATGATGTCCTCGGCGGCGACGCCCTTGTCCTTGAGGTAGGCCTCGAGGATCTTGTTGGTCGTGCGCGGATAGACGTAGTCGGTGCCGGCGAGCACCCAGCGCTGGACGCCTTCTTCCTTCATCAGGTAGTCGACGGCCGGGATCGCCTGCTGGTTCGGGGCGGCGCCGGTGTAGAACACGTTGCGCTCGCTCTCCTCGCCCTCGTACTGCACCGGATAGAACAGGACCGAGTTCAGCTCCTTGAAGACCGGGAGCACGGACTTGCGGCTGACCGACGTCCAGCAGCCGAACACGACCGAGACCTTCTGGTTCGAGATCAGCTCGCGCGCCTTCTCGGCGAAGAGCGGCCAGTTGGAGGCGGGGTCGACCACGACCGGCTCGAGCTTCTTGCCGAGCACGCCGCCCTTCTTGTTCTGCTCGTCGATGAGCATGAGCATAGCGTCCTTCAGCGTGGTTTCGCTGATCGCCATCGTGCCAGAAAGCGAATGCAGGATGCCGACCTTGATGGTCTCCTGGGCCTGGGCGGACGCGGCGCCCGCGAAAGCCGCGGCGGCGAGCGCGCCGGCGGCGAGCGCCCCCCGAATGACGTTACGCATTTCCGTCTCCCCTGATGAATCTCGTGAGGCGGCTCGCGCCTCATTACGGGAAGTCTGCAAAGCCGGCGCCAGCCGATGAGCGGCTCGCGCCTTGAGCGCCGGAACGGTCCGCGAGGTACGACCCGCCTCGGCGTCCATGCTCAAATATTGTGCAAATTGGCCCAATCGCCCGTGAGTTAGGCAGATTAACACCGAGCGAGCGGTTGCTATCGCCGCATGACCGGGTCGCCCGCGCGGCCCGGGGGCTTAGACGGAGGGTGGCACGGCGATTGCTCTCCAGCCTGCGTGCAGCGCGTCTAGGGTTCCGGCCGCCTCGTTCGGCGGCGCTGGTCCGAGAGACGCGCTTCAGGCGGGCAAGCCTGAAGACACGGCGGGGCAAAATCCCGGGAGGTCACTGCACGGGTTCGCCGCCGCGGACCGACCTCCTGTTGCGGCGAACTCTTTGGATCACAGGCGCGAGGCGAAGCCGCCCGCAGCCACGAACCGGGGAGTCCGCATGCTGCGCCGTCTGATCGCCTCCGTCGCCGTCGCCGCCGCCCTCTCGTCCGCCGCGATCGTCGCGCCGGCCGAGGCCGCGCCGAAGAAGAGCTTCGAGATCGCCTGGACCATCTATGTCGGCTGGATGCCGTGGCCCTACGCGGCCGACGCCGGCATCGTGAAGAAGTGGGCCGACAAATACGGCATCGAGATCAAGGTCACGCAGATCAACGACTACGTGGAGTCGATCAATCAGTACACCGCCGGCAAGTTCGACGGCGTGACGCTGACCAACATGGACGCCCTGACGATCCCGGCCGCGGGCGGCGTCGACACCACCGCGATCATCGTCGGCGACTTCTCGAACGGCAATGACGGCGTCGTCTCCAAGACCGCGAAGTCGCTGAAGGAGCTCAAGGGCAAGAGCATCAATCTCGTCGAGCTCTCCGTCTCGCACTACCTGCTCGCGCGCGGGCTGGAGGCGAACGGGCTCTCCGAGAAGGACGTCAAGGTGGTGAACACCTCCGACGCCGACATCGTCGGCGCCTTCAAGGCGCCCGACGTCGAGCAGGTCGTTACCTGGAACCCGCTGCTCGCCGAGGTGAAGGCCGAGCCCGGCGCGACCGAGCTGTTCGACAGCTCCAAGATTCCCGGCGAGATCATCGACACGCTCGGCGTCAACACCGAGACGCTGAAGGACAACCCGGACTTCGGCAAGGCGCTGGTCGGCATCTGGTACGACACGATGAAGGCGATGGAGGGCGACGCCGGCAAGGAGGCCCGCGAGGCGATGGCCAAGCTCTCCGGCACGGACCTCGCCGGGTTCGACGCCCAGCTCGCGGCGACCAAGCTGTTCTCCAAGGCCGGAGACGCCGTCGCCTTTGTCGAAAGCCCCGCGCTCGTGAAGACGATGGACCTCGTGCGCAGCTTCTCCTTCGAGCACGGCCTGCTCGGCGAGGGCGCGAAGTCGAAGGACGCGATCGGCGTCGGCTTCGCCGGCGGCAAAACGCTCGGCGACGAGAAGAACGTCAAGCTGCGCTTCGACCCGACCTTCATGAAGATGGCCGCCGACGGCAAGCTGTGAGGGCTTCCGTGGTGGGAGCGCGTCATCCCGGCCAAGCGAAGCGAGAGCCGGGATCGTTCTCAGGACAGGGCGTCGCCCCGTCTTGTCCGGACAGCGATCCCGGATCGGCCTTTCGGCCGTCCGGGATGACGCCTGAACGACGGGGTCGCTGATGCGTCGTGCGATGAACGTCCGGCCGCGCAGGGGCGGGCGGTTGCTTCTGGCGATCGTGCCGTTCCTGATCCTCGCCGTCGTCTACGTTTTGGGTTCTGCGGAGCGGCGCGCCGCGAACCCGAACGACAAGCTGCTGCCGCCGGTCTCCGAGATGGCGGCGACGACGTCCCGCATGGCGTTCGAGCCGGACAAGCGCACGGGCGAGATCACGTTGGTCTCCGACACGCTCGCGAGCCTGCAGCGGCTCGTGCTCGGTCTCGGCTTCGCGACGCTGACGGGTCTCGTCCTGGGCGTCGCGCTCGGGATCCTTCCCGTCGTCGGGGCAGGGGGCGGCCCGCTGGTCGCGGTGATCTCGATGATCCCGCCGATGGCCATCCTGCCCATCCTGTTCATCATCTTCGGGCTCGGGGAGCTGTCGAAGGTGATCCTGATCGTGATCGGCGTCGCCCCGCCGATCGTGCGCGACATCGCCATGACCGTGCAGGCCATTCCGACCGAGCAGCTGGTGAAGGCGCAGACCCTCGGCGCCTCGACCTGGACCACGATCCTGCGCGTCGTGCTGCCCCAAGTTCTGCCGCGGCTGATCGAGCTGGTGCGGCTGCAGCTCGGCCCCGCCTTCCTGTTCCTGATCGCGGCCGAGGCCATCGCCTCGGACAGCGGGCTTGGCTACAGAATCTTCCTCGTCCGCCGCTATCTGGCGATGGACGTGATCCTTCCTTACGTCGCCTGGATCACCCTGATCGCCTTCGTGCTGGACCTGTTGCTCGCCAAGCTCTCGCGGACGGCGTTCGGCTGGGCCTATGCGGGGGAGCGGCGATGAGCGCGATCTCCGTCCGGAACGTGTGGGCCGAGTTCGGCGACCAGATCGTCATCGAAGACCTCAATCTCGAGATCGCCTCGGGCTCGTTCGTCTCCGTCGTCGGCCCCTCCGGCTGCGGCAAGAGCACTTTTCTCAGGATGGTGCTCGGCCAGGACCGCCCCTCACGCGGAAAACTGCTGCTCGACGGCGAGCCGTTGCCGGACGAGCCGGGATCGGACCGCGGCGTCGTGTTCCAGCGCTACTCGGTGTTTCCGCACCTCACCGTGCTCGGCAACGTGCTGCTCGCCTACGAGCTCGGACAGTCGCGGTTTCTGGGCCGCCTCTTCGGCGCGGCGCGGAAAAAAGCGATCGAGAGAAGCGAGGAGCTCGTGGCGGCCGTCGGCCTCGGTCCGCACCGCGACAAGCATCCGAGCGCGCTGTCGGGCGGCATGCAGCAGCGCCTCGCCATCGCGCAGGCGCTCGCCAAGGATCCGAAGGTGCTGCTGCTCGACGAGCCGTTCGGCGCGCTCGATCCCGGCACCCGCGCGCAGATGCACGCGTTGCTGAAGCCGCTCTGGGAGCGGCTCGGCATGACGGTCATCATGGTCACGCACGACCTCAAGGAGGCCTTCAACCTCGGCACGCGGGTCGTCGCCTTCGACAAGGTGCGGCATGATCCGCAGGCTCCGGGCCGCTTCGGCGCCCGCGTCACCTACGACCTCGACCTCACCCGCCACGGCCCCGTGCCGGTGCTGGGCTTTCCCAGGAAACACCCCGTTCAGGCGACAGCCCCATGAGCAGCGGACGCAACCTGTTCCCCTCCCCCTTGCGGGGAGGGGTTAGGGGTGGGGGTGGTTCAGGATCGAGCGCTCCCCGTACCGTCGCTCGACTCGCAACACCGCGCCCCGCTCTGAACCACCCCCACCCTTACCC
>JADBEO010000036.1 GCA_031316315.1 Chelatococcus sambhunathii
TCCCCACCCTACCCTCCCCTCGGAGAGGGGAGGGATTCTGAAGCGTTCGCGCCCATGCGCGCAGCGCCCATCGGCTGGAAACCCTGCTCTGGCGCACCAGCTTTTGTGAGCGCTAAGCTTCGGCTCGAACAAGCGCCGGAGCGGCGAGAACGCCGCCCGCGAGGGAAGGACGCCGCCAGGTGAGCACGCTGCTGATTTCGCATCCCGCATTCGCGCGGCATCTCGTGCCGCCGGGCCATCCCGAGCGGCCCGAGCGGATGCGCGCGGTCGAGGAGGCTCTGTGCGCGGAGGCCTTCCAGACGCTGGCGCGCGAGGAAGCGCCGCTCGGCGAGGCGGAGCTCGCGGCGCTCGCCCACCCGCCCGCTTTCGTCGAGGCGCTGGAAGAGGCGCGGCCGCGCGAGGGCATGGTCCGCATCGACGGCGACACCACCATGAGCCCCGGCACCTGGGAGGCGCTGCTGCGCGCGCTCGGCGGCGCGACCCACGCCGTCGACGAGGTGGTGAGCGGCGCGCACAAGAACGCCTTCTGCGCCATCCGTCCGCCCGGCCACCACGCCGAGGCTCAGGTCGCGATGGGCTTCTGCTTCTTCAACTTCGTGGTCGTCGCGGCCCGGCACGCGCAGAAGAAGCACGGGCTCGAGAAGGTCGCGATCGTCGATTTCGACGTCCATCACGGCAACGGCACGCAGGCGCTGGTCTGGTCCGACCCGTCGATCTTCTACGCCTCGACCCACCAGATGCCACTGTTTCCAGGCACCGGCGCGCGCTCGGAGACCGGCGTCGGCAACATCGTCAACTGCCCGATGCGTTCCGGCGACGGCGGCTCGAAGTTCCACGAGGCCTTCGACCAGGCGATCCTGCCGTCGCTGAGGACCTTCTCGCCCGACCTCATCATCGTCTCGGCGGGCTTCGACGCCCATGAGCGCGACCCGCTCGGCGGGCTGATGCTGCGGGCTGACGACTACGCTTGGATGACGCGCGCGCTGCTCGATGTCGCGCAGGAGACCGCCGGCGGGCGGGTGGTCTCCGTGCTCGAAGGCGGCTACGACCTCAAGGGGCTCGGCGATTCCGCCGCGGCCCATGTGAAGGCCCTGATGGGTTCATGACGAGCGGAGGCGGACTGCGTGCTTCGAGACGCCTTGCTTCGCAAGGCTCCTCAGCATGAGGAACGTTTGTAATGGCGCCAACCTCCCTCATGCTGAGGAGCCGGCCATGGGCCGGCGTCTCGAAGCACGCAGTTCTTCTCCACCATCTTGAAGCGCCCCGATCCACGAGTTCTCGCCCTTGACCGACGCTCCGCCCGACCTCTCCACGCTCTCCTTCGAGGCCGCGCTCTCCGAGCTGGAGAAGATCGTCGCGCGCCTCGAACAGGGTCAGGTCCCGCTCGAGGAGTCGATCGCCATCTACCAGCGCGGCGAGGCGCTCAAGGCGCGCTGCGACGAACTGTTGAAACGCGCCGAGGCGCGGGTCGAGACCATCACGGTCGGAGCCGACGGGACGCCGACCGGCCTCAGGCCGCTCGACCCGCAATGACGCGCCGGCGGTTCGCCCCATGCTGATCGCCTATGCGGCGCGCGGCGGAAGCCTCGAGAAGATCGATGCCCCGATCGACGCGCCGCTGCCGGACGACGTGGTCTGGGTGGACCTGCTCAAGCCGACGCCGGAAGAGGACGCCTTCGTCGAGCGGGCGATCGGCGCGAGCGTGCCCACCCGCGAGGAGATGGTCGAGATCGAGCCGTCGAGTCGCCTCTATGCCGAGGGCGCCGGCCGCTACATGACCGCGCTGCTGCTCTGCGTCGCCGATCATCCGACGCCGCGGCTCGCCCCGGTCACCTTCATCTTGACGACGCGCGCGCTCGTCACGGTGCGCTACGACAGCCCGAAACCGTTCGAGTGGTTCGCGGCGCGGGCCTGCAAGTCGCAGACGGGGACGCCTTTCGGACTGGCGCCGGAAGGGCTGCTGCTCGGCCTGTTCGATGCGGTGATCGACCGGGTCGCCGACATCCTCGAACAGGTCGGGGAGGAGGTCGATTCGCTCTCGCAGACCATCTTCCGCCGCGCGGGCGCGAACGCCTATCGCAAGCCCTATCAGGATCTGATGAAACGGATCGGCGCGAAGGGCGACCTGAACTCCAAGGCCCGCGAGAGCCTCGTCACGCTCCAGCGCGTGCTTCTCTACTTCTCCGCCGAGATCAACGGGGCGAAGCCGTCGAAAGACGCAGTGAAGCAGATCAAGCCGATGCAGCGCGACGTCTCATCGCTGGTCGAGCACGCCAACTTCCTCAACGACAAGATCACCTTCCTGCTCGACGCGATGCTCGGCCTTGTCGGGCTGGCGCAAAACGACATCGTGAAGCTGTTTTCCGTGATGGCGGTGGTGTTTATGCCACCGACTCTCGTCGCCTCGATCTACGGCATGAATTTCGAACACATGCCGGAACTTGGCTGGCGGTTTGGCTATCCTTATGCGCTCGGGTTGATGATCCTCAGTGCGATATTACCGTATGTTATATTCAAATGGCGACGCTGGCTCTAGGAGGTCGCTTACCTTTTCTTATTGTCGATGACGTAAAGGTCGAGGCCGATATGTGGCGCGCGGCCGGCTTTCCAGGATGGAACAACTCATACCAGCGATCAGCAGCCTGAGCCTGAACGGCTTCGGCTTTCTGGCCGCGTTTTGCCTTGCGGGCGGCGCGCTGGCCGCTCCGCTGCTGGAGCATTGCAGATCCGCCTCCACGCCGCGTGCGCGGCTGGCGGCGCTGGTCGCGTCCGTGATCGCTCTGGGCGCGATGGCCTGGGGCGCGCATGTGGCGACGGTCGCGACGATCGACCCTGCGCTGGGCGCTCAGGTCGATCTCCGCATGACCCTGGCTTCGCTCGCGATCGCGCTCATCATGGCCGGGATCGCCGAAGCGATGCTCGGCGAGAAGGGACAGCCGCTGATCGCGGCCTGCGCGGGCCTCGCGCTCGGAGCCGGCGCGGCCGCAGCCTTCTATGTCGGCGCCGCGGGGCTGCGCGGCCCCGGCCGGTTCGTCGTCGATCCGGTGGTTCTCGGCGCAGCGGGGCTCGCGGCCGGCGCGCTGGCCGGGGCGGGGCTCGCGTTCGGCTCCGTGACGCGCGGCACGGTCGCGCGCAGCGTGGTCGGCCTCGCGATCGCGGCCGGCGTCATCGTGTTTCACACGGTCGCGGTCCACGCCCTGCAGTTCTCTCCGGGCTTGCGCGTCCCGCCGGCGTCCGCCTACGCGGCGCCGGCCTCGCTGCTGATCGACATCGGCCTGATTATCGGCGGCGTCGCGCTCGCCCTCGCGGCCGGCGGGCTCGTCATGAGCGGCGACGTGCTGGCCCTGCGCTCCGCCGCGCGCGACCGAACCTTCGCGGATCTGACGGGCGAGGGCATCGTGATCTGCGAGGGAGCGCGCATCGTCGACATGAACGCCGCGGCGGGACGGCTGCTCGGGCTCGATCCGGCGGTGCTGCGCGGTCGGGCCTTCCGGGATTTCGTCGACGCCCCGGACCCCGACAGGGTGCTCTCGGCGAGCCTCGCCAAGCCGCAGGAAGTCGGCCTGCGCTCGATGGGCGGGGAGGGAGGCTACGTCGAAGTCTCCAGCCGCGACCTCGTGATGGACGGCCGCTCGAGGCGCGTCTTCACGCTCCGGGATCTCTCGGAGCAGAGGCGCAAGGAGCACCAGATCCGCCATCTCGCCTATCACGACCCGCTGACGGGCCTCGCCAACCGCGCGGCCTTCAACGAGGCGCTGGGCGCCGCGCTGAAGCGGGGCGGCGAGGTGGCGCTGTTCTGCGTCGACCTCGATCGCTTCAAGGAGGTCAACGACGTCTTCGGCCACTCCGCGGGCGACGAACTGCTCCGCACGGTCGCGAGCCGCATCATGGCGGCCGCCCCGAACGCGATGACGTTCCGTCTCGGCGGCGACGAGTTCGTGGTGATCGGCACCGGGCCCGACGCCGGCGACGCCGACAAGCTCGCGCTGCGGCTGACAGACCGTCTGAACGTCGAGACCGTGATCGCTGGGCGGACGATCAGGTCGGGCGCGAGCGTGGGCTACGCCGTCTATCCGCATCACGGCTCGACCGTGGACGCGCTGTTCTCCAACGCCGACGCCGCGCTCTACCGCGCCAAGGCCGACGGTCGCGGCCTCGCGCGCGGCTTCGAACCGGACATGGATTTGGCGCTCCGCGAGAAGCGCGCCCTGCAGCAGGACCTCGCGACCGCGATCTCCCGCAACGAGATGTTCCTGCACTGGATGCCGCAGGCGCACACCCAGTCCGGCGAGGTCGTCGGCTTCGAGGCGCTGATTCGCTGGAAGCATCCGACGCGCGGGGTCGTTCCGCCGGGCGTTTTCGTGCCGGTCGCCGAGGAGACGGCGGCGATCGTGTCGATCGGCGAATGGGTGCTTCGGACCGCCTGCCAGACGGCGGTGCAGTGGTCGAAGCCCTGCAAGGTCGCCGTGAATCTCTCCCCCGTGCAGTTCCAGCACGGCGACATCTGCGCGCTCGTCCATTCGATTCTGCTGGAGACGGGGCTCCCCGCCAACCGCCTCGAGCTGGAGATCACGGAAGGCGTGCTGCTCGACGATCTGAACGGCGCCCTGAACGTGCTGCGCCGGCTGAAGGCGCTCGGCGTCCAGATCGCGATGGACGACTTCGGCACGGGCTATTCGTCGCTGTCCTACATCCAGTCCTTTCCGTTCGACCGGATCAAGATCGACGCCTCTTTCATCCGGCAGCTTTCGACGAGCCAGCAGGCCAAGGCGATCGTCCGCGCGATCGTCGCGCTCGGCGAGGCGGTCGGCGTCCCGATCACCGCCGAGGGGGTCGAGACGCCGGAGCAGCGGGCCTTCCTCGCCGAGCTCGACTGCGACGAGATCCAGGGCTACCTGGTCGGCCGCCCCAGCCCGGTCGTGAGCTTCGAGTCGCCTTTCGTCCGCCAGCGCGTGCGCGCAGCGGGGTGAGGGGGCCGGGGGTCGGCCGATCAGCTCCGCGCGAATACGAGAAGCGGCCCGACGTCGTGCCTGTCCGCCTGACGAAGCGCGGCGATATAGCGGGCTCGTGTGGCGCCCGGATCGACGAGATCGGCGGCGCCCCAGCTGAAGCGCTCTCCGCCGAGCGAGACCACCAACAGGTCGGCCAAGAAGCGCGAGATGCGGCCGTTGCCGTTTGGAAACGGGTGTATGGCGACCAGCCGGTGGTGAAAGCGGACAGCGAGCTCGTCGGGCGGGTAGGCTCCGCATGTGATCCATGCTTTCGCGTCGTCGACGAGAGCGCGCATGTCCATCGGGATTTGCGTCCAGGGCACGCCGATGTTCCGCTCGCTTCGACGATATCGGCCGGCCCAGCGCCAGACGTCTCCGAACATCCGCTTGTGCAGTCTCGTGATGTAGTCCTCGTTCAGCAGCTGCATGGGCCCGGGCGTGCCGCGCCGCCCGAGCACCGCGGCCCGAGCTTTCAGGATGTTGGCCAGTTCGGCGGCATTGAGCTCCGACCGGAGCGTGATCCAGTGGGGGATCAACGCGTCCCGCTCGTCCTTGGTCAGCGGCGTCGCGTCGGCGTCGGCTTCGAACGGACCGGAGTCCGCGTTCGGCATTACATGCGGTCCCAGAGCGAACGCGGGTCCAGTTCGTCGCGGATATAGGCGTCGAGTTGCTCGCGGCGGTCCGCCGGCGTCAGCGACTGATCCTCGATCAGCATCGTGTGCTCGACGGGACGCAGCTGCTCCGCCGCCACCTCTCTTGCGCGCCGTTGGACGATCTGCTCGAGCGGTTCGTTCGGTATGAAGGCGTAGACCAGCGTGCAGTTCATCGCTTCCGCGGCGCGGCGGAGGGTGGCGAGCTGGATCGCGCCACGGCCCTCGGATTTCTCGAGGTTGCTGACGGTCGCCTGGCTGACGCCGAGCCGGCCGGCAAGCTGCGTCGCTGTCATGCCGAGCGCCTCCCGGATCGCTTTGATCCAGCCTTTTGAGGGGACGGCGAGCGCATCGCGCTGCATGCGCGCCGGACCCAGTCGACGATCAAGGCCCTTGCGGGCGATGGCGGCTCGGGACGCAAACCGGCGCATAACTCACGACCTATAGAGAATCCTCGATGAAATAGATCATAAGCTATCTTATCGGAGATTTAAATAGCCCGCAGGCTGTCGATATAGATCAAAAAATAGCTTATAGACTATGCTCGCCGCTGTGGAAGCGTTGATCGGGCTGAACGCGCAGGACGGCGCGCGACGAGCCCACCGCTAGCCGCGGGGCGACTCAGACGTGCTGGCCGCCGTTGATGTGGATCTCGGCGCCGGTGACGTAGGCCGAGCTGTCGGTGCAGAGGAAATAGACTGTTCTGGCGACCTCTTCCGGCGTGCCGAGGCGACGCAACGGAATCTGTGCGACCAGCTTGTCGGTGCCGGGCGACAGGATCGCCGTGTCGATCTCGCCGGGCGCGATGGCGTTCACGCGTACGCCGAGCGGGCCGAAATCCGCCGCCATCTCCCGGGTGAGCGCCGCGAGCGCCGCCTTCGAGGTGGCGTAGGCCGCGCCCGCGAAGGGATGGACGCGCCCGCCCGCGATCGAGGTGACGTTCACGATCGAGCCACGGGCCTCGGTCAGTTCGTGCGCCAGCCCGCGCGCCAGCATGATCGGCGCGAAGAAGTTCACCTGGAACACCGTCTTCCAGTCGTCGAGCGCGGTGTCGATCGCGTTCATGCGCTCCCGGTTCGGGCCCTTCGGCGAGATGCCGGCGTTGTTGACGAGCGCGTGCAGCGCGCCGCCCTCGAGGCGCTCGCGCACCTCGGCGATCGCCTCGACGGTGGAGTCGACGTCGGCGAGATCGACCTGGATGTGGTCCTCCGGCCCGGCGCCCCACGGGCATTCCTCGGGAAAGGCGTGTCGCGAGCAGGTGATGACGCGCCAGCCCGCCGCCGAGAACCGCTTCACGGTCGCGTGGCCGATGCCGCGGCTCGCGCCGGTCAGCAGCAGCGTCTTGCGCGGCTCGTTGGAGCCGGCCGCCTTTGGTCGCGGGGCCGGCCGGGAAACGGGCGCAGCCGGAGCTTCGACCGTCGCGGCCGGGGCGGCGGTCGTCTCGGGGACGCCCTCGCCGGCGCGCGCTCCGGTGAAGGGGCACATGCCCGGTTCGGGGGCCGGCTTGTCCTCTGGCGTGCTCATGACGGTGAAGCCTTTACGGGTAGAGCCTCGTGCGGGTCCACGAGCCGTCCTCGGAGGTCCGCTCGAACAGCGCGCGATCATGCAGCCGGAACGCGCCGTCCTGCCAGAACTCGATGGAGATGGGGACGATGCGGAAGCCCGACCACCATGACGGCCGAGGGGGCTCCCGTCCCAGGAACTCCGTCTCGCGCGCGGCCACAGCGCGCTCCAGCGTCTCCCGGGAGTCGAGCGGCTGCGACTGGATCGACGCCCAGGCGCCGATGCGGCTGAGGCGCGGCCGCGTCGCGTAGTAGGCGTCGGCCTCCTCGGGCGTCACCCGTTCCACCGTGCCTCGCACGCGCACCTGCCGGCGCAGCGACTTCCAGTGAAACAGCAAGGACGCCTTCGGGGTCGCATCGAGTTCGCGCGCCTTGGCGCTGCCGAGGTTCGTGTAGAACACGAAGCCGCGGCGATCGTAGCCGTTCATCAGAACCATGCGGACGTCCGGCAGACCGGACGCGTCGACTGTCGCGAGCGCCATCGCGTTCGGGTCGTTCGGCTCGGCGGCCGTCGCCTCCTCGAGCCACGTCTCGAAGACCGGAAACGGATCGTCGGCCTGATGGAAGTCATAGGGCATTAACGGCTCCTCGCCTTTAATCGGCCGGCGATCGAGGGATTTTGTCGAGTTCTGTGATGCGTAGCCCGGATCGGAACGGGATGAGGCCCGCCACCTCTACACGAGCGCTCGCGCTGCCGCGAGCGGCGTCGCGTCTTGTCGTCGTCGCGGCGCTCGCACAGGCGCTGAGCGCCTGCAGCGTTTCCTATCCGCTCTATTCGAAATCCGACGAGATCAAGACCGGCAGCATCGCCGGCCCCGGCGCGGACGTCACGCCGCAGCCGAAAGCGGACGCCGTCGCCTCCGCGCCGCTCGCGCCGCCGCCCGGCGCGGCCCAGGTCGAACCGGTGCGGCTCGACACGGCCAAGCCGGTCGCCTATGCGCCGCCGAAGTCGACGCCCGACGATCCGGCGATCACGCCGTCGGACTGGGTCTACGCCCGCGGGGCGCTCAGCCTCGCCATGGGCGCCGACGCCGCCAACGCCTCGGTGCCCTGGGCCAATCCGGACAGCGGCGCCTATGGCAGCTTCGTCGCCTCGGCCGCCCCGACGACCGAGAACGGCGCGACGTGTCGGCCCTTCGCCGCGAGCCACTCGGGCGCGGGCCGCGAGCAGCGGCTCGAAGGGACGGCGTGCCGCACGGCCGCCGGCTATTGGGAGGCGGTGGCCATCAAGGCCAAGACGACGCGGATTCTCTAGTCGCGCCCGTCGTGGCGACTGTTGCATATTTGCGACATTCGCCCACATTGAGGGGAAAGGTCGGGCCGCTTAGATTCGGTGTCCGACCCTCTCGAAAGGATGGAATCCCAATCGCGATGCGCGATCCCTACGACGTGCTTGGCGTGGCGCGGTCGGCGAGCGACGCCGAGGTCAAGAAGGCCTACCGCAAGCTCGCCAAGACCTGGCACCCCGACCAGAAGCCGGACGATCCCAAGGCGAAGGAGAAGTTCGCCGAGATCGGCCAGGCCTACGAGATCCTGTCCGACAAGGAGAAGCGCGGGCAGTTCGACCGGGGCGAGATCGACGCCGAGGGCAAGCCCCGGTTCCAGGGCTTCGCCGGCGGCGGGCCGTGGGCCCAATCCGGCGCGGCCGGCGCCGGAGCGCGCGGCGCACGCTTCGATTTCGGCTTCGGCGGCGCCGGCCCGAGGGGCCGCGCCGGGGCGGGCGCGCAGGAGGACATCATCGAGGAAATTCTGGGCGCCTTCGGCGGCGGCCGGCGCGCGCGCGCGTCCGAGAACCCCTTTGGCGGCGAGCCGCCGAAGGGCGAGGACCTGCGTGCCGAGATCGTCGCGCCCTTCCGCGACTGGGCGCTCGGCGGCAAGTGCCGCGTCCGCCTGCAGCCCGGCAAGGAGCTCGAGGTCTCGATTCCGGCCGGGATCGAGGAGGGCAAGACCATCCGGCTCAAGGGCCAGGGCTTGCCGAGCGGCCTCGGCGGCGCGCCAGGCGACGCCCTGATCACGGTGCGCGTCGGCAAGGACCCGCAGTTCCGCGCCGACGGCAAGGACATCCGCGTCGAGGTGCCGATCACGCTCTATGAGGCGGTGCTGGGCGGCAAGGTGCGCGTGCCGACGCTGACCGGAGCGGTCGAGATGACGGTCCCTCCCGGCTCCGACGGCGCCCGGACGCTGCGGTTGCGCGGCAAGGGCGTGCAGGCGAAATCGGGCGCCGGCGACCTGCTGGTCGAACTGCGCATCGCCCTGCCGAAGGGCGGCGATCCGCGGCTCGTCGAATATGCGGAGGCGATGAAGGCGAACGCGCCCTACGACCCGCGGGACTGACGGCCCGTCGTCCCGCGGAGTCGCCCGTCCCATCGCGTCGTCGCCTGCAACCGCCTGAGCCGACGAAACAAATTCTTTCCACATGCCGGGCCGCGCGGCCCCCGCCGCGCCATCGGACGGCGCGGGAAGATTCGCCCGCGCTTCGAACGACTTAAGGCGAACCACATCGGGGGACCGGATTTGGTTTCCCACACATCCATCAGTTGCTTAAAACTTGAGATGACGTGGGCCGGCCGGAAAGCTCTATGGCTGACCCATGAGCTACGACCCATTGTCCATTTCGAACACGGTGCTGGATCTCGCGGAAGAGAGGGCGATCCCCCTGCGATGCCACGATCTGCAGCGGATCGTATACTTCGCTCACGGGATCAATCTGACCAAGACTGGATTGCCGCTCGTCAGCGGATGCTTCGAGGCGTGGCGTAACGGCCCGGTTCATCCTGTCATATACTTGTCATTCTGCCGGGCGGGCGAGGATGTGATCGATTTCCGAGCGTCGCGCCAGCGGACGTTTTCCGGCTTGAGGAGCGAAGTTCCGCCGGTCACGGACAGGGCCGCGATCGACCTCCTGCTGCGGGTCGTTTCGCCGGAGATCGGCGGCTCGCCTCTTCACCTGTCGCATCTCGCGCGCGCCGAGAACGCGCCCTGGCACCACGTCGTCTCCCGCGCGCGCGAGACGAAGAGCGTCAGCTTCCGCATCACCAACAGCTGCATCATAGAACGCTTCGCCTTTCACAAGGCGAACGCCGCCGAGGATGGCGACGACGCGCTCGTGATCGACGCTCCATTCTCGTTCCAGGACTTCGCAGGCGAAATCGGCGTGCCGGCCTGAGGTTCGGCCCTCGGAAGGACGCGACAGCGAGACCGCACCATGGGCTCGAACGACAGAGACGATGAGGCGCGGCTCGCCGAAGCGCGATCGCAGCTCGCCGACTGCGACGGGCTGATCGAGGAGACGCGACGACAACGGGACAGGCTCGTCCAGCTTGGCAGAGATCCTGCCCACCTCGAGGGAAGACTGGCCATGCTGGAGCGCGTCCGCGCGGAGAGAGAGCGTTACGTCCGGTCGATCGCCGCAAAGTCGGCCTCCGCCGCGACGAGGCGGGACCACGGAGGCGCGGCGGCGGAAAGGCTGCAGCCGTTCGACCTGCTCGTCGAGGAGCAGTTGCGGCTGAGACCGTCCGCGACGGCCGCCGAGCTGGCGGCGACGCTGCTCATGACGGAACCCGGCCATGATGAGGTGCAAGCGGTCACCGACAAGCAGAAACAGTTCGTCCGCGACTCGATCGGCCGGTTGATCCGTTTCGGGCTCACCACGCGCAAGCCATCGTGGGAGTGAGCCGAGGCCGGGCGATCGCGTCCCTAAATCCGATCGATCAGAAAGCGTCGTTTGAAGCCGCGCGCTGAAAGCGGTTGTCTGCGCTGGCCCGCCGGAGACGCGCTATGCCTGAGCTGTCGACCATCCTCGCCTTCGCCGCCGTGTCCGTCGGCATGGTGCTGACGCCCGGTCCGAACATGATCTACCTCGTGTCGCGCTCCGTCGCGCAGGGACGCCGTGCGGGTCTGGTCTCGCTCGCCGGCGTCATCCTCGGCTTCGTCGTGTGGATGCTGCTCGCCGCCTTCGGCGTGACCGCGATGCTGCTGGTCACGCCTTACGCCTATGACGCGCTCCGCATCGCCGGCGCGCTCTATCTCGGCTGGCTCGCATGGGAGGCGCTGAGACCCGGCGGCGCCTCGCCTTTCGCGACCCAGGGCCTCAGGCCCGACGGGCCGAAGAAGCTGTTCCTGATCGGGCTTGTTACGAACCTGCTCAACCCGAAGATCGCGCTGCTTTACCTCGCGCTGCTGCCGCAGTTCATCGACCCGGAGCGCGGCGCCGTGCTCACGCAGACGCTGGCGCTCGGCGGAACGCAGATCCTGGTCGCGTCCATTGGCGACGCGATGTTCGTCTTCGCGGCCGGCGCGATCGCCGGCTTTCTGGCGCGCCGGCCGTTCTGGGCGCTGGCGCAGCGCTGGCTGATGGGCTGCGTCTTCGGCGCGCTCGCCGTCCGTATGGCGCTCGACGCGCGCCGCTGAATCCGTCATGCCCGGAATTGATCCGGGCCTCCATCAAGCAAAGAGATTTTTGGCGATGGATCGCCGGGTCAAGCCCGACGACGACGGCGGTCCGACGTCTCAGCCGCCGCTGATCGCGGTCAGGATGAAGACGTCGGCGCCGGGCCGGAGTTCGGTGTCGAGCCGGCCGCGCCTGCCGTCCACGAAGACGTTCATGTGTCGGCGGATGGCGGGGCGACTGTCGCAGATCCGGTCCCGCATGCCGGGCCAGCGCTCGTCGAGCGCGTCGATGAGCTCGCGCACGCTCGCTGCCTGAAGCTCGACCACGCGATCCGCCTCGGGAAAGAGAGTCACGAGCAGCGGCGCGAGGCGCACCACGGCGGGGCGCGCTTCCGTCGCGGGCGCGGCGGCGCTCATGTCTCGACCACCATGGTTTCGACCGAGGAGATCGACGGCAGATGCTGGGCGATGCGCTCCCACGTCTCGCCTTCGTCGCGGCTGGCGTAGACCTCGCCCGAGCCGGTGCCGAAATAGACGCCGGCCGGCTCCAGCCGGTCGACCGCCAGCGCCTGCCGCAGCACGTTGAAGTAGGCGTCCTTCTGGGGCAGCCCGTCGCGCTTGTCCGACCAGCTCGCGCCGCCGTCGCGCGTCGCCCATGCGGCGGCCTTCGCGTCCGGCATGTAGCGTCCGTGGATGTCGCCGTTGAGCGGCAGGAGGTAGAGCGTCTGCGGGTCGCGCGGATGGACCGCTGCGGGGAAGCCGAAGCTCGAGGGCAGGCCGTTCTCGATCGACGCCCAGGAGCGGCCGCCGTCGTCGCTGCGATACATGCCGCAATGGTTCTGCTGATAGAGCCGCTTCGAGCCGCCGGGCGCCATGACAAGGCAGTGCACGCACTGGCCGAACTCGGGATATTTCTGGTCGTCCGGCAGGAAGTCGCAGCGCGTGCCGGAGTTGCGCGGCTCCCAGGTCTCGCCGCCGTCCTCGGTCGCGAACACGCCGGCCGACGAGACCCCGATCCAGATCTTCTTCTCGTCGTCGGCGTCGAGCACGAGCGAATGCAGGATCAGCCCCGCGCCGCCGGGGTTCCACTCCGGCCGGGTGGGATGACGCTGCAGTCCCTCGACATGGGTCCAGCTGACTCCGCCGTCGTCGCTCGCGAACAGGCCTGCAGGCGCGACGCCGGCGTAGAGCCGGCCATGCCCGGGCGCGAGGCTCCAGACTGCGGTGATCGGGTCCTTGCCCTCGCCATAGGCGAGGCCGTCGCTCGAATGGCTCCAGCTCCTGCCGAGGTCGGTCGACTTCCAGACCGCCGGGCCGAACCACTCGTTGCCGCCGCCACCATAGATCGCGCCCGTCGCGGGGTCGCCGACGACGTGGTTCATCGGCCAGTGCTCGCAGAAGGGCCCTTCAAGCGACCATGCCGCGCGCGCGGCGTCGCTCCGCAGGATGAAGGCGCCCTTCTTGGTGCCGAGCAGGGTGAGGACCGTCTTCGCCATGGATCATGCTCCTTGTTCGCTCGCTCGAGCGAAGGACGGCCGGCCGCTCTCCGATCCGACAGCGCGGCGCGGATTTTTTCAACCGCGCGCGCAGGCGACGGCGGCCGTCGCCTATGGCTTGCGGGCAACGTACAGGCGTTTTCGGGAGATTATCGACAGTCGGAGCCATGGCCTTCGCGCCGCCGTCGGGACGCCGGGGCTTCTGATTTCAGGCCTCACACGCGTCGCCGACCGAAACCCGCTGTGAATTTGCGTCCAGGCGCTCGTCTTGATGCGCGCATGTCGCCCGTGCGATAGCCACGGCGATCCGCGCGATTGCGCGGCGCTTGCCAGAATGCTTTCCGAGATAGGTGTTCCATGACCGATGTCCGTGGCCTTATGGCCGGAAAGCGGGGCCTCGTGATGGGCGTCGCCAACAACCGGTCGATCGCCTTCGGCATCGCCAGGGCCTGCGCGAACGCCGGCGCGAAGCTCGCTTTCACCTATCAGGGCGAGGCGCTGAAGAAGCGGGTCGATCCGCTCGCCTCAGAGCTCGGCGGCGAGGTCGTCGGCCATTGCGACGTCACCGACGCCGCCTCGATCGACGCGGTGTTCGACAAGACCGGCGAGGTTCTGGGCGGTCTCGACTTCCTGGTCCATTGCATCGCCTTCTCGGACAAGGACCAGCTCGACGGCCGCTACCTCGAGACGACGCCCGAGAACTTCAACAAGACGATGTTCATCTCGGCCTACTCGCTGACCGCGGTCGCGCAGCGGGCCGAGAAGCTGATGGGCGGCGGCGGGTCGATCCTGACGCTGACCTATTACGGCGCCGAGAAGTGGATGCCGCACTACAACGTCATGGGCGTCGCCAAGGCCGCGCTCGAGGCGAGCGTGCGCTACCTCGCGGCGGACCTTGGGCCGTCCAATATCCGCGTCAACGCGATCTCGGCCGGTCCCATCAAGACGCTCGCCGCCTCCGGCATCGGAGACTTCCGCTACATCCTGAAGTGGAACGAGCTGAACTCGCCGCTCCGCCGCACCGTGACGATCGACGAGGTCGGCGACTCGGCGCTCTACTTCCTGTCCGACCTCGGCCGCGGCGTGACCGGCGAGGTCCATCATGTCGACGCCGGCTACCACATCGTCGGCATGAAGAACCCGGACGCGCCGGACATTTCCGTGGTGTGACGGAACCTTGGCGCCCCCGCTGATCTTCGTCCGCCACGGCGAGACCGACTGGAACGTCGCGGGCCGCCTGCAGGGCCAGACCGACACGCCGCTTAATCCGAAGGGCCGCGATCAAGCCGACGCCGTCGGCCGGACGCTCGCGAGCGCGTTTCCCGACCTGTCAGGCCACGTCTTCGTCGCGAGCCCGCTGGAGCGCGCCTCAGAGACGATGCGCCGGGTGCGCGCCGGCCTCGGCCTCGATCCCGAGGCCTTCGCGGTCGACGACCGGCTGAAGGAAATGACCTTCGGGCGCTGGGAGGGCTCGACCTTCGCGGACATCCGGACCCGCGAGCCGGCCGTCATGAAGGCGCGCGACGCCGACCGCTGGGGCCACCGCCCGCCGGGCGGCGAAAGCTATCAGGACGTCTCGGACCGCTTCGCCGAATTCCTCGCCGGGCTCGAAGGACCGGCCGTCGTGGTCTCGCATGGGGGCGTCGCGCGCGTCGCGCTCGCCCTCATCGGCGGCGGCGACCGGAAGAAGCTCCCGCACCTGCATGTCCAGCAGGGCAGGGCGATGCTGATCGAGAACGGCCGCTGGCGCTGGGTGTGAACGCGGTTCGCATGGCTTGCCACGGATCGCCTGCGAATTAGGCCGCACTCTGCTTAATTCAGCCTAGTCGACCGGTGGAGGAAGCGGCTCGCCATTCTCGAACTCGCCGAGCCGTGTTCGCGCCAGTTTGACCATGCGCTCGACGTGCACGAACGGGATGTCGATCTTCCAGCAGCTGAAGGACAATGAGTTGTCGGCGTCACATCGGAAAACCTCTGCGACCATTTCTTCGTTTTCCCACAGCTCCAGACCAAGCCCGTCGCGGTGAATGTCCGATGCGACCTGAAACCGGAAAGAGCTGCTCGTCGTAGCCCCACTCACGCCATCTCCCTTTCCCGCGCCCCCTCGAACAGCGGGCGGCGGCGGGCGAGGTCCTGGCCGACATGGTCCATGAAGGCGCGGATGCGGGCGCTCGAGCGCAGATCCGGATGGGTGAGGATCCACAGGCCCGGCGGCGTCTGGCCGGGCGGGTCGTAGAGCCGCACGAGGCTCGGGAAGCGGTTGGCGATGTAGCAGGGCAGGGGGCCGATGCCGATGCCGGCGGCGATCGCCTCCGCCATGCCGAGCACGGTGTTCAGGCGGTAGACCATCTTGTGCTCGCCGACGACGTCGCGCAGCCAGCGCTGCAGCTGGCCCAGCATGTCGCCGGGGCCGATCCAGGGCAGATGGTCCAGCGCCTCGATGTTCTCTACGGGACGCATCGGCGCGACGCCGTAGACCGCCCAGTAGATCGAGGCGAGGCGGCGGCCGACCAGCGTCTCGGGCGGCGAGGAGGTGACGCGCAACGCGATGTCGGCGTCGCGCTTCGACAGGTTCAGCACCGCGTTGCCGACCACCACGTCGAGCGTGATCTCGGGATAGGCGCGGCGGAAGCCCGCGAAGACGTCGGTCAGGCCGTGGATGAGAAGGCTGTCGTTGGTGGTGACGCGCAGCTCGCCAGTCGGGGCGAGGTCCTGCCCCATGATCCGGCGCTCGAAGGCGATGATGTCGTCGCCCATCCGGTCGGCGATCGCGGCCATCTCGTCGCCGGCGGGCGTCAGGCCATAGCCGGCCCGTCCGCGTTCGAACAGCCGGGCGCCGAGCCGCTCCTCGAGCGCGCCGAGGCGGCGAAACACGGTCGAGGCGTTGACGCCGAGAATGTCGGCGGCGCCGGCCAGCGATCGGCGCTCGGCGATCGCCTTCACCAGGCGGAAGTCGTCCCATGCGAGCATGAAATGTACCGTGGCTGGACGCGAGTCATTGCGCGCGCGCAATGCCTGTAGCTGATTTTCGCCAAGGAGTCATGCCGGCGCCGGCTTCGGCATGAGCAGACGCTGGTAGACCAGCCCGACGCAGATGAGCACGCCGCCAAGGCCGATGAAGGACAGGGCGCGCCAGACCCCGTCGAGGCCCGCAAGGTCGAACAGGAAGACCTTCAGGCTCACCGCCACGATGACGAGCGCGGAGCCTGCGCGCAGCATTTGCGAGCGCCGCGCGACGCCCGCCGCGAGCAGCGCGAGGCCGAAGACCAGCCAGACGAGCGAATAGGCGTACCACTCCGCATCGCCGGCGTCGGGGCCGGAGAGGTCCGGGCCCTGAAAATAGCGGCGCACGAGGAGCGTCACCCAGGCGAAGGCGAGCGCCAGCGCCGCGGCGCCGAGCGCGCGCCGCATCCAGGCTGGCCGCCCCTCGGCCGCGAAGCGCGCGGCCATGAAGGCCGCGACCGCCGGGACGAGATAGCCGGGCAGGAGGTCGTTGATCAGCAGGCCGCCCGAAACCGGCTCGCCGCTGAAGACCGGGTTCGCGCCGACCAGAAGGCCCGCGAGCGAGGCCGCGACGCCGATCGCGCCGAGGATCAGCGCGCCCCATTTCAGCGGCGGACTCGCGCGGCCGAGTCCGACCCTGCCGGCGACGGCCGCGAGCGCGAAGGCGACGGTGGCGTCGAGCCCCGCCTCGACGAGCTTGACGGACGGCGCCGTCATGTCGCCGCCATGGGCGAGATGGCGCGCTTGGCAGAAGCCGAGCAGCAGCGCGAAGACGAGCGACAGCGCCTCGAGCACGTTGGCCGCGAGGGTCTGCCCGACCTTGTCGAACTGGCGGGAGCCCAGCCAGAAGGCCGCCGCCGGCGCGCCGTAGCCCCAGAGCGAGGCGTTGAAGATCGGCGTCGTTCCGAGACCGTCGCCGACGATGCGAGGGTCGATCGCGATCCGGGCGAGGACGATCGCGCAGGCGGCGATGGCGAGCCAGCCCAGCGCGCGGATCGGCCGTTTGACAGCCACAAAGCCGAGCGCCATGGCGAGGAACGACAGAGCCACGGTGAGCGCGCCCTCGCGCATCGCCATGGCGAGCGCGAGCCCGAGCGCGGCCGCGGCGCCGACCGCGTAGGACGCGGTGACCATCGGGCTTGCCGCCCCCTTGGCCTCGCGGCGCGCGGCGTCCTCGGTCAGCCATGTGAAGGCGAGCGCGAGCAGGACGGTGAGTCCCGCAAAGCGCAGGTCCGGCGCGAAGGCCGAGACCCGCCAGTAGGCGATCGCCATCAGCGCCAGCGGCGCGGCGACGGACGACGCCGCGAGCAGCCCGGTTCGCCATGCCGGAAGCGCCGGTTTTAGGCGCGCGGCGAAGGAGCCGCCCAGGAGATAGATCGCGCCGAGCGCGCCCGAAAAGACCAGAAAGCTCTCGACTCCTGCGGAATGGGCGGTCTCCCCCGGCGCGGGGAAGCTGGTGATCTCGGCGACCGCCGCGAGCGCCTGATCGTCGAAGGACAGAGCGACGAGCGCCGCAAGCCCCGCGCCGACCGCCGCGACCGGGGCGAGGCCGGAGGCCCAGACGGCGAGCGCCAGCATAGCGGCGAGGATGCCGCCCGTCGCTCCGAGCGCGGCTTGCCCGAAGCCGTCGATCGCGGGGCAGACGGCGGCGATGAGGCCGAACAGGCCGATCAGCCCGCTCGAGATCGGGTCGATCTCCGGGAGCTCCGGCGCCTGCAGGCGGCCACCGGAATGCATGAATGCGGCGAGCGCGATCAGCGCGGCGGAATAGACCAGCAGCACGGCAGCGTCCGCCGGCGCGACGCCGATCACCGCGAGCCCGGCCCACAGGAAGGCGGCGACGCCGGCGGCGACGGCGAGGCCCGGCCAGCTCCGCCTCCGCGCGACCGCGAAGGCGGCGGCGGTCGGCGCGAGCAGGTAGATGTAGAGCGCCCAGGCGTTGGGCTCCTCGCTGGAGATCAGCAGCGGCGCGGCGTGCGCGCCAATCAGCCCGACCGCGCCGACGATGGGCCCGTGCAGCGCCGCGGCGACGAGCGTCGCAAGCGCGACGAGGCCGAGCGCGACGAACGCGGCGGCGGGGCTGAGGAAGCCGTAGAGCGCGTAGGCCGCGTAGACCGTGCCGAAGGCGCTGACGGCGCCGGCCGAGGTCAGCACCGCGGGGATGTCGATCGCGCGGCGCGGCGTTCCGCGCTTCGCCTCGGCCCGGCGCATGCGCTCGGCGAGGATGAGCAGCGCCGCGGAGAACAGCGCGCCGAAGGTCACGCGCGCGGCCGGGCCGAGCCAGCCCTGCTCGATCGAATAGCGCACGAGGAAGATCCCGCCGAGCGCCAGCGCGACGCCGCCGACGATCACGCTCCAGCGCGCACCGATCAGTTCCTCGAGCGATCGGCTCGCGGGCTTCGGCTGCGACGGAACCGGAGCACGGGCGGCTGAAGGCGGGAGCGCGGACTTCGACGCGGCGGGAGCTGGCTGAGGCGATGCGGGGGGCGCCGGGCGCGAAACGGCCGCCGGGGACGGAGCGGGCGTCTGTTCTGTGGCTGGCCGGGGCGCTTCAGCCGCCCGGCGCGCGAGCTCGCGCTCGACCGTCACGAGCCGCTTCTCGAGCGTCTCGATCCTGCCGCGCGCCTGCAGCGCGAAGACAAGGCCGGCCACCCCCGCCAGCGGAATGGCGAGCACGATCAGCCCCAGGAAGACCCAGATGTCCACGCCATGCCCCCGAATTCGGCCGCCAGTCTAAAACGCGGCGCGTCGATGCGAAATCGTCATAGCGTAGTGGTCGCGGCGGCCGGTTCGGTTCAGCTCCGCGCCGCTTCTGCTACTGTGCCGCGATGTCCTCGCCCGTCCTGCGCCCCGGCCCGCGCAATTCGATCACCGATGTCGCCGGCGTGCTCGTCGGCCAGGCGGAGGACGCGGGGCTCGCCTCGGGCGTCACGGCGATCCTGTTCGAACATCCCGCCGTCGCCTCGGTCGATGTGCGCGGCGGCGGGCCGGGGACGCGCGAGACCGATCTGCTCGCCCCGGAGAAGACGATCGAAAAGATCGACGCCCTGGCGTTCTCCGGCGGCTCCGCCTTCGGGCTCGACGCAGCCGCCGGCGTCATGGCGGCTCTCGCCGAGCAGGGCAGGGGATTTGCTGTCGGTCCCGCGCGCGTGCCGATCGTGCCGGGCGCCATCCTGTTCGACCTCACCAATGGCGGAAACAAGGACTGGGGGCGGTTTCCGCCCTATCGCGATCTCGGCTACCGGGCGGCGACGGCGGCGCGCCGGGACGTCGCGCTCGGCTCGGTCGGGGCCGGACTCGGCGCCCGCACGGCGACGCTGAAGGGCGGTCTCGGCGCAGCGTCCGCCGTGCTCCCCGAGCACGGCCCGACCATCGGCGCGCTCGCGGTCGTCAACGCGCTCGGCTCCGCCACCGTCGGCCAGAGCGCCCGGTTCTGGGCCGCGCCCTTCGAGATGCAGGCCGAGTTCGGCGGGCTGGGCGCCGAGCCGGAGCTCGACCCGAAAGACTGGTTCTCGCCGGCGAAGCCGGTCGCGGGCGCGAACACGACGCTCGCGCTGGTCGCGACCGACGCCCGCCTCACCAAGACGGAGGCGAAAGCGCTCGCCGTCATGGCGCAGGACGGCCTCGCCCGGGCGCTGATCCCGTGCCACACGCCTCTCGACGGCGACGTCGTCTTCGCCGCCGCGACCGGTCATTTCGAGCTCGATGGCGACCGTCTCGGCATGCTCGCGGTGCTCGGGCACGTCGCCGCCATGACGCTCGCCCGCGCCGTCGCGCGGGGCGTCTACGAGGCGACGGCCCTGCCGTTTCCAGGCGCCCAGCCCGCCTGGCGCGACCGCTTCGGCTGAGCGGCGACAAGGAGCGCGACTGAAACCGACTGCGTGCTTCGAGACGGCCCTCCGAGCCTCCTCAGCATGAGGGACGTGGAGCTTGCGGGTAGGCGATCGGAAAAGCGAGAACCATCCTCATGCTGAGGAGGCCGCCACAGGCGGCCGTCTCGAAGCAGGCAGTCGGCTGATCCAGGTCTGTCCCGGCAGAGAAAGCGGCGGCGCTGTCAACTCCGCCACGATTCGGTAACCATCTCTGGCTTCAATCGGCTGTCGGCTTCGGGGCGATGCACGAGAGGGTCATGGGCGTCGATCTGTTCGCGGGTCTCAACGGCGCGGCCCTGCCCGCGCTCGGCCGCGCGCCGAAAATACTGGTCTTCGATTCCGGCCTCGGCGGCCTGACCGTGCTGAGCGAACTTGTTCTCGCGCTGCCGGGCGCGTCCTTCGTCTACGCCGCCGACGACGCCGCTTTTCCTTACGGGGCGCTCGACGAGGAGCGGCTGGTCGCGCGCGTCCTCGCCGTCATGGAGCGGCTCGTCGCGCGGGAGGCGCCGGATCTCGTCGTGATCGCCTGCAACACCGCCGCCACCGGCGCTCTGCCGGCGTTGCGCGCCCGCTTCGCCCTACCGTTCGTCGGCACGGTGCCGGCGGTGAAGCCCGCCGTGAAGGCCTCCCGCTCGGGGCTGGTGACGATCCTCGCGACGCCCGGGACCGTCCGGCGCGAGCACACGCGCGCCATGATCGACGCCTTCGCTGGAGAGACGGAGGTGACGCTCGTCGGCTCGCCCAGGCTCGCCGGCTTCGCCGAAGCCGAACTGCGCGGAGAGCCTGTGGCGGACGCCGACGTCGCGGCCGAGATCGCGCCCTGCTTCGTCGAGAAGGACGCCCGCCGCACCGACGCGGTCGCGCTCGCCTGCACGCATTTTCCGCTGCTCACCCGGCGTTTCGAGGCGGTCGCGCCCTGGCCGGTCGCCTGGATCGACCCGGCGCCCGCGATCGCGCGGCGGGTCCTCGCGCTTGTCGCCGAGCCCGAC
Organism: Chelatococcus sambhunathii; assembly: GCA_031316315.1. Classification (GTDB taxonomy): domain Bacteria; phylum Pseudomonadota; class Alphaproteobacteria; order Rhizobiales; family Methylopilaceae; genus Methylopila. The sequence continues at coordinate 20,953 of JADBEO010000036.1, forward strand.
AGGGCGATTGAAGGCGGCGCCAGGCCGCGCGTCCTGTTCACGTCTGACCGAACGGCGCCCGCGGCTCTGGTTTCCGCGCTGGCGAAGCGTGGGTTAGCCTCGATCGTGAATGATCATTTTCCGCTAACCTGACGACGAAAGTCTCGCCAGACAGGTCTTCACATCGACACGATCTCCGACTCTACTGGAGAAACTCGGGGTTTGTCGCGTATCGGGAGACATTCGCGCTGACGGGAGCCTTCGCGATGCTGAGCAAGCGTTACCCCACGATCATCGAAATTGACGGCGTTCTGGCCGACGTGCCGCATGACGGATATCTCGGTCCGGTCACCAAGGCTTTCGACGATCCTGCCGTCATGGCGACGCTTGGCGGCGCGAGGAGTCGCGACGCGGCGGAAAGCTTCGTCTCCCGGTCGCGGGCGCACTGGCGCGACGCCGGCTTCGGCCTCTGGTTCCTGCGCGACATGAGCGACGGCGGCTTCGCCGGCTGGGCGGGGCTTCGTCGCTGCGAGGCCGACGGCGAGCGCACGGTCGAGCTCGCCTACGCGCTGACCCCGAAGCTGCGCTGCAAGGGCCATGCGACGCGCATCGGCTCGCTCGCGCTGCAGCTCGGCTTCGACAACCTGGGCTTGCCCGAGGTCGTCGCCTTCACGACGCCCGAGAACGCGCATTCGCTGTCGGTGATCGATCGCCTCGAATTCGAGCGGGACCGAGACTTCGAGCATGGCGGGCGCCCGCACGTGCTCTACCGCCGCACCGAGGCGATGCATCGCGCGCACTGAAGGCCGCCTTCAGACCGCCCGGCGTTCTGTGGTCGCGATCTCCCCGACGGGACGCTCGGCAGGCTCGCCGGCCTGCAGCAGATGGATCCGTGAGCCGCTCGCCCCGGCGCCAAGCCCGTCCTTCAGGACCTGCTGACCGTCGTAATGCCCGCCGTTCTGCCGGCGGAACGGGATCGGCTCATCGATGAAGAGGCGTGACAGCCTCTCGCGGAAGGCATCCGCGGCCTTTTCCCATCCCTCCGGCGTCAATCGGTCGGCCTGATAGACCGTGAAGGGCGGCAGCACCGCCATGCCGGGATAGAACAGCGTTCCGTGCTGGATCGGCCAGAGCACGTCGTCGAGCGCGCCGTTGACGCCGCGGTCGGAATAATGCGGCTCGCGGCCGCCGATCGTGATCGACAGCATCGCCCGGCGCCCGAGCAGATTCCCCTCCCCATAGCGATCTCCCCAGCGCTCGCCCTTGTGCGGCCCGACCCCATAGGCGAAGCCGTAGGCGTAGACCCGCTCGACCCAGCCTTTGAGAATCGCAGGCGCCGAGAACCACCAGAGCGGGAACTGGAAGATCACCGCGTCGGCCCAGAGCAGCTTTTCCTGCTCGGCCGCGACGTCCGCGCTCTGCGAGCCCCCGAGATAGGCGTGCTTGGACTCGCCCGCATACCGCAGACGGTCCGGATAGGCGCGGTCGGAAAAGTCGCCGGCGTCGGCCATCGCCTTCCAGCGCATCGCGTAAAGGTCGGAGATTTTCACCTCGTGGCCGAGCGACCTGAGCGTCTCGACGGCGAGATTTTTGAGCGAGCCGTTCAGGGATTGCGGCTCCGGGTGGGCGTAGACGATCAGCACGTTCATGGACGCGTCTCCTTCGTGGGCCGGCCCGGCGCGCCGCGCCGGCGCCCGCCGCCGAGAACGAGGTAGGGGCGCAGCTGCAATCATTGAAATCGCCAGATTTATCTGCTGCCATCCACTCAATGGATATCAGGCGGCTCGATCTGAACCTGCTGGTCGCGCTCGAGGCGCTGCTCGCCGAGCGCAACGTCACGCGCGCCGCGCGGCGGCTGCACATCAGCCAGCCGGCGCTGTCAGCCCAGCTGAACCGGCTGCGGGACCTGTTCGGCGACCCGCTCCTGATCCCGGCGCAGCGCGGGGTGACGCCGACGGCGCGCGCGCTCGAACTGCAGGCGCCGCTGCACGCGGCGCTGGAGCAGGTCCGCGGCGTGCTTTCGGTCGGAGCGAGCTTCGATCCCGCTTCGGCCGAACTCACCGTCTCGCTGATGGGCTCGGACGCGACCCAGTACGCTGTTCTGACGCCGCTCGCGCTCGCTCTTGCGCGAGAGGCGCCGGGCCTGCGGACCGCGTGGCGAACGGTCGACGCGGCCGCCTTTCCGTCGCTCGCCGAGCGCGGCGAGGTCGATCTCGCATTTCTGACGCCCGACCTGGCCCATGAGGCGATGCACGCCCGCAAGCTGCTGGACGAGCGCTATGTGGTCATCGCGCGGAAGGGACATCCGCAGGTCCATGGCGTCGTCGATCTCGACGCCTTCTGCGCGCTCGACCACGTGATCTCCTCGCCCGTCGGCGGCGGGTTCGCGGGTCCGACGGACGAGGCGCTGGCGGCGCACGGCAGGGCGCGACGCGTCGTGTTGTCGGTCCCGAACTTCCTGATGACGCCGGAGGTCGTCGCCCGCTCGGACATGATCGCGCTCGCGCCGGAGCGGGTCGCGCGCATTCAGGCGGACCGGCTCCAGATCATGGAGCCGCCGATCCCGGTGCCGGGCTTCACCATCGCCATGGTCTGGCACGACCGCGTCGACGCCCATCCCGCCCAACGCTGGCTGAGGGAGCGCATCGTCCGGCTGGTGGAGGAGGGGTGAGCGCGGAGGGCGGCGCACGCCGTTCGTCATGCCCGGACTTGATCCGGGCATCCATCTGACGGCCGCGTCCGCGGCCGATGGATTGCCGGGTCAAGCCCGGCAATGACGGCGGTCGTTGCTCGAGCCTACTCCGCCGCGATCTTCTGCGCGCGCCGGGGGTCGTAGTTCAGCACCGGGGCGAGCCACCTCTCCATCTCGGCGAGGTCGTAGCCCTTGCGCGCGGCGTAGTCGGCGACCTGGTCGCGATCGATCTTGCCAAGGCCGAAATAGCGGCTCTCGGGGTGTGAGAAGTAGAGCCCGGAGACGGCCGATCCCGGCCACATGGCGTAGCTTTCGGTGAGCTTCAGGCCGATCGCGTTCGGCGCGTCGAGCAGGTCGAACAGCACGCCCTTCTCGGTGTGGTCGGGCTGCGCGGGATAGCCGGGCGCCGGGCGGATGCCGTCATAGCTCTCGGCGATCAGCTCCTCGTTCGAGAAGCTTTCGCCGGCGGCGTAGCCCCAGTGCTCCTTGCGGACCTGCTCGTGCAGCCACTCCGCGCCGGCTTCCGCCAGACGATCGGCGAGCGCCTTGGCGAGGATGCCGCCATAGTCGTCGTTGGCGCGCGCAAAGCGCTGGCTCATCGCCTCCTCGCCGATTCCGGCCGTGACGGCGAAGCCGCCGACATAGTCCTCGCCGTCGGGCGCGACGAAGTCGGCCAGCGCGAGGTTCGGGCGATCCTTGCCGCGCGCCATCTGCTGGCGGAGCGTATGAAGCGTCGCGAGTTTTTCCGAACGGCTCTCGTCCTTGTAGAGGTCGATGTCGTCGCCGTTCTGGTTCGCCGGCCAAAAGCCGATGACGGCCTTGGCCTCGAGCCATTTTTCGTCCGCCATCTGGCGCAGCATGGCGGTCGCGTCGTCGTAGAGGTTCTTCGCCGCCTCGCCGTACTTCTCGTCCTTGAGAATCTGCGGGTAGCGACCCTTGAGCTCCCAGGTCTGGAAGAACGGCGTCCAGTCGATATAGGGGAACAGCGTCTCGATCGGGATGTCGATGACTTTGGTCCCGAGGAAGCTCGGCTTCGGCTGCACCTTCGAGACGTCGATCGCGAGCCGGTTCTCGCGGGCGGCCGCGATCGAGGCGCGGACCTTGTCCTCCTGCGCGCGGGCGTGCTGTTCGGCGAGACGGGCGTATTCCGTCTGCACGTCGGCGACGTAGGCCGCCTTGTTGTCGTTCGAGAGCAGCTGCGAGACGACGCCGACGGCGCGGCTGGCGTCGAGCACATGCACGGCCTGCCCGCGATCATAGGCGGGGTGGATTTTCACAGCGGTGTGGATCTTCGACGTCGTCGCGCCGCCGATCAGCAGCGGCACGCTAAAGCCCTCGCGCTCCAGTTCGGAGGCGACCGTCACCATCTCGTCGAGCGAGGGGGTGATCAGGCCGGACAGGCCGATGACGTCGACCTCCTCCTTGCGCGCCGTCTCCAGGATCTTCTGGACCGGGACCATCACGCCGAGGTCGATCACCTCGTAGTTGTTGCACTGGAGCACGACGCCGACGATGTTCTTGCCGATGTCGTGGACGTCGCCCTTCACGGTGGCCATCAGGATCTTGCCGGCGGCCTTGCGCTGGGTGAGGCCCTGCTCCTCCTTCTCCTTCTCCATGAAGGGCATGAGGTAGGCCACCGCCTGCTTCATGACGCGGGCCGACTTCACGACCTGCGGCAGGAACATCTTGCCGGAGCCGAACAGGTCGCCGACGACGTTCATGCCGTCCATCAGCGGGCCTTCAATGACATGGAGCGGACGCGCGGCCTTGGCGCGCGCTTCCTCGGTGTCGGCCTCGATGAATTCGGTGATGCCGTGGACCAGCGCATGGGCGAGCCGCTTCTCGACAGGCTGTTCGCGCCATTTGGTGTCGACGACGCGGGCCTCCTGCTTGCCGCCCTTGAACTTGTCGGCGGCGGCCAGCAGCCGGTCGGTCGCATCCGGCCGGCGGTTCAGCACCACGTCCTCGGCGAGCTCGCGCAGCTCCGGATCGATGTCGTCATAGACGGGCAGGGCGCCGGCGTTGACGATGCCCATATCCATGCCGGCGTTGATGGCGTGGTACAGGAACACCGAGTGCATCGCCGCGCGCACCGGCTCGTTGCCTCTGAAGGCGAAAGATAGGTTCGACACGCCGCCGGAGATATGGGCGTAAGGCAGGTTCTCGCGGATCCACCTGGTCGCTTCGATGAAGTCGACGCCGTAGTTCGAGTGCTCCTCGATGCCGGTCGCGACCGCAAAGATGTTCGGGTCGAACACGATGTCCTGCGGCGGGAAGCCGACCTGCTCGGTCAGGATCTTGTAGGCCCTGGCGCAGATCTCGGTCTTGCGCTTGAAGGTGTCGGCCTGGCCCGTCTCGTCGAAGGCCATGACGACCACGGCGGCGCCGTAGGCGCGCACCTTGCGAGCCTGCGCCAGAAAACTCTCCTCGCCCTCCTTGAGCGAGATCGAGTTCACGATCGGCTTGCCCTGCACGCATTTCAGGCCCGCTTCGATCACCGACCACTTCGACGAGTCGATCATCAGCGGCACGCGCGCGATGTCGGGCTCGGAGGCGATCAGGTTGAGGAACTCGACCATCGCCTTCTCCGAGTCGAGAAGGCCCTCGTCCATGTTGACGTCGAGGATCTGCGCGCCGTTCTCGACCTGCTCGCGCGCGACGTCGAGCGCCGCTGCGTAGTCGCCGTTGGTGATCAGCTTCCTGAACTTGGCGGAGCCCGTGACGTTGGTGCGCTCACCGACATTGACGAAGCTCTGGGCGGCGGAGGTCGTCATAAGTAGTTCCTGTTCGTCCAGGGAGACCGGGCAGGGTCATAAGGCAATTCGGTAGCCAGAACTTCCAGTCGCTCGATTAGAGCGGGAAAAACACCGATCTTCAGCGACGTCAGCCACGCTTCGCTGGAGTGACGCTCAGCGCGCTGCAGATGTGTAGATGCCATGGCAACATCTTCTAAGTCCGCCGACCGATACCATGTCGGATCGTTGGGCCTGACATCACGAGACTGAACCCATCCGATGTTGTCCGTCGGGACCACGGTGATATTTGCGGCCTTGAGCAACGCCCAAAGTCGCTCGATCAACTCCCCATACTCCACATGTTGATCATTCCACCGGCCAAGACTGACTTGATCCGCTGTCATCAGTTCCTGACGAAGCGTGTTCGCTTCGCGCCTCCAGGACGCCGGATCGAACGTCACGCCGCCGTCTCGAACGGCTCGAGGCCCGACAGCCTCATCCGCGGCGCGATCTCCGGCACCTTGCGCGGCGCCTTGTCCTTCACGGCCTCGGCGATGGCGGCGATGTGGTCCGGCGTCGTGCCGCAGCAGCCGCCGACGATGTTGACGAGGCCCGACGAGGCGAACTCGCCGACGAGCTCGCCCATCGCCTCCGGGCTCTCGTCATAGAGGCCGAACTCGTTGGGAAGGCCCGCGTTCGGATAGGCGCAGATCAGCGTATCGGCGACGCGAGAGAGCTCCGCGATATGCGCGCGCATCTCCTTGGCGCCGAGCGCGCAGTTGAGGCCGAACGAGATCGGCCGAGCATGGTTCAGAGCGTTCCAGAACGCGGTCGGCGTCTGACCCGAGAGCGTGCGGCCCGACAGGTCGGTGATGGTGCCGGAGATCATGACCGGCACGCGGATGTTCCGCTCCGCGAACAGCTGCTCGATCGCGAAGATCGCGGCCTTGGCGTTCAGCGTATCGAAGATGGTCTCGACCAGCAGGATGTCGGCGCCACCGTCTAGCAGCCCGCGTGCGGCCTCGCCATAGGCTTCCGCCAGCTGGTCGAAGGTGACGGCGCGGAACCCCGGATTGTTGACGTCCGGCGAGATCGAGGCGGTGCGGTTGGTCGGCCCGAGCGTGCCGGCGACGAAGCGCGGGCGGCCGTCCTCCCTGGCGGCGATGTCGCCGGCTTCCCGAGCGAGCTTCGCGCCCTCAAAATTCAGCTCGTAGGCGAGCTCCTCCATGCCGTAGTCGGCCTGCGCGATGGTCGTCGAGGAGAAGGTGTTGGTCTCGACGATGTCGGCGCCCGCGCGGAAATACTGCAGGTGGATGTCGCGGATCTTGTCGGGCTGGGTGAGGATCAGCAGGTCGTTGTTGCCCTTGAGGTCCCGCTTCCAGTCCTTGAAGCGCTCGGCGCGGAAATCCTCTTCCGAGAACTTCTCGCGCTGGATCATCGTCCCCATCGCGCCGTCGAGGACGAGGATGCGCTTGGCGGCGAGCTCGCGGATCGTCTTTTCGGTATCGGTCATGACGGGTTCTCCTCGCCATCGAGTTCTGAAAGCCAGCGCTTTCGCAAATCGAGCAGACGTCTGAGACGGGACTGAGAGGTGGAGAACGTCGGCCCCGCATTCAACTCGGCGCGCAACGCCTCCTCCATCCGGTCCGCCGATCCCGCTTCCGACATGACAGCCCTGGTTTTCGAGCTCCACAAATGCGCCGGGAGATAAACTTCGGCCCTCATCTGCTTGATCTCGGAAAGCGAGAAACGCATCGGATCACGCCGCCGCCTTCTTGCCGACGCCGGCGGAGGGCCTCAGGCCCAGCAGGTGGCAAACGGCGTAGACGAGGTCGGCCTTGTTCATCGTGTAGAAGTGGAAGTCGTTGACCCCGTGGTCGACGAGGTCGAACACCTGCTCGGCCGCGACCGCCGCGGCGATCAGCTGGCGGGTCTGCGGGTCGTCGTCGAGGCCCTCGAAGCGCGAGGCGAACCACTCCGGCACGCTCGCGCCGGTGCGCCGCGCGAAGTTCGCGGTCTGCTTGAAGTTCGAGACCGGCACGATGCCCGGAACGATCGGGATGTGGATGCCGCGCTTGCGGGCCTCGTCGACGTAGCGGAGGTAGTGCCCGTTGTCGAAGAAGAACTGGGTGATGGCCCGGTTCGCGCCGGCGTCGACCTTGGCCTTGAGCACGTCGAAATCGGCGTCGAGGCTCGGGCTCTCGGGATGCATCTCCGGATAGGCCGAGACCGACAGCTCGATTTCGGGCGCGCGCTTGCGGATGCCGGCCACGAGGTCCGCGGTCGACTTGTAGCCGTCCGGATGCGGCTCGAAGGCCGTGCCGACGCCGCCCGCCGGATCGCCGCGCAGCGCCACGATGTGGCGCACGCCTACCTCCCGATAGCTGTCGACCACCGCGTCGACCTCATCCTTGCTGGCCGAGACGCAGGTGAGGTGCGCCGCCGGCGGAATGTCGGTCTCCTTGACCATGCGCGCGACGGTGGCGTGCGTGCGCTCGCGGGTCGAGCCGCCGGCGCCGTAGGTCACCGACATGAAGGTCGGGCCGAGCGGCGCGAGGCGCTCGACGGAGCGCCACAGCGACTCCTCCATCTCGGGCGTCTTCGGCGGAAAGAACTCGAAGGAGACGCGGATGGGACGCCGGGCGGCGCGGGACAGGCGGGCGTTGGGCATCATGCCACCTCGAGGTTCGAGGGAGAGGGCAGCGGATCGCTCGTGACTCGCGGATCGCGCGCGAGCCAGAGCGACACGGTCAGCTTGCCGGCGTCGCCGCCGGGCGGCGGCAGGTCGCGGCGGAACAGATGGTCAAGGCCGGCGGCCGCAAGCCAGGCCTCGATCGTCTCCGGCGCGAAGCCAAGCCGGCGATGGGCGTGGTTCTCGCGCAGCGCCTCGATCTCGTGCGGCGCGAAGTCGACGATCAGCAGCCGGCCTCCGGGCCTCAGCGCCCGCGCCGCCTCGCGCACGGCGCGCGCGCCGTCGTCGAGGAAGTGCAGCACCTGATGCACAATCACGAGATCGAAGGAGCCCGCCGGGACCGGCGGCGCGAAGATGTCGCCGAGCCGAACCTGCGCGTTCTGGACGCCGGCCTTGGAAAGGTTGGCGCGGGCGAGCGCGAGCATGTCGCGGTTGGCGTCGATCCCGATCGCGCGTTCGACCTTTGGCGCGATCAGCTCCAGCATGCGGCCGGTGCCGGTGCCGAGGTCGAGCGCCGCGCCGATCGGCGCCTGGCCGAGCGCTTCGAGGATCGCGCGCTCGATCGCCGCTTCCGAGACCTGCAAGCCGCGCAGTTCGTCCCAGCGTTCGGCGTTGGCGGAGAAGTAGTCGGCGGCCGCCCGCTGGTGCGCGTCGCGCACTTCCGCGAGCCGCTCCCGATCGCGCGCTATCGCCGGATCGTTGGGGTCGAGCCGTTCGAGCGCCGGGCGCACCACGCTCGCTCCGACAGACTGCTCCGACAGGCCGAAGAACGCCCACGCGCCCTCGCGGCGACGCTCGACCAGATCGGCCTCGACCAGAAGCTTCAGGTGGCGCGAGATGCGCGGCTGGCTCTGGCCGACGATGTCGGTGATGTCGGAGACGGTGAGCTCGCCCTCCGCGAGCAGCGCGAGCAGCCGCAGGCGCGTGGGCTCGCCCGCCGCGCGGAGCGCGGCGAGCGTGGGCTCGAAGGCGATGACGCCGGCCTCGGGCAAGGAGAAAGACATAAAGATGTCTTTATATGTTTCCGCCGCTCATGGCAACGGCTGAAGCGGCGCCCCGCCGGTCGGGCGGGAAGCCTTCTCAATATATCCACTGTTCCGGCAACTGCAGCGTGACGTCCGAGCCGGCGACCGCCGCGCCCGGACGTTCGACGCTCGCGACAAGCCCGCGCAGCCGCCGGGAGATCCTGGGAAACGAGAGCTCGTCGCCCGGCCGGCCTGTGCGCGTGGCGATGGCGCGGCCGGTGTGCCGACAGGGCGCGTTCTGGTTCTCCACGACCACCGAGGCGCCGGAGGGCATGAAGATCCGCGTTCCCCTTGAGAGGAAGGACAGGCGGGGCGCGCCTTCGATCACGAGGTTGGCGCCCATCCAGCCCGCCTCGATCGGCGGGAGCCCGAGCGCGTAGCCGATCTCCCAGAGTTCTTCGGCCGAGACGATGGACAGCTGTCGGCCGGACTTGATCTCGACGCCTCCAGGGTACCAGGGCTCGCGGCCACCGGCGGGGCGGGTGAAGCCGGCGTGCCGGTCGCCGGCGAGCCCCTCGAATGTGAGATCGAGTTGGTCGACGACCGTCGTTTCGAAGCTGTCCGGCTCCGTCGTCTTCAACGTCGCGACGAGCTTGGCCGTCAGGCGGCGGCCGGGATGGATGACGATCTGATCGATCAGCTCGCGCGTCATGGCGCTCAGGTTATTTGCGGAGCGCGACGATGAACAGTCTCGGAAACCGCAGCAGAGCCTTGCCGGTGGCGCGCTCGGGATAGAAGGCGCGGATCCGCTCGGTGTAGAGCGCCAGGAACCGCTCGCGCTCGGTCTCGTCGAGCGGGTCGAGGAACGGCCTGAGCCCGGTCGCCTTCAGCCATGTCGCGATCGCTTCGGCGCCGTCGAGCGGATGCAGATAGGTCGTGCGCCAGACGTCGACCTGGGACGCGTAGGGCGCGAGCAGGTCGAAATAGGCCTCGCCCGACAGGATCTCGGTGCGCGCTGTCGTGCTTCCAGCGAGCCGCTCCGCCCACGCGCCGTCGCGCGCGACCTCGCGCATCGCCGCGTGCGAGGGCTCCGAAAGATTGTCCGGCATCTGGACGGCCAGCGCGCCGCCGGGCGCGAGCAGCTTCAGCAGGCGGGGGAACAGCGTCTCGTGCTCGCCGAGCCACTGCAGCGCGGCGTTGGCGAAGATGACGTCCGGAGCGCGCTCCGGCGTCCAGGTCGCGATGTCGCCCTCGATGAAGTCGACGTCGGGCAGCCGCTTGCGCGCAGAGGCGAGCATATCCGGCGAGGAGTCGACGCCGGCGATCTCGGCGCCGGGGAAGCGCGCCTTGAGAAGCTCGGTCGAATTGCCTGGCCCGCAGCCGAGGTCGAAGACCCGTTTCGCCTCCGTCAGGGGCACGCGGGCGAGCAGGTCGGCGGCCGGCCGGGTCCGCTCGTCCTCGAAGCGCAGATAGGTCGACGCGGACCAGTCTTCCTTGAGGCTCATGCCCAGATCACCGGCACGCCGTAATGCTCGAAGGCGCGGTCGCGCGTGACGATCGGAAGGCCCCGCCGCTTCGCCTGGGCGATGATCATGCGGTCGAACGGGTCGCGATGATGGAGGGGAAGCCAGCCTGCGACGATCGCGTCGTCGACCTCGATGTCGAGCAAAGCGACGCCGCTGCCCCAGATCTTCTCCCAGTTGAGGACGTCGTGCAGCTTGCCGATGCCCTTCTTGATCTCCAGCTCCCAAACAGTCGCCATGCTAACCGACACGGAGGGCGCCTCGCGGATCGCCGAACGGGCGCCCGGAGGCAGGATGGGCGATCGCGTCGTCCAGAAAATCAGAACGTTGCTATCAAGCAGCATCCGGATTCTTCTCGAATTTGCTGACGTCGTAGAAGAGGTCGATGAACTCGTCGTCGTTCTTCCACCAGTCGGGATCAGAGACGCCGACCTCGCCCGCCCAGATGCCTTCGATCCGTTTGCCCGGCGTGTCCTGCTCCCCGAGGTTGGGAGGAGCGATCGGGACGATCGCGGCGACGGGCTTGCCGTTGCGCGCGATGATGACCTCTTCGCCGCGCTCGGCCGCCTCGATCAGCTTCGACAGGTTGGTCTTCGCTTGATGGATGTTGGTGACGCTCATTCCGGCGTCCTCGATAGCGCTCGTGGCTAGCTAGCCTAGCTAGCACAAAACGCCGCCGGGGTCATCCTTCCCCGACGCCGCGGGGCTCCATCAGGCAGTAGATCGATTTCGGCGCGGTCTCGAAATATTTGAACAGCGCCGGACACAACCAGCCTTCCTCGCCGGTCGCGGCCCAGCGGTACCAATTGCCTTCATACTCCTCCCGCACCCAGACGAGCTCGTGCTGGAACCCCGGAAACGGCTTGGCCGAGAATAGCAGTCGGAAGCCGTTTACGGCGTCGGGAATCGCCTTCGTCGCCTGGTCGATCATCTCCGGCACGCCGAACACGAACGGTTCCTGCACGAGCCCCACGGCGGGATCGTCGAATACCCACATGTCGTGCGCGCGATAGGGGTGGATCTCCATCATCGCGTTGGCCACGGCGATCGTCGCTGCCCTTATCTGGTGAACTGGCGGTACTTGATGCGCTTGGGCTCGACCGCGTCCGGGCCGAGGCGGCGCTTCTTGTCTTCCTCGTAGTCCTGGAAGTTGCCCTCGAACCATTCGACATGGCTGTCGCCCTCGAAGGCGAGCATGTGGGTCGCGACTCGGTCGAGGAACATGCGGTCATGGCTGATGATGACGGCGCAGCCGGCGTAGTCCTCCAGCGCCTCTTCCAGCGCGCGCAGGGTCTCGACGTCGAGGTCGTTGGTCGGCTCGTCGAGCAGCAGGACGTTGGCGCCGGACTTCAGCATCTTGGCGAGATGGACGCGGTTGCGCTCGCCGCCGGAAAGGTCGCCGACCTTCTTCTGCTGGGCCGCGCCCTTGAAGTTGAAGGCGCCGACATAGGCGCGGGAGTTCACCTCGCGCTTGCCGAGATGGATGACCTCGGTGCCGCCCGAGATCTCCTCCCAAACGTTCTTGTTCGGGTCGAGCGCGTCGCGGCTCTGGTCGACATAGCCGAGCTGCACCGTCTCGCCGATCTTGATCGAGCCGCCGTCCGGCTTGTCCTGGCCGGTGATCATGCGGAACAGCGTGGTCTTGCCGGCGCCGTTCGGACCGATGACGCCGACGATGCCGCCGGGCGGCAGCTTGAACGACAGGTCCTCGATCAGCAGCTTGTCGCCGAAGCCTTTGTTGAGGTTCTCGAAGTCCACGACGTTGGAGCCGAGCCGCTCGGCGATCGGGATGACGATCTGCGCAGTCGTCGGGCCCTGCTCGGAGGCGCGCTTGACGAGCTCGTCATAGCGCTGGATGCGGGCCTTGTTCTTGGCCTGGCGCGCCTTCGGGCTGTTGCCCATCCATTCCTGCTCACGCTTGAGCGTGCGCTGCAGCGCCTCCTCGACGCGGCCCTCCTGCTCCATGCGCTTCTGCTTCTGCACCAGCCAGGAGGAGTAGTTGCCCTCGTAGGGGATGCCCCGGCCGCGGTCGATCTCGAGGATCCAGCCCGTGACGTTGTCGAGGAAATAGCGGTCGTGGGTGACGATCAGGATCGCGCCGGGGAAGTTCTTCAGATGGTTCTCGAGCCAGTTCACCGTCTCGGCGTCGAGATGGTTGGTCGGCTCGTCCAGCAGCAGCAGGTCCGGTTCGGAAAGCAGCAGCTTGCAGAGCGCGACACGGCGCTTCTCGCCGCCCGAGAGCTTGTCGACGCTCCAGTCGTCGGGCGGGCAGCCGAGCGCGTTCATCGCCTGCTCGACCTTGGAGTCCAGATCCCACAGACCGAGCGCCTCGATCTTGTCCTGGAGCTCCGTCATCTCGTCGGCGGTCTCCTCGGAATAGTTCATCGCGAGCTCGTTGTACTTGTCGAGGATCGCCTGCTTCTCGGCGACGCCCTCCATGACGTTCTCGCGGACGTTCTTGTCGGGGTTGAGCTGAGGCTCCTGCTCCAGGTAGCCGATTTTGGCGCCCTTGGCGGCCCAGGCCTCGCCGGTGAACTCCTTGTCGCGCCCGGCCATGATCTTGAGCAGGGTCGACTTGCCCGAGCCGTTGACGCCCAGAATGCCGATCTTGGCGTCCGGGTAGAAGGAGAGGTGGATGTTGTCGAGCGTCTTCTTGGGGCCGAACGCCTTGGAGACGCCGCTCATGTGATAGATGAATTCGCGGTTGGCCATGGGAGAGGGGCTCGCGGCTTGGGCGCGCGGTCGGCGCGGGATGTCGTGGGTCGCGCGGCTTGTAGCGCGCCGCGCGAGGGGGCGGCAAGGGCGCCCGCTGTCCTGGTTCACGCCTCCGTCGCTTCCCTCCCGCCGCGGCGCGCTGTAGAGCGGCGCCATGGTCTCCTCCGTCACCCTTCCTGCCGTGTTCGGCGCCGGCGCGCTCTCCTTTCTCAGCCCGTGCGTGCTGCCGCTGGTGCCGCCCTATCTCTGCTTCCTCGCGGGCACCACGCTGGACAAGCTGACCGCCGAGGACGCCCCGCGCGCGGTGACCGGGCGCACGCTCGCGGCCGCCGCGTTGTTCGTCGCAGGCTTCTCGACCGTCTTCGTCGCGCTCGGCGCGACCGCCTCCGCGATCGGCTCGATCCTGCTCCGCAACGCCCCGCTGCTCGCGAGCGCCGCCGGCGTCGCCATCATCGTGATGGGGCTGCATTTCCTCGGACTTTTCCGCATCCCGCTGCTGATGCGCGAGGCGCGGGTCGAGGTGCAGAAGCCGGTCGGGCTCTGGGGCGCCTATGTTATGGGCCTCGCCTTCGCCTTCGGCTGGACGCCCTGCATCGGCCCGGTGCTGGCGGCCGTGCTCTCGGTCGCGGCCTCGGAAGCGACGGTCGCGAGCGGCGCCGGGCTGCTCGCCCTTTATGCGCTCGGGCTCGGCGTCCCGTTCCTGATCGCGGCGCTCGCGATGAAACCCTTCGTCGCCTTCCTGAAGCGCTTCCGCGCCCATCTGGGCGCCGTCGAGAAGGTGATGGGAGGGCTGCTGGTGCTGACCGGGATAGCTTTCCTCACCGGCTGGACTGCGACGGCGTCCTTCTGGCTGCTGGAGACCTTTCCGGCGCTGCAGAAACTGGGGTGAGGGATTGGGCGACCGGACAAATCATTTAATCGGCCCGCCGAAGTTCCTCATCGCTTTTGAGTCGAGTTCTTTCCGGCGTTCGGCGGAGTTCAGATCGTCGAACTTGAACGTTCGCTGTATCTGATTGAGGCCCAATCCGCCGGCGCCGATCCCGGAGCCAATTCCGCCCGTCGTTTTGGGCTCGGTGGAAGCGCCGATACCTTCGGTGCCTCTTTCCGGGGTTGAACCGCCGCAAGCGGCCGCGCAAACATAGTCATCCGGCGGGCACTTGCACTGCACATCGACGATTAGCCGAGGCGCAAGGCTTAACCAGCCCGGCGAGGCGGCTGAGGCGGCCAGAGCAGAACCGCTCAGCTGACAGGCGGCTGCCGCCGCGAGCGCCATCATTTGCGGTCGCATAGCTGACCCTCGACCGGTCTCGCGATGTACCTGACGCTACGGAAGCCGATCGCGACAGGGCGTTGCAGCACCTGGTTGATGGCGATCCGAGATGAATCGCCGCGCTGGACGACGGACTGCACGCCCGGCGCGGTCGTCGCTTCGCGCTGCGTTATCGAGGCCCTCTGTGCGGAAAGCTTTTCGTCGATGATCGTCTGCTCTGATTTTCGCGCGCTTTCAGCGGCGGCGTCAGGAGGTGTCGCCAGCTGCGCAGGCGGGCTTGGTGGGCTGGGGAGCGCCGCCTGTCCGGTTGACGAGCCAGAGAGCGTGACCGATGAGCCGTCCTCGAGGAAGGTCTGGACTGAGCGGGCGAGGTAGACGCGTGCAACCAGACCAAGTTCCACACTGAAGCGCGGAGTCGTCTTGCCCTTGGGTCCGGCGGGCATCATCTCGCAAATGTCGGATCCAACGATCATCGACAACTGCGCCCGCATCCCCTTGTCTGTACAGACGTTCTTGAATCGTTCATTACCGCAGAACTTGAGCAGCGCCGCCTCGGCGTAGAGCGCAGGAACGCCGTAAGTTTCAACGCCTTCGACCGAGACTTGCACGGATTTGGCACCGGAGGCCCTCAGTCCGACCACCGCGGAAAGTCCTGACGCGTCGAGGTCGCCGGCGCGCTTGGTCGCGATGGTGAAGCCGGGCAGAAGCGCGAGCGGCATGTCGCGCCGCTCGAATGGCGTTTCGAATATCGAGGCGCTCTCGCGCGCCGGTTGTTTCCAGATGGATTTCTCGTTTGCAGGGCGCTCGGATGTTGCGGGAAATCGATAGGTCGCCGAGTATGTTTCCTTCAGCTCGGCGGATAGATCGGCGTTCCAGAGTTTGACGGCGCGGAGCGGCAGCGGATCCGCCTCGACGTAGCGTTTTCGGTCTGCGGTGATGAATGCCAAGATGTCGCCGACGACGAAATCTTCCTGCGGCGGATAAACGGGTTCGAGGCCGAATTGGCTGACAGCCTCGATCCATTGCTGCGCCACCGGCTTATCGGGCGCCAGGCTCGGCTGCGAGGCCCATCGCGCCAGCACGAAGCCCCCGACAATTAGCGCCAGCACCGCCGCAAAGGCCAGCACGCGCTTGCGGAGCCCGCCCGCTTCCTCCATCGTCGCACCGCCGGTTGCGCCCATGTCAATATACAATCAATAATTATTTGTCGCCATAATGCAACTTTAAATTGATTTCTTGCTTATGAAAAAAGGCCCGCCGATCGCTCGGCGGGCCTTCGTGGCTGTCCAAGCCCCCAGCGCAGATCACATCTGCACGTAGCCGCCGTCCTTGAACTCGAAGAACACGAAGCCGGCGACGGTCGGGTCGCCCTTCTGGTCGAACTTGAAGTCGCCGGCGACGGTCTTGAAGGTCTGCTTGTTGATCTCGGCCGCGACCGCCTTGGCGTCCTCGGACTTCGCGGCCTTGGCGGCGTCCGCCCAGACCTGCAGCGCGGCGTAGCTGTAGAGCGTGAAGCCTTCCGGCTCGATCTTCTTGGCCTTCAGCTTGGAGACCACGTCGGCGGCGGAGGCGAGCTTGCGCTGGTCCGGCGGGAAGGTGAACATCGTGCCTTCGCCGCCCTTGCCGGTGATGCCGAGGAACTCGCTCGACTGCAGCGCGTCGCCGCCCATCAGCGTGGCCGAGACCCCCTGCTCGCGCATCTGGCGCACGATCAGACCAGCCTGCTGGTAGTAGCCGCCGTAATAGACGACCTCGGCGCCCGACTGCTTGATCTTGGAGATCAGCGCCGAATAGTCCTTCTCGCCCGCGGTGATCGACTCGACGAGGACCGGCTTCTGGCCGCCGGCCTCGAAGGTCTTCTGGGTCTCGTCGGCGAGGCCCTTCCCGTAGGACGACTTGTCGTTGACGATCGCGACCTTCTTGCCGGCCTGCTTCTCGAGCAGGTACTTGCCGGCGATGCCGCCCTGCTGGTCGTCGCGGCCGCAGACGCGGAAGGTGGTTCCGGCCGCCGGGCGGTTGTCGGTGTAGGCCGGGTTGGTCGAGGCCGGCGAGAGCTGGACGACGCCTTCCTCGGCGTAGACCGCCGACGCCGGGATCGACGAGCCCGAGCAGTAGTGGCCGATCACGACCTTGGCCTTGGCGCTCGCGATCTGGTTAGCGACGTTGACCGCCTGCTTGGGATCGCAGGCGTCGTCGCCGATCTTGGCGACCAGCTTCTTGCCGTTCACCCCGCCGGCGGCGTTGATGTCCTCGATCGCCTGCTCGACGCCGGCGCGGATCTGGCCGCCGAACACGGCGTTCTCGCCGGTCATCGGGCCGGCGATGCCGACGACGATCTCGTTGCCCCCCTTCTCCGAGCAGGCGGCGACGCCGGCCACGACCGCGAGGGCCGCCACGCCTGCGATGAACTTGTTCATGTTCGAAGTTCCCCTTCAGGTCCCGTAAAGTGCGGATGCGTCCGCCGCTCCGGACGCCATCGTGGCGCCTGATTCCCGCTCGTGCAAACGCTCAGCGCGCGCTTCGCGACGCCTCTTGAGCGGCCGGCGGCCGGTCAGGCCCGGCCGCGCGCCTTCCAGGCGAACGGGCCGGCGGTCTCGTAGAGCCAGGCGTATTGCCGCGTCATCATTTTCGTCAGCGTGCGCCGGTGCCCGAGAAGGGCGAACACGACCAGGAACACGAGGTCGACCAGAGCGTAGTGGACCGTCGTCCAGAACGCCGGCGCCGCCGCGCCTGTCGGGTTGAGCTGGAGCGTGCCGGAAAACAGCGCGTAGTGGATGAAGCGCACGGCGAAGGCGAGCGGGATCATCCAGACCGCCGACTTCCACAGCGGCTCCCAGGCGCTGGCGACGGCGCGCCCCGCGAGCCAGGCCGCGCCGCAGCCGAGGATCAGCGTCGCCAGCAGGAACTCGCCGAGCGAGATCTCCCAGATCGTGCCATGGCCGATCGCGTTCAACGTCTCGTAGAGCGAGTGGATGGCTTCCATCACCGTCTCCGATCCGCCGTTTCGCGAAGACGCGCGACGTCTCTTATCCCTCCCCTTGCAAAGGGGAGGGCAGGGTGGGGATCGTTCAGAATCGAGCGCTTCCCTTGGGCGTCGAGTTCCATGCCCGGCGCTCCCCACCCTACCCTCCCCTCAGAGAGGGGAGGGATCCGGGGGACGTCGCGCCACCTGCCCGGCGCCGTCGATCTCACCTCAGCGCCCTCCCTCGAGATAGGCGGCGCGCACTTCGGGGCGTTCCAGAAGCTCGCGGCCCTCGCCGGACAGGGTGATCTTGCCGTTGACCATGACGTAGCCGCGATGGGCGAGCTTCAGCGCGTGATAGGCGTTCTGCTCGACAAGGAAGACCGTAAGACCCTCGTCCCGATTGAGGTCGGCGACCACGGAGAAGATCTGCTTGGCGACGAGCGGCGCGAGGCCGAGCGAGGGCTCGTCGAGCAGCAGCAGGCGCGGGCGGCTCATCAGCGCGCGGGCGATGGCGAGCATCTGCTGTTCGCCGCCCGACAGCGTCCCGCCGCGCTGGTTCGCGCGTTCCTTCAGCCGCGGGAAGATCGAGAAGACGCGCGCGAGGTCCTCCTCGTAGTGGGCGAACCCGGTGACGGCCGCGCCCATCTTAAGATTCTCCAGCACGCTCATGCGCCCGAAGATTCTTCGTCCTTCCGGAGATTGCGCGATCTTCAGCCGCGCGATCTCGTGCGTCGGCATGCGGGTGATGTCCCGCCTGTCATAAACGATCGAGCCGTCGCGGGCCTGCGGCGCGCCGAAAATCGTCATCATTAGCGTCGACTTGCCGGCGCCGTTGGCGCCGATCAGCGTGACGATCTCGCCGGCGTTGACGTCGACGTCGACGCCTTTGAGCGCCGCGATCGCTCCGTAATAGGCGGTGACGCCGCGAAGCTGGAGGAGGGGGGCGCTCACGCTCCGGTCTCCTCGATCTCGCGCTCGACCGCCGCGACCTCCTCGTCCTCGACGCCGAGATAGGCGGCGACGACCTTCGGGTCGTCGCGCACCGCCTCGGGCGTGCCGTCCGAAATCTTCTTGCCGTAGTCGAGCACGACGACGTGGTCGGAGATCTCCATCACGACGCTCATATCGTGCTCGATCAGCAGGACCGCGACGCCGTCGTCGGTGCGGATCGAGCGGAGCAGGGCGGCGAGGTCCGCGCTTTCGCGCGGGTTGAGGCCGGCCGCCGGCTCGTCGAGGCAGAGCACGACGGGATCGGTGCACATGGCGCGGGCGATCTCCAGGCGCCGCTGATCGCCGTAGGGCAGGTCCGCGGCGGGATCGTCGGCGCGGTCGATCAGATCGATGCGCTCGAGCCAGGCCTTCGCCTTGTCGATGGCGTCGGTCTCGGCCTTGCGGTAGCCGCCGGTCCCGAGCAGGCCGAGCACCGTCATGCCGGAGGCCTGCATCAGCGGCGCGTGCTGTGCGACGAGCAGGTTCTCGAGCACCGTCATGCCGCCGAACAGGCGGATGTTCTGGAACGTGCGGGCGACCCCGGCGCGGCGCGAGATCTGGTGGTCGCGCAGCCGCTCCAGCAGCCAGGTCTCGTTTTCCGATTTGCGGAGCGCGATGCGCCCGACCGTCGGCTTGTAGAAGCCGGTGATGCAGTTGAAGACGGTGGTCTTTCCGGCGCCGTTTGGGCCGATGAGCGCCGTGACGTCGCCGGGGCGGACGTCGAAGGAGACGTCGTCGACGGCGACCAGCCCGCCGAAGCGCATGGTCAGCCGCTCGACGCGGATCAGCACGTCCTCGGGAAGCTTCGGGGCGTCGACCGGCGGCGTCGTCACCCGTGGCCCTCCTGCACGAGCGAACCGGAGATCGCTTTCCGCTCCTTCAGAAAGACCGACGGGCTTCGGGACGAGACGATGCCGCGCGGCCGCCAGACCATGATCAGCACCATCACCACGCCGAAGACCATCATCCGGTAGTCCTCGAACTCGCGGAACAGCTCGAAGCCGCCGATCATCAGCAAAGCGGCGAGCGCGACGCCGAACTGCGAGCCCATGCCGCCGAGCACGACGATGGCGAGGATCAGCGCGCTCTCGATGAAGGTGAAGCTTTCCGGGCTGACGAGGCTCTGGCGGGTCGCGAAGAACGAGCCTGCGAAGCCCGCGAACATGGCGCCGAGCGCAAACGCGGTGAGCTTGGTGTTGACCGTGTTCACCCCAAGCGAGCGGCAGGCGATCTCGTCCTCGCGCAGCGCCTCCCAGGCGCGGCCGATCGGAAGCCGGCGCAGGCGCAGCACCACGTAGTTGGTGAACAGCGCGAGCGCGAGGATCAGATAATACATGAAGATGATGCGGTGGACGCCGGACGGGGTGAGCCCGAACGTGTCCGCGAAGCCGCCGGGGCCGGCGGTGAAATCGATGCCGAAGAAGGTGGGCTTCGGGATGTTCGGGATGCCGTTCGGCCCGCCTGTCACCCATTGCCAGTTGAGCAGCACGATCCGGATGATCTCGCCGAAGGCGAGGGTGACGATCGCGAGATAGTCGCCCCGGAGCCTGAGCACGGGGAAGCCGAGCATCACGCCCCAGAGCGCGGCTAGAATGCCGGCGAGCGGCAGGCAGAGCCAGAACGAGATGCCGAACTGGGTCGACAGCAGCGCGTAGGAATAGGCGCCGACGGCGTAGAAGGCGACGTAGCCGAGGTCGAGCAGCCCCGCCAGTCCGACCACGATGTTCAACCCCCAGCCGAGCATCACGTAGATCAGCACCAGCGTCGCGAGATCGATCGTGGTGCGTTCGACCCCGGGAACGAACGGCAGCAGCACCGCGACGGCGAGCGCGACCGGCGCGGCATAGCGCGTCACGGTCTTGAGCTGCGCCTCGACTTGCGGGGTGATCAGCGGCGCGGACTTGCCCGCCTTCGGCGCCCAGAGCGTGAGATTGAGGACGAGGCGGCCGACGAAGACGACCGCGACCGCGAGGACGACCCGCATCCAATGCGGTTCGAGCTGCACCTTGCCGAGCGACTGGACCGTGACGAGGCCCATGATCGGCGCGGCGAGGCCGAGCGTGATCAGCGCGGCGATCGCAGCGTCCTTGAGGGCGGCGCCGATGTCGGGCGAGGGGACCTTGGCGACCGACGCTTTTTCGTTCGCTTCCATGGCTGGCTCATCCCTCCCCTGGGACAGGGGAGGGCAGGGTGGGGTGCGGCCCAG
>JADBEO010000037.1 GCA_031316315.1 Chelatococcus sambhunathii
TCGGAAGCAGCGGCTCGATCAGCCGCCACTCCGCTTCGCTGAGATCGTAGCGCGCCATCCAAGATCCTCCCCAGACCTTGAATCAGCCACCAGCGCGCCACGCAAACTTTATGAGTTCAGAACCTAGGCGGGGCGCCGGATACAGGACTTACGGGTTCCGGAAGAAGAGCGCGGACGTCAGCCGCGCACCCTTCCCAGGACATCGACCAGCTCGGCCACCTTCTGGCGCTGCTGGTCCTTGTCGCCCGACAGGATCGCGTGCTCGACGCAGTGGCCGACATGGTCCTTCAGGATCTCCTCCTCGACCCGCTTCAGCGCGGCCCGGACGGCGGAGATCTGCGTCACGACGTCGATGCAGTAGCGGTCCTCGTCGAGCATGCGCGAGATGCCGCGGACCTGACCCTCGATCCGGCTCAGACGTTTACCGCAGGAGGCCTTGGTGGAGCTTTGCATGCCGTGACATTTACCCCACAGGGGTATCTGCGGCAAGGCGTCCCGCCGGATCCCTCGCGGCGGCGACCAAGGCGCGGACGTAATCGTCGCGCGGCCGTCCAATGACCTCCCGCGCCGCCCCCTCCTCGACGATCCGGCCGCGCCGCATCACCGCGACGCGGTCGCAGAGCGCCTCGGCCACCGCGAGGTCGTGGCTGACGAACACCATCGTCAGCCCGCGCTCGTCCTTCAGCCGCCGCAGCAGCGCCAGTATCTGGGCCTGCACCGAGACGTCGAGCGCCGACACGGGCTCGTCCAGCACGACGATTTCGGGTTCCGCCGCGAGCGCCCGCGCGACGCCGGCGCGCTGCAGCTGGCCACCGGAGAAGGCGTGCGGATAGCGCCCGGCGTGCTCCGCTCGCAGGCCCACTTGCTCCAGCAATTCGGCGACGCGGGGCTCGCGCTCCCTCGCAGTCATCCTTGTCAGCCCGATTAACGGCGCAGAGAGGCTCGCCCCGATCGTGCGGCGCGGGTTGAAGGCGCTGGCGGAATCCTGGAACACGAACTGCGCGCGTCGCCGAAGCGCGGCCCGCCCAGCGGCGGAGGCGGGATCGACGTCTCGTCCGTCGAGCGCGATCGCGCCGCTCGTCGGCCGGATCAGCCCGACGAGCATGCGAGCGAGCGTCGACTTGCCCGATCCGGATTCCCCGACGATCCCGAGCGTTTCTCCGCGCCGCACGTTCAGCGACACGGCGTCCACGGCGGTCAGCGGGTCGCGACGCGCGAAAAACCCGCCGCCGAAGCGCTTCGTGAGGCCGCTCGCTTCCAGCACGGTTTCAGGCGCGGCCAAGGGAAACGTCCTCCCAGCGGATGCAGCGCGCCGCGCGGTCGTCCGCGACCGGCTCGAGCCGGATCGGCGCCGCGCGGCAGGGGTCGATCGCAAGCCGGCAACGCGGCGCGAAGGCGCAGCCCTTCGGCCGGCCGTCGATCGGCGGCGGCGCGCCCTCGATCGGGTCAAGCGCGCGGTCGGGCTCGCCAAGCCGCGGCGTGCACGCCACGAGCCGCGCCGTATAGGGGTGGCGCGGCTCGGACAGCACGGCGGCGGTCGGCCCCTCCTCCACGATCTCGCCGGCGTACATCACCGCCACGCGTTCGCACATCGCCTCGATCACCGAGACGTCGTGGCTGACGAAGACGAGGCTCGCCCCAAGCCGCGACCGCAGGTCGGAGAAGAGCCGCAGCACGGTCGCCTGCGTGGTGGCGTCGAGCGCGGTGGTGGGCTCGTCGGCGATCAGCACATCGGGCTCGCCGGCCAGCGCCATGGCGATGCCGACGCGCTGGCGCTGGCCGCCGGAGAGTTCGTGCGGATAGGCGGAGGCGATGCGATCGGGATCGGGTAGCTCGACCGCTTCGATCAGCCGCCTCGCCTCGTCGACCGTCTCCGCGCGGCGCGCCGCGCCATGCGCCGAGACCGCCTCGGCGATCTGCCGGCCGACCGGCATCAGCGGGTTCAGCGTGGTGGACGGGTCCTGAAAGACATAGGCCACGCGCGCGCCTCGGATCTCGCGCAGGCGCTCCACCGGCGCGGCGAGGACGTCTTCCCCGGCAAGCGAGACGACGCCATCGACGATCACGCCTGGCGGGGAAGCCGCGAGGCGGCAGATCGACAGCGCCGTCACCGACTTGCCCGAACCGGACTCGCCCATGATCCCGAGCGAGCCGCCGCGCGGCAGCGCGAAGGAGACGTCGCGCACGGCCGCATGCCGCCCGGACGGCGTGTCGAAGGCGGTGGTCAGGCCGGCGACGACGAGCGCCCCCTCCCCACTCTGTTCCGCCTCGCGTGCGTCGCCTCGCTCGACGTCCGTCGCCGCGGCGGGCGCGCCGCCCCGCCCTGCGTCGAGACGCGGGTCGAGCAGGTCGCGCAGTCCGTCTCCCAGCAGGTTGAGGCCGACCGCGAGCAGAAAAATCGCAAGCCCCGGCGCGGCCGCGACATGAGGCGCCGTGGTCAGCGCCTTGCGTCCGTCCGCCAGCATCGAGCCGAGGTCCGACTGCGGCGGCTGCGCGCCAAGGCCGAGGAAGGACAGGCCGGCGGTCTCGAGGATCATCCAGCCGATCGTCGTCGCCGCGGTCACGACGATCAGCGGCAGCACGTTGGGCAGGATCTCCGTGACGAGGATGCTCCGGTCCGACAGGCCTGCAATGCGGGCGGCGTCGACATAGTCGCGGCCGACGACGCCGAGCGCGGCGCCGCGCACCGCGCGGGCGAAGAACGGCACGTTGGCGACGGCGATCGCGATCGCCGCGTTGGCCAGTCCGGGTCCCAGCGCCGCCACCACTGCAAGGGCGAGCAGCAGGTAGGGAAAGGCCATCAGCACGTCGATCGCGCGCATCATCACGCCGTCGACCCAACGGCCGTAGAACGCCGCGACAAGCCCAATGGCCGACCCGACGACGGTCGCGGCGAGCGTCGCCGCCGCGCCGACCGCGAGGCTGACTCGAAGGCCCCAGACGAGCCGCGAGAGCACGTCGCGGCCGAGCTGGTCCGTCCCGAGCGCGCCGAAGCCGGACAGCGGAGGCTGCAGCCGTCGCGCGGGTTCGGCAAGATCCGGGTCCGGCAGCGGCAACAGGGGCGCGGCGAGCGCGAGCAGGACAAGCGTCGCGACGACGGCGAGTCCGGTCGCCGCCAGCGGCTGGCGGAGCAGCCCTCGCGCGGTCACCGCCTGATCCTCGGATCGAGCGCCGCCTGGACGAGGTCGGTCGCGATGTTGACCAGCACGTAGAGCGCGGCGATTGCGAGCACGCCGCCCTGCGCGAGCAGGATGTCGCGCCGGCCGATCGCCTCGACCAGCATCCGCCCGACGCCCGGCCACTGGAACACGGTCTCGACATAGACCGCGCCGCCGAGCACGTAGCCGGCCTGCAGCCCGATGACAGGGACGACCGCGACCAAAGCCGACTTCAGCGCGTGGACGCCGATCACCCTCTCCTCGGTCAGACCCTTCGCCCGGGCGGTGCGGATGAAGTCCTGCCGCAGCACCTCGAGCATCGAGGCGCGGGCGATCCGCCCGACGATCGCGGTCGCGACCACGGCGAGGGTGACCGCCGGCAGGACGAGATGATGCGCTAGGTCGGCGAGGCCGCCCGACCCGAACAACGACGTCATTCCGCCGGTCGGAAACAGGCCGAGCCGCGCGGAGAGCGCCTGGATCAGCATGATGCCGAGGAAGAAGGACGGGGTCGACACGCCGACGAGCAGCAGGAGGCGGATCGCGCCGTCGAGCCGGGTGTTCTGACGCACCGCCGAGACGACGCCCGCCGCGATCCCGAAGAAGACGCTCAAGCCCAGCGCCGCGGAGGCGAGGATCAGCGTCGGGCCGAGACGGTCCATCACCTCCTCGGCGACCGGCCGGTCTAGCGCGTAGGAGCGTCCGAGGTCGCCCGTCAGCACGCCCTTCAGCCACATGACGAACCGGACTGGCAGCGGCCGGTCGAGCCCGAGCTCAGCGTTCAGCTTCGCGACGTTCTCGGGCGTCGCGAAGGTCCCGAGGATGGCGAGAGCGGGGTCGCCGGGGATCAGCGAGACCACCAGGAACACCAGCACCGAGACGCCGAACAGCACCGGAACGGCGAGCAGCAGACGACGAAGCGCATAGGCCGTCACAGCGCGGGAGCCTTCGAGACGCCGCTGAGATCCATGAGGAAAGACGGCTGCAGCTCGAAGCCGCTCACCGCCGCGCTCGTGACCGCGCTCTGCCGCCAGGTCGCGACGAACGCCCAAGGCGCGTCGTCGTGGACGATGCGGTCGATCCGCCGGTAGAGCGCGGCGCGCGCCTCAGAATCCTGCTCGGCGCGGGCTTCGTCGAGCAGCCGGTCGACCTCGGGGTTCTCGTAATAGCCGGCGTTGAAGCCGCCCTTGTCGGGCGTCGCCGAGCCCATCAGTGAGAGCGAGGCTAGCGTGTGCGGATCGGTGGTCATCCATGCCATCTCGGCCATAGCCGCCTCCTTGAGGCCGCCGTTGACGCGGGCGAGATAGGCGTTCCACTCGAAGGTCTCGATCTCGACCTTCAGTCCCACCTTGCCAAGGTCGGACTGGATCGCGGTCGCCATCGCGATCGGCTCCAGCATGCCGGAGCCGCCTTCCGAGGCCAGCAGCTTCAGCGTCGCGCCCTCCGCGCCCGCCTCCCGGATCAGCCGCCGCGCCGCTTCCGGATCGTGCGGATAGGCTTTTACTTCCGGATCGCTCGCCGGGCCGAACGCCTCGGAGATGGGGCCGGCGGGAACCGTCGCCGTGCCCTGCAGCACGTGGTCGGCGATCGCCTGCTTGTCGATGGCAAGATTGAGCGCCCGGCGCACCCGCGCGTCCTTGAGCGGCCCCTCGCGCGTGTTGAGGATCAGGAACCACAGATGCGGCCCGCCGGCCTCATGGATGCGGAAGCGGCTCCGGTCGCGGAACGCGGCGACGCTGTCGGGCGCGAGCTCGACCATGACGTCGAGGCCGCCCGCCAGCATCTCGCTCGCGCGGGCGTTGGGGTCGACGATGGGCCGAAATACCAGCGCCTTCGATTTCGGCGCCCCGCCGCGATAGGCCTCGTTGGCGATCAGGCGCAACTGCCGACCGCTCTCCCACAGTCCGAAGCGGAACGGCCCGGTCCCGACCGGCGCGCGCCCGAAATCCCGGCCGAGCTTCGTCAGCGCCGCGGGCGAGGCCATGTAGCCGGAAGGATGGGCGAGGTTCGCGAGCAGCGGCGCGTAAGGTTCGTCCAGCCTCAGCCGCACGGTCAGTGGGTCGACGACCTCGACCTGTTTCACGGCCGAGAAGAAGAAGGCGAAGGGGAACGGTCCCGTGCCGGCGGCCGGGTGCTTGGGGTCGATCAGCCGCTCGAGGTTGAACTTGACGGCCTCGGCGTCGAAGGCGGTCCCGTCGTGGAAGCGTACGCCGTCGCGCAGGTGGAAGATATAAGTTCGGCCGCCGTCCAGAATCTCCCAGCGCTCCGCCAGCGCGCCCCCGACTTCGAGCGAGCCGCGCCGGAACCGGGTGAGCCCTTCGAACACGTTGGCGAGGATGCGGAAGTCGTTGGCGCCGGTCACGGTCGCCGGATCGAGCGCGCGCGGCTCGGCGAGCTGGCCGACGACGAGCGTGTCCTGCGGCGTCGGCGCGAGGCCCGGCTTCGCCGCGATGAGCAGGCCGACCCCTGCGGCCAGCAGGGCCAGGATCATCCGGAAGGCAGTCGCGAGACGCCGCACATGGTTCTCCGAGCGCCGGCTCAGGGCCGGCAGACGCCGGGAGAACCTAGGCTCTTGGCCGTCCGCATCCACGGCGGGGCGGCCTCAAGGGATGCGGCCGCATGCGCCCCGCTGCGTGGATTTCCACATATCCTCTTGCCGGACGTGGGTTTCTGTCGCCGGAGCGTCAGATTTAGGCCTAAGATGCCGCGCCGACGCGACGTTCGGCGCCCGAGGACCGCGCACCCCCCCATGTCGCTGAAGCGCCAGAGCGAAATCCTGCAGATCGTGCGCTCGCGCGGCAGCTACAGCATTTCCGAGCTCGCCTCGCGGATGGCCGTCTCGACCGAGACGATCCGGCGCAACATCCAGCCGCTGATCGAAAGCGGCGCGCTGCTCAGGTTCCACGGCGGCATCATGGCGCCCGAGGCGACCGACGAGCCGCCGTTCCAGCGTCGGATGCAGGTGAACAGCATCGGCAAGCGCGCCGTTGCGACGCTCGTCCGCGACCGGGTGCAGGACGGCGACAGCCTCATCCTCGACAACGGCACGACCTCGGCCTACGTCGCCGACGCGCTCGCCGGCCATTCCCGGCTCACGGTCGTCACCCACTCGGTCGAGATCGCGCATCGCCTCGCGGGCCGCAACGGCAACCGCGTGTTCCTGGCCGGCGGCGAACTTGGCGAGGACGGCTCGGCGCTGGGGCCGGCGACGATCGGTTTCATCCGACAGTTCCAGGTGCGCTACGCCCTGGTTTCCGTCGGCGGCGTCACCCTTTCGGGAGATTTCGGCGACTTCCACCTCCACGAGGCCGAGTTCGCGCGCGTCTCGATCGAGCAGGCGCAGGAAGCCTGGGTGATCGCCGACCTGTCGAAGTTCGGCCGAGAGGCGCCGGTGAGGGTCTGCGGGCTTTCGGCCGTGGACGCGGTCGCCGTCGACGGCCGCCCGCCGGCCGGTTTCGCCGAGCGCTGCCGGGAGGAAGGGGTGCGTCTGCTGACGTCCGATACGGAGCCCGTCGCGGCCTGACGGATCCCGCGTCCGGCCGACTGTCTTCTCCACAACAAACAACAATTTGTGTGGCTTTGCGTTGACACCGCAGGCGACGCGGGGGAGGAGATTGCTGCGGCGCCGCGACATTGGAGGTCGGTCGGCTGCCAGCGGGGGATGTCGATGGCGAAATTTCCAACGCAGGCCGAGATCGTCATCATCGGCGGCGGCATCATCGGCGCGTCGACCGCCTATCACCTCGCAAGGCTCGGAAAGACCGACGTCGTCCTGCTCGAACGGCACAAGCTGACCTCGGGCTCGACCTTCCACGCGGCCGGCCTCGTCGGCCAGCTGCGCTCCAACGCCAACATCACCCAGCTCCTCGGCGAGTCCGTAAAACTCTACCGGACGCTGGAGCAGGAGACCGGCCTCGCGACCGGCTGGAAGATGAACGGGGGCCTGCGCCTCGCCTGCACCGAGCAGCGCTGGATCGAGGTCAAGCGGCAGGCGACGACCGCGCGCTCCTTCGGCCTCGAGATGCATCTGCTGTCGCCGAAGGAGGCGCAGGATTTTTGGCCGCTGATGGACGTCTCGGACGTGATCGGCGCCGCCTTCCTGCCGACGGACGGACAGGCGAACCCCTCCGACATCACGGCTTCGCTCGCCAAGGGCGCGCGCAACGCGGGCGCTAAGATCTTCGAGGACACGGAGGTGACCGGCCTCGTCGTCCAGAACGGCCGGGTCGTCACCGTCGAGACCTCGCGGGGGCCGATCGCCTGCGAGACCGTCGTCAACTGCGCGGGCCAGTGGGCGCGCGAGGTCGGCAAGATGGCGGGGGTGAACGTGCCGCTCGTCTCGGTCGAGCACCAGTACATGATCACCGAGCCGATCCCCGGCGTCACCTCGACGCTGCCGACGCTGCGCGATCCCGACCGGCTGACCTACTACAAGGAGGAGGTGGGCGGTCTCGTGATGGGGGGCTACGAGCCGAACCCGATCCCCTGGGCGGTCGACGGTTTTCCGAAGAACTTCGAGTTCCAGCTGCTCCAGTCGAACTTCGACCATTTCCAGCAGATCATGGAGCTCGCGCTCGGCCGTGTGCCAGCGCTCGAAACGGCGGGCGTGAAGGAGCTGATCAACGGGCCGGAAAGCTTCACGCCGGACGGCAACTTCATCCTCGGCCAGGCGCCGGAACTGACGGGCTTCTTCGTCGGGGCGGGCTTCAACGCCTTCGGCATCGCGTCGGGCGGCGGGGCGGGCAAGGCGCTGGCGGAGTGGGTCGCCGCCGGGCGCCCGCCTTACGACCTCTCGGCCGTCGACATCCTTCGCTTCGGCCGCAACCATCAGGACGTCGGCTGGGTGCGCGAGCGAACGCTCGAGGCCTATGGCAAGCACTACTCGATCGCCTGGCCGCACGAGGAACACGACAGCGGCCGGCCGCTGCGCCGCTCGCCGCTCTACGACCGGCTGAAGGCGCAAGGGGCCGTGTTCGGCGAGAAGCTCGGCTGGGAGCGCCCGAACTGGTTCGCTTCCGGGAGCGAGGAGGCCAGGGACCGCTACACCTTCGGCCGCCCGAACTGGACCGACGCAGTCGCTCGCGAGCATCGCGCGACCCGGGAGTTCGTGACCGTCTTCGACCAGACGTCCTTCGCCAAGTTCCTGCTGACGGGCAAGGACGCCGAGGAGGCGCTGTCCTTCGTCAGCGCCGGCGACATGGCGCGGCCGGCCGGCTCGATCGTCTACGCGCCACTGCTCAACCCGCGCGGCGGCGTCGAATGCGACGTCACCGCCTGCCGGCTGTCCGAAAACGTCTACTACCTGATCTCCGGCACCGGCGCCGCGACCCGGGACTTCGACTGGCTGCGGCGGAACCTGCCTTCAGGGCTGGACGCCCACCTGACAGACGTCACCTCGGCTTACGCGGTGCTCGCCCTCATGGGCCCGAACGCGCGCCGCGTTCTCGAAAAGATCACCGCCGACGACATCTCGAACGAGGCGTTTCCCTTCGGCGCCGTGCGCACGATCAATGTCGGCGGCGCCCCCGCCACGGCTCTGCGCATGACCTTCGTCGGCGAGCTTGGGTGGGAGCTCCACATCCCGGTCGAGTTCGCGGCGACCGTCTACGAAGCCCTTATGGAGGCGGGCGCCGAGTTCGGGATCGCCGACGCCGGCTACCGCGCGATCGAGACGCTGCGGCTCGAAAAGGCCTACTGGGCCTCCGGCTCCGACGTCGGCCCGGACCACACCCCGTTCGAGTCCGGGATCGGATGGGCGGTCAAGCTGGACAAAGCCATCCCCTTCATCGGTCGCGACGCGCTGCTCGCCCGGCGGGGCGAGCCGCTCCGAAAGCGTCTGGCGGGGTTTTCGGTCGACGATCCGGACGTCGTGCTGCTCGGCCGCGAGACGATCTATCGGAACGGCGAACGCGTCGGCTGGCTGAGCTCCGGCGGCTTTGGCCATTCCATCGGCAAGCCGATCGGCTACGGTTACGTTCGGCGGCCCGAGGGGCTGGACGAGGACTTCGTGCTGTCGGGAGACTACGAACTCGACGTCGCGACGGTCCGCGTTCCTGCCAAGGTTCACCTGGCGGCGCTCTACGACCCCGAAATGGAGCGGGTGCTGGCGTAGGGGCGGCAGTCGCGCGCAACCGGGCGAGGACCACGATCTGCCTCGTCAATGAGCAGTGAACGCCACAAAAAAGCACGAGAATATCCTCGCAAAGCAATATAGAACCAACATCGGCGTGGAGTTTCGGTTCAGCGCGGGCAGCGTCCCGCATTCCGGGAGGAAGCAATGCGGACGGCTCTCTCAAGTCTCGCGATCGCATGCGCCTGCAGCATTCTCGCTTTGACCGCGCCGTCCGGCCCGGCGCGCGCGGCGCCGGAGTCCAAGGACCCGATCAAGATCACGCTGAACGACTGGACCGGCGAGCTGATCAGCGCCCACATCGTCGGCGAGATCCTCAAAAAGGCCGGCTACAATGTCGAATACGTCCCGGCCGACTACCTCGCCCAGTTCGCAGGCATGGGCACCGGCGACCTGACCTTCGCGCCCGAAGTCTGGGCGACCACCGCCCAGGAGGCGCTGGACGCCGCGGTCGCGACCGGCAATGTCGAGGACCTCGGCGGCTCGGGCATGCAGGCCCGCGAGGACTGGTGGTACCCGGAGTACATGAAGGAGAAGTGCCCCGGGCTTCCCAACTGGGAGGCGCTGAAAAAGTGCGGCGAGGCGTTCTCGACGCCCGAGACGGCGCCGAAGGGCCGCTATCTCGGCGGCCCGGTGACCTGGGGCGGCTATGACGAGGAGCGCATCCAGGCGCTCGATCTGCCCTTCGAGGTCGTCCACGCCGGCACGGACGCCGCGATGTTCGCCGAGCTCAAGAGCGCCTACGAGCGCAAGGCCCCGATCATCCTGTGGATCTACGTGCCGCACTGGGCGCCCATCAAGTACAAGGGCGAGTTCGTCGAGTTTCCGAAGTTCGAGAAGGCCTGCTACGAGGATCCCGCCTGGGGCTCGAACAAGGACGCCAAATACGATTGCGCGAAGCCCCGCGGCGACATCTTCAAGGCGGCGTGGTCCGGCATGAAGAAGAAGTGGCCGGGCGCGTACGAGATCGTGAAGGCCTACAAGAACGACAACAAGACGATCGGCGAGCTCGCCGCTAAGGTCGACATCGACGGACAGAAGGTCGAGGACGTCGCGGCCGAATGGGTGAACAGCAACGAGGCGATCTGGAGGCCCTGGGTCAAGCAGTGATCCGGCGGAGACGATCCGCGATCCGGCCCGCTCGGGAGCGCTTCACGAGATGAGCGGGCCGGTCCTCGCCTGCAGGGGCGTCGCCAAGCTCTACGGCTCCGGTCTCGCCCGCTTTGTGAAGAACGGCCGCCTCTCGGCCGATCCGGAACGCCTCGCCGCCGACGGCGTGACCGCCGCCGTGCGCGACGTCGACCTCGAGATCTTCCGCGGCGAGACCTTCGTCATCATGGGGCTGTCGGGCTCCGGCAAGTCGACGCTGGTGCGGTGCCTGTCCGGCCTGATCGAACCGACCGCCGGCGAGGTGCTGTTCGAGGGCCGGGACCTCTCCAAGATCAGCGAGCGCGAGCTGATCCAGATCCGCCGGCTGCAGATGGGCATGGTGTTCCAGAACTTCGCCCTGCTGCCGCATCTCACCGTCCTCGGCAACGTCGCCTTCCCGCTCGGTATCCAGGGGCGTCCGAAGGCCGAGCGGGACAAGCGGGCGCGCGAGATGATCGCGCTGGTCGGCCTCGGCGGCCGGGAGGGGCGTTTTCCGCGCGAGCTCTCCGGCGGCCAGCAGCAGCGCGTCGGCATCGCCCGCTCGCTCGCCGTCGGGCCGGACGTCTGGTTCCTCGACGAGCCGTTCTCGGCGCTCGATCCTCTGATCCGGCGCGAGATGCAGGACGAGGTGCTGCGGCTGCAGGGGATGCTGAAGAAGACGATCGTCTTCATCACCCACGACTTCGACGAGGCGGTGCGGCTCGCCGACCGCGTCGCCATCATGAAGGACGGCCGCATCGAGCAGATCGGGACAGCCGAGGAGCTCGTGCTCGCGCCGGCGACCGACTACGTCCGCTCCTTCACCCGCGAGGCGCCGCGGGCCAAAATCCTAACCGCCCGCTCGGTGATGCGCCCCGCCGACGGGGAGGACTTTGCGGGCCATGTGCCGGCCGGGGCGCGGATCGCCGCCTTCGCGCATGACGTCGAGGCCTCGCAAAAGCCCTTTGCGGTGGTCGAGGACGACAAGGTCATCGGCGCGATCGACCGCCTCGCGATGATCGACGTGCTCGTCGGCCGCGAGCTGAAGGCGGCCCGGTGAGCATCGCGGCGGCGGAACCGGCTGCGCCGGCGAGGTCGATCGATCCCGCTCACGTCTTCTGGATCCTCGCCGCGATCGTCACCGCGGCCATCGTCATGCTGCCGGCGGAGGCGCTGCCGGCCTGGGCCAGGAAATACCCGGCGGCGTGGCAGCTGCCCTTCGCGGCCTGGATCTCGAGCTTCACCAAGTGGCTGATGGACAGCGCCAGCTTCGGCCTGTTCACCGTGCGCGACCTGACACGCGCGATCTCCTGGCTGCTCGACCAGCCGCTGTCGCTCGCCAGGGCCGTGTTCGCGACCGGCTTCGTGCGCGGGCAGGGCTCGGACGCCGTCACGGTGTTCCCGGCGATTCCGTGGTTTTCAATGGTGATCGCCGCGACCGCGGCCGGATACGCCGTCGGCGGCCGGCGGCTCGCGCTCGGGATGGCGGCCGGGCTGCTCTATCTCGCCGTCTTCGGCCAGTGGACGAGCGCGATGGTGACGCTCGCCTCGGTGCTGGTCTCGTCCGTGCTCGGCTCGATCGGCGGGCTCCTCATCGGCCTCGCCTGCGTCCGCTGGCGCTGGCTGGAGCGCGCGGCAGCGCCGTTCCTCGACATCGCGCAGACCATGCCGGTCTTCGCCTATCTGCTGCCGATGCTGATCCTGTTCGGCTTCGGGCCGGTCTCGGCAATGGTCGCGACCGTGATCTACGCGCTGCCGCCGATGGTGCGCGTCACGATCCTCGCCATCCGGGCGGTGCCGGAGGAGATCGAGGCGCTCGGCCGGATGACCGGCTGCACGCGCCGCCAGATCACCTGGAAGATGCTCGTGCCGACGGCCCTGCCGGCGCTGATGGTCGGCGTCAACCAGGTCATCATGCTCTCGCTCAACGTCGTCATCATCGCCTCGATGATCGGCGCCGGCGGCCTCGGCTGGGACGTGCTGACGGCGCTGAGGTCGCTCAACATCGGCAAGGGGCTGGAGGCCGGGATCGCGATCACCGTGCTCGCGATCCTGCTCGATCGCTTCGCTCAGGCGCTCGCATTGCGCGCCGGAGCAGTCGAGGCCGAAGACGCGGCGCGCCGGCGGAAGGCGTTCGTCTCCAGCGCGCTGGCGATCGCCGTGGCGTTCTGGCTCTTGACCGCGCTTTTTCCTGCAATCGCGCCCTATCCCGAGGCGTGGAAGCTCTCGACGGCGCCCTACTGGGGACAGTTCGTCAGCTGGATCAACGTCACCTTCTTCTCGACGCTCGAGGCGATCCGGACCGCCGTGCTGCTGAACATCCTCGTGCCGGTGAAGCGCTTCATGCTGGCGCTGCCCTGGCCGTGGGTGGTGTTCCTCGTGACCGCGATCGGCTTCCGCCTCGGCGGCTGGCGGCTCGCGCTGACGGTCGGACTAATGGCGGCGTTCCCGGCGCTCGTCGGCCTTTGGCCCGCGACCATGATCACGGTCTACCTCTGCGGCGTCGCCGTGGTGATCGCGGCGCTGATCGGCGTGTCGATCGGGATCGTCGCCGCGGGGCGGCCGAGGCTCTGGAGGACGGTGGAGATCGTGATCGACACGCTGCAGACCCTGCCGACCTTCGTGTATCTCATACCGATCGTCATGCTGTTCCGCGTCGGCGACTTCACGGCGCTGATCGCGATCGTGCTCTACGCGGTCGCTCCGGCGATCCGCTACACTGCGCACGGCGTCTCGCGCATCGCGCCCGAGTTGATCGAGGCGGGCGTCATGACCGGCTGCACGCGTCGCCAAATCCTGACGCGCATCCGCCTGCCGCTGGCGACGCCGGAAATCCTGCTCGGGATCAACCAGACGATTTTGCTCGCGCTCTCGATGCTCGTGATCACGGCGCTGGTCGGCACGCGCGATCTTGGCCAGGAGACCTATTCGGCGCTCGCCAAGGCCGACGTCGGGCGCGGGGTGGTCGCAGGGATCGCGGTCGCCTTCATCGGCATGATCGCCGACCGGCTGGTATCGGCCGCGGCGGCGGGGATGAAGGCCCGGCGGGGTCCGCCGCAATGAGCCACGCGATCGACCGAATCCGGGGCCTCGCCTTCTGGTCGGGGAAGGTCGATCCGCAGCCGCTCGCCGGCGGCATCACCAACAGCAACTTCCTCGTCGAGGACGGCCCGCGAAAGTACGTGGTGCGGCTCGGCGAGGACATCCCGGTCCACAACGTGATGCGCTTCAACGAGCGCGCCGCCGCCATGGCGGCGCAGGCGGCGGGCGTCTCGCCGGCGCTCCGCCATTTCGAGCCGGGGCTGATCGTCATCGACTTCATCGAGGGCAGGACATTCGGCGAGGCGGACGTGCGCGCCGATCTCGACCGCGTCGTCGAGCTCGTCGCCCGCGCCCATCGCGAGGTGACGAAACATCTCGCCGGCCCAGCGCTCGGCTTCTGGACGTTCCACATCCTGCGCAACTATCTGCACGCGCTGGAGCGTCACGGCCATCGCCTCGCGAGCGACCTTCCGCGCCTGTCCGACGTCGCCGAGCGGCTGGAGGCGGAGCTCGGCCCGACCGATATCGTATTCGCGCACAATGATCTTTTGCCGGGAAACTTTCTGGACGACGGCCGCCGGCTCTGGCTGATCGACTGGGATTACGCCGGCTTCAACACGCCGCTGTTCGATCTCGGCGGGCTCGCCTCGAACAACTCCTTCGACGCCGACGAGCGCGACCGCATGCTGGCGGCCTATTTCGGCGCGCCTCCGGACGATCGCCTGCGGCGCAGGCTGCAGGCCATGATCGTCGCCTCGCTGCTGCGCGAGAGCCTCTGGAGCATGGTCTCGGAGGTCGAGTCGAAGATTGACTTCGACTACCGCGCCTACACCGCCGAGAACCTCGACCGCTTCGAGCGCGCGCTCGCCGAATTCGACGCCGCCGGGGCCTGACTTTCCGGAGCGCTCCGACATATGGGCTCTCGCGAGCCTGCGACGACGCGCGGGCGACGGTCGCAACAGGAGAGCTCGTTCATGCGCATGACAGCCTTCGGCGCCGGCGGACCGCAGGTCGCGGCGATCGGCCAGGGGACGTGGCGGCTCGACGACGCCTCGCGCGCCGGCGCGATCGAGGCGCTGCGGAAGGGCCTCGACGCCGGCATGACGCATGTCGACACCGCGGAGATGTATGGCGAAGCCGAGCCGCTCGTCGCGGAGGCGCTGGGCGCGCGCCGCAACGAGACTTTTCTGGTCTCCAAGGTGCTGCCGCAGAACGCCGGCAAGGCCCGGACGATCGCCGCCTGCGAGCGCAGCCTGAAGCGCCTGAAGACGGACAGGCTGGACTGCTATTTGCTGCACTGGCGCGGCTCGGTCCCGCTGGCGGAGACGATCGAGGCCTTCGAGACGCTGGTCGCGGACGGCAAGATCCTGTCCTGGGGCGTCAGCAACTTCGACGTCCGTGATCTCGAGGAGGCGGTCGCGATCGCAGGCGAGGGCCGGATCGCCTGCAACCAGGTGCTCTATCATCTCGAGGAGCGCGCCATCGAACACGGCGTGCTGCCATGGTGCGAGAAGCACGGCGTCGCCGTCGTGGCCTACAGCCCCTTCGGCAGCGGCGACTTTCCAAATTCTTCGTCGCAGGCGGGCGCGGCGCTGGCCGCGGTCGCGGCCGAGATCGGCGCCTCGGCCCGGCAGGTCGCGCTCGCCTTCCTCACACGGCGACCCTCTGTGCTGGCCATCCCGAAAGCCTCGCGCGTCGCACATGCGCTCGACAACGCCGGCGCGGGAGACCTCGAACTCTCGCCCGAACAGATCGCGCGCATCGACGCGGCCTTTCCGCTCGGCCCGAAGCCCCGCTACCTGCCGATGATCTGACCGTTGATCTTGCTTGGATCGTCACCCCCGGGCTTGACCCGGGGGTCCATCGGCGCGGACGCGCCGGCATGATGGATGCCCGGATCAAGTCCGGGCATGACCGAGGCGGGGCGGATCGGATTAGCCGACCTTCGGCGCGTAGAGGTCCGCGTAGCGTTCGCGCAGCGCGTTCTTCTGGACCTTGCCCATGGTGTTGCGCGGCAGCTCGTCCACGAACAGCACGCGCTTGGGCTGCTTGAACTTGGCGAGCCGGCCGGAGAGCGCCGCAAGGACGGTGGCCTCGTCGATCGAGGCCCCCTTTTCGCGGACGACCACCGCCGTGACGCCCTCGCCGAAATCCGCGTGCGGAACGCCGATCACCGCGCTCTCGTGCACGCCCGGCATGGCGTCGATCTCGGCCTCGATCTCCTTCGGATAGACGTTGTAGCCGCCCGAGATCACGAGGTCCTTGCCGCGCCCGACGATATGCACATAGCCGCGCTCGTCGATCTTGCCGAGGTCTCCGGTGACGAAGAAGCCGTCGTCGCGGAACTCCGCCTTGGTCTTCTCCGGCATGCGCCAGTAGCCCGAGAAGACGTTGGGGCCCTTGACCTCGATCATGCCGACCTCGCCCTCCGGGATCGGCGCGCCGGTCTCAGGATCGGCGACGCGCACTCTGATGCCCGGTAGCGGGAAGCCGACGGCGCCCGGGACGCGATCGCCCTCATAGGGATTCGAGGTGATCATGTTGGTCTCGGTCATGCCGTAGCGCTCGAGAATGCGGTGACCGGTCTTCGCCTCGAAGGCGCGGTGGGTCTCGGCGAGCAGCGGGGCCGATCCGGAGACGAACAGGCGCATATGCGCCGTCGCCTCGCGCGTCAGGCCGGGATGCTGGAGCAGCCGGACGTAGAAGGTCGGCACGCCCATCAGCGAGGTCGCGCGCGGCATGGCGGCCAGGACGTCGCCGGCGTCGAACTTCGCCTGGAAGATCATCGAGGCGCCGGAGACCAGCACCGTGTTCGTCGCGACGAACAGCCCGTGGGTGTGGAAGATCGGCAGCGCGTGGATCAGCCGGTCGTCGCGCGTAAAATGCCAGCATTCGGCGAGCGCGCGCGCGTTGGACAGCAGGTTGTCGTGCGTCGTCATCGCGCCCTTGGAGCGCCCGGTGGTGCCCGAAGTGTAGAGGATCGCGGCGAGATCGTCCGGGCCGCGCGGAACGTCAGAGAACGTGTCGGCGGCCTCCTCATCGGCGAGCTTGGCGAGGGAGCCGGACCCGTTCCGGTCGAGCGTCTCGACGCGCGCGCCATGCGAGGCGGCGGTCGGCATGAGCGCGTCCCGGGCGGCCGGATCGACGACGAACAGCGCCGGCTGCGCGTCGCCGATGAAATAGTCGATCTCGGCCGGGGTGTAGCCGGTGTTGAGCGGCAGGAAGGCCCCGCCGGCGCGCACGGTCCCGAGGTAGAGGATGAGCGCTTCCGGGCTCTTCTCGATCTGCGCGGCGACCCGGTCGCCGGGCTTCAGGCCGAGCTTCGTGAGCGCGCGCGCCATCCGGGCGGACCGCTCGACCATGTCGCCGTAGGTCCAGGTCGTCCCGTCCGGAAGATGGAGCCATGGCGCTTCGGGCTCAGCCGCGCGGGCGAGCCCTTCGAACAGGTGGTTGGTCATTGGATTTCCGAAGGCGCTCCGATGCCGTCGAGGACAGGGTTTAGGGCGCGGCGCCCATCATCTGGTTCGGCAGCCAGGTCGCAATCCCGGGAAACACGCACAGGATCACGATCGCCAGCGCCATCACCAGAACATAGGGCAGCGAGCCCCAGAGAATCTCCCTCGTCGGCACCTGCGGCGCGATCGCGTTGATGACGAACAGGTTGAGGCCGACCGGCGGGGTGATCAGCCCGATCTCCATGTTGATGGTCAGGATCACGCCGAACCAGATCGGGTCGAAGCCCGCCTGCGTGATGATCGGGAACAGCAGGGGCGCCGCCATCACGATGATCGCGACCGGCGGCAGGAACATGCCGGAGATCAGGAGGAAGACGTTGATCAGGCCGAGCAGCACCCAGCGGTTGACCTGAAGGTCCGCGATCGCCGCGGCGACGGTCTGGGTGATGAACAGCGAGGAGAGCGCGAAGGCGAACAGCTCGGCGGCCGCCATGATCATCATGATCATGATGCTCTCGCGCATCGCCGAGCCGAAGATGCCGGCGACCTGGCGGTAGCGGAACAGCCGATAGGCGATCACGACCACGAGCAGCGTCAGCAGCGCGCCGGCGCCGGCGGCCTCCGAGGGCGTCGCAATGCCGCCGTAGAGCACGTAGAGCGTGCCGGCGATGATGAGCAGGAACGGCCCGATCCGCGGCAGCGCGGCGAGCTTCTCCTTCAGCGTGTAGCGCACGCCGCGCGCGTCGAATTCGTAGCCCTTGCGCTTGGCGTCGACCAGCGCCCAGACCATGAACATCGCGGTCAGCATCAGGCCCGGGAAGACGCCTGCCATGAACAGCCGGCCGATCGAGGTCTCGGTGGAAATGCCATAGACGATGAAGGTGATCGACGGCGGGATCAGGATGCCGAGCGTGCCGCCCGCCGCGATCGAGCCGGTCGCGACCGAGGCCGGGTAGCCCCGCTTCATCATCTCGGGAATGCCCATCTTGCCGATGGCGGCGCAGGTGGCGGGCGAGGAGCCGGTCATGCCGGCGAACACCGCGCAGGCGCCGATGTTCGACAGGATGAGGCCGCCCGGCACCCGATTCAGCCAGCGGTCGAGCGAGGCGTAGAGATCGCCGCCCGCGGGCGAGGAGGCGACCGCCGCGCCCATCAGCACGAACATCGGGATCGAGACGTAGGCGAGGTTGGCGATGCCGCCGAACATCGTCTCGGACAGCACGTAGAACATGCCCGTCCCGCCCGACAGCAGCAGCGCGCCGACGGCCGCGAGGCCGAGCGCGAAGGCGATCGGCATGCCGGTCGCGAGCAGGGCGAACAAAGCGAGGATGAGCAGGAGGCCGGAGGTCGTCGGGCTCATCGCGCGCGCTCCTTCA
This sequence comes from Chelatococcus sambhunathii, assembly GCA_031316315.1. Lineage (GTDB taxonomy): Bacteria > Pseudomonadota > Alphaproteobacteria > Rhizobiales > Methylopilaceae > Methylopila. The sequence continues at coordinate 18,290 of JADBEO010000037.1, forward strand.
GCGCGTGGGCCGTCACGGCGTCGCCCGAGGCTGCGATCTCGTCGGCGACGCCGCGCGCCGCCTCGGGCGACGAGGTCACCACCTTCAGGATCTCGCCGATGTATTGCAGACAGAGCGCGGCGAAGCCGATCGGGAGCGCCGACATCGGGATCCAGAGCCGCGGCGCCCAGACGCTCGAATGTTTCCAGCCGCCGACATAGGCCTCATGGACGTTGATCGCGCTCGCGACCAGCATGATCGCGCAGAATGCGAGGCCGAGCAGCCCGCCGGCCGTCTTCAGGAGCTTGCGCGCCGTCGGCGACACGGCATGCTCGATGAAGTCGACGCCGACATGCCCGCCCTTCATCAGGACGTAAGGCGCGCCGAGGAAAATCGCTGCGGTCGCCGAGAAGACGACGAAGTCGGTCTGCCAGATGGTCGCCGCCCGCAGGACATAGCGGATCACGATCATCTCGCAGACGACGAGCATCGCTGCGATCAGCAGCAGGGTCGCGACGATGGCGAGGGCGCGAGAGAGAGCGCCCACGGCCGACAGATAGGCGGAGATCATTTCCCGGTCCTGCGGCTCGGAAGCGCGTCGCTCACTGGACCGCCAGCGCCTTGTCGATCAGGTCCTTGCCGCCCTCGACCTCCGAGAACTTCGCGTAGGCCGACTTCTTGGCGACCTCGAGCCAGGCGTCGTAGTCCGCCTTCGACATCTCGACGACCTCGACCCCCGCCTTCTTGAACGCCTCGGCCAGCTTCTCGTCGCCCTTGCGGATCTCGGCGTCGAAGAACTCCTCGGACTTCTTTCCTGCGGCGAGGATCGCGGCGCGCTGCGGCTCCGTCAGGCCGTCGAACACGCGCTTTGACATCAGCACCGGCTCGTACATGAACCAGAGCGCGTTGGCGCCGGGGGCGGTCAGGCACTTGCCCTGCTCGAACAGGCGGTAGGAGACGAGGCTCGCCGAGGAGGTGTTCGCGGCGTCCAGCACGCCGGTCTGCATGCCGGTGTAGATCTCGGACGACGGCATCGACGAGATCGAGGCGCCGGCGGCGGCGAGCATCTGCTCGAAGGCCGGCCCCGCGGCGCGCACGACCTGGCCCTTGATCGAGTCGGGCGCGGTTATGCACCCCTTCTTCGAGACGAAGCCGCCGGACAGCCAGGCGTCGGCGATCACGACGACGTTGTTGGCTTCGATCAGCTTCTTAATCTCGGCCATGAAGGGCGAGGAATTCAGCCGCTTCGCCCGATCGAGATTGCCGACGAGCCCGGGCATCAGGGTCGCGGAGAACTGCGGCACGCGGCCCGATGCGTAGTCGAGCGGGAAGGACGACATGTCGAGCAGGCCGCGCGTCAGCGCGTTCCACTGGTCGTTCGGCTTGTAGAGCGAGGCGCCGGGGAACACCTGGATTTTCAGGCCGACATTGGCCTTCTCCACCTCGCGTGCGATGATCTGGACCATCTCGTCGCGAACGTCGCCCTTGCCGCCGGGGAACTGGTGCGAGGCCTTCAAAGTCGTCTGCGCCTGAGCGCCCGCGCTGAAGGCGAGGCTCGCGGCCGCGCAGGCCGCGACGACGCCGTTACGCACCCAGGAACGGGCCGATCCCATAGCTTCCTCCCTTGGACAGGCCTGTTTGGCGGCCTTTGCTGGGAGCCTGCGTCGAGATCGCGCGCGATGTCAAACCTGTTGTACGCCCAATGATCCAATTGTGTATACAAGAGGGCCGGGTACTGTCACGCGATGACCGAGAACGCCGTCCGCAAGGTCCGCGACGAGATCGAGAACGCCGTCGTGTCGGGCGACCTCGCGCCCGGCGAGCGGCTGGACGAGGTGCAGCTCGCCACCCGCTTCGGCGTGTCTCGCACACCGGTGCGCGAAGCGCTGATGCAGCTCTCGGCGATCGGCATGGTCGAGCTGAGGCCGCGGCGCGGCGCGATCGTCGTCTCGCACGGACCCGCCAGGATCTACGAGATGTTCGAGGTGATGGCCGAACTCGAGGGCCTCGCCGGCGCCCACGCCGCCCGCCGCCTCGACGCCAAGGACCGCGCGACCATCGCCGCCGCGCATGAGGGCTGCCGCGCGGCGGCGGAGACGAACGACCGCGACGGCTACTACTACGAGAACGAAACCTTCCATTTCGCGATCTACGCCGCGAGCCACAGCGAATTCCTCGCGGAACAGTGCGGCGCGCTGCACCGGCGGCTGAGGCCGTTCCGCCGGCTGCAGCTGAGGGTCGCCAATCGCCTGATGGCTTCGTTCGAGGAGCACGACGCGGTCGTCCAGGCGATCTTCTCGGGAGACGCCGAACAGGCGAGAGCGCGCCTGCGCGCGCATGTCGTGGTGCAGGGAGACCGGTTCGGCGACCTGCTGTCGGCCTACGCCGAGACCGCGCGCCGAAATACCGGCTGAGCGCCCGCCGCCGTCCAGCCGCGCTTGAGGAAGCACGACCGTCATCGCGGCGGAAGGGCCGGGACTCAGAGCCGCTGCGGCGCCAGAAATTGCAGGAGGATTGTATCGCTGGGCCCCGGCCCCTCGGCTGGGGCGACGGCAGGCGGTTTTCCCGCTCATCTTTTCGCTTCGATCAAGTAACGCGACCGTAAATTTCTAATGATGTAATAATAAATCGCGGTACACGTACTTTTGTATCAGCGATCTGATGCTTGCCATTAGGCGAGAAGCAAATAATCGTCCTGTCATGGCGATTGCGGTTATCGAGATGGTCGCCGCGGGCGATGCTCATCTCGGCAAGACGCTCGCGGCGGAGGGGTTCCAGGTCCATGCGGCGACGCATGTCGACCAGGTGCGTTCCGCGTCGATCGCCTTGCTTGCCTGTCCGGGCGGCGGGTCGGAGATGCTCGAGGCGATATCGGCGCTCAGGCTGCGGCATCCGGGCGCTGTGGTAATCGTGGCGACGGGACGCGACGAGCCGGACGAGCGGCTGGCCTGCTACGAGGCCGGCGCGGACGATTGCCTCGCAGGGCCGGTCCGGGTCGACGAACTCGTCGCCAAGCTGCGGGCCTGGCGGCGCCGGCGCTCGGGCGATGCGGCGTTCCCCCTGATCGCGGCCGGCGACGCGATCGTCGATCTCAGCGCGCTGGAGCTCAAGGTCGCGGGCCGCAGCCAGAGCCTGACGAAGCGCGAGGCGGAGCTGCTCGCCATCCTCGTCCGCGCCGGGGACGAACCGGTGCCCCGCGAGCGGGTCTTGCGCGAGGCCTGGGGCGGCCCGGCCTGGATGACGAGCAACTCCGTCGACGTCTATGTCGGCTACGTACGCCGCAAGCTGGACCTGCTCGACTCCAACGTCACCGTGACGACTGTTCGTGGCCAGGGGTTCCGGCTCGCGCGCCGCAAGGACCGCCGCCGCGCGCCCGAGCCTCCCGCGCCGCTCCGCATCGGCTCGCCGCGCTGAACGCGGGCGACGGCGCCATTCGGGCCGGATTCGCGCTAGAAGCCGCCGAGCGCGTCGCGCGGGGAGCATGAGCTTGGCCAAGACCATCCTGATCATCGGCGTCGGGCCCGGCGACCCGGACCAGGTCACGATCCAGGCCGTGAAGGCGCTGAACCGGCTCGACGTCGTCTTCCTGATGGACAAGGGCGCGGCCAAGGACAGCCTGATCGAGCACCGCCGCGAGGTGCTGCGCCGGCATGCGCCCGACCGCGCGATCCGCTTCGTCGAGGCGCCGATTCCCGAGCGGGACCGGACCGGCGACTACGAGGCCGGCGTGCGGGATCTCAACGCGCGCAAGGGCGACGTCTTCGAGCGCATGATCGCGGAGGGCCTCAAGGACGGCGAGTGCGGCGGCGTCCTCGTCTGGGGCGATCCGGCGCTCTACGACAGCACCGTGCGCATCGTCGAGGAGATCGCCGCGAGCGGTCGGCACGACCTCGAATGGGAGGTCATTCCCGGGATCAGCTCCATCCAGACGCTCGCCGCCAGGCACCGAACGACGCTCAACCGCATCGGCCGCTCGATCGAGGTCACCACCGGCCGGCGCTTGCGCGAGGCGGGCCCGCGCGCCGACAGCGTGGTCGTGATGCTCGACGCCGAAAACGCCTTCGCCGGCCTCGATGACCCCGAAGCCTACGAGATCTACTGGGGCGCCTATGTCGGCGCGCCGGAGGAGATCCTGATCGCCGGCCCGCTCGCCGAGGTCACGAACGAGATCGTGCGCCGCCGCGCCGCCGCCCGCGAAGCGAACGGCTGGATCATGGACAGCTATATTTTGCGGAGGCGCGAGCCCGACGAGTAGGGCGCCGCCACCAGCGCATCACCGACGCCGCCCACCGAGCGGGACCGAAACTTGACGCCGTCCGCCGCCGAACCCAACGCCCCGATGTCGCGCCGGTCGATGGCGATCGCGGCCTTCTCGACCGTCGTCGAGTGGTACGATTTCACGCTCTACCTCTATTTCGCGACGGTGCTGTCGCGGGTGTTCGTCGGGACCGGCGACGGGTCGCTGGCGGCGACGCTCGCGGGCTTCGCGGTCGCCTATCTGCTCCGCCCGCTCGGCGCGATCGTGTTCGGAAACATCGGCGACAGGTTCGGCCGGCGGCGCGCCATGCTGATCTCGGTCGCGGTCATGACGGCGGCGATGCTCGCGACGGCCGCGCTGCCGACACACGCCCAGATCGGCCCGGCGGCCGGCTGGCTGCTCCTGCTGCTGCGCTGCGTGATGAGTTTCTCGGTCGGCGGGGAATATGTCGGCGTCGTCGCCTATCTGCTCGAGGGCGCGCCGGAGAGGCGGCGAGCGCTGATCACGTCCTCGGCCTCGGCGGCCAGCGAGATCGGGGCGCTGCTTTCCGTCGGCGTCTGCGCCGCGACGGTCCATGCGCTCGACCCGGCGGACCTCGACGCCTGGGGCTGGCGCATCCCGTTCCTGTTCGGCGCGGCGCTGGCCTTCAGCGTCTGGGTCGTCCGCGCGAAGATGGAGGAGTCGCCCGACTTCGAGCGCCAGCGCGCGGCGGGCACGGCGCCCGAGCGCCCCCTCGCCTACGCGCTCCGGCATCACCGGGCGGGCGTGCTGCGAGGCTTCGCGATCTCCGCGCTCGGCTCGATCACCTATTATGTCGGCATCACCTATGTGCCGGCCTTCCTGACCTCGACCGGGGCCTTCTCGGAAGGATGGTCGCTGTGGCTGTCCACCGCCGCCGCGCTGGTGGTGATCCTCGTCACGCCGCTCGTCGGCGCGCTATCCGACCGCTTCGGGCGCAAGCCTGTACTGGTCGCGCTTGCCGCGGCCGCCGCCGTCTCGCCGGTGGCGATGTTCTCCCTCATGGCGAGCGGCGCGCAGCCGGAGGCCGCTATCGGCGCGGCCGTCCTCGCAGCCGTCGCGGGCGGGGTCAGCGCCGTCGGCGCGGTGGCGACGGCCGAACAGTTTCCCGGCGAAGGGCGCGTGACCGGCCTCGCGCTTGGCGCGACGACGGCGACCGCGCTGTTCGGCGGCGTGACCCCGCTGCTCGCCCAACTCATCGTGGAGCGGACCGGCTGGACGACGGCGCCGGGGGCGATGATCGCGGTCGTCGCGGTCGCCGTGCTGCCCGTCCTGCTCGCCCTGCCGAAGACCCCGCCGGGCGGGGCGATGACGGCCGAACAAACGAGATCTTAGGCCCGCCGCCTCCGGTCGCGAAGCCGCCTGCGCGGTCGAGCGTGAGCGAAAGCCTCGTCTCTGCGCCGCGGCGGTTGACGCGAGCAGGCTTGCGGCGTTTGGTGAACTCTCTACATCGATTTTGTAGGCACCCCACCACCGCCCCTTTCAGTGACGAGCGCATGAGCGACGACGCCTTTCGAGCCGACCAGGCCTATTCGGTCATCCGGAGAGCGATCGTCTCGTGCGGGATCATGCCCGGCGCCCGCTTTACCGAAGCGGAGCTGATGGCGCGGTTCGCGCTCGGCAAGTCGAGCGTCCGGATCGCATTGCGGCGGCTCATCGAGCGCGGCTTCGTCACGTCGATCCCGCGCCACGGCTACCGCGTCACGCCGGTGACCGTGCGGGACGTGGAGGAGGTCTTCGCCCTGCGGCTGGCGCTGGAGCCGCTCGCCGCGCGGCTCGCCGCCGGCCGCGTCGACCGCGCGCTCCTGGAGGAGCTGGAAGCCGCGTGCCGCCGCGAGGCGCCCGGCGACGTCGACGACCAGATCGAACAGTTCCTGGAGGCCAACCGCAGCTTCCACATGGCGATCGCCATGGCCTCCGGGAACCAGCGGCTGTGCCGGACGCTTTCAGGCTTGCTCGACGAGATGACGCGGCTGGTCGCGCTCGGCTTCGGCGCCCACGGCGTCAGGCCGAACATCGAGAACGACCACACGTCGCTGATCGAGCATCTCGCCGCCGATGATCCCGACGCCGCGGAGACGGTCGCGCGGCGCCATGTGGAGACGTTTCGGGCGATGACCATGGAGAAGGTGCTCGCGAGCCTCCCGCACGCCGCCCTCGCGCCGCAGCCGGTCGAACGCGCGCCGCGCGCAAGGGTCGCCTGAGCGTGGCGTCCGTCGAAGCCAGGGACGTCAGCAAGTGGTTCCCGCGGCGCGACGGCGGGCGGTTGCACGTGCTCGACGGCGTCGACCTGTCCGTGCCCGACCGCAGCGTGGTCGCGATCGTGGGTCAGTCGGGCTCGGGCAAATCCACCCTGCTCAACATCGTGGCCGGGCTCGTGAAGCCCGATCGCGGCTCGATTTCCCTGAACGGCGTCGACAGCCGAAAATTCTCCGACTGGCGCTCGATGACCTACATGTTCCAGGACGACCGGCTGCTGCCCTGGCGCACCGCCGCCCAGAACGTCGCCTTCGGCCTCGAGGCCGCGCACACGCCGCGCCCGGAACGCCGCGAACGCGTGGCCGAGACGCTGGAGCTCGTGGGTCTCGGCCAGTTCGCCGACGTCTATCCGCACGAGCTGTCCGGCGGCATGCGTAGCCGCGTCGCGCTCGCCCGCAGCCTCGTCACCCGCCCGACGCTGCTGCTGATGGACGAGCCGTTCTCGAGGCTCGATCCCGGCATCCGGACGCAGATGCACGCCGAGGTGCTGCGCATCGCCGAACTGATGAAGATGACCATGCTGTTCGTCACCCATGACGCCGAGGAGGCGGTGGTGCTGGCGAACGAGGTCGTCCTGCTCAGTCCGCGGCCGGGACGGGTCCGCGAGCGCCGCCGCATCGACCTGCCCTACCCTCGCGACCCGGCCTCCGACGAGGTCGGCGCCGAGACCCGCGCGCTGAGGCGGAGCCTCTGATGCCGGTCCCCCAGCCGACCCCGCTGGCCGAGGAGCGCGACGCTTACCGGCCCGAGAACGGCGCGAACCGCAGACGCCTGCGCCTCTTCCTGCAACGCGTCGGGCTCGTCGTGCTGCTGCTCGCCGTCTGGCACGTGGCCTCGCTCGGCGCGCCGGCGTTCGTGCTGCCGGGCCCCGCGCGGGTCTGGCAGGCCTGGAGCGCGCTGGTCGCGACGCCCGGCTTCTGGAAGGATTTCGGCACGACCTTCATGCGCGTCGTCGCGGGCTTCGCGCTCGCGGCGCTTGTCGGCGTTCCGCTCGGCCTCCTGCTCGGCGCCAGCGAGCGGCTCGGCGAGTTCTTCGAGCCGGTGCTGACCCTGATCAACACGGTGTCGTCCACCATCTGGGCGATCTTCGCGCTGATCTGGTTCGGGCTGTCGAACTGGACCACGATCTTCGTGGTGTTCATGACCGCCATGCCGCTGATCCTGACCAATGTCTGGCAGGGCACGCGCACCGTGAACGCGGACTTCATCGAGCTCGCCCGCACCTTCCGGATGTCGCGGCTGCAGGTGATGCGCAAGATATACCTGCCGACCATCCTGCCGCCGTTCTTCTCCGCCGCGCGGCTCGCCTTCGGCTTCGGCGCGCGGGTGAGCCTCGTCGCGGAGGCGCTCGGCGCGACCAGCGGCATCGGCTACCGGCTGCGGCAGGCGGCCGACCTCGTGCAGACCGATCAGGTCTTCGCCTGGACCCTGACGTTGGTCGCCCTGATGATCGCGCTCGAGGGCCTCGTCCTGAAGCCGGCCGAGAACCACCTCTTCGCCTGGAAGAAGCGGGCCGCGCCCGAATGACCGTTTTCCACCCTCAACGCCGCCCCGGAGCAGCCACGTGAAACGCTTCCTCATCGCCGCAGCCGCCACCGCAGCGCTCCTCGGCGCGGCCTCTCAGGCGCAGGCCGAGAAGGTCCGCATCGGCTACTGGAGTTCGGGCGTCAGCCTCGGCTTCGGCGCGGTGCTCGAGACCGGCAAGTTCATGGAGAACCAGGGACTCGAGGTCGAGTACGTCAAGTTCCCGGACGTCAACGCTCCGACCAAGGCGATGGCGGCCGGCGGCATCGACTTCGCGATCGCCGCCCCCGCCGCCGCCTCCATGAGCGTCGCGGCGGACGGCCTGCCGATGTCGATCATCCTCGCGACGCAGGTCGCCGACCTCAACTTCGTCGTGCCGGAAGACTCCCCCATCAAGTCCATGGCCGAGCTCAAGGGCAAGAAGATCGGCGGCTCGCCGGCCGGCAGCGCGACCGCCGCGATCGCGCAGGCGATCCTCGAGAAGAACTATGGCTTCGCCTCCGGCGACTATTCGCTGGTTCCCGGCAACGATCCGCGGCTCGCGCAGTTCCTCTATCAGAAGGACATCGATGCGGCGGCGCTGCGCACCGTCACCATCGCGCTCGTGAAGGACGTGAAGCTGCGCGCCGTCGGCACCTTCCGCGAGGAGTGGAAGAAGCTGTCGAAGTCGGACGCCCCGCCCGTGCTCGGCGTCGGGCTGATCCGCAACGACTGGCTGAAGGCGAACCCCGAAGGCGCGGCCAAGCTCGTCGCGGGCATGCGCAAGGCCTACGAGTTCGGCAAGGCCGACAAGGCGGCCGTCGCCAAGGCGCTCGTCGAAGCCGCCAATATGAGCCAGGACGACGCCAGGGCCTACGCCGCGCTCTGGGACGGCATCTACACCGTCTCGATGGAAGCGTCCGACATAGCCTCGCTCAAGACCGCCTTCGAGATCTTCAAGTCGGTCGGCGCGGTGAAGGGCGCGTTGCCGGACGCGGCGCTCGCGACCGCGCCCTACGAGGCCTCCAAGGCGATCAAGTGAACAGACCGGAAAGCGATCTCATGCCAGCGACAATGAAGGCCCTGCTGCTGAAGCAGCACGGCGACGTCTCCGACCTCGTCGTGGTGGACGACCACCCTCGCCCGAGCGCCGACGCCGGCCACGTGGTGATCCGCGTCGGCGCCTCCTCCTTCAACTACCACGACGTCTTCACCGTGAAGGGCATGCCCGGCATCAAGGTGCCGCTCCCGGTCGTCATCGGCCTCGACATGGCGGGCGAGATCACGGAGGTCGGTGAGGGCGTCGAGGGCTGGAGCGTCGGCGACCGCGTGCTGGTCAACCCGCTCAACAAGGCCAAGGGCCTGATGGGCGAGATGCTCGACGGCGGCATGGCGCAATATTGCCGCGTCTCGGCCGGCCAGCTCATCCGCATGCCCGACAAGGTGAGCTTCGTCGACGCCGCGGCGCTTCCCGTCGCCTACGGCACCGCGCACCGCATGCTCGTCACCCACAAGACGGTGAAGGCCGGCGACGTCGTGCTGGTGCTCGGCGCCTCGGGCGGCGTCGGCACGGGCTGCGTGATGCTCCTGAAGCAGCTCGGCTGCGAGGTGATCGCCTGCGCCGGCAGCCAGGACAAGCTCGACCGCCTCAAGGCGCTCGGCGCCGACCATGTGGTGAACTACCGCGAGACCGACTTCTCGAAGTGGGCGATCGAGAAGTACGGCAAGCCGCAGCGCCGCACCTATGAAGGCGGCGTCGATGTCGTCATCAACTTCACCGGCGGCGACACCTGGGCGCCCTCGCTGAAATGCGTGAAGCGCGGCGGCGCGATCCTGACCTGCGGGGCGACCGCCGGTCACGATCCGAAGGAGGACCTGCGCTACATCTGGAGCTTCGAGCTGAGGATCATCGGCTCCAACAGCTTCTACGACGACGACCTGTCGGCGCTGATGGACATGATCCAGGACGGCCGGCTGAAGCCCGTGATCGACAAGGAGCTCACGCTCGAGGAAGCGGCGGAGGGGCTCAGGATGATCCGCGACCGCGAGGTCATGGGAAAGATCGTGGTGACGCCATGAGCGAGGCCCCCCTCACCGCCGCTGAGGTCGAGGAGAAGCTGCTCCGCGGCCCGTTCCACCAATGGCTCGGCCTCAAGGTCGTCTCGGTCGGCGACGGCGAGATCGAACTCAGGGCGACGTGGCGGCCGGAATGGGTCGTCAACGCCGAGCGCGGTTACGTCCATGGCGGCATCCTCGCGACGCTGATCGACCTCACCGCCGACTGGGCGCTGGTCTCGAAAACCGGACGCGGCGTCCCCACCGTGGACCTGCGCGTCGACTACCACCGCGCCGCGATGCAGGGCGATCTCGTCGCGAAGGGCAAGGTCGTGAAGTTCGGCGGCACGCTCTCGGTCGCCGAGGCGCAGGTGATGAGCGAGGACGGCAAGCTGCTCGCGAGCGGCCGCGGCGTCTACATGACGGCGGCGCCCTCCAAGTGACCCGGCGCGCGGCCGGCGGCCTGGACCATGTTGTGGTCAACGCGATGCGGGCGATGGAGCCGGCCGCGGCGATCTTCGCCGGCCTCGGCTTCCAGCTCACGCCGCTCGGCCGCCATTCGCTCGGGTCGATCAACCACCTGATGATGACGTCCGGCGCCTATCTCGAGCTCGTCGGCGTGCCTCAGGAGGGCAAGCAGCGTCAGGAGGTGCTGGAGAGCCCGTCCGGGCTCAGCGGCCTCGTCTTCGCCACCGGCGACGCCGACCGGGAGGCGGACCGCCTCCGCGCCGCGGGGCTGGAGCCCTCGGAGCCTGTCGCCTTCTCCCGGCCGGTCGAGGTCGACGGCGAGACCCCCGAGGCGCGCTTCCGGACGGTCCGCGTCCCCGGCCGGCTGTTTCCGGCGGGCCGGGTCTATGTCTGCGAGCACCTCACGCCCGAACTCGTCTGGCGCGAGGAGTGGCTGAGCCATCCGAACGGCTTTTGCAGGATCGACCGGATCGAGGTCGGCTCGACCGCGCCCGACGAGGACGCCGCCCGCTACGCCGTTGCGGCGGGCGTCGCGGCCGAGGGTCGGCGCGTCCCGCTCGACGACTTCGCGATCGACGTCGTGCCCGACGACCGCGCCCGCTTCAGATCGCTGGGCCTTCGCTTCGAGACGCTGGCCGTGATCCGCGAGAAGGCGCTCGCGCTCCCCGGAGCCGAGTGGAGCGATAGCGCCGATGGCGTCGCCCTGCTCGAGATCCCGAAGTTCGGCCTCCGCATCGAGTGCCGGGCGGCATGACCGAGGTCCGCAATCTCGGCGCCGTGCCGAAGACCGACGAGCCGGATGCGCTCGCCATCGTCGGCGTCGGGCTCGACGGTTCCGAGACGATCCTGACGCGCGGCGGGCTCGACGCCCGCGCCGATGCCTTCGCCAGGGGCCTCGGGCGGCATGGCCTCGTGCGCGGCGACAGGATCGCGGTCCTTTCCGCCAACAGCCCGGACGAGGTCGCGATCATCCTCGGCGCCATGCGGGCGGGCGTCGTGCCCGTCCCCGTCAACCACCGTTTTCCGGCGGCGACGATCGCGCAGATCGTGGCCGACAGCGGCGCGAAGGTCGTGTTCTGCGACGACGCCCGGCGCCCGCTCGCCCCGGCGGCGGTCCCGGCCGTCGCGATCGAGACGGAGCTCGCCGGCTGGCTAGACCCCAGCCCCTTCGAACCGATCGAGCCCGCCCCCGACGAGATGGCGCTGATGCTGTTCACCTCGGGATCGACCGGCCGCCCGAAGGGCGTGAAGCTCGGCCACGCGGCGCATCTCTGGACCGTGCGGACCCGCATGGCCGACGACGCGCTTTCGGGCGAGCGGATGCTGATCGCGGCGCCGCTCTACCACATGAACGCGCTCGCCAACGCGCTGCTCGCGCTCGCCGCCGGCGCGACCGTGCTGCTGCTCCCGCAGTTCGAGGCCAAGGCCTATATCGCGGCGATTGACCGCCGCCGCGCGACATGGGCCACCGCCGTGCCGCCGATGATCGCCATGATGCTGCGCGAGAAGGCGGCGCTGGCCGACGCCCATCTGACGAGCGTCCGGGTCGTGCGGATGGGCTCGGCCCCGGTGAACGACGCGCTGAGCGCGCAGATCCGCGCTTTGCTTCCGAACGCCCGCATCATCAACGCCTACGGCACGACCGAGAGCGGGCCCGTCGCCTTCCTCGATCCGGACGGCTCCGCCCCGACCGGCTCGGTCGGCAGGCCGCATCCGGGCGTGGAGCTTCGCCTCGTCGGGCCGCAGGCCCCGGAGCTCGGCATGCTCGAAATCCGGAGCCCGGCGCTGATGCTCGGCTACCACGAGCGGCCGGACGTCCCCTCGCCCGTAACGGCCGACGGCTACTACCGGACCGGCGACGTGTTCCGGCGCGACGCGGAGGGCTTCTTCTATTTCGTCGGCCGCGAGGACGACATGTTCGTCTCAGGCGGCGAGAACATCTTCCCCGGCGAGGTCGAGACGATGCTCGAGACCCATCCCGACGTGCTGCAGGCGAGCGTCGTGCCGGTCGATGATGCGATCAAGGGCCAGAAGCCCGTCGCCTTCGTGGTGAAGAGACCGGGTTCGGCGCTCGACGAGGCGGCCGTCAAGACGTTCGCGCTCGAGCACGCGCCGGCCTACCAGCATCCGCGCCGTGTCTGGTTCCTCGAGGAGACGCCGCTCGCCTCGACCAACAAGATCGACCGCGCGGCGCTGCGCGCGCTCGCGGAACGACGCATGACAGAAGGAGGCGGAGCATGAGCTTCGACTGGACCGCCGGCTATCCCTCCCGGCGCATGCCGGTCTTCGGCCGCAACGTCGTCTCGACCTCTCACCCGCTCGGCGCGCAGGCGGGGCTCAGGATGATCCACCAGGGCGGCAACGCTGTCGACGCCGCGATCGCCGCCGCCGCCGTGATGGCGCTGGTCGAGCCCTGCTCGAACGGGCTCGGGTCGGACGCCTTCTGCATCCTGTGGGACGGGACCCGCCTCCACGGGCTCAATGGCTCGGGCGGAGCGCCCGCGGCGTGGACGCCGGACTATTTCGCGCGGAAGTACGGCGAGGGACGCGAGCGGCCGCCCGTGCGCGGCTGGGACTCTGTGACCGTGCCTGGCGCGATCGGGAGCTGGGTCGCGCTGAGCGAGCGCTTCGGACGCCTCCCCTTCGCCGACCTGCTCGCGCCCGCGATCGAGATCGCGGAGCGCGGCTCGGCCGTGCCGACCGTTGTGCAGGGCAAATGGGCCGCGGCCGCGCGAGAGCCGAAGATCGTCGGGCAGCCCGGCTTCCGCGACCTCTTCCTGCCGAAGGGCCGCGCGCCTGAGGTCGGCGAGCGGTTCGCGATGCCGGGCGCCGCCCGCATGCTGCGCGCCGTGGCCGAAACCGGGGGCGAGGCGCTCTATGGCGGCGAGATCGCCGAGGCTGTCGCGGCGAACGCAAGGGAGAACGGCGGCGCCATGACCGCCGCAGACCTCGCGCGCTTCAAGCCGCAGTGGGTCGAGCCGATCGAGCGGGCCTATCGCGGCTACGTCGCCCACGAGATCCCGCCGAACGGCCAGGGCATCGCGGCGCTGATCGCCCTCGGCATTCTGGATCGCTTCGACCTCGCGGAGCTTGCGGCGGACGGGGTCGACGCCGCGCATCTCCAGATCGAGGCGATGAAGATCGCCTTCGCGGACACCTATGCGCATGTCGCCGATCTCGAGCACATGCGGGTGACGCCCGCCGAGCTTCTCGACCACTCCCAGCTGGCCGAGCTCGCCAAGCGCATCGACCCGCGCCGGGCGCAGTCCTTCTCGCCCCGCGCGTTCCCCAGCGGCGGCACCATCTACCTGACCGCCGCCGACGAGAGCGGAATGATGGTGAGCTTCATCCAGTCGAACTTCATGGGGTTCGGCTCGGGCGTGTGCCTGCCGGAGTGGGGCCTGTCGCTGCAGAACCGCGGCCACGGCTTCCATCTGGCGGCGGGCCACGCCAACGTCGTCGCGCCGGGCAAGCGGCCGTTCCAGACCATCATCCCCGGCTTCCTCACCAAGGACGGCCAGCCGGTCATGAGCTTTGGCGTCATGGGCGCGAACATGCAGCCGCAGGGACACGTCCAGACGCTCGTGCGCATGATCGACTTCGGCCAGAATCCGCAGGCCGCCTGCGACGCGCCCCGCTGGCGCGTCAATGCCGGGCTGGACCTCAACGTCGAGGCGACGATGGCGTCGTCGCTCGCCGAAGGCCTCGTGGCGCGCGGCCACGAACTCAGCGTGATCGAGGACAGCTATCAGGACTTCGGCGCCGGCCAGTTCATCTGGCGCCTGGGCGACCCCGCCGTCGACGGCTACGCCGCCGCGAGCGATTCCCGCCGCGACGGCTATGCGGCGGTCAGCTGAACGACGGCGACCGGCGCCGACCGGCTGAGGTCTGCGTACCGATTGAGCGCGGCGGCCTAATTATCGTGCAGCGGGGCCGCTCCCCGCGCGGCGTGGGCGGCGACGACGCGCGCGAGCAGCGCCATGAAGGTCGTCTGCTCCTCTTCGCTCAGCTTCGCGATGGTCGCGTCATGGGCGTCGCGGGCCGGCGACCGCATCCTGGCGAGCAGAGCCAGGCCCTCGCGGGTGATCCGGCATTCCTGGGCGCGCCGGTCGCGCTCCGACGGAAGACGCCGGATCAGTCCCCGGGTCTCCAGACGTTTCAGAGCGCCGGTCGTGGTCGTGCGATCGAGCGCGACGAGGCGCGCCAGCGTCGACTGATCGGCGATCTCGAGCTCCGCCAGCGCGGTCAGCAGGCTGTATTGCAGCGGCGTGATGCGGAACGCGCCGCAGAGCTCCATGAACAGGCTCACGTGAATCTGATGAAGCCGGCGGGCGAGGAAGCCGGGCCGCTCGGCGAGCGGCCACTTCTCCTTGGAACGCTTTGAATCCGCTTCATCTTTCGTCGTCTCGTTCATCTTCGGCCCCGCCCTCCTTCACCCGACGACGCGCTGTGCGGCCGCCGTTCTGGCATGCCGCCTGCATATGGATTTGCGAAGCATACTTCGCTTTTTTGAGCGCGGCCATGGCCGCGGACTTTTCAAGGGAGGACCGCGATGTCGGAAGGCCAAGGCTACGACCTGCTCTTGAAGGGCGGCCGGGTCATCTGTCCGGCGTCCGGGATCGACGGCGTGCGCGACGTCGCGGTCAAGGCAGGCAGGATCGCGGCCGTCGAGGAGTCGATCCTTCCGAGCGCGGCCGCGGAGGTGATCAACGTCGCGGGCAAGCTCGTGCTGCCGGGCCTGATCGACACCCACGGCCACGTCTACCAGTACGTCACCGGCCGCTTCGGCCTCGATCCGGACATGGTCGGCGTGCGCTCGGGAGTCACGACGGTGGTCGACCAGGGCGGGCCGTCCTGCATGACGCTGCCGGGCTTTCGCAAGTTCATCGTCGAGAGGTCGCAGACCAACGTGGTGGCGTTCCTCTCGGCCTATCTCGTCGGCGGGCTCGAGGGTCACTTCTATCCGAACCTCTACAGCCCCGACTGCGTCGACATCGAAGCGACGGTCCGCTCGGCGACCGCCAACCGGGACATCGTGCGCGGCATCAAGGGCCATGCCGAGATCGGCGGCTTCGCGCGCTGGGGCATCAAGGTGATGGAGATGGCGGCCGAGATCGCCCGGCGCGCCGACATCCCGCTCTACGTTCATTTCGGCCAGCTCTGGGGCCTGCCGGAGAGCGGCGCCAACGGCGAGGACGCCGACACGATTCTCGAGCGCGTCATCCCGCTTTTGAAGGAAGGGGACGTGCTGGCGCATCCGTTCACGCGGCATCCGGGCGGGTTCGTGAACCGGGAGGGCGAGGTGCACCACGTCATCCAGGCGGCGCTCGACCGGGGCCTCAAGGTCGACGTCGGCCACGGCAGCCACTTCTCCTACCGGCTCGCCAAGCAGGCGCTCGCGGCGGGCGTCGTCCCTCATACTCTTGGGGCGGACATGCATGGCTACAACACGCAGGTTCCCGAGATCCCGATCCCGGCGGGAACGCCCGAGGAGCATGACGACGACGAGAACCATCCCTTCAAGGGCCAGGCGCGGTTCAGCCTGACCCAGGCGATGAGCTCGATGATGACGTTGGGCATACCGTTGGAACAGGTGGTCAACATGGTCACTGTCCACCCGGCGAAAATGCTCGGAATGGAGGACACTCTGGGCTCGCTGGCGGTGGGCAGGACGGCGGACGTGTCCATCCTCGACGACGTCCGCGGCCGTTTCGTGCTGCGCGACAACGAGGACTACCGGGTCATCGCCGAACGGCTGCTCGAGCCGGTCTTCTGCCTCCGCGCCGGAAAGCGCTTCGACGCGGACAGCCCGATCCTGCCGCAGGCGATCGCGGCGTGACCGCGACCGCCGATCCGGCGCCGCAGGAGGTCTGGGAGACGCTCTCCCAGGCCGAGCGCGACGCCGCCTACAACAACAGCGCCGCGATCGGCGGCAACGAAGGCTGGGCCGCGCGCCGCGACGAACTGGCCGCGCCCTACCGGGCCGCCCGGCCAGCGCATCTCGACCTCGCCTACGGGCCGAAGCCGCGGATGAAGGTCGACCTCTATCCGGCCGCCGATCCGGCCGCGCCGTGCCTCGTCTACATCCACGGCGGCTACTGGCAGTGGAACTCGCGCGAGCCGTTCGCGCACTACGCCGAAGGGCTGGAGCAGGCCGGCTGGTCGGTCGCGCTTCCGAGCTACACGCTGGCGCCTGAGGCGTCGCTGACCGAGATCGTCGCCGAACTCGGCGAGGCGCTCGACTGGATCGCGCGCGAGGGGCCCCAGCACGGCGTCGCGGGGCCGATCGTGCTGTCGGGCTGGTCGGCCGGCGGCCACCTCACCGCCATGCTGCTCGGCCATTCGTCCGTGGTCGCGGGGCTCGCGGTCTCGGGCGTCTACGAGCTCGGGCCGATCCGCGACACCTTCCTCAACGCCGCGCTGAAGCTCTCGGACGACGAGATCGCGCGGCTCTCGCCGCTGCGCCTGCCCGTCGTCGACAAGCCGCTCGCGATCGCCTTCGGGACGAAGGAGCTGCCGGCGCTGATCCGCGACAGCCGCGCGCTGCACGCAATGCGGACCGAGGCCGGCGCGGCCGGGCCGCTGATCCCGGTCGAAGGCGCGGATCATTTCTCGATCATGGACGGCTTCCGGACCGCCGACGGCGCGATGTCGCGCGCCGCGATCGCGATCCTCGCCGAGGCGAAGTCCCGCGCGGAGGCCGCATGAACGGTCCCGCGCAGCCGCTCGAACCCGAAGGCGTCGGCGCCCGCCTGCCGCGCAAGGAGGACGACCGCTACATGCGCGGCCGCGGCCAGTATGTCGCGGACATCAAGATGGCGGGCATGCAGGACGTCGCCTTCGTCCGCAGCCCGCTGGCGCACGCCCGCATCCGCGCGATCCGCATCCCCGACGACATCCGCGCGCAGGTCTTCACGGCGGACGACCTCGACGGCGTTAACCCGATCCGCGCCGTCTCGGGCCTGCCCGGCTTCAAGCCTTCCGAGCAGCCCGTGCTGGCGCGCGGAAAGGTCCGCCAGGTCGGAGAGCTCGTCGCCATGTGCGTCGCGCCGACCCGCGCCGAGGCCGAGGACATCGCCGAGCGCGTCGAGCTCGACCTCGAGGAGCTGCCGGCGTTGCACGACATGCTCAGGGCGCGCGAGCCCGGCGCGGCGCTCGTGCACGAGCACTGGGGCGACAACGTTTTCCTGGAGACGCTGGTCGACATCGGCATCGCCTCCGCCTTCGACGCGCCGATCAAGGTCAGCCGCACGATCTCGACCAGCCGGCAATGCATGGCGCCGATCGAAGGCCGGGGCGCGATCGCGCATGTGGATCATCGGCTCGACCAGCTGACAGTCACGACCTCCTGCCAGATGCCGCACATCGTGCGCTCCGGCCTGTCGGAATGCCTCGGCATCGAGGAAGGCCGCATCCGCGTGGTCGCGCCGGACGTCGGCGGCGGCTTCGGCTACAAGGGCATCCTGCTTCCCGAGGAGGTCTGCCTCGGCTGGCTCGCGCTCCGCCTCGGCCATCCGGTCCGCTGGATCGAGGACCGGCGCGAACACCTGACCGCCAGCGCGAACTGCCGCGAGCACCACTACGAGATTACCGTTTACGCCGATCGGGACGGCGCGATCCGCGGCGTCGACTGCGAGGCGACGGTCGATAGCGGGGCCTACTCGGCCTATCCCTTCTCCGCCTGCCTCGAAGCCGCGCAGGTCGCGAGCATCCTGCCCGGCCCGTACGACTTCCCGGCCTATCGCTGCCGTACCTGGTCGGTCGCGACCAACAAGGCGCCGATCCTTCCCTATCGGGGCGTCGCGCGCACCGGCGTCTGCTTCGCGCTGGAGCTCGCGCTGGACGCGGTGGCCGCCGAGGCTGGGCTCCCGCCGGAAATCGTGCGGGCAAAAAATCTCGTGCGGCCCGAGCAGATGCCGTTCGACAACATCACCAAGAAGCACTTCGACAGCGGCGACTACCCGGAAGCGCTGCGCCGCGCGGTGGCGGCGATCGGCGCCGAGGACGTGCGCGCCCGTCAGAAGCGCGGCGAGCCGGACGGACGGCGGATCGGGCTCGGCCTGTCGATCTATTGCGAGCAGGCCGCGCACGGCACTTCGGTCTATTCCGGCTGGGGCATCCCGATGGTGCCGGGCCACGAGCAGGCCGGCGCCCGCATCACGCCGGACGGCGGGCTGGAGCTCCGAATCGGCGCGCAGTCGCACGGGCAGGGGCTGGAGACGACGCTCGCGCAGGTCGCCAATGAGATCCTGGGCGTTCCCGTCTCGCAGATCCGCGTCGTCCATGGCGATACGGCGATGACGCCGTACTCCACCGGCGCCTGGGGCTCGCGCATGATGGTGATGGCGGGCGGCGCGGTCGCGACGGCGGCGAAGGCGCTTGCAGACCGGCTCGCCGCGATCGGCGCGCATCTGCTGCAGACCGATCCCTCCGAGGTCCGGTTCGAGGCCGGCCACGTTGTCGGCCGCGCCGGCGACGTCTCCGTCGCCCAGATCGCCCGCGTCTGGTACCGGCGGCCGCAGGACCTGCCGCAGGGCGTCCATGGCGCCGGGCTCGAGGTCACGGCCGGCTACAAGCCCGTGCGCGACAGCGGCACCTTCTCCTACGCCGCCCACGCCGTCGTGGTCGCCGTCGATCCCGAAGTCGGACAGGTCGAGATCCTCGACTACGTCATCGTCGAGGACGGCGGCGTGCTGGTGAACCCGATGGTCGTCGACGGCCAGATCCTCGGCGGGCTGGCCCAGGGGATCGGCACCGCGCTTCTCGAGGAAATGCCATTCGACGGCGCCGGCCAGCCGCTCGCCTCGACATTCGCGGACTATCTGCTGCCCGGCGCCGCGGAGGTCCCGGCCGCGCGCATCGACCACATGGAGACGCCCTCGCCCTACACGCAGTTCGGCGTGAAGGGGATCGGCGAGGGCGGCGCCATCGCCCCGCCGGCGGCGGTGACCAACGCGATCAACGACGCGCTCCGGCCGCTCGGCGTCGAGATGCTGGTCTCGCCGGTGACGCCGCGGCGGATCGTCGAGGCCGTGCTCGCCGCCCGCGCGGCCGCCCCGGCCCGGAAGGACGCGGCATGAAGGCGCCGCGCTTCCACCTCGTCCGCCCGCGCGACCTCGCCGAGGCGTTGGACCGCCTCGCGGAGCCGGGCGGCCTCGTGAAGGTCCTGGCGGGCGGGCAGTCGCTCGGCCCGATGCTCAATCTCAGGCTCGTCCGGCCGGATCTGCTCGTCGACGTCTCGGGCCTTCCCGAGCTCCGCCGGGTGGGGCGCGAGGACGACGCGCTGGTCGTCGGCGCCTGCGTCACCCATGCGGATTTCGAGGACGGGCGCGCGCCGGACGTCGGGTCCGGCATGCTGGCGCGCGTCGCGTCGGGCATCGCCTATCGGGCGGTGCGGAACCGCGGCACCATCGGCGGCAGCCTCGCGCATGCCGACCCCGCCGCTGACTGGCTGTCCACGCTCTCCGCCTTCGGCGCAGAGGTCGAGATCGCCTCGCGCTCGGGGACGCGGCGGACGCCGATCGGCGCCTTCGTCACCGGCGCGCTCGCGACCACGCTGGCCCCCGGCGAACTCGTGGTCGCCGTGCGCATCCCTCAGGTCTCGGCGCAGGCGCGCCTCGGCTTCGTGAAGCACGCCCGCAAGATCGGCGAATTCGCCCATGCGATCGGCGCGGCGCTGGTCGATCCCGAGCGCGGCGTCGCCCGCGCGGTCGCGGGCGCGCTCGACGCCGCGCCGCTCGTCATCGAGGACGCGCGCGAGCTGTTCGACCGCTCCGCCGGCTTCGACCGGACCGAGGCCGGCCGGAGGCTCGCGGCCGCGGGGCTCGCCGACACGGTCGACCGGCATCTCCATGTCGAGGCGCTCGGACGGGCGCTGGCGGAGGCGTTCGACGCGCCGCCGGGCCTGAGGAGGGCGGCATGAACGCCCCGGTCCGTCTCCGCCGCGACGGCGCGACGCCGGTCTCGCTCATCGTCAACGGCCGAACCGTCGAGGCTGAGGTCGAGCCGCGCGCGCATCTCGCCGACTTCCTGCGCGAGGACCTCAACCTCACCGGCGCTCATCTCGGCTGCGAGCACGGCGTCTGCGGCGCCTGCACCGTGCTGCTCGACGGCGAGCCGGCGCGCTCCTGCCTGACCTTCGCGGCGACCTGCGGGGGCGCCTCGGTGACGACGATCGAAGGCCTCGACGAGGACGAGCTGACCGGCGAGCTGCGCGCCGCCTTCAACCGCGAGCACGCGCTGCAATGCGGCTTCTGCACGCCCGGCATGCTGGTCTCCGCGCGAGACCTCGCGCTGCGGCTCCCCGACGCCGACGAGCGCCGCATTCGGATCGGCCTCGCCGGAAATCTCTGCCGCTGCACCGGCTATCTCGGCATCGTGCGCGCGATCCAATCGGTGATCACGGAGCGCCGCGCGCGCGGCGTCGCGCCGACGACGGGCGAGGCGCGGGGGATCGGGCCGGTGGGCGCGCGTTCGGCCTTCTCTGATCCCTCCCCTTGCAAAGGGGAGGGTGGCCCTCGCGCCAGCGAGAGTCGGGTGGGGATCCCTCAGGATCGCGCGCAAACCTCCGCCGTCGAGCTCCAGGCCCGGCGCTCCCCAC
>JADBEO010000038.1 GCA_031316315.1 Chelatococcus sambhunathii
CTACCCTCCCCTGTCCCAGGGGAGGGATCGCGCCCGAGCATGAGCGCGCGGTTCGGCTTGCGCTCAATCCTCGCCGCGCTGCTCGCCCTCGTCGGCCTCATCCTCGTCGGCCAGGGCCTCTACATCCACGCCAAGGCGGCGCTGGCGCAGGTCCTTCTGGAGCGCGCCTTCGCGCAGAGCCTCGCGACCGGCGCTCCGGTCAAGGCGTGGGGCTGGGCCGACACCTGGCCCGTAGCACGGATCGAGGTCCCGCGCCTGAAGCAGAGCGCGATCGCGCTTCGCGGCGCGAGCGGCGAGGCGCTCGCCTTCGGCCCCGGCCATCTCGACGGCACGCCGCAAGCCGGCGAGCGCGGCACGGCGATCTACGCCGCCCATCGCGACACCCATTTCGCCTTTCTGAAGGACGTGAAGGCGGGCGACGAGATCGTCGTCCGCCGCGCCGACGGCGCCGCCGCGCGCTTCCGCGTCGACGGAACCCGCGTCGTCCGCTGGGACGCCTCCGGCCTCGACCCGCACGCTCCGGGCAGGAACCTTGCCCTCGTCACGTGCTGGCCCTTCGACGCCACGGCGCGTGGCCCGCTCCGCTACGTGGTCGAGGCCGAGGCGGTCGATAACGCGGTCGATCCGGCGAACTGACCCTCTGGAGCCCCCATGCGCATCGTGCTTGTGAACGTCCCGCATCCGTCGATCGGGAGTCGCATCCCGGACGACCATCTGCCCCCGCTTGGCCTGCTGTCGATCGGCGGCCCGCTGATCGACGACGGCCACGAGGTCAGCCTCGTCGACGGCGAGTTTGGCCCGGCGCCGATCCCCGATCTCGTCGCAGAAATCGTCGGCCGCGCGCCCGACGTCGTCATGTTCGGCCATTCCGGCTCGACTTCGGGCCACCCGGTCATCGCGGAGGTCGCGCGGCTTGTCTCGGAGACGATGCGCGGCGTGCGGATCGTCTATGGCGGGGTGTTCCCGACCTATCACTGGCGCGAGGTCCTGGCCGAGGAGCCGTGGGTCGCGGCGATCGTGCGCGGGGAGGGCGAGGAGACGGTCCGCCGGCTTGTCGCGGCCTTCGAGGCCGGCGGGGCGCTCGACCATGTCGCCGGCGTCGCCTTCAGGGGCGCGGACGGCCCGCGCGCGACTGCGGCCGCGCCGGTCATCCGCGACCTCGACGCCTATCGCATCGGATGGGAGCTGATCGATCACGCCCGCTACAGCTATTGGGGCGGGCTGCGGGCGGTGGTGGTTCAGTTCTCGCGCGGCTGCCCGCACCTCTGCACCTATTGCGGCCAGAGAGGGTTCTGGACGCGCTGGAGGCATCGCGACCCCGTCCTCTTCGCCAAGGAGCTCGCGCGGCTCCATCGCGAGCGCGGGGTCAGGGTCATCAACTTCGCCGACGAGAACCCGACCGTCTCGAAGAAGGCGTGGCGCGCCTTTTTGGAGGCGCTGATCGCGGAGAAGGTCGACCTGATCCTCGTCGGCTCGACCCGCGCCGACGACATCGTGCGCGACGCCGACACCCTGCATCTCTACAAGCAGGCCGGCTGGCAACGCTTCCTGCTCGGGCTGGAAAACACCGACGAGGCGACGCTCGAGCTCATCCGCAAGGGCGGCCGGCCCGACGTCGACCGCGAGGCCATCCGGCTGATGCGCCGGCACGGGATCCTGTCCATGGCGACCTGGGTCATCGGCTTCGAGGAGGAGACCGACCGCGACCTCTGGAACGGCATGCGGAAGCTGCTGTCCTACGATCCCGACCAGATCCAGCTGCTCTATGTGACGCCGCATCGCTGGACGCCCTACTACCGTCTCGCGGCCGAGCGGCGCGTCATCCAGACCGACCGGCGGCGCTGGGACTACAAGCATCAGGTGCTGGCGACCCGCCACATGCCGCCCTGGCGCACGCTGCTCTGGTTCAAGCTCACCGAGGCCGTGCTGCAGGGCCGGCCGAAGGCGCTGCGCCGGACCTATCTCCATCCCGACAAAGGCCTGCGCCACGCCATGCGCTGGTACGCGCAGATGGGGCGACGCGTCTGGCCCTACGAGATCCTGAACTTCTTCTTCCGCGACCGGCTGGACGCCTCCGGTCCCACGGTCCGGGCCTTCTGGGGCGAGCCGCAGGACGCCGAGGAGCAGTCGATGTCGGCCGACCGGCCGGAGCGGAGCGTCGCGCGCCCGGCGGCGTGACGCGGTCGCCGCGGTGGCGCTCCTCCCCCGGCCCGGCTATGCATCCGGCGACCGAAAACCGGAGCCGCCGCCAGACACATGCTCGTGCTGGGCCTAGAGACCACCTGCGACGAGACCGCCGCCGCGATCGTGCGGCGGTGCGGCGAGGGACCGGGCGAGATCCTCTCGAACGTGGTGCGCGGCCAGGTCGAGGAGCACGCGGCCTATGGCGGCGTGGTGCCCGAGATCGCCGCCCGCGCCCATGTCGAGGCGCTCGACGGCGTCGTCGCCAAGGCGCTGAAGGATGCAGGCGTCGCGGTGACGGACCTCGACGGCGTCGCGGCGGCGGCCGGCCCCGGTCTCGTCGGCGGGGTGATCGTCGGGCTGACCGCCGGCAAGGCCTACGCGCTGGTCGCGCAAAAGCCCTTCGTCGGCGTCAATCACCTCGAGGCGCACGCGCTGACCGCGCGGCTGACCGACGGCGTCGCCTTTCCCTATCTGCTGCTGCTCGCCTCCGGGGGGCATACGCAGCTGCTCGCCGTGCTCGGCGTCGGCCGATACGTGCGGCTGGGCTCGACCATCGACGACGCGCTCGGCGAGGCCTTCGACAAGATCGCGAAGATGCTCGGGCTCGGCTATCCCGGCGGTCCCGAGGTCGAGAAGCGCGCGCGCTCAGGCGATCCGGCCCGCTTCGCCTTTCCGCGCCCGATGCAGGGGCGGGCCGAGCCGAACTTTTCGCTGTCGGGCCTGAAGACCGCCGTGCGGATCGAGGCCGAACGCATCGCGCCGATCAGCGAGGCCGACGTCGACGACCTCTGCGCCAGTTTCCAGGCCGCCGCCGTGGACGTCGTCGCCGATCGAACGCGGGCGGCGCAGCGCATCTTCGCCGAGCGCTACGGCAGGCCGACCGCGCTGGTCGCGGCCGGCGGCGTAGCCGCGAACGGGCCCATCCGGCAGGCGCTGACGCGGCTTGCGAGCGGGTCCGGGACGCGGCTCGTCGCGCCCCCGCTGCCGCTCTGCGGCGACAACGGCGCGATGATCGCCTGGGCCGGAGCGGAGCGTCTCGCGCTCGGCCTCACCGACGGCCTCGACTTCGCGCCGCGGCCGCGCTGGCCGCTCGACGCGGCGGCCGCGCAGCCGGGAGCCAAGGCGTGAGCGCGCGCGTCGCGGTCGTCGGCGCCGGCGCCTGGGGCACCGCGCTCGCCAACGTCGCGGCCGAGGCGAGCGGCTCGCTGGTCCCGCTCATCGGCCGCGACCGCGAGGAGATGACCGAGATCGCCGAGCGGCGGGTGAACGCCCGGCGCCTGCCCGGCGTTCGCCTCAATCGCTCCGTGCTGCCGACCGACGACCTCGCGACGCTCGTCGGCGCCCGCTTCGTCCTGGTGGTGACCCCGACCCAGACCCTGCGCGACGTCGCGGCCGCGATCCGCCCCCATCTCGGATCGCGCGCAGTCGTCGTCGCCTGCTGCAAGGGCGTGGAGCGGGGCAGCCTCGCTTTGCCGCACGCGGTCCTGGCCGAGGCTCTGCCCGGCGTCCCTGGCGCGCTGCTCTCCGGTCCGAGCTTCGCCGACGACGTCGCGCGCGGGCTGCCGACGGCCGTCACGCTCGCCGCGGCCGACGAGGACGTCGCAGGCGCGGCGGCGACCGCGCTGGCGACGCGCTCCTTCCGTCCGTACCGTTCGACCGACGTCGCGGGCGTCGCGCTCGGCGGGGCGGCGAAGAACGTGCTCGCCATCGCGGCGGGCGTGGTGGAGGGCGCGGGGCTCGGCGAGAGCGCGGCTGCCGCGCTGATCGCACGTGGATTCGCCGAGCTCGCGCGGCTCGGATCGGCTCTCGGCGCCCGGCCCGAGACGCTGTCGGGCCTGTCGGGCCTCGGAGATCTCGTCCTCACCGCGACCAGCGAGAAGTCGCGCAACTTCTCGCTCGGCCTCGCGCTCGGCCGCGGCGCTCCCCGGCCTGAAAAGCTCGCCGAGGGCGCGGCCACGGCGGGAGCGCTGGTCGCGCTCGCGCGCGGGCATGATGTCGAGATGCCGATATCGGCGGCCGTCGCCGAGGTGGTGGACGGCCGGCTTTCGGTCGCCGAGGCGATCGAGCGCCTGCTGGCGCGGCCGCTCAGGGCCGAGGCCTGACGCCTCGCGGTCCAGACGAAAGCGGGGACCCGCGCCGACCGACGATCGGATAGGGTTCGTCATGGCCCCCGTCTTCCGCTTCGCGCCCTCTCCGACCGGCCATCTGCACCTCGGCCATGCGCTGTCGGCGCTGTGCGTCTGGCGCGCGGCGGAGGCCGCCGGCGGCAAGGTGCTGCTCCGCATCGAGGACATCGACGTCGCCCGCTGCCGCCGGGACTACGCCGACGCGATCGAGGAGGACCTCGCCTGGCTCGGCCTCTCGTGGGAGGGGGACGTCCGGCGGCAGTCCGAGCATTTCGACGACTATGGCGAAGCGCTTGCGCGGCTCGAGACGCGGGGGCTCGTCTATCCGAGCCGGCTGACGCGCGCGGACGTCTCCGAAGCGGTGGCGCGCGTCGAGGAGGCGGAGGGGCGGCCCTGGCCGCGCGACCCGGACGGCGCCGCGCGCCTGCCCATCCCCGGCGCGCGCGAGAGCGAGGCCGAGACACGCCGCGCGCTGCGCCTCGACATGGCGGCTGCGCTCGCCGAGCTCGGCGGCGAAACGCTGTCGTGGCGCGAGGAGGGCGTCGGACCCGCCGGCGAGACGGGAACCGTCGCCGCCTTGCCGGAGCGCTGGGGGGACGTGGTGCTGGCGCGGAAAGAGACCCCGGCCAGCTACCATCTCGCCGTGACGGTCGACGACGCGCTGCAGGGCGTGACGCATGTCGTGCGCGGTCAGGACATGTTCCACGCGACCTCAGTGCATCGCCTGCTGCAGCGACTGCTCGGCCTGCCCGCTCCGGCCTACCGGCACCACCGACTGGTCTCCGACGAGGACGGCCGCAAGCTCGCCAAGTCGCGCGGTTCGCCTTCGCTGCGGTCGCTGAGGGTATCGGGATGGAGCCGGGCCGACGTGATCGCGGCGGTCGACCGCCTTTTGACGCCGCACGTCTTGAAATCGTCGCCATAGCCGATTTCCTTGCCGGTGGCCGCGCGTCGAGGCGGGCGGCCCAAAAAACCGGGGATCTGGAGGAAGCAATGTCCTCAGCGGAAGCCGCGCGCGCCAATCTCATCCGGGAGGCGGCGGATCGCTCCGGCGCCGCGCAGGACGCTCCTCCGCAGGCCTTCGTCGAGGCCATGTTCGGCCGCACGGCCGCGGCGGATCTCGCGCCCTACCCCGCCGAGAACCTCGCCGCGCTCGCCCGCGCCGCCTGGGCGCATCTGTCGTCGCGCACGCTCGGCGGTCACGACATCCGCCTGACAGACCATGATTTCGGCGGCGCCGGCGACATCACGGTGCTCGAGATCGTCAATGACGACATGGCCTACCTGCTCGACAGCGTGCTGGCCGAGCTCGGCGACCGCGGCCTCAACGTGCGGCTGGTCGCGCATCCGATCCTCGCGGTCGAACGCGACGGCGCGGGCCGGCTGGCGGCCTTCCGGGGCGAGGCGGACCGCGCGCAGTTCGAGAACGCGCCGCGCGAAAGCCTGATCCACCTCCATCTCGACCGGATCGACGACGCGGCCGCGCGGGCGGAGCTGACCGCGGCGCTCGACACGGTGCTCACGGATGTCCGGTATGTCACCCAGGATCAGGACGGCATGGTCGCGGCGGTCGCGCGCGTTGTCGCCTTCTATCGCGACAACCCGCCCCCGCTGGACGCCGACGAGATCGCCGAGGCGGTGCAGTTCATGGAATGGCTGACCGCGGGCGACTTCATCTTCCTCGGCGCCCGCGAATACGCGCTGAAGGGTGAGGGCGGCGAGGACTGGCTGGAGCAGATCGCCGACACCGGGCTCGGCGCGCTGCGCGACCCCGAGACGCGCGTGCTCCGGCGCGGCGGGGAGCTCGTCAACATCACACCCGAGATCCGCGCCTTCCTGCATGAGCAGAAGCCGCTGATCGTCACCAAAGCGTCGGTCAAATCCAAGGTGTTTCGCCGGCTTTACATGGACTATGTCGGCGTCAAGCGTTTCGACGCTCAGGGGCGGCTAGAGGGCGAACTGAGGATCGTCGGCCTGTTCACCGGCGGCGCCTTCACACGGCCCGCGCGCTCGACGCCGCTGATCCGGCGCAAGGTCTTCCAGGTCGTCGAGAAAGCGGGCTTCGACCGCGACAGCCATTCGGGCAAGGCGCTCGCCACGGTGCTCGAGACCCATCCGCGCGACGAGCTGTTCCAGGCGGACGTCGACACGCTGTTCGCCACGGCGATGGACATCCTCGCGCTCTATGAGCGGCCGCGCGTGAAGGCGCTGAGCCGCCCCGATCCGTTTGGACGCTTCGTGTCGATCCTCGTCTACGTGCCGCGCGAACGCTACGATTCCGACCTCCGCGAAGCGATCGGCGATCATCTCGCGAAGCGGTTCGGGGGGCATCTTTCGGCCTATTATCCGGCCTTTCCGGAAGGCCCGCTGGCGCGGGTGCATTTCATCATCGGCGCGGAGCCGGGATCGGCGCCCGAATCGGTGGACGCCGCCGCGCTCGACGCAGAACTCGCCGAACTCGCGCGCACCTGGGGCGAGTCGCTGCGCAACGCGCTCGCCGAGAAGATGCCGGCGCCGAAGGCGCGCGCTCTCGCGCAGCGCTACGGGCGGGCCTTCGGACCTTCCTACGAGGCGCGCACCAAACCGATCCACGCCGTCATCGACGTGGGGAATATCGAAAAACTCAGCGGCAGCCGCGCCTTCGGCATCGACTTCTACCACGGCTCCGAGGAAGGCGAGACGCGGCTCAAGGTGTTTTCGCACGGAGCGCCCCTGCCATTGTCGCGACGGGTGCCGATGCTGGAGAACATGGGCTTCCGCGTCATCGACGAACGCACCTATCGGGTCGAGCGCGCCGGCGTCCCTCGCGACCAGTATGTGTGGATACACGATATGTCGCTCGAGCGCGCGACGGGCGCGCCGATCGTGCTGACGAGCGAACTCGACGCCAAGCTCGAGGCGCTGCTGATCGCGGTGCTCAGCGGCGAGGCCGAGAGCGACGGCTACAACGCGCTCGCGCTCGAGGCCGGCCTCGCCTGGCGCGACGTCGCGCTGGTCAGGGCGCTGTCGCGCTATCTCCGACAGGCCCGGGTCCCGTACGACCAGGACTACATGTGGGCGACGCTGAACAAGCACTCCGCTCTCGCGGCGAAGATCGTCGCGCTGTTCCACGCCCGCTTCGATCCGCGCGCCGGAGACGGCCGCGAGGCGCGCGAGGCGGCCATCGCCGCGGAGATCGAGGAAGGGCTGCAGACGGTCGAGAGCCTCGACGAGGACACGATCCTGCGCCGTTTCCTCAACCTCGTGCGCGCCTGCATCCGCACCAATTTCTACCAGACGGGCAAGGACGGCCGCGCGAAGCCGACCTTCGCCTTCAAGCTGGAGAGCCGGGAGATCGAGGGGCTGCCCGCGCCGAAGCCGCTCTACGAGATCTCGGTCTATTCACCGCGCGTCGAGGGCGTGCATCTGCGCTTCGGCAAGGTCGCGCGTGGCGGCCTGCGCTGGTCCGACCGCCCGCAGGATTTCCGCACCGAGGTGCTCGGCCTCGTCAAGGCGCAGCAGGTGAAGAACGCCGTCATCGTGCCGGTCGGCTCCAAGGGCGGCTTCGTGCCGAAGCAGCTGCCGGCCGGCCCCCGCGACGCCTGGCTCGTGGAAGGAACCGAGGCCTACAAGACCTTCATCAACGCGCTGCTCGACGTCACCGACGACCTCGACCGCGACCAGGTCAGGCCGCCGGAGGACGTCGTTCGTCATGACACGGACGACCCCTATCTCGTCGTCGCCGCCGACAAGGGAACCGCGACCTTCTCCGACACCGCCAACGGCATCGCGGAAGGCCGCGGCTTCTGGCTCGGCGACGCCTTCGCATCCGGCGGGTCCGCCGGCTACGACCACAAGGGCATGGGCATCACCGCCCGCGGCGCCTGGGAGGCGGTCAAGCGCCACTTCCGCGAGATGGATCACGACATCCAGACGACGCCCTTCACCGTCGTCGGGGTCGGCGACATGTCGGGCGACGTGTTCGGCAACGGGATGCTGCTGTCGCCGGCGATCAAGCTGGTCGCGGCCTTCGACCATCGCGACATCTTCATCGATCCCGACCCGGATCCCGCGACGTCGTTCCCCGAACGCAAACGGCTGTTCGATCTCGGCCGTTCGAGCTGGCAGGACTACGACAGGACGAAGATCTCGGAAGGCGGCGGAGTGTTCTCCCGCAGCCTGAAGACCATCCCGCTGTCGCCGCAGGCGCAAGGAGCGCTCGGCTTCTCGCAATCGAGCGCGACGCCGCAGCAGCTGATGAACGCGATCCTCAAGGCGCCGGCCGACCTGCTCTGGTTCGGGGGCATCGGCACCTACATCCGCGCCACGACCGAAAGCGACGAGGCGGCGGGCGACCGCGCCAACGACGCCATCCGCGTTACCCCGCCCGATCTGCGCGTCAAGGTGATCGGCGAGGGCGCCAATCTTGGCGTCACGCAGAAGGCCCGCATCGAGGCCGGACGACTGGGCGTCAGGCTCAACTCCGACGCCATCGACAACTCCGCCGGCGTCAACACCTCCGACGTCGAGGTGAACATCAAGATCGCCTTCTCCGGCCCGTTGCGCGACGGCGCGCTGACGCTGCCGGAGCGCAACCAGATCCTAGCCTCGATGACCGACGAGGTCGCGCGGCTCGTCCTCGCCAACAACTACGCCCAGACGCTCGCGATCTCGCTGTCGCAGCTCGGCGGGCTCGAAGAGGTCGGCTTCCAGACCCGACTGATGCAGACGCTGGAGGCGCGCGGGCTGCTCGACCGCTCGGTCGAGACGCTCCCCGACGACGCCGTGTTCGCCGAGCGCGCGCGGTCGGGCGACCCGCTCACGCGGCCCGAGATCGCGGCGCTCCTGGCCTGGGCGAAGATCGCGCTGTTCGACGACCTGCTGGCCTCGAACGTGCCAGACGACCCATACTTGGCGAAGGACCTCGCCAGCTACTTCCCGAGCGGCATGCGCGAGCGCTTCGCCAATGAGATCGCCGGGCATCGCCTGAGGCGCGAGATCGTCGCGACCATGCTCGCCAACGCCATGATCAACCGCGGCGGCCCGGCGCTGGTGGTGCGGCTGGCCGACCAGACCGGCGCGCCGGCGCCGCGCATCGCGGCGGCCTACGCGGTCGCGCGTGACGCCTTCGGCCTTCCCGCGCTCAACGCCGAGATCGACGCGCTCGACGCCAAGGTTTCGGGCGCGCTGCAGCTTCGGCTCTACGCCGAGGTCCAGCACCTGCTGATCCACCGCATGGTCTGGTTCCTGCGCAACGTCGACCTGACCGGCGACCTCGGCGCCGTGGTCAAACGCTTCCGCGCGCCGATCGAGGCCATCCGCGAGGGGCTCGACGCGGCGCTCGGCGAGGAGACGGCGGGGCGGCGCGCCGGCCACGCGGCGGAGCTCGTCCAGGTCGGCGTGCCGGAGGGGCTCGCCTACAAGGTCTCTTCGCTGCTCGCGCTGGAGGGCGCCTGCGACGCGGTGCTGGTCTCTGAGCGCTCCGGCCGACCGATCGGCGAGGCGGCGGCGACTTTGTTCGCTGTCGCCGACCAGTTCGGCCTCGGCCGCGTCATCCAGGCGGCGCTCGCCGCGCCCGCGCCCGATCATTACGATCGACTCGCGCTCGATCGCGCGCTCGACCAGATCGGCGTCGCCGCCCGCGACATGGCGGCAGCCGCGCTCGCCGCATCGCCCGACGCTTCCGGTCCAGAGGCGGTGTCGGCCTGGGCCGACACCTCGCCCGACGCCCCGCGGGTCCGCCGGGCGGTGCTCGAGATCGCCGGCTCCGGCATCACCGTCGCGCGGCTGACGGTGACGGCGAGCCTGCTGCAGGACCTGGCGCGGACGACCGCGTAGGCGGCTTGCTACCCTAGCGTCACCGCGGTCCCCGAGGCGGTGACCATCAGCATGGCGCCTTCCTTGCCGACGGTCTCGTAGTCGAGGTCGACGCCGATCACCGCGTTGGCGCCGCGGGCGCGGGCCTCCTCGGTCATCTCCTCGACAGCGATGTCCCGCGCGCTCTTGAGCTCTTTCTCATAGGCGCCGGCGCGGCCGCCGACGATGTCGCGGATCGCGGCGAACATGTCGCGGAAGATGTTGGCGCCGAGGATCGCCTCGCCGGAGACGAGGCCGTGATATTCGACGATCCGGCGGCCTTCGACGGTGTTGGTGGTCGTGATCAGCATGCGAGCCAGTCCTCCCCGGGCGGGCGTGCCCGCCGGGACTATAGGGCCCGTCGCAGCCGAAATCAGGTGGGGCGGTGCGCCTCGACCATGGCCGGCGGGACCGGCGCGATCTTGCGGTCGAGCGCCTCGGCGAGGAACTCGCCGACGCAGGCGTGGCCGAGATCGTTCATGTGCAGCTTGTCGCCCGAGATCATGGCGGCGCCGCCGGACTTGGCGATCGCCCTCATGGCCTCGTAGCGGCGGGCGAGCGGCACGCCGGTCGCGGCGGAAATCTGCTTGAGGGCCGCGATGTAAGGAGCGTAAAGCGCCTCGTCCTGCGGCACGTATTGCGGATCCAGCATCGCGGCGTCGAGGCCGGCGGCGGCGATGTCCGCGAGCCCGCGCTCGGCGACCGACTTGAAGGCGGCGATGTCGATCTTCCGGTAGACGTCGTTCGTGCCGATCTGCCAGATCACGAGATCGGGCCTCGACGCGCCGATCTCCTTCTCCATCCGGGCCTCGGCCCCGACCGCGGTCTCGCCGCTGACGCCGCGCGCGACCACGTTGACGTCGACGCCCGGCAGCCTCTCCTCGAGCTCGGATTCGAAGCGCGCCGTATAGGCCCTGGTCGGCGCGGAAGCCCCGACGCCGGCCGTCGAGGACGAGCCGATGACGAGGATGCGCAGGCTCTGCGCCTTCTTCAGCTTGCCGGCGATGCGATCGAGCTTGCCGGACATCGACAGGTTCGCGTCCGCCACCTTGCAGGGGGTGGGGAGCGTTTCGGCGACGACGACGGGTGAGACGAGGGAGAGGGCGGCGAAGGCGGCCGCGACGCGGAACTTGAACGCGAACGACGCCATCGGCGGGCGACTCCGAGCAAGCGTGGAAACGGCTGACGCCTCAAGGCGAAAGCAGGACCCCCATCCCTGGCGCGCCAATAGCATGCCAGATCCCAAAATGTCAGATCCGTAGCAACCCGTATGATCACATTCGGAGAAGATTCGTTACGAATTTACCTCCCCGGTGTATCGGCGCCTCAGCGCCGGAGCTCGATCGTCATCGCCGGGCTTGACCCGGCGATCTATCGGGCGCGGACGCGCCTGCGAAGTCGGATGTTTCCGACTTCGCCATCTTGATGGGGAACTCGGAAACATCCGAGTTCCCTGAGATGGATGCCCGGATCAAGTCCGGGCATGACGAGCGGCGCGACCGTGGCTGATCGAGCTCTGTTCAGTGCCGGAAATGCCGGACCCCGGTGAAGACCATCGCCAGGCCCGCCTCGTCGGCCCGCGCGATCACCTCGTCGTCGCGCACCGAGCCGCCGGGCTGGATCACCGCCGTCGCGCCAGCCTCGATCGCCGCGTCCAGCCCGTCGGCGAAGGGGAAGAAGGCGTCCGAGGCGACCACCGAGCCTCGCGTCAGCGGCTCGGAAAGGCCGGCCGCCGCCGCCGCGTCGAGCGCCTTGCGCGCCGCGATCCGCGCGCTGTCGACGCGGCTCATCTGCCCGGCGCCGACGCCGACCGTAGCGCCGTCCTTCGCGTAGACGATCGCGTTCGACTTGACGTGTTTGGCCACCTTGAAGGCGAAGCGCATGTCGGCGAGTTCGCGCTCGGACGGCGTGCGCTTGGTCACGACCTTCAGCTCGAGGTCATCGACGGTCGCGTCGTCCCGCGACTGGACGAGGAAACCGCCGGCGACCGTCCGGACGGCGAGACCCTTGGCGCGCGGATCGGGCAGGCCGCCGGCGACGAGCAGGCGCAGGTTCTTCTTGGCGGCGACGATGGCGCGCGCCTCCTCGTCGGCCTCGGGAGCGATGATCACCTCGGTGAAGATCTCGACGATCTTCCGCGCAGCTTCCGCGTCGAGCGGCCGGTTCAGCGCGACGATGCCGCCGAAGGCCGAGACCGGGTCGCAGGCGAGCGCGCGCTCATAGGCCTCGACGAGGCTCGAGCCCTCCGCCACGCCGCACGGGTTGGCGTGCTTGACGATGACGCAGGCGGCGGCCTTCGCCGGATCGAACTCGCCCGCGAGCTCATAGGCCGCGTCGGTGTCGTTGATATTGTTGTAGGAGAGCTCCTTGCCCTGCAGCTGCTTCGCCGTCGCGACGCCGAAGCGGCTTCCGGCGGTGCGGTAGAAGGCGGCGCGCTGGTGCGGGTTCTCCCCGTAGCGCAGGCCCTGCGCGAGCGTGCCGCCGAGAGCCGCGAAGGCGGGCGTCTCGTCGCCGGCCTCGCCCGAAAGCCAGGTCCCGATCGCCGCGTCATAGGCCGCCGTGCGCGAAAACGCCTTGGCGGCGAGACGCTTCCTGAGGGCGAAGGTCGTCGCGCCGCCATTGGCGTCCATCTCGGCCAGCACCGCGTCGTAGTCGGCGGGCTCGACCACGACGGTGACGAAGGCGTGGTTCTTCGAGGCCCCGCGGATCATCGCCGGGCCGCCGACGTCGATGTTCTCGACCATGTCGTCATAGTCGGCCTTGCGCGCGAGCGCCGCCTCGAACGGGTAGAGGTTCACGACGAGCAGGTCGATCGGGACGATCGCGTGCTCGGCCATCGAGCCCTCGTGGCCGGCGTCGCCGCGGATCGCGAGCAGCCCGCCATGGACCTTCGGGTGCAGCGTCTTGACCCGGCCGTCCATCATCTCCGGAAAGCCGGTCAGCGCGGAGACGTCGTCGACCTTCAGCCCGGCCTCGGCGATCGCCTTGGCGGTGCCGCCCGTCGAGACCAGCGCGACGCCTCGCTCGCTGAGGGCGCGCGCGAAGTCGATCAGGCCGGTCTTGTCGGAGACCGACAGGAGGGCGCGGGCGATCGGGCGGTCGGACATCTTTGGCTCCCGTGGGGTTGCGCGGAGCCGGTAGCACTTTGGCGCGCGGGGCAGAAGCCGCCTTTCGGCGCCGCAGGTCTGGGCCTCAGCGCCGATCACGGACACGCGAGGAACGAAATCTCAGGCCGGAGGTTTGTCTGGCGAGGGCGACAGGGAGACGACGATGCTCAAGGGCGGACTTCTGTGGCTGATCGGCATTCCGCTTCCGATCATCCTTATCCTCTGGCTGCTCGGCTATCTGAGCTGATCAGATACAGAACAGACGTCATGCCCGGACTTGATCCGGGCATCCATCATGCCGGGCGCGTCCCGATGGATCACCGGGTCAAGCCCCGGCGATGACGGCAGTGTAAGGGTCGGCTGCCGGCGTTTCGCCCAGCCAGAATCTGCCGCCTGCGAACCTTACGGCTCCAGTTCGCTGTCCCAATAGAGATAGTCGAGCCAGCTGTCGTGCAGGTAGTTCGGCGGGAACAGCCGCCCGTTTCGGTGCAGGTCGTGCACCGTCGGCTGGAACGGCCACTGCGCGGGATGCATGTCGCAATCGTCCGGCATCTGGCCGCCCTTCTTCAGATTGCAGGGCGAACAGGCCGCGCAGACATTGTCCCACGTCGTCAGGCCGCCGCGCGAGCGCGGAATGACATGGTCGAAGGTCAGTTCCTCCCGGGTCCCGCAATACTGGCAGGAGAAGCGGTCGCGCAGGAAGACGTTGAACCGGGTGAAGGCCGGGTGCCGCGCCGGCTTCACATAGGTCTTGAGGCACACGACCGAAGGGAGCTTCATCTCGAAGCTCGGCGAATGAACGCGCCGGTCGTAATGCGACAGCACGTTCACCCGGTCGAGGAAGATCGCCTTGATGGCGTCCTGCCACGACCACAGCGACAGCGGATAGTAGCTCAGCGGACGGTAGTCCGCGTTGAGCACAAGAGCCGGACAAGCTTCGGCGGAAACCGCGGCCGTCACCACGCACTCCCCATCGGCGCGCCGGCGCAACGGCCTGCGCACAGGGGATAATCTATAATCCGTACGTCAATCTTGTGAAGTCGATCGAAGGCTTGTCCTCCGCGGTTTCAACGCGCCGGCGAGGAATGCGGCGCCCTGGCGCAATCCCTCGCCGTCGATGCCGTGCCCGAGCCCGGGCGACAGATGCCATTCAACCGGAATTTCCGCCGCGGACAAGCCGTCCGTCGCGGCGAACAGCGCGTCGACTGGAATCACGTCGTCCCGGTCGCCGTGAATCAGCAGGATCGGCGGCTTGCCGGTCGCCTCGGTCTTTAGCGCCTCGGGCGAGACGAGCATCCCGGAAAAGCCGAGGATCGCCGCCGGCGGGATCTTGCGCCTTAAGCCCACATGCAGCGCCATCATCGTGCCCTGGCTGAAGCCGACAAGCGCGAGGCGGTCCGGCGTCAGCCTGTGCCGCGCGAGTTCGGCGTCGAGGAAGGCGTCGAGGCCGGGACGCGCCGCGACCACTCCGCGGCGACGCTCGTCGGGATCGCGAAAGGTCAGCGGGAACCACTGGCGGCCCGAGGGCGAGGCCATGCAGCGCTCCGGCGCGTGCGGAGATACGAATGCCGCGTCCGGCAGCAGCCGGCGCCACTCCGCGCCGATCGCGATCAAGTCGTTCCCGTCGGCGCCGAAGCCGTGCAGGAACACGACCAGCGACTTCGCCGCTCCCGAGGCGGCCGGAAGGCGCGGACCGTCGATCGTCTGGCTCATGAGGCTTCTTCCAGGGCCGCGGGCTGGCTCGGCGTCACAGAGGATTTCGCGGGCGCGGCGTCCCGCCCGCCGCGCGCCCCGAGGTAATAGGCCCAGAGAAGCTGCGCCGCCACTCCGCGCAAGGGCCGCCATCTCTCGGCAATTCGTTCCGCCTCGACGCGGTCGGGTCGGCTTTCGAGGCCGAAGACGTCCCGAAGCGCGGTCTGCACCGCGACGTCGCCGCCCGGGAAGGCGTCGGCGCGGCCATGCGTGAACAGCAGGAAGACGTCGGCCGTCCAGGGGCCGACGCCCGGGATGGCGAGCAGCGTCGCGCGCGCCGCCTCCTCGTCGAGCGCGTGGAGGCCGGCGAGATCGAGGCCGTCGTCGACCGCGGCGCAGAGCGCGCGCACTGTCCTCAGCTTCACGCGCGACATGCCGGCGGCGAGGAAGAGCTCGTCCGACGCGGCGCAAAGGCTTGCGTGGTCGATCGCGCCGAGCGCCGCCTCAACCCGGCCGTGGATCGCCCGGGCGGCCGCGACCGAGATCAGCTGCGAATTGACCAGCCAGACGAGACCCGCAAGGTCCGGCGACAGCGTCCGGAGCGGCGGCTCCGGCGCGACGCGGCGAAGCTCGGCCATTCGCGGATCGAGCGCGCAGAGCGCGTCGAGGGCGGCGTCGAGAGCGGCCCTGGTGAGGATGCGGTCCTGCGGCACGGGCGGGACGCTAGCCGTGCAAGGGCGCGCGGGCAACGCCGATCCTGACGCGGATGGGCTCAGCCCAGTTTCAGCGCCTTGCGAAGAGCCTCGTTCATGCGTCCCTGCCAGCCTGGGCCGCCCTTCTGCAAGGCGTCGATCACGTCCGGATCGAGCCTTACCGAGACCTGCTTCTTCGGATTTGCGATCCGCGGTCGACCCGGCCCGCGCTTCAGCGTGCCGGAAGCCGGCCGAATGACGTCGCCATTTTCGGCAAGCTCGGCGCGAGCGAGCTGCGCATCGGTCCATTCCGGCCCGTCGTCCGGATCTTCAGCGGCGGTGTGAGGCCCTTTCCGAAGGTCTTCGCGCCGGCCTGTCCCGATCGGGGCAGGCGCTGCGCGCTTTTGGGATTCAGTCGAGATAGGGAACGACCTTGCGGGTTTCCTTGTCATGGCAATGCCTCATCGAAAACACGTGACGGACGCCCCCGCGCGGCGTCCAGACGATCATCACCAGCCGATCGCCCAGCATTCCATAGGTCTGGAAGCGCGGCTCGCCGTAATCCTTTCGATCGTCCTCCAGCGTCAGCGTTCGACCGGCGAACACCGTCTCCGCGTCCATGAAATCAAGCCCTCGCTCATCGAGGGTCCACCGACGCTTACCGGGATCACACGTGATCGTCACGCAGATAATTGTATCACGAAAAATCGGCGAGCGAGGTTTGCGTCACTAAAAATCACGCCGCGGACCGGGCTACAGCGGCGGCCTCGCGGCGGATTTCGGAAGGATACGGCTCCAACTTCAAGGAGTCAGCCAGTTCCGGGAGACCGCGATCATCGAAAGCAGTCGGATGCTGTCCGGGTAGTAGCCCTCGGCCGGCGTCTCGACCATCGACGTCCACAGCGCGTCGAGCCACTTCTGAGCGTCGGGATCGACCATCGCGGCCACCGAGAACGGCGCGACGAAGGCCATCGACTGGTATTCGACGAGCGGAGAGCCGTCGAGCGCATAGCCGTCGCGGAGCTTCCCCGGCCTGTTCCCGGTCTTCTTGCGCGCCCAGGCGCTGATCTTTCGCGCGATCTTCGTGGAAGTCTTGTCGCCGCTGAGCGCCGCGTCGACGCCGAAGCGCCACGGGTCGCGGCAGGCGTTGTAGCCGTAGCTCCCGTCGGTCTCGCCTTCGAGAAAACCCTTCGGCGCGGGTTTCGCCGTAGCGTCGGTGTCGACGACGAAATCCGGCAGCAGGCCGGTCCCTGGCGCGTAGGTCGTCTGGAGACGGGCCGCCGTCTTCCGGGTCGCGGCGAGCACGTCCTTCCAGTCCTTCGAGCCCTTTTTGGCGAAGGCGCGGAAGTGGCCCGGCATCCAGTCCGAGGAGCGCGAGGCGAAGCTGTACTTCGACTTGCCGAGCGTGACCCAGTCGCCCAGGTTGGTCAGGTTGGTACGGCTGACCACGTTGCTGGCCATCATCGCCGTCATGACGCGCTTTGCGCCCGCGAGGTAATTTAGGGCGCCGTCCGAACCCCATTGCTTGTGAGCGAGAAGCAGGGCGTAAGCCGCGTCGAGGTCGCCGTCGGTCGCGCTGTCGCCGCCCATGATGTCA
This sequence comes from Chelatococcus sambhunathii, assembly GCA_031316315.1. GTDB lineage: Bacteria > Pseudomonadota > Alphaproteobacteria > Rhizobiales > Methylopilaceae > Methylopila. Next base: position 17,234 of record JADBEO010000038.1, read on the forward strand.
TGGCAGTCGGCGTCCTGCGCCCAGGCCATGAGGTTGGGGTCCACCTTGCTCGGATGGGCGAGATAGTAGCGGTAGAGCCCGTCGAAGATGGCCTGAGCGTCCGGCTCTTCGCCGGCCATCAAGGCGAGCACGAGCATGCCGTAGCCTTGGCCTTCGGAAACTACGGTCGCGCCCGAAAACGTGTCCGCCTTGATGAAATACTGCCCTGCGCCGCAGCCGGGACGCAGATAGGCGGCCTTCCATTCGGCGTAGAAGGCGGCGACCTTTTGATCGAGCGCCTTCTGCTTGCCCTTCGGCTTGAGAACGTCGTCCGCATAGGACTGCCGATGCGAGCCGAACGGAAATTCCTGCGCGGCCGCGGCACCGGCGAAGTACGTCAGCAGCAGCGCGAAGCCCGCCGCGGCGACGCGGAGGCTTTTCATTCCGTCTCCCCTGGGCACAGTCATAAGCTACGTTTCCCCTCGCGCTGCGACGCCAATCAGGATCCAATCATGGACCAAATTCCGGCCCGCGTACTCCTTATTTTCGGACGAGGACGCAGGACGTGACGACCCCGCTCCCGTCCGACCGGTCCTACTACGCCGCCGTCAATCCGGCCCCGGCGCGGCGCGGCGCCCTTGCCGGGGACATGCGCGCCGACGTCGCGATCATCGGAGCGGGGCTGACCGGCCTGTCGGCGGCGCTGCATCTCGCCGAACAGGGCGTCTCGGTCGCGGTTCTCGAGCAGAAGCGCGTCGGCTGGGGCGCTTCTGGGCGCAACGGCGGCCAGGTCCACAGCGGCCAGCGCCGCGAGCAGGACGAACTGGAGGCGACGGTCGGCAAGGCCGACGCGCGAAAGCTCTGGGACATGGCGGAGGAGGCCAAGCTCCTGCTTCGCGCGCTCATGGAAAGGCATGACATCGACTGCGCCTACGAGCCGGGGCTGATCCATGCGGACCACAAACCGTCTTACGTCGAGGAAAGCCGCGCCTACGCAGAAAAACTCGCGCGCGACTACGACTACCCGCATGTCGAGCCGCTCGACCGCGAGCAGTTGAGGGAGCTGGTGAGGAGCGACCAGTACCTCGGCGGCTCGATCGACCGCGGCGCCGGGCATCTCGATCCGCTTGCGCTGACCTACGGCCTGGCGAGCGCCGCCGAGGCCGCGGGCGCCAGGATCTTCGAGGGCTCGCGCGTGCGCCGCCTCAGGCACGGGACGCCCGCCGCGCTGGAGACGGAGAAAGGCTCGGTCACGGCCGACACCATTCTGGTCTGCACAGACGGACTGCTCGAAGGCGTCGAGCCGGCCGTCGAGCGCCACGTCATGCCGATCGCCAACCACATCGCGACGACGGTCCCGCTCGGCGAGCGGCTGAAGGAGGCGCTGACCAGCCGGGCGGCGGTCTCCGACAGCCGCTTCGTGGTCTATTACTTCCGGCCGACGCCTGACGGGCGGCTGCTGTTCGGAGGCGGCGAGACCTATTCGACGACGCTGCCGAAGGACGTCTCGCCGCTGGTCCGCCGGCATCTCGCGAACGTCTTCCCGCAACTGAAGGACGTGCCGTTCGAGCACGCCTGGGGCGGGGTGCTCGGCGTCACGCCGACGCGCCAGCCCTTCGTGCGCGCCATCCGGCCGAATGTGCTGACGGCCGCCGGCTATTCCGGGCAGGGCGTGCTGCTCGCCCCGATGTTCGGCAAGATCCTCGCCGAGGCGGTGAAGGGGCGGCTCGACCGCTTCGACCTGCTCGCGAAGCTGCCCGTGCCAGCTTTTCCCGGCGGAACATGGCTGCGCAAACCGATCCTCGTCGCCGCGATGAGCTATTACGCCCTGCGCGACCGTCTTTGAGGCCGCGTTTTCCCAATCCATGACGGATATGCGAAGAGGGGAAACTCTCCGCATCCGGAAGCCCAAATGTCACAGATCTTCGCTCCGCCCTCAGCCGACGCTCTCCCGGTCTGGTTCGTCCCGACCGGCGACGACCTTCCCGCCGCGGCGCGCGATTGGGCGAAGGCGACCGGGTTCAAGCCCGGCGCGGGCAAGACGCTGCTCGTGCCCGGTAAAGGCGGCAAGCTCGTCGGCGCCGTGTTCGGCGTCGAGGGCGCCTCGGCAAAGTCGAAAAATCCCTTCCTCGCGGGCCGGCTGGTCGGCGCGCTGCCGGCGGGGAACTGGCGTTTCGAAGGGGCGGTCGACGACGCCCGCCTCGCAGCGCTGGGGTTCGCGCTCGGCGCCTACAGGTTCCGTCGCTACAAGGCCGGCGAGGACGACGGCGTGCGCATCGCCGCGCCCAAGGGCGTCGACCTCGCCGAGATCGAGCGCACAGTCGCGGCGGTCGCGCTCGGGCGCGACCTCGTCAACACGCCCGCCAACGATATGGGTCCGCAGGAGATCGAGGACGCGATCCGCCGGCTCGCCAAACAGCACGGCGCCAAGGTGAACGCGATCGTTGGCGACGAACTCCTGAAGCGGAACTTTCCGCTGGTCCACGCCGTCGGCCGCGCCTCGCCGCGCGCGCCCCGGATCGTCGACCTCACCTGGGGCAAGGCGAACCATCCGAAGGTGACGCTGGTCGGCAAGGGCGTCGCCTTCGACACGGGCGGCCTCGACATCAAACCGTCCGCGGCGATGCTGCTCATGAAGAAGGATATGGGCGGCGCGGCCTCGATGATCGCGCTCGCCGCCATGATCATGGGCGCGAAGCTGCCGGTGCGGCTCCGGCTGATCGTCGGGGCGGTCGAGAACGCGATCTCCGGCGACGCGTTCCGCCCAGGCGACGTGCTGCCGAGCCGCAAGGGTCTTTCCGTCGAGATCGGCAACACCGACGCGGAAGGCCGCCTCGTACTGGCTGACGCGCTCGCGCTCGGCGACGAGGAGGCGCCCGAGATCATGGTGGACGCCGCGACCCTCACCGGGGCCGCCCGCGTCGCGCTCGGGCCGGACCTGCCGCCGCTCTACACCGACGACGTCGCCTTCGCCGAGGCGCTTCTGGCCGCCGGAATCGCCGAGCACGATCCGCTCTGGCGCCTGCCGCTCTGGAACCCTTACGACGACATGCTGTCGTCGAAGATCGCCAACGTGAACCACGTCTCGAGCGGCCCCTTCGCGGGCTCGGTGACGGCGGCCCTGTTCCTGCGCCGCTTCGTCGAGAAGGCGAAAAGCTGGGCGCATCTCGACATCTACGCCTGGAACCCGTCCTCGAAGCCCGGCCGACCGGAGGGCGGAGAGGTGCAGGGCGCGCGGGCGCTGATGGCGCTGCTCTCCGCGCGCTTCACGAAATAACGCCTGCGATCACGAGCGCGTAAGGGAGCCTCCGAAGCGCCGCGGCTCGGCGCATAACGCCGCTTCGTGAAACGAAGCGAGGCGAAGGTGAGCCGGGTCTACGACTGGTGTCTGAAAATGGCGCGCCACAAGCGCGCGGAACCTGCGCTTGCGGCCGCCTGCTTCGCCGAAAGCTCCTTCATCCCGATGTTTCCCGAGGTGATGCTGCTGCCGATGATCCTGGCGGAGCGCGCCAAGGCGTGGCGCTACGCGGCGATCTGCACGGTCTCGTCCGTGCTCGGAGGCGTCGCGGGCTATCTGATCGGGCTGCTGCTGTACGAATCCGTCGGCGAGCCGCTGATGCGCCTCTACGGCATGGCCGGCGACTTCGAGCAGGTCGCGGCCAAGTTCAACGAGTATGGCTGGCTGATGGTGCTGATCGGCGGCGGGATAACGCCGATCCCCTACAAGGTCGTCACCATTTCGAGCGGGCTCACGCAGCTCGACTTCGCGACCTTCGTGGCTGCGAGCGTGGTCGCCCGGGCGGTGCGCTTCGCGATCCCCTGCGGCGTCATCTACGTCTTCGGCGAGCGCGCCAAGCGGCTGATGGAGACGCGCTCGAAAACGGTGCTCTGGATCGCCTTCGCGCTGATGGTTCTCGGCTTCGCCGCGGCTCCGTTGCTTTTCGGCGATTGACGCGCGGCGCTTCGCGCGTCTTCCTCCGCGGCTCCATAAGCAAGGTCCCCGCGCCGCATGGCCGACAGCTTCGATCGCCGCCTCACCCCCGCCCGTCCTGACGTCGCGGCAGCCTTCCTGAAGGGTCAGGTCGAGGCCTTTCGTTTCGTCGAAGGCGAGAGGCGGCGGGTCGCGGTCGGCCATGCGGGGCTGCGCCGCGCGCCGAAGCCCGATGCGGGGCTGGAGACCGAGCTCCTCTTCGGCGAGGAAGTCACGGTCTATGACGAGTTGGAAGGCTGGGCCTGGGTCCAGAACGCGACCGACGATTATGTCGGCTACGTTCCGTCCGCGGCGCTGAGCAAGGAACTCGGGCCCGGCCCGACGCATCGGGTCTCGGCGCTCCGGACGCTGCTGTTTCCCTCGCCGTCGATCAAGGTTCCGCCGGACGACGCGCTGTCGATGGGCGCGCGGCTGTCCGTGGTCGATTTCGAGGATCGCTTCGCCGTGCTCGACACCGGCGCCTACGCCGTCTCCAAGCACATCGCGCCGCTGGATGAGGTGGAGGACGATCCGGTCGCGGTCGCCGAGCGCTTCGTCGGCGCGCCCTATCTCTGGGGCGGGCGCACGAGCCTCGGCCTCGACTGCTCCGCGCTCGTCCAGACCGCGCTCGCCGCCTGCGGGATCGCCGCGCCGCGCGACAGCGACATGCAGGAGGCGGCGCTCGGCCGGCCGATCCCGCTCGAAGAGGCGCGGCGCGGCGACCTGATCTTCTGGAAGGGCCATGTCGCCTTCGTGCGCGACGCCGACACGCTGATCCACGCCAACGCCTTCGCCATGGCCGTCGCGATCGAGCCGCTCGCTGAAGCGCTCGCGCGCATATCGAAGGCGGGCGACGAAGTGACGAGCGTCAGGCGCATCGCCTGAACGCTTCGCTTCCCGCCGCAGGCGCGCTAAAGCCGGACGATCTTCCCGACCTATCGGAGCCCCGTCATGGCCTACTGGCTGTTCAAGTCCGAACCCGACAGCTGGTCGTGGGAACAGCAGAAGGCCGCCGGCGCGAAGGGGACGGAATGGACGGGCGTGCGCAACTACCAGGCGCGCAACAACATGCGCGCGATGAAGCTCGGCGACCGCGGCTTCTTCTACCACTCCAACGAGGGCAAGCAGATCGTCGGGATCGTCGAGGTCGTGACGCTCGCCCATCCGGATTCGACCTCCGACAACCCGACCTGGGAGTGCGTCGACCTGAAGGCCGTCGAGGACATGCCGAAGCCCGTGACCCTCGCCGCCGCCAAGGAGAACGCGAAGCTGTCGAAGATGGCGCTGACGTCGAACTCGCGGCTTTCGGTCCAGCCGGTGACGGATGAGGAATGGGCGGAGGTGTGTCGTATGGGCGGGTTGAAGGGCTGACCGCGGCGCCGGCGTGAAAACTCCGGATCCGGCGGACTTCGTTCGCGGAGAGACGCGGCCACGCGCCGTCCCGCTCTGCCCCGAGATCACCCTGCGGGTCGCCGACGAAGCCGTGCCGCTCTGGTCGAAGACCGAGGAGGAGCTTGCCGAGGCCGGCCTGCCGCCGCCCTTCTGGGCCTTCGCCTGGGCCGGCGGGCAGGCGCTGGCGCGCTGGCTGCTGGACCATCCTGAGGCGGTTCGCGGCCGGCGCGTCCTCGATCTCGGCGCGGGCTCCGGGCTTGTCGCGATCGCGGCGATGAAGGCGGGCGCGGCCTCCGTTCTGGCCGCCGACATTGACCGCTTCGCCGTGGCGGCGGTCGCGATCAACGCCGAGGCCAACGGCGTGCCGGTCCAGGCGACCGGCGAAGACCTGATCGGCGGCCCGCGCCCGCCGGCAGATCTCGTCACCGTCGGCGACCTGTTCTACGAGCGCGATCTCGCCGCCCGCCTGCTCGCTTGGCTCGACGGCTATCTTGATGACGGCGTCCCGGTGCTGATCGGCGATCCCGGCCGCAGCTATCTCCCGAAAGACAGGCTCGAGGCGATCGAGACCTACGCCGTGCCGGTCACGCGCGAACTCGAGGACGCCGAGATCAAGAAGACGACCGTGTGGCGGCTCAAGGCGCCTTCCGACGCCGGAGCTTGATTTCCGGAGCGAACCCCCATCCGAGTATGACGATGGGATGACGGTCCCGTCCGTGCGCCGACGGCGGCTCGGGCGGACCGCGCCCGATGTTTCGCTCGGGGTGGGCGGCGATGAGCGCAAGCGGCGTCACTCGGCTGACGAGACGTGGGAACCGACTGCTGCTCTGCGGATGCGTCCGGCGACGCGCGTTCCGGAAGGCGCCGCGGTCCGTCGCGCTGAGACTCTCCGACCTGACGCTTGCCGAAACCCTGCCCGTGCCTGACCAGGACGCGCGGAACGTCTGGACCTTCCGCTTCATCCTGTCGGCGGCGCTCGCGCCCTTACTCGCGCAGGGCGCGCCGCTTTCCGTGTCGGCCGACGCAGTCGAGCTCGCCTTCTCGCCGGAGGTGGAGGCTCAGCGCTCGGCGATGGGAGGCGACCCTGAAATGGTCCGGGACGTCGCCTCAAAACTGCGAGACGGCTTCGTGCTCACCTCGAACGGCGACCTCATGGCGCCCTTTGCGCAGCGCGGCGCCGGGCTGGCGGCGATCCTCGACCAGTACGAGCATTGCGACCGGCTTACCCACGAGATCATCGGCCGCCGCCTGCACGTCGTCGGCGGAACCCTCCTGGGCGCGGCCCGGCAAAGCGGGCCGATCGATCACGACGTCGATTTCGACGCCTCCTACCTCTCCGCCGCGCGCGACGCCGCGTCCCTCAAGGTCGAGTACATGGCCTTCCTCGGAGAGCTGTTGCGGCGCGGCGAAAATGTCAGGCTGGTCAACCAGCTCGGCCATGTGCGCCGCCGACACTTCAAGTGGCGCTCGAACGCGCGCTGGCGCCCCGGCGCCGCAACCGTCGAGATCGACGTTCTCCCGGCCTTCATCGACCGCGAGGACTTCTATTGCCGTCCGACCTTCGTGCGCATTCCAGGCGGCGAGGACCTGATCCTGCCGCTGCGGCGCGCGCCGTTCGAAGACCGCGAGGTCTGGGCCCCCAATCGGATGACCGAGAAGGCGGAGCAGGTGTTCGGCCCCGGGTGGCGCACGCCGGACCCGTTCTGGGTCAAGCCCAGCTTTCTGGGCGTCGCCGACGCGCTGTCGGACCTGAAGCTGAGCGACGAGGACCTGCTTGCGCTCGCCGACGCCATGCCGGCCGCCCAGTCGAACAGGCTGCGCGCCGCGCTCGCGGCGAAACCGGCCGCGGCCAAGCGCTCCATCCCCGCAAAGTACGACGCAAGACTGCTTGAGACCTGAGCGCGTTCCGCCCTAGGCTCCGCTGATGCGCGCCGCTGATCGCGGCCAGAAGACTCCGCCGCGCGCGAACGCGGCGACGAACCGGCGCCAGGGAGGCGACAAGCGATGTCCGACAAGCTTCATCCCGTCCCAGACGAGTGGAAGAGCCGCGCCCATGTCGACCGGGCCAAGTACGAGGCCGACTACAAGCGCTCGATCGACGACCCCGAAGGCTACTGGGGCGAGGTCGGCAAGCGGCTCGACTGGATCAAGCCCTACACCAAGGTGAAGAACACCTCCTTCGCGCCGGGGAACATCTCGATCAAGTGGTTCGAGGACGGCTCGCTCAATGTCGCGGCCAACTGCATCGACCGCCACCTCGAGACGCGCGGCGACCAGACGGCGATCATCTGGGAGGGCGACGACCCGAAGGACTCGAAGCACATCACCTATCGCGAGCTGCACGAGAACGTGTGCCGGCTCGCCAACGTGCTGAAGGACAGGGGCGTCAAGAAGGGCGATCGCGTCACCCTCTATCTGCCGATGATACCGGAAGCGGCCTATTCGATGCTCGCCTGCGCGCGCATCGGAGCCATCCATTCGATCGTGTTCGGCGGCTTCTCACCGGACAGCCTCGCCAACCGCATCGAGGGCTGCGAGTCCCGCGTGGTGATCACGGCGGACGAGGGCCTGCGCGGCGGCAAGAAGGTCCCGCTCAAGAAGAACACCGACGACGCCATCGCCCGCGTCGGCGGCGAGGTCGACACCGTCATCGTCGTGACCCGCACCGGCGGCGACGTGCCGATGACCGATGGCCGCGACGTCCGCTATGAGGACGCGGTGGCGGCCGCCTCGGCGGACTGCCCGCCTGAGGAGATGAACGCGGAGGACCCGCTGTTCATCCTCTTCACATCGGGCTCCACGGGCAAGCCGAAGGGCGTGCTGCACACGACCGGCGGCTATCTGGTCTACGCCTCGCTCACCCACGAGCTGATCTTCGACTACCACGACGGCGACATCTACTGGTGCACGGCGGATGTCGGCTGGGTCACCGGCCACAGCTACATCGTCTACGGCCCGCTCGCGAACGGCGCGACCACGCTGATGTTCGAGGGCGTGCCGAACTACCCGTCGATCTCCCGCTTCTGGGACGTCGTCGACAAGCACAAGGTCAACATCTTCTACACCGCCCCGACGGCCATCCGTTCGCTGATGGGCGCCGGCGAGGAGCCGGTGAAACGGACCTCGCGCCAGAGCCTGCGCCTGCTCGGCTCGGTCGGCGAGCCGATCAATCCGGAAGCCTGGGAGTGGTACTTCAACGTGGTAGGCGAGCGCCGCTGCCCGATCGTCGACACGTGGTGGCAGACCGAGACCGGCGGCATCCTGATCACGCCGCTGCCCGGCGCGATCGACCTGAAGCCCGGCTCGGCGACCTTGCCGTTCTTCGGCGTCCAGCCCCAGCTGGTCGACGCCGAGGGCAATGTCATCGAGGGCGCGGCCGACGGCAACCTCTGCATCGTCGACTCCTGGCCCGGCCAGATGCGCACGGTCTACGGCGATCACAAGCGCTTCGAGGAGACCTACTTCTCGACCTACAAGAACAAGTACTTCACCGGCGACGGCTGCCGCCGCGACGAGGACGGCTACTACTGGATCACCGGCCGCGTCGACGACGTCATCAACGTCTCCGGCCACCGCATGGGCACGGCCGAGGTCGAGAGTTCGCTGGTCGCGCACGAGAAGGTCGCCGAGGCCGCCGTGGTCGGCTACCCGCACGACCTCAAGGGCCAGGGGATCTACGCCTATGTGACGCTGAACGCCGGCGTCGAGGGCACCGACGAGCTCAAGAAGGAGCTCGTCGCCTGGGTGCGCAAGGACATCGGGCCGATCGCCTCGCCGGACCTCATCCAGTTCGCGCCCGGCCTGCCGAAGACTCGTTCCGGCAAGATCATGCGCCGCATCCTGCGCAAGATCGCCGAAGACGACTTCGGCGCGCTCGGCGACACCTCGACCCTCGCGGACCCCGCCGTCGTCGACGACCTGATCGATCACCGCCAGAACCGCAAGAAGGAGAAGGCGGCGTAATCCCGGGCGGCGTCGGTCGCGGACGCCGCTCTTCAGACCGTTCCCGTCTCGCCTCGTCGCCCTGGACGCGGATTGCGAGGGAATGTCCGGTCATCCCGGCTATGGGCCGGGGTGACAAGGCCGATCGCCTGCCTTCGCCGTCAGTTCACGCGCCGCAGGACGGACAGAGACCGGTGTTCTTGACCATCTCTGCGAAGATTTCCTGGCGCTTCTCAGGCGACCAGAAGACGAGATACGCGCCAGTTACCCCCATGCCCCGAACGTGCCACCAGAGCATGTTCGTCTGTCCCATCGCGCGGTTGGCCTGCCGGACGACCATCACATCCATGTCCCGCTGACTGAATTTTCCCGCCGAGATCCGCAATCTGTCCCTGTCGGACAGACAAGGGAGATTCTGTCCGTCACGTGCAGCGGCGAGCGCGTTCGCTATCCACGCAGCGTGCATTCCGGCCACCGTCGAGATTTCGGCGACGACGATCACCGCAACAACGAGAGCCTTCGACAAGCGCTACCCCCCTAAACGCTCCGGATAGGGCGCCAATCTTCAGTTCAATGGCGGCTTTTTTGGGCGACGCCCGGCGGACCGAACGGTCCGTGCCCTACGGCCCACGCAGTTGTCCGCTTTAGGCGAAACGACAGCGCCATGCGGCGTTCGGTTCCTGACGCGCATCAGCACCAGCCGCCGCGCCTGCCTCCCATGTAGGCGCGGCCATGGCCCTCGGCGATGAGCGCTTCGGCGACGTCGCCGCCGCTCTCCGTCGAGACCCGGGCGACGACGCGCCCGAAATACTTGTCGCCGTGAACGCCCGTCAGCGTCAGACAGCGGCCTTCGATCATCCCCGCCAAGGCGGAAGCGGCGGCCTCAGCCGCCTGCCTCTCTCTCGCGCACCTGCCGGCGCGCTCGGGCGCGTCGACGCCGGCGATCCGGATCCGCGTGACGATCTCCTGGTCCGAAAAGGTCGCGACGCGCGCCTAGAAGGTGTCGCCGTCGATCACCGCCAGCGCCCGCGCGCTGAGCCTCTGCCCGCCCGCGCCGCCGGCGGCTGCGACAGCCTCGTTTCCGCCTCCGCCAAAGCCGGGCGACGCGACCAGATCCGGGCCGAAGCCGCCCCAAGCAAGCGTCGCCGCAGCGCCGACCATGACTCCGATGGCGACATCGCCAACGCGACCATGACGATGCCCGAACGGAAGAGTTGTGATCATACTCCTATTATGACGGCGACGCTGAGTGAATGAAAGGATTATTTTCTTAATTATATACGTGACAAAGCCAGACGGTTGGCGTATGTTGGCGTCACTGAGGAGCGAACGCCGTGGCCAACCTGACCGACCCCATCTTTCAGGACGTGAACGCAGCCCGCGAGCATCTGGAAAAAATGCGCTGGCCACACGGCCCGAACTGCCCTCACTGCGGCAACGCCGATCCCGCGACGATCACCGGCCTTAAGGGCAAGGCCCATCGTCCCGGCGTCTATCAGTGCAATGCGTGCCGCGAGCAGTTCACCGTCACTGTCGGCACCGTGTTCGAGCGCTCCAAGATCCCGCTCAATAAGTGGCTTCTCGCCACGCACCTCATGACCGCTAGCAAGAAGGGCATGTCGGCCCACCAGCTGCACCGCATGCTCGGCGTCACCTACAAGACCGCCTGGTTCATGGCGCACCGCATTCGCGAAGCCATGATCGAAGACGTCGCGTCTTCCGGCCCACTCGGCGGCGAAGGCAAGATCGTCGAGGCCGACGAAACCTACATCGGCAAGCGTGAGACGCCTGCGAAGCTCTCCCGTGGCCGCATCGCTACGCCGACCAAGAGCGGCAAGGCCGGCGGCGCTCAGAAGCGCGTCGTCATCGGCCTTGTCGAGCGCGGCGGTCGCACCCGCATGGTTCACATCAATCACGCGACCAAGGACACCGTCCGCGACGTGCTGGTCCGCAACGTCGATCGCGCTTCCGTCCTTCATACCGATGAAAGCCGCCTCTACACGATCACCGGCAAGGAGTTCGACGGCCATCGCACCGTGAAGCACTCGGCTGGCGAGTACGTCCGCCGCGAGGCCGACGCGCTGGTCCATTCCAACACGATCGAGAACGTTTTCTCTGTCTTCAAGCGCGGCATGATCGGCGTCTATCAGCACTGCGGCGAAGCGCACCTCAAGCGCTACCTCGTCGAGTTCGACTTCCGCTACAACCGCCGCACGGCCCTTGGGTTTACCGACGTCATGCGCCGCGACGAAGCCCTCAAAGGCATCGCGGGCAAGCGCCTGACCTATCGGCGGACTGGTGAAGCCGCAAACGCCTAAGCAGAAGGCGCGCGCGTTCCTTATGTGGAAGAAACGCGCGGCTGTGGACAGCGAGCGCTGACCTAAGACTCTACAACCTAGAATCGATTAGCCTGCGGGGCTGACTGCCGGAGTCGGCGGTCGCAAGGGATTTGGCCCCCTTCGCGACCGCCTTCATTCGGTCCCGCAAACGGTCTCAGGAGCCGGTCGCGGAAGGGCTACGCACCCGTCTGGAGGAGACTCCCGATGGCGCTCTGGGTCAAGGCCGGCTCCGCAACACAGGAGCCATTTTTATGGCCAACACCTACCAAGTGACGTGCCACAAACCGGACAACTCAGACCCCGACCGCCGAATTCAAGGACTTGGCGGAGATGGCTGGTACGGCCCGATCGACACCCTCATCGCAGGCATCGAATCAAACCAGTACCGGCTGTGGACAACTGACCGCGCCCGTAACTCGGTTTGGGTCGTCGTCGCAAAGCGATCGAACGGCAGAAAATACCTCAAGACCGAGAACGACGGGGTAGAGCCAAACAACCTGCTGGCACTCCCTCACTGTCCTTAGTCCCATCGGGCGCGAGCAGAGGCTCGCGCCCACCCTTCTTTTTGGATTTTGGCGAGGTACGAAGCATCCGCCTCAGAACCTCGTCACGGCGATCAGCCTGTTTGTCATCCACGGGGTCAACAACCAATGTTTGCGCCATTTGAAGGCCCCAGGAGCCTGGTAACTCGAAGCGAACGTCACGCTAACGAACTGTCGGATGCTATTAAAGTCCTACAGCATAAAGTTCGTATATACTTTGTGCCCGTTGGTAACGACGGTCAGTTTGAACAATATTTCCTACAATTTGAGCCGCAACCGCCAATAGAGTTAGCGGTAATTCTCAAGGACGCCATTAGTAACCTGAGATCAGCGCTCGACATTGTCGTGTGTGACGTTGCGCGCCTACGTAACAAGCCTGCTTCGGAAATGAGTCAGGTTAAGTTTCCCTTTGGCAAGGACGAGGCCGGACTTAACGAAGCATTCAAGCGGGCGAAGCTCGATAGCGATGTAAATAAAGCAATACGCGCCATACATCCAATTAACGGACATAACGTATGGATTCGCGATCTGCATGATCTGGATATAATTGCCAAGCACCGAACTGTACTTCCGGTATTTGCCACGGCGAATTCCAGATTGCCATTTCGCGTACCCATAGAAATGCAGCACGCATTCCTGAGCATGGGAGTTGATCTAGCTAACTCGAACTGCCCTTGGACCCAAGGTAGCACAATGACGCTGCCTAAGGGAGTTGATCCAAGATCTCACTTCCGGCCACGAGGCGATATGACCATATCTCTGCCGCGCGAGTTGCCCTTCGGTGAGAAGAACCTAGAGGTGGTTCTCCGTGAACTCCGCAACGGGGTCAGCGTTACGATCGGTTTCTTTGAGACACTGTTTGGCGCCAACTCCGATCCAGCCGTTCGCGACCCATTGCGCGCGCAACTCGGTCTCTAACCAGAGCGCAGCGGTCCTCCCCTCCTCAGAAAGGAGGTCTCCTGCGTCATCCTCTAGCGCCGGCCTGTCATCGCGAATCATGCCGCGCCAATCCTGCTTTGTCACGTATATAATTAGGATTATTTTCATTGGCACAAGGCGCGGCGCTTTGGCCTCGCGATCGGTTTCGGCGGAAGCAGCCGGCGGCCGATCTTCTTGCCCAAGCCGCGGCTTTGCTCTTTAAGTCGCCGAGGGGCTTTGGAGTACGAGGGCGCCGTTCATGGTGCGAAGCGTTTTGGGCCGGGGCGCAGCCGCGCTGGCCGCCGTTCTCCTCCTCTGCGCGCCGCCGGCCCATGCGCGCACCGAAGTCTCCTTCAAGACCGACGAATATCCGGGCGCCGTCGTCATTCGGAACAAGGAGCGTGCGCTCTACTATGTGCTCGGCCATGGCAGGGCCATCCGCTACCCGGTTGCGGTCGGCAAGCGCGCCAAGCAATGGCTCGGCGCGGCCTATGTGAAGGGCAAGTACGTCAAGCCGAACTGGGCGCCGCCGGAAGACGTCAAGCGCGACAAGCCGAACATCCCGGACTTCATTCCGGGCGGCAGCCCGAAGAACCCCATGGGCCCGCGCGCCATCGTGCTCGACCGCGACCAGTACGCGATCCACGGCACCAACCGGCCGAGCTCGATCGGCACCTTCGCGTCCTATGGCTGCATCCGGATGCGGAACGCCGACGTCATCGACCTGTTCGAGCGGGTGAGCCTCGGAACCAAGGTCGTCGTGACGCCGTGACGGCCCGAACGTCTCCGCGACCAGCGCTGACGACGATCGTTAAGGTAAAGCTCCGCTCAAGACTTTGAGCGACTTGATAGTAACGTTCCTTTTCTGAGTTTCCGGCTAGACCACGAGCAACGCGCGACATTCGCAGGTCGCGGGCGGTCGGGTGTGGCGTATGGCTCGGACCTTCTCATCACTTCTCTTGAGCGGCGCGGTCGGCGCCGCGGCGCTGCTCGGGGCCGTCACAGCCGCCGAGGCGGGTCGGGCGCCGGCCGTGGACCCCTCCGGCTACGGCGCCGACACCATCGTCGTCAGCAATTCCGAGCGCGCGCTCTATTACGTGCGCGGCTGGGGCCGGGGCGTGATCCGCTACCGTGTCGCCGTCGGCAAGCCCGGCCGCGCCTGGCTCGGCACGGCGCGCATCCGCGGCAAGTACGTCCAGCCGGCCTGGTCGCCGCCGGCGGACGTCAAGCGCGACCACCCTCATCTTCCGAACGTCATCGTCGGAGGCGTCAAGTCGAACCCGATGGGGGCGCGCGCGCTGCTGCTCGACCGCGACCAATACGCGATCCACGGCACCAACCGGCCGAAGTCTATCGGCACCTATGCGTCCTATGGATGCATCCGGATGCGCAACGAGGACATCGTCGAGCTTTACAAGGAAGTGAGCGTCGGCACGCGAGTGGTCGTGGTGCCTTGAGGGCTCGCGGCGCGATCTCGCCTGCGGCCGTCAGCTCTTGCCGAGCGCGCGGGCGAGCGCGGCCTCGGGGCCCGAATAGGCCTCCTGGCGTTCCACGCTCCAGTAGCGCAGTTCCTCGAGCGGAATCGCCGCGCCGGTGACCGCGCAGCGCACGAAGGCGCCTGGTCGCACGACGCGGAAGTCGGCGTCGAGATAGCGCACCTCCGCCTCGCCGGACGCGGGCGGTCGTTCGTAGCGGTTCATAAGTCCGTGCCTCCGGATCGGCCCATATAGGCGTCTCCGGAGGACGGCGCCAAGCGGACGGATCGTCCGCCAAGGTTCAATTGAAGTCGGCGAGCAGCGCGTCGATCTCGTCCTGCGCGATCGCCTCGGCCTTGGCCTGCGGACCGTTGAGCAGCAGCTCCCGCTCGCGCTGCTGGCGAGTGGTGAGCGGCATTTCGGGGAAGGCGGTGGTCTCGATCCGGTCCGCGATGCGGGTGATGCGGGATTCGATCTGGAAGATCGTCTCGCTGACGCGCTTGATCAGCTGGCCAGTGACGTCCTGGAAAGCGCAGGCCTCGAAGATCGCCATGGCCTTGTTCGAAACCAGCGCCTTGTAGGCGGCGGAGTCGGCCGCGTCCGCCTGCAGCATCTCCTCGACCGCCTCCATGATGGCGTTGGCGGCCGCCTCGGTGGTCTCGGTGATCTGGCCGAGTTGGCGGCCGGCGGCCGGAAGCCGCTCGGTCGCAAGTTCGGACGCCTTGAGCTGGGCGATCTCTGCGCGCATGCCCGAAATTTCCTCGGCGAAGCGGCGAAGCTCCTCGACGACCTGCATCGCCTCGGACATCGCGGCCGCAGGGCCTGCGCTCGCCTGGGACTTCTTGGAGGTCGACGCGGCCGCCATCAACCCGTCACCGCTTCGATCTTGGCCTTCAGCGTATCTGCGGTGAAGGGCTTGACGATGTAATTGCTGACGCCTGCCTTCTTGGCCATGATCACATTCTCGGCCTTCGACTCGGCCGTCACCATGATGAACGGAGTGCGGTTCAGGTTCTCGTCGCTGCGGACCTCGCGCAGCAGCTCTATTCCCGTCATCGGCTCCATGTTCCAGTCGGAGATGACGAGGCCGTACCGCTTCTCGCGCATCTTGCCGAGAGCCTCCGAACCGTCGCTCGCCTCGTCGATGTCCGCAAAGCCGATCTGGGCCAGAAGGTTGCGGATGATCCGCAGCATCGTCTTGTAGTCGTCGACGATCAGCACGGGGGTCGTGCAATCGAGAGCCATGTCGTTCGCGCTCCATCCTGGACCATAGCCGCGCCCCTCCTGGCGGCGCGGAAACTCAGCGTGAGATTGCACATCTTCGATTGACAATCCGTTTCCGAAGACCGTCGGATCGTCCGACAAAAGGCGCGTTGCGCTGCAAACATCCCGGCATCAGAGTGCCGGCCGCAACAGCCGAAAGATCCAAGATCTCCATATGACCGCCGCGCTCCAGACGCCGGACGACGATCCGCTTGCCCATGGCCCGCAGAAGGCCTTCGAGGATCTGGAGGTCGGCCAGCAGGCGGGAATCCGGCAGGAGGTGACGGCCGAAGTCGTGAGACGTTTCGCGGCGCTGACCGGCGACACCAATCCGATTCATCTCGACGAGGCCTATGCGGCGAACACCCGCTTCGGCGGCCGGATCGCGCACGGGCTCTACACCGCGAGCCTCATCTCGGCCGTGCTCGGGACCAAGCTGCCGGGACCCGGCGCGATCTACCTGTCGCAGACGGTCAAGTTCCGCGCGCCGGTCATGATCGGGGACACGGTGACGGCGCAGGTCGAGATCACCGCGCTCGACCCCGCCCGCCAGCGCGCGACCTTCTTCTGCACCTGTTCGGTCGGGGACAAGGTCGTGCTCGACGGCGAGGCGCAGATCATGGTGCCGACGCGCGACGAGATCGAGGCCGAGCTGGTCTGACATGTCGTCGCCTTGACGGCGGTCGCGGCGCCGGGCCATCTCCCGCTCGTCGTCGCCACAGTCTCGCTTGCGCGCTTGTCCCCTCGCCTGCTCATCGACCCCAAGGACCTGCCGACCGAGCTCCGCGACGGCCACGTCGTCGTGGGCAATTTCGACGGCGTGCATCGCGGCCACCAGTCGGTGGTGCGGCAGGCGGCGGAGCCGGCCCACGCCGCGGGACGGCCGGTGGTCGCGCTGACCTTCGAGCCGCATCCGCGCACGTTCTTCCAGCCGGACCAGCCGCTGTTCCGCCTGACCGGGCGCGACGAGAAGGCCCGCCAGCTCGCCCGCGCCGGCGTCGACGCGACGGTCGTCCTGACCTTCGACCGGGCGCTCGCGACCGAGGAGGCCGAGGATTTCGTGGCGGAGGTTCTCGTCGGCCGGCTCGCCGCCCACACCGTCGTCGTCGGCTGGGATTTCCATTTCGGGCGCGGCCGGCGCGGTTCGCCGGCCTTTCTCGCCGAGGCCGGGCCGCGCCACGGGCTCTATGTCGAGGTCGCCCCGCCCTATGGCGGCGGGACGCCGGTCTCCTCCAGCGCGATCCGCGACCATCTCGCCGCGGGCGAGATCCAGGCCGCCGGCCGGCTGCTCGGCCGTCGCTGGATCGTCGAGGGCGAGGTGGTCCACGGCGACAAGCGCGGCCGCGACCTCGGCTTTCCGACTGCCAACATCCGGCTCGCGCCGGAGACGCGGCTGAAGCACGGGATCTATGCGGTGCGGGCGCTCGTCGGCGACAGGATCGTGGACGGCGCGGCGAGCTACGGCCGACGCCCGCAATTCGACGACGGCGCGCCGCTGTTCGAGACCTATCTGATGGATTTTTCCGGCCAGCTCTACGGCGAGCGCCTCAGGATCGAGCTCGCGTCCTTCCTGCGGCCGGAGGAGAGGTTCGAAAGCGTCGACGCCCTGATCTCCCAGATGGCCCGGGACGTCGACGCCGCCCGCGCCGTCCTTGCGGCGCCCGAGGACCCGCTGGCGCCGAGCGCCCTCGCCTGACTCAGCCGCGCGCCGCCTGCCGGCGAAGCTGGATGTCGGACAGCGTCAGCGAGAGCGAGCCGCCGCGCCACCCAGCGGGCGTTCCGGCCGAGCCGCCGAGCCGCCTGCGCTCGATGAACAGTCCGGCCGTCAGCGCGACCGCGAAGCCGAAGGCCAGCGCGCAGCCCCAACCGATCAGGATGGTCTGGGCCGGCACGGTTCCGTTCAATTCGCGCATCACGCCGAGCATCGCGGCCGTATACCAGGACACGGCCGAGAACACGCCGCTCGCGACGCCGAGAAACCGGAGCGAGGGACTGAAGGTCACCAGCAGCGGCCCGTCCTGGTCGCCATGGATCAGCGGCTCGCAAAAGCGCTCGACCAGCCAGCCGTTCAGCGTCAGCGCAGAGACGATGATGACCTTGGCGTAGATCTTCGGATTGTCGAGCAGTTCCGGATGGTCGCGCCAATAGAGGGCGAGGATCGCGAAGCCGCTCGCCCAGAGCAGGATCAGGCCCAGGCCCGTCGTCTGGGAAAGCACGCGCACGAGGCTGCGGTTGTGCGCGTAGAACACGCCGCGGAAGACGGCCTTCGCCAGCAGCGCGTCCAGCACGAGCACGCCGCCGACGCCGAGGCACAGCCCGGCCAGATGCACGCCGACGAAGATCGTCCGCAGCTTGATCGACGGCAGGCCGAACATCGCCGGGATCGCCATGTCGGCCGCCAGCGCGTCTGCTGATGTCGCGAACAGGATCAGCGCGGCCGCCGCTCCCGCCCCGAACCACCGCGTCCGCCAGGTCATGTCTCAGTCTCGCGTGAGAAAGCCGTCGCGCGATGATGAGGAGAGCGACTGAAAATCCGGTGAACCCGGAACCGTCGCTTTTCCGGTCGTCAGGCCGGCCGCTCGGCCACGAGCAGCAGCGACGCGCCCTCGTCGACGCCGGCCGCCGGCGCGCCGCGCAGCCGCCACATGGCGTAGCCCGCCGCGGCGCTCACGAGCGCGGATGCGTACCACCGCCAGGAATGATGGAAGCTCTTGGCCCCCGCCCTGATCGGCGACATGCGCGCGACCCAGTAGACGATCGCGTCGATGCGGGACCACGGCGCGGTCAGCACCTCCGGCGCGACCAGCCCGGCGCGCTCGGCGACCGCCTGGAGAGCCGATCTCGTCCACCATGTCAGATGATGTGGCGCCGCATTGATCAGATTGTTGGGGATGCGGCTGGTCGCGCTTGGCGCGTGGGGCACGCCGATCAGCACCTTGCCGCCGGGCCGCACCGCCCGCGCCATCTGCGCCACCATCTCGAGCGGCCGTTCGACATGCTCGAGCACCTGGAAGGCGCAGACCGCGTCATAGGCGCCTTCGTTCTCACGCACATGCGCGTCTAGATCGGAGACCACCATCCAGTCCGGCCTTGGACCAGCCGGCGGAAAGGGCTCCAGCCCGACATAGTCGACATGGGGCGCCGCGAGCCGGAACGGTCCGGCCGCGCAGCCGACGTCGAGCACGCGCTCGCCCCTTTCGAGCAGGCCCGCGGCGAGCTCGAACTCCGCCTTGTGGCCGTGCTTGGCGAACTGCGCCGGCAGGTCGAAGCGCTCATAGAAGGTGCGATAGAAGGTTTCGTCGCCCGCGCGCGGCGGATCGAAGAAGACGAGGCCCGTCGGCGACTCCCACAGGCCGAAGCGTTCGACGTCGCCGAAGCTCGGTCGCGCGTCGACCCCGAAGGCGATCCGCCAGAGATCGGCGAGCCATCGGGCGCTGACCCACTGGATGCGCCGCACCGCCGGCTCGCCCGTCACGGGGCATCGCGGCCATCGCCTCGAATTGGCGCGCGGCCGCTCCTCGCCCGCGGAGGCCGCCTCCGCCTTCGCATCCTGCATGTCCGCCCCTGACATCTCGCCCGCGCCGAAAGTCCCTGCGCGCGGCGCAGGCCGCGGTGATAGGTTTGAACCGCGGCCGCGGCAAATGCGTCTTAGGGCTGCAGGATGGGGGAACGTCATGCGGCTCGGCATTATCGCGCTCGCTGTTTTTAGCCTCGTATCGGCGGCGCGCGCGGACGACGTTTCGGATGCGATCTCCGAGGCCTCGAAGGCCTACTCCGCCGGAGATCTCTCGGCGGCCAAGCAGTCGCTCGACCTCGCGGGCCAACTCGTCGCCCAGAAGCAGGCCGATGCGCTGGCTCAGCTGCTGCCGGAGCCGCCTTCGGGCTGGACCGCCCAGCCTGTCGACACCAGCTCAGGCGTGGCCGGCTTCCTCGGCGGCGGGCTCATCATCAAGCGCGCCTATGAGCGCGGCGAAAAGACGGTCGAGCTCCAGCTGATGGCGAACTCGCCGATCCTCGGTTCGATGGCGCCGCTGTTCTCGAACGTCCAGATGCTCGGCGGCATGGGCAAGGTGTTCCGCCAGAAGGGCCGGGTCGCGGTGCTGACCAACGACGGCGAGATCCAGCTCGTCGCCGGTAAGACCTTCGTGACGCTGACCGGTTCCGGCGCGGACGCCGACAAGCGCGCGATCCTTGATCTGGTCGACCTCGACGCGATCGAGGCGTTCGGGAAGTAGCGCGACGGCCATGGCTCGAAGCTGAAAGGCGGCCCGTGATTCCTCCCTTTGCGGGGGGCAGGGCGATAGCATGTGAGCGAAGTCGTGCCGTCCTTCACCTCTCCCCGGCGGGGAGAGGTCGCGAGGCGAAGCCGAGCGGGTGAGGGGAACGGGGTTTTCCGGATAGCGCGGCGCCCCCTCACCCGGCGCTGCGCGCCGACCTCTCCCCGCCGGGGAGAAGTGAAGACCCGCGCCCGGCCTCAAATGCAAGCGCCCTCCGCCGAGAAGGGACGAATTCCAAGACGTGCGTGTCCCTCGACTTGCCAGCGGGCGGCGCTTTGCTACAAGGCTCGCGCGCCGCGGCGGCGCCAGAGTTCGAGCTCATGCTGAGACTGCGCGGCTTCCTCGTCCGAATTACCGGCCCGGCCCTCGCGTAAGGCGCCGCTTGGCCGGCGCGCGAGGCCGGGACGAACGAATACCGCAGACCCGCCGCCAGACGAGATCCGGACTCCAAGATGCCTTCCGACGCCGCTCCCCAGCGCGACTATTCCGAGACCCTGTTCCTGCCGCAGACGGATTTTCCGATGCGCGCCGGCCTTCCCCAGCGCGAGCCGGAGTTTCTGGAACGCTGGAAGCGCATCAAGCTCTACGAGAAGCTGCGCGAGGCGTCGAACGGACGGAAGAAATACGTCCTGCACGACGGTCCGCCTTACGCCAACGGCCACCTGCACATCGGGCACGCCCTCAACAAGATCCTGAAGGACGTCGTGGTGCGGACCCGGCAGATGGCCGGCTTCGACTCGAACTACGTCCCCGGCTGGGACTGCCACGGCCTGCCGATCGAGTGGAAGGTCGAGGAAGGCTACCGCGCCAAGGGCCTCAACAAGGACGAGGTCCCGGTCATCGAGTTCCGCAAGGAGTGCCGGGACTACGCGGCGCACTGGATCGGCGTGCAGTCGGAGGAATTTCAGCGGCTCGGGGTGACCGGCGACTGGGCCGACCCCTACACCACCATGAAGTTCTCGGCCGAAGCGCAGATCGCCCGCGAGATCATGGATTTCGCGAGGAGCGGCCAGCTCTATCGCGGCTCGAAGCCGGTGATGTGGTCGGTGGTCGAGCGCACCGCGCTCGCCGAGGCCGAGATCGAATACGCCGAGTTCTTGAGCGACACGGTGTTCGTGGCGTTTCCGCTCTCTTCCCCCTCCCCCCTTGCGGGGGAGGGTCGGGGTGGGGGGTGGCCCCGGACAGAGCGCGACGGCCTGGCGTCGAACGGCGCCGTGGACGCCTCATCCGGAACCACCCCCACCCCTAACC
>JADBEO010000039.1 GCA_031316315.1 Chelatococcus sambhunathii
CACCCTGCCCTCCCCTTTGCAAGGGGAGGGATCGCGGTCCGTCCGGAAAGCGCAAGCGGTCGCAGCTCAAGGCCTCCCCCCGACGGCCTTCGCCTTCTCCGCGTCCCACCACCAGACGGTCGGGAACAGGGAGCCGCGCGGGGGAAGCTTTTCGGGACGCGAGAAACGGTCCCAGCGGGCGGTGCGGTCCTCGACGCTGGTGAACTGCGGCACGACGTACCAGTGCGCGAGCAGCACGCGGTCGAGCGCGTGCGTGGCGGCGGTCAGCTCCTCGCGATCTTTGGCGTAGACGATTTTCTCGATGAGCGCGTCGATCGCCGGATCCTTGATCCCGCCGAAGTTCTGCGAGCCGGGCACGTCCGCAGACTGCGAGCCCCACATGTCGCGCTGCTCGTTGCCCGGCGAGAGCGACTGGCCCCAGCCGACTGTCACCATGTCGAAGTCGAAGGAGCGGATGCGGTTGATGTACTGGCTGTCGTCGAGTTGGCGCAGCGAGACCTCGACGCCGAGCCGTTCGAGCGCGGGCTTGTAGAAGCTCAGGATCCGCTCCGAACTCGGGTCCTGGTAGATGAACTCGACCCGAAACGCCTCGCCCGCCGCGTTCTTCAGCGCCGGCTTGCCGCCGTCGCGCGTCACGGACCATCCCGCCTGCTTCAGCAGGTCGACCGCCTCGCGCAGGTTCTTGCGCGTCGCCTCGGGCGAACCGCCGACCGGGTTCCGGTACTCGGCGGTGAAAACCTCGGGCGGAACCTTGTCCCTAACGCTTTCGAGGATCTCCTTCTCGCGGCCTTCGGGCAGTCCCTTGGCGGCGAGCTCGGTGCCGAAATAGTAGCTGTCGATCCGCACGTACTGGCCGTACATGATCGACTTGTTGATCTCCTCGAAGTCGAAGGCGAGGTTGAACGCCTTACGGACGCGCCAGTCCTTGAACTTGTCGCGGCGCATGTTGAAGGCGTAGGCCTGCATCCGCCCGGACTGGCTGTCCTTGAACTTCTCCAGAAGCACGCGCTTCTCGGAGACGGCTGGAAACTGATAGGCCGTCGCCCAGTTCTTCGCGCTGTTCTCCTCGCGATAATCGAACTGGTCGCCCTTGAAGCCCTCGACCAGCACCGTCATGTCGCGAAAGTACTCGTAACGCATCTCGCCGAAATTGTTCGTGCCGATCCGCACCGGCAGCTTCGCGGCCCAGTAGTCGGGAACGCGCTCGTAGGCGATCGAGCGGCCTGGCGTGAACTCCTTGATGCGGTACGGCCCGGAGCCGAGCGGCTTTTCGAGCGTCCCCTCCTCGATGTCGCGCTTCTTGCCCTCAGCGTCCGTCCCCTCCCACCAATGCTTCGGCAGGACGGGGATCTGGCCGGTGATCTGCGGCAGCTCGCGATTGCCGGGGCCGGCGAAGGTGAAGGTCACCTCGCGCTCGCCGGTGACCTCGGCCTTCTTCACGTCCGCGTAGTAGCGCGCGCGCAGAGGGTCGATGCGCTTCAGCGTCTCGAACGACCAGACGACGTCCTCGGGGGTGATCGGCTTGCCGTCGTTGAAGCGCGCCTCGGGCCTCAGGCGGTAGGTGACGGAGGAATAATCCGGCGGATATCGGACGCTCTCGGCCACGAGGCCGTATTCGGTCGCCGGCTCGTCGAGCGCATCCTCGAGGAGCGTGTCGTAAAGTAGGTTGAGCCCTGCCGCCCTGTTGCCCCTCGGGATGAAGCCGTTGAGGCTGTCGAAGGTGCCGTAGGTCCCGAGACGCACGCGGCCGCCTTTTGGGGCGTCGGGGTTCACGTAGTCGAAATGCTTGAAGTCCGGCGGGTATTTCACGTCGCCGAACAGCGACAGGCCGTGGCGCCATTCGGGAGCGCCGGGCGCGGCCTCCTGCGCGACGGCGGGCGCGGCGGCCAGCGCGGCGATCAGGGCGGCGGCGAGGCGGAAGCTCATCGGCGGGCGGTCGTCCTCTGTGGGATCCTAGGATCCTAGGCGTTTTCGCCCGCGCATTATGTCGTCAAACGTGGCGGGTTCCAGACGAGCCGGAGCCGGCGCGCGGACGTGACGCGATCGTGAGGCCGGCCAAACGAAAAGGCCGGGCGTCTCCGCCCGGCCTGACAGTCCGTAGGAAGGTCCGGATCATTTGCCCGGAATGGGCGCCGGATTGTCCGAGTTCTTGTTGAGGAAGGCGATGACGTCGGCGCGCTCCTGCGCGTCCTTGATGCCGGGATAGGGCATCATGTTGCCCGGGGCGTACTTGGCCGGGTCCGTCAGCCACTCGTCCAGCTGCGCGAAGTCCCAGTCGCCCTGCTTGCCCTTCAGCGCGTCGGAATACTCGAAGCCCTCCATGTGGCCGTGCTTCAGGCCGACGATGCCGTAGAGGTTCGGTCCCGCGCCGGCCTCGCCGCCCTTCTCGGAGGTGTGGCAGACGCCGCAGTTCTGCTTGAAGAAGGCCTCGCCCTTGGCCGGGTCGGCGCTCGCGAGACGCTTCTCGACAGGCTCGTCCGAGCCGCCGGCGGCAGCGGCTGGCGCCGCCGGAGCTGACGCAGCCGGCGCCGGCTGCGTCGCCTTGTCCGCCTCCGCGCCGCCTCCGGCCTGCTCGTTGGCCGGCTTCGCGGCCTCGGGCTTCGCGGGTTCGGACTTGGCTGGCTCAGGCTTGGCGGGAGCGGCGGCGGCCGGAGCCTCGGCCTTCTTGTCGCCGCCGGCGGGGGCGGCGCCTTCGAGCTTCTGCGGGTTGTCGGAGTTCTTGTTGAGGTAGGCGATCAGGTTCGCCCGCTCGTCCTCGTTCTTGATTCCGGCGAAGGCCATCGAGGTGCCGGGGACGTAGCCCTTCGGGTTCTCGAGCCACTTGTTCAGGTTCTCGATGTCCCAGACCTTATCGGAAGTCTTCTTCATGGCGTCAGAATAGCCGAAGCCTTCCATATGGGCGTGCTTCAGGCCGACGATGCCGTAGAGGTTCGGGCCGGCCTTCGCCGGGCCGCCCTTGGTGAAGTCGTGGCAGGCGGCGCACTTCTTGGAGGCCTGCTCGCCCTTGGCGGGGTCCGCTGACGCGACCTTCGCCGCGAAGCCGCCGCCCGCCGCACCGCCGGCCGGAGCGGCCGCGCCAGCCGCGGGCGCGCCGCCCTCGCCGGGCTTCGGCAGCGGCTGCGGGCTGTCGGAGTTCTTGTTCAGATAGGCGATGATGTTGGCCCGCTCCTGGTTGTCCTTCACGCCCGCGAAGGACATGGACGTGCCCTGGATGTAACCCTTCGGATTCTCAAGCCACTTGTCGAGCGAAGCGAAGTCCCAGTTCCCGCCGGACTTCTTCATCGGCTCGGAATAGGTGAAGTCGTCCTCGTGGCCGTGCTTGGCGCCCACGATGCCGAACAGGTTCGGGCCGGCCTTGTGCGGCTCGCCCTTGCCGAAGGAGTGGCAGGCCGCGCACTTCTTCACCGCCTGCTCGCCCTTGGCGGGGTCGGCCGAGGCGAGCAGCGCGACCGCGCCGGCCGGAGCGGCGCCGCCGGCGGTCTTGCCGCCTTCCTCCTTGACGGCGACCTCCATGCCGGGCTTGGCCGGCTTCTTTTCGTGGAAGACCTCTTCGACCAGCACGTTCACGCCAAGCAGCACGGTGAGCGTGCCGAGCACGGCTCCCGCGATCTTATTGAGTCTGAAGCTGTCCATGTCGGCTCCGCTGTCCTGGCAGGGGCCGTCGCGCGCTGGTCCGCGCCGCCTCCCCAAGGCGTGAAACTTCTTTCCGGCGACTTCAGAAAAGCCGCAAGGCGGCGGCACGCTACCCGCTTTTGCGCGAGCGCCGCAACTCAGCTATCACGCGGGCGCATTGCTACCTTATGCTGAGGCCGGCTTCCGCCAAGCTGCGGAAATGCCTTGGCTTTCAACTCTTTGCTGGAATTCGAATGCCCACAGTCCGCAGCCCGTCGCGACCACTTGTCCTGATCCCTGCGCGCCTCGCCGCGACCCGGCTTCCGGGCAAGCCGCTGGCCGACATTCACGGCGAGCCGATGATCGCGCATGTGCTGAGGCGCGCGCGCGAAGCCGGTGTCGGTCCGGTCGTCGTCGCGGCCGACAGTCCCGAGATCGCGGAGGCCGTCACGGCGGCCGGCGGCCAGGCGGTTCTGACGAGGCCCGACCACGCCTCCGGCTCCGACCGGATCCACGAGGCGCTGGAGGCGCTGGACCCGGATCGCGAATTCACCACCGTCGTCAACGTGCAGGGGGACTTGCCGACGCTCGATCCGGCGGCGATCCGCGCGAGCCTCACGCCGCTCGAGGACCCGGACGTCGACGTCGCGACGCTGGTCGCCGAGATCGAGCGCGAGGAGGAGAAGACAGCGCCAAGCGTGGTGAAGATGATCGGCAGCGAGATCGCGCCGGGCCGCTTCCGCTGCCTCTACTTCACCCGCGCGACCGCGCCGGCGGGCGAGGGCCCGCTCTATCATCACATCGGACTCTATGCTTACAGGCGCGAGGCGCTGGAGCGCTTCGTGAAGCTCCCTCCTTCGCCGCTCGAAAAGCGCGAGAAGCTGGAGCAGCTGCGCGTGATCGAGGCCGGCATGCGGATCGACGCCGTCAAGGTGGCGGTGATCCCGCTCGGCGTCGACACGCCCGAGGATCTGGAGCGCGCCCGCGAAATGCTCGCCTCGGGAGCCGGAATATGAGCGTCAACGGCAAGATCGCGTATCAGGGCGAACCCGGCGCAAACTCGCATCTCGCCTGCGCGAACGTCTATCCCGGTATGGAGCCCGCGCCTTATCCGAGCTTCGAGGACGCGCTTGCGGCGATCGCGTCGGGCGAATGCGCCCTCGGCATGATCCCGATCGAGAACTCCGCCAACGGCCGTGTCGCCGACATCCATCATCTGATGCCGTCCGCGGGCCTCCACATCGTCGGCGAATATTTCATGCCGATCCATCACCAGTTGATGGCGGTCAAGGGCGCGACGCTCGACACGGTGAAGACCGTACAGAGCCACGTGCAGGCGCTCGGCCAATGCCGCGGGAGGATTCGCGCGCTCGGCCTGAGGCCGCTGATCGGCGCCGACACGGCCGGGTCGGCGCATGAGATCGCGGAGGCGGGCGACCCGTCGCGCGCGGCGATCGCTTCGGAACTCGCGGCCGAGGTCTATGGGCTTGAGATTCTCGCGCGCAATGTCGAGGACTTCGACAACAACACCACCCGTTTCGTCGTGCTGTCGCGCGAGAAGGCGTGGGCCCCGGCGGGGAGGGGGCTCACCGTCACGACCTTTGTGTTCAAGGTGCGCAACATCCCGGCCGCGCTCTACAAGGCGCTCGGCGGCTTCGCGACCAACGCCATCAACATGACGAAGCTGGAGAGCTATCAACTCGACGGCGCCTTCACGGCGACGCAGTTCTACGCCGACGTCGAGGGCCATCCGAAGGATCCGGCGCTGCGCCGGGCGCTCGACGAGCTCAAGTATTTCTCGACCGAGATCGCGGTCCTCGGCGTCTATCCGGCGCACGATTTCCGCGTCGCGGCCCGGGCGCTGGAGGCGGAAGCCGCGGCCCGCCTCGGCAAGGCCGGCCGGCGCTGAGATTCGGACTGTCGCGACCCTTCGACCAACCTCAGTCGTCATCCTCGGGCTTGACCCGAGGATCCATCCGGCGCGGCCGCGCCATCGAAGCCGGATGTTTCCGACTGCGCATTCTGATTGGGGAACTCGAAACATCCGAGTTCCCTCAGATGGATGCCCGGATCACGTCCGGGCATGACGGAGCAGCAGGGGCTACTGCCGCCCGACCGGCGGGGGCGTGATGTCGCCGTAGGAGAGCTGGATCTCCGAGCGTTCGGAGAAGATCCGACGCGGCAGGCCGTCCTTGGCGCCGACCCAGACCGTCTGTTCGCCGGCGCCCTGGTCCTCGAGCTCCTTCGGCGGGGCGTAGGCGTAGACCTTCACCGCGTCGCCCTCGTAGGTTTCGTCGGACTTCTGCACGCAGTCCTTCATGCCGGCGCCGACGGCGGACTTCATCATCGACTGGCGCTCGCCCGGCTTCAGCTCCAGCGCCTGCCACTCGCCCTCGTTCTGGACGTAGAACTTCTGCCCGATGGCGAGCGATGTCATCGGCTTGCGGCCGAAGGCGCGGGTCAGCTGCCGATAGGCGGGCGCCGATGCGAGCTTCTCGAAGGCGGAGATCACCGGCGCGCACGAGGCGTCGGCGCGGGCCGATACCGGCGCGGTTAGCGCGACGCTCAAGGCCAGACATAACGGTAGTCGCGACATCGCGAACGTCTCCTCGCGGGTCTGCTTGTGCGCTCAATGATGTATCGCAGCCCGCGCCGGCGTCATCGTCCCAAGGCGAAGCGCCGCAGAAGGTGATGGGCTATCGCGCTCGGCGGCGGAACGAACGCCTCCTCCTCGCGCGGCCGCCCCAGCATGTCCGCCACCTCCTTGCGAGAGAACCAGCGGGCGTCCTCCAGCTCCTCGAGATCCGGCGTCACCTCGTCCGAGAGCGCCTCGCAGCGCACCCCGATCATGAGCTGGGAGGGAAAGGGCCAGGGCTGCGACAGCTCGTAGGTCACCTCGCCGATCTCGACGCCCGCCTCCTCTGCGATCTCGCGGCGCGCCGCCTCCTCGATCGTCTCGCCGGGCTCGACGAAGCCTGCGAGGCAGGACCACATGCCGGGCGGGAAACGCGCCTGGCGCCCGAGCAGGCAGTTGTCGCCGCGCACGACGAGCATGATCGTCACCGGATCGACGCGCGGAAAGTGCAGCGCCCCGCAGGACGGGCATTCGCGCCGCCAGCCGCTGGCGTTCGCCCGCGTGGCCGCCCCGCAATTGGCGCAGAAGCCGTTGCGGGCGTGCCAGAGCGCCATCGACTTGGCGTAGCCCGCGAGCGCCAGAACCTCCGGCGCGAGCCGCTCGCCCCAGGCGAGCGCCCGCAGATCCTCCGATGCGAGATCGTCGGCGCGCTCGATGCCCTCCGCCGCCCCGTCGCCGAGATTGACCGCGAAGCGCGGCGCGCCGCCGATCTCGCCGAGGAAGGCGGCTCGTTCGCTTGGGCCGAGCGCGGCCAGCGCTTCGGCGTCGAACAGCGGGTCGAGGGCCCCGCCTCCCGCGGCGCGCAGCACCGGCCGGTCGCCGAGGAACGGCAGGAAGCGGGCTCCGGGCGCGCTAGCCGCGCGCGCGACCGCCTCGTCGTCGTCCCGGCGTTCGGCGGCGCGGTCGATGGCGAGATCGGCGTAGCCGAGAAGGGGCTCGGATGTCGGCGCGGGCCGCTGCACGGATCTGCTCCCTCGATAACGGACCGGGGCGCTCATACGCGTCGCCCGGCGGACGAAATTAGGGCGCGTCCGGCGCCCATGCCGCAAGCGCGCCCTTGCGCCGGCGCCCCCTCGCAGGCCATATAGCGTCCGGGAGGTTGGCGGTGGACGTATCCCTCGCCAACCGGGTCAGGTCCGAAAGGAAGCAGCCCTAACGAGACCGATGCGGGTCGTCGACCGGCCTCCCACCCTTCTCACCACATCAGGACGCCGTTGATGTCCGAGACGGCCTGCGTGCTTCGAGACGGCCCTTCGGGCCTCCTCAGCATGAGGGCCGTGGATGTGAGGGCCGCTTTCCGCGTTCCGGCTCGCTCGATAGCGCCTCATGCTGAGGAGCCCGCGCCAGCGGGCGTCTCGAAGCACGCAGTCCGGCGCGCCGCGCGATGGTTGGGCGCATGAGCGAAACGCCGACCCCCTACCGCGTCCTCGCCCGCAAATACCGGCCCCAGCGCTTCGAGGACCTCATCGGCCAGGAGCCGATGGTCCGCACGCTCCGCAACGCGTTCTCCTCGGGGCGCGTCGCGCAGGCCTGGATCCTCACGGGCGTGCGCGGCGTGGGGAAGACCACCACCGCCCGCATCCTCGCCCGCGCCCTGAACTACGAGCGCGAGGACGGGTCCGGCGGTCCGACCGTTGAGCTTACCGAGAAGGGGATCCACTGCGACGCCATCATGGAGTCGCGCCATGTCGACGTCGTCGAGATGGACGCCGCCTCCCACACGGGCGTCGCCGACGTCCGCAACATTCTGGAGACCGTGCACTACGCGCCGGTGATGGCCCGCACCAAGGTGTTCATCATCGACGAGGTGCACATGCTGTCGACGAGCGCCTTCAACGCCTTCCTGAAGACGCTCGAGGAGCCGCCGCCGCATGTGAAGTTCGTCTTCGCGACCACAGAGCTGCGCAAGGTGCCGGTGACGGTGCTCTCGCGCTGCCAGAGTTTTTCGCTGCGCCGGGTCGCGGCCGACGAGATGACGGCGCATCTGAAGCGCATCTCCGATCTCGAGAATGTCTCGATCGAGGACGAGGCGCTCGCGGTGATCGCGCGGGCGTCGGAAGGCTCGGTGCGCGACGCGCTCTCGCTGCTCGACCAGGCCATCGCCCATGGCGAGGGCGACGTGGAGGCGCAGGCGGTTCGCGCCATGCTCGGCCTCGCCGACCGCGGCGGGATCCTCGACCTGTTCGACGCGGTGATGCGCGGCGACGCCGCCGAGGCGCTGGAGCGGTTCCGCACGAGCCACGACGCCGGCGCCGAGCCCGCGGCCGTGCTCGCCGACCTCGCCGAGACCGTGCACCTCGTCACCCGCATCAAGCTCGCGCCGAAGGCGGCCGACGACCCGGCGCTGTCGGAGAGCGAGCGCGTGCGCGGCAGGGACTTCGCCGAGAAACTCTCCATGCGGGCGCTGTCGCGCGCCTGGCAGATCCTGCTGAAGGGGATTTCCGAGACGCAGATCGCCGTGAAGCCCGCCCAGGCCGCGGACATGGTGCTGGTGCGGCTCTGCTACGCCGCCGATCTGCCGACGCCGGAGGAGGCGATCCGGGCGCTTTCCGACGGGGCCGGCGGCGCGCCGCGCGGTCCCGCCCCGTCCGGCCCGTCTGGCGGGCGGCCCGCGCCGGAGGCGATGGCGCCGGCCCGGTCGAGCCCGGCGCTCGCCGCCGCGCAAGGCTATGCGCGCGCGCCGGAGCCGGCCCAGGCGCCCCGCGCCGAGAGCGTGCCGACGATCACGCTCGCGCGCTTCGAGGATCTGGTCGCGCTCGCCGCCAAGAACCGCGACATCCTTCTGCAAACCGCGCTGAAGCGGAACGTGCGGGTCGTGCGCTTCGAGGACGGTCGCCTCGAGTTCCAGCAGGCGGGGCAGGCCTCCGCCGACCTCGCCGGCCAAATCGCCAAGAAGGCGCAGGAATGGACCGGCCAGCGCTGGATGGTCTCGGTGGTGTCCGGCGAGGGCGCGCCGACCATCGAGGAGCGCGAGCAGGCGGAAGCCGCCGCGCTGCTCGCCGGCGTGCAGGCCCATCCGCATGTCCGCGCGATCCTCGAAAAGGCGCCGGGGGCCGTGATCGTGGACGTCCGCACCCGCGAGAGCGAGACGTCGGAGCCCGAGCTTGACGCCGGCGCGGCCGACGCTCTGCCTCCGGCCGAGGACGAGGACGACCTCTGAGCGCTTCGCTCGTCATTGCCGGGCTTGACCCGGCAATCCATCTTCTATGCAAGGGCTTTTCGCCGATGGATGCCCCGGATCAAGTCCGGCCATGACGCCGGAGTTTCATGAGCTCACGAAAGGATCTTCGATGCGCGACCTGATGGGCATGATGGCCAAGGCCAAGGAGCTCCAGCAGAAGATGCAGGACGCCCAGGCCGAGCTTGACCAGGTCGTGGTCGAGGGGTCGTCCGGCGGCGGACTCGTCACTGTGATGCTCACCGCCAAGGGCGAGCTGAAGGGCCTCAAGATCGATCCGAGCCTCATGAAGCCGGACGAAGCCGAGATCGTCGAGGACCTGATCGTCGCCGCCCATGCCGAGGCGCGGGGCAAGGCGGAGGCCGTGATGCAGGAGAAGATGTCGGGGCTCACCGCCGGCCTGCCGATCCCGCCCGGCATGAAGCTGCCCTTCTGACACCAAGCGTCATCCGAAACGTCTAGGCCGATCCAGGAGCGCTTTCGGACAGAAGCGTCCCCTAATCCCTGCCCCGCGGCAGCGGGGAGGGTGGCCCGGCGCGAAGCGGCGGGTCGGGAGGGGACTTGGGGCGTCGAGCGCGACGAAGTCGCTCAGATCAATTCCGAAACGACCCCACCCGACCTCGCTCCGCTCGGCCACCCTCCCCTCTTCGAGGGAGGGATCAGAGCCATATCCGGAAGGCGATCCCGGCTCGCGCTTCGCTTGGCCGGGATGACGCGCTAGATGGAAGAATGTCCCGCACCACAGCCGGCCCCGAGATCGAACGCCTGATCCAGCTTCTCGCGAAGCTGCCGGGGCTCGGGCCGCGGTCGGCGCGCCGGGCGGCGCTGCATCTACTCACCCGCCGCGACCAACTGCTCTCGCCGCTCTCCGACGCCATGCGGCTCGCTTGCGAGCGCGTGATCGTCTGCTCGACCTGCGCGAACGTCGACACCCAAAACCCTTGCGCGATCTGCCGCGACGCGCGGCGCGATTCCTCCACCATCGTCGTGGTGGAGGACGTTTCGGACCTCTGGGCGCTGGAGCGCTCCGGCGCGGTCTCGGCGCGCTACCACGTGCTCGGCGGCACGCTGTCAGCGCTCGACGGCCGCGGCCCGGAGGATCTGAATCTCGGAACGCTCGCCGAGCGCGCCCGTGATCCGGAAGTGAAGGAGGTCATTCTCGCGGTGAACGCCACCGTCGAGGGCCAGACCACCGCACATTACGTCACCGACCTCTTGGCCGACAGCGACGTCAAGGTGACCCGGCTCGCGCATGGCGTGCCGGTGGGCGGCGAGCTGGACTATCTCGACGACGGAACGCTCGCCGCCGCCATCCGCAGCCGCACCACCTTCTGATCAGGCCACGCGCAGCAGCACGCCCGAGCCCCACGGGTCGGACGCCAGCACTCCGCCGTCCCGTCGCGTGACAGCGCCGCCGGACGCCTCGATCCGGCGCGCGGCCTCCGCCACGTCGTCCTCGCTCGGCAGCAGCATCTCGAAATGGGTCAGCCGCGCCGTATCCTCGGGCGGAACGCCGGCGCCGCGGCTCGACCAGACGTTGGCCGCGACATGGTGGTGGTAGCCGCCGGCGCTCATGAACAGCGCGCCGGGATAAGTCGTCACGAGATCGAGACCCACCGCGCCGGTCCAGAACGCGCCCGCGCGATCGAGATCGCCGACCTGCAGGTGGACATGGCCGAGGCGGGTCCCCGCCGGCGCCGGACCGTCGAGATCGCCCTCCGCCTCCGCCAGCGCCATGAGGCCTGCGGCGTCAATGCGATCGCTCGCCATCTTCAGCCGCCCGTTCTCGAACGGCCAGTCGTTGCGCGGGCGGTCCCGGTAGATCTCGACGCCGAGCCCGTCCGGATCGTCGAGGTAAAGCGCCTCGCTGACGAGATGGTCGGACGCGCCGGTCAGCAGCCCGTTGGAGGCAAGGCGGGCGAAGGCGCGCGCAAGATCCCGCCGCTCCGGAAGCAGCACGGCGATGTGGAACAAGCCCACCGCCGTGCGCGGCTTCGGCGCCGCGCCGCGCTTCTCGACGAGGCGCAGGACAGGATCGCCGCCTTCTCCGCCAAGCTCGGCCCGTCCAGCGGAGCGGTCGAGGGCGACGAGCCCGACCGCCTCGCGATAAAAGTCGACCGAACGCGACAGGTCGGAAACCTGAAGCTCCGCGAGGCCGAGACGCGTGGCGTCGGGAAGCCGGTTGGCGAGCTCGGTTGCAGGCGCGTCCTGCACGAGCATGTCGTCGATCTCCTCTGCCAGGGAGGCCTCCCGGCGGTGGTCAGATCATGTCGTGGTGGCAGGATGTCCACCTCGTCTGTCCATCGCCGTTCATTGCATGATCGCAACGCAGCGACGCGAACTGCGGATCAAGAGTTGCGTTCGCAGAACCGGATCCGGTTCCCGCTCGGATCGCAGACCTCCATCTCCCGGCCCCATGCGGCGTCTTCCAGGCCGGGTCGCATATAGCCATAGCCTTTGGCTGAGATCTCGGCGTGCAACGCTTCGATGCCGACCATCGGCGCGAAGACGACCACGCCCGGCGATCCGTCGCCGATGCTCGCTGAGGTGAAGCGTGAGGCCCGCCCGGGAAACCTGCATGTAGAGCGGCGCCGCATCATCAAAGCAGTGCTCCCAGTCGACGGAGAAGCCGAGAAAGCCAAGGTAGAACGCTCTGGTCTTCTCGATATCGAACATGCGCAACACCGGCACGGGCGCGGCGAAAGCGGTCGCTCCCGGCGGAACGGACGTCACGCCGCCCGCCGGTAGTCGGCGGTCATGAACTCGGTCCAGGACCCGTCAGGCCCCTGAAGTCGCGACGAAAACAGGAACCGGCTCTCGTCCACGATCTCGAAGATGTCGTGATAGAGCGTCTCGCCCTCGCCGGCGAAGGAGGGGCCGGTCGCGGCGAGAACCAGCCGGGAGCCGCCCTCGAGCGCGCCGTCATAGAGCCAGAGCTTGGTCATGGCCGAGGCGATGAACGTGCCGACGAAACGTCCTGCGTCGGGATCGAAGCCGATCGTCATGATGGTGTTGTGGGTCTCGCCGTCCGGCGAGCCTCCCTCGCCCTCCGCGACGATCCAGAGCGCGCCGAGCGGGCGGATGACCCATCGCCCCTTGGACTTCGTGGGCGGCTGGTCCGGGTTCATGACGAACTCGGCCTCGAAGGACCAGTCGCCGAGCAGCCGCTGCAGCCACTCATGCTCTGGGTTCGGCTGCGGAATCTCCATCGGTCCGTGCTCCCTTTTGTTTGTTGGCCGCAGTCTAAGCATGGCCCAGGCGCCTCGCGACTCGCTCGCGCCCAATTGAGCGGGTGGGCGGAGGGGGCGGTCGACCTTGCCTCGCCCGCGCCGATCCATTAGCAAGCCGCGGGAGAACCCCGGCTCTCCCGAGCCGGGTTTTTTGTTGTCCGGACCGCCCCTCGCGGAAGGATTCTTGAAATGGCGAACGTCGTGGTGGTCGGCGCCCAGTGGGGCGACGAAGGCAAGGGCAAGATCGTCGACTGGCTGTCGGAGAAGGCGGACGTCGTCGTCCGCTTCCAGGGCGGCCACAACGCCGGCCACACGCTGGTGATCGACGGCGTCGTCTACAAGCTCAGCCTGTTGCCCTCCGGCGTCGTTCGGCCCGGCAAGCTGTCGGTCATCGGCAACGGCGTCGTGGTCGACCCGCACGCGCTCGCCGACGAGATCGAGCGTCTGCGCGGCCAGGGCGTCCAGATCACGCCCGAGACGCTGAAAGTCGCCGACAACGCCACGCTGATCCTCTCGGTCCACCGAGAGCTCGACGCGCTGCGCGAGGAAGGCTCGCCGGAAGGCGCCAAAATCGGGACCACCAAGCGCGGCATCGGCCCGGCCTATGAGGACAAGGTCGGCCGCCGGGCCATCCGCCTGCGCGACC
Source organism: Chelatococcus sambhunathii (assembly GCA_031316315.1). Taxonomy (GTDB): domain Bacteria; phylum Pseudomonadota; class Alphaproteobacteria; order Rhizobiales; family Methylopilaceae; genus Methylopila. The sequence goes on from JADBEO010000039.1 coordinate 13,302, forward strand.
TCGCCAACCTGCCGACGCTCGGGCCCAAGATCGACCGGCTGCTCAGCCACCACAACGCGTTGCGCCGCGGCTTCGGCCTGCCCGAGCTGACGCGGGAAGCGATCTATGACGAACTCGCCTCCGCGGCGCCGAAGGTCCTGCCCTATGTCGACGCGACCTGGGAGGTGCTGGAGGCGCGCCGCCGCGCCGGCGACCGCATCCTGTTCGAGGGCGCGCAGGGCGCGCTTCTCGACGTCGACCACGGCACCTACCCGTTCGTCACGTCCTCGAACACCACGGCCGGACAGGCCGCGACCGGCTCGGGCCTCGGGCCAAGCGCCGTCGGCTACGTGCTCGGCATCGCCAAGGCCTACGCGACGCGCGTCGGCGAAGGGCCGTTCCCGACCGAGCTTACCGACGAGACCGGCCGCATCATCGGCGAGCGCGGCCGCGAGTTCGGGACGGTGACCGGCCGCCCGCGCCGCTGCGGCTGGTTCGACGCGGTGGCGCTGCGCCAGACCGCCTCGACCTCCGGCATCGACGGCATCGCGCTCACCAAGCTCGACGTGCTCGACGGCTTCGACGAGATCAGGATCTGCACCGCCTACGAACTCGACGGCCAGAGGATCAACCGTCTCCCGGCGAGCCAGGGCGCGCAGTCGCGGGTCAAGCCGATCTACGAGACGATCCGCGGCTGGAAGGGCGACACCACCGCCGGCGCCCGCTCCTGGGCCGATTTGCCGGCGCAGGCGGTGAAATATGTCCGGCGCGTCGAGGAGCTGATCGACTGCCCGATCACGCTGGTCTCGACCTCTCCGGAGCGCGCAGACACCATTCTCGTATCGGACCCCTTCGAGCGATAGGCTATTCTGACGCTCGACCGGACCGCTGAAGCGGAAATGAGTTAAACGCCCGACTGACCGTGTCTTCCGCGCCCTCGACTGCCCGAGGGCGCTGGCTTATGTCGGAACCCATGGCGGACTATTACCCAGTCATCTCGCGCGCGGTCGCGGGACTCGATCCGAACACCGGCGAAGCGCGCCGCAAGGTGTATGAGCGCGCGCGGTCGGCGATCGTGCGTCAGCTCCGCGCCATCGAGCCGCCGGTCTCCGAGGAGGACATAGCCCGCGAGCGCATGCAGCTCGAGGAGGCGATCCGCCGCGTCGAGTCCGAGGCGCCAGGAGCGGCCGAGACGGCCGCGCCCAAGTCGGCCGCGCCCAAGCCGGCCGAGCCCAAGCCGGCGCCCGACGCGCCGAGATCGGCCGCGGCCGCTGCGGGCCCTCAACGGCCGCCGGCGTCGCCCGGCGACCGCCCGGCGGGAGCTCCGGCAGGAGACGCCAAGTCCGCTCAGGCGAAGCCTGCCCAGGCCAAACCTGCTCAGGCAAAGCCGGCGGCGACGAAGGGGGGACCGGTCAAGGCGGATCAGGCGCGCCCCGCGACGCGCGCGGATGGACGCCCGATCGTTCAGCCGGCCGGCGCCCGCCCCGCGTCCAAGAAGCCGGGGCGTTCCGCGCCGCTCATCGCGCTCGGGGCGCTCGCCGCTATCGCGGTGGCCGCAGGACTTTTCGCCGCGCGCGGGCAGATCGCATCGCTGTTCTCGGGCGGGAGCTCCCAAGAGACCGCCCAGACCACGACGGAGAGCAAGCCCGAAGAGGCGTCCAAGACGACTGACGCCGGCGCGCCCGAGACCAAGACCGACGACCGCCTGCCGCAGCAGGACCAGGCCGCGGAGAGCAAGCCCGCCGAGCCCGCGGCCCCGCCGGCCGAGGCGCCGGCGGACGAGCAGAAGGAGGCTCGAGCGCCCGAGGCGACCGCGCCGGCTCCAGCTCCCGAGCCTGCGCCGCAGCCTGCGCCGCAGGAGTCCCGGCCGGCGTCCGGTCCGCTCGTCGCGCAACGCGCTGTGCTCTACGAAGAGGGTCCGAACCAGCAGTCCGGCGAGGCGCTTTCCGGCTCGGTCGTCTGGCGTACCGAGTCGGTCAACGGCGGCGCGAACCAGCCGCTCGACACGGCGCTGAAGGGCGAGATCGACATACCGGGGCGCAACCTGCGCGCCATCCTGACCCTTCGCCGCAACGTCGACGCTACCCTGCCGGCGAGCCACACGATCGAGGTCCAATTCATCCTGCCGCCGGATTTCCCGAACGCGGGCGTCTCGAACGTGCCGGGCGTGCTGATGAAGACCGACGAGTCGGCGCGCGGCGCAGCCGTGTCCGGCCTTTCGGTGAAGGTCACCAACGGCTTTTTCCTGATCGGCCTGTCCAACATCGAGAGCGAGAAGACGGTCAACGAGCAGCTGCTGCGCGACCGCAGCTGGATCGACGTGCCGATCCTTTACGACAACGGCCGGCGCGCGGTGCTGACCCTCGAGAAGGGGACGCCTGGCAAGCAGGCGTTCGATCAGGCCTTCGACGCCTGGAAGAGCGCCTCGGCAACCTCGAACCCGCCGCGCTGACCGGCGGCGGGCGATCTGCCGCGCGTCACAGCATTGCGGGGATGACGCGGTCCGGCGGACGGTGGCCGTCCATGAAGGTCTTGATGTTGACGATGACCTTCTCGCCCATGTCGACGCGGCCCTCGATCGTCGCGGATCCGAGATGCGGCAGCAGCACGACCTTGTTCTGCCGCGCGAGCCTGACGAGCTTGGGGTTCACCGCCGGCTCGTTCTCGAACACGTCGAGCGCGGCCCCGGCGAGTTCGCCGGCTTCGAGCATCCGGGCGAGGGCCCCTTCGTCGACGACTTCGCCGCGGGCGGTGTTCACCACATAGGCGTCGCGCTTGAGCAGCTTCAGCCGGCGCGCCGAGAGCAAATGATAGGTCGCTGGCGTGTGCGGACAGTTGACCGAGATGATGTCCATGCGGGCGAGCATCTGGTCGAGGCTCTCCCAGTAGGTCGCCTCCAGGGCGTCCTCGACGCTCGGCGAGACGCGCTTGCGGTTGTGGTAGTGGATCGACAGGCCGAAGGCCTTGGCCCGACGCGCCACCGCCTGGCCGATGCGGCCCATGCCGACGATGCCGAGGCGCTTGCCCCAGATCCGCCGGCCGAGCATCCAGGTCGGCGACCAGCCGTTCCATTCCTGCTCGTCGGGCACCACGCGCGCGCCCTCGGCGATGCGCCGGGGGCCGGCGAGGATCAGGCCCATGGTCATGTCGGCGGTGTCTTCGGTCAGCACGCCCGGCGTGTTGGTCACGGTGATGCCGCGGTTGAGCGCCGTCTGCACGTCGATGTTGTCGACGCCGTTGCCGAAATTGGCGATCAGCTTGAGGTTCTCGCCCGCCCCGCCGAGCAGGCCCGCGTCGATGCGGTCGGTCACCGTCGGCACCAGCACGTCGGCCTCGGCGACCGCCGTCGCGAGTTGGGCCTGCGTGAACGGCTCGTCGTCATGATTGAGGCGCGCGTCGAACAGCTCGCGCATGCGCGTCTCGATCACGTCGGGAAGCCGGCGCGTGACGATGACGAGCGGACGCTTCTTCATGGGGGCGACCTGATCCGGAAACGGCGGCGTTACGGTTAATCCCGCGTCAACCGCGACGGGCGATGCTGGCTCGGACGGCGAGCCCGAACGCCTCGCGCAAGGCTCGGGCCGTCTCTAGCAGACGATGACCCAAACGCAAGACGGCCACTAGACGGAAACGCCCGCATGCCGAGCCGATTGATCCTCGCCAGCCTCGTTCTCGCCGCCGCGACCGCGCTGGCCGGGAACGCCATGGTCGCTGCGCCCGCCTCGGCGCAGGCCGCCAAGGAGCTCGAATCGGGCGTCATGATCGGTCCGGTCTCGGGGCTGCCCGTGCCGCGCTACGTGAGCCTGAAGGCCGGCAAGGTGTTTGTGCGGCAGGGGCCGACCAAGGACTACCCGGTCGCCTTCGTCTATCGCCGCGCCGGCGAGCCGGTCGAGATCACCGCCGAATACGACAACTGGAGGCGCATCCGCGATTCGGAAGGTTCTGAGGGCTGGGTCTGGCACTCGCTGTTGTCCGGCCGCCGCACCGCGCTCGTCGCGCCCTGGGCGAAGGACTCGGCGCTGCCGCTGTTCGTGAAGGCGAGCGCGTCGGAACGCCTCGCCGCGCGGCTCGAGCCCAAGGTGCTCGTCGAGGTCAAGAAATGCGACGGCGACTGGTGCCGGGTCGAGGGCGACGGCTTCGACGGCTTCATCGAGCAGACGCGGCTGTGGGGCGTCTATCCGGGCGAACGCTTCGACTGAGAGCGTCAGGCGTCATCCCGGCCGAGCTGAGCGAGAGCCGGGATCGTCCTCAAGCAAGAGCTCAGCTTGGAAAACGATCCCGGCCCGCGCCTTTGGCGCGTCCGGGATGACGCCTTACGACGCTCGCACGAAACAAAAACGGCCGCCGCGTCGCCGCGACGGCCGTCGAATTCCGGCAGGCGACCTCGTCAGGCTTCGCGCTTCTTGCGCAGGCGGACGACGACGTCGACGCGGGCGACCTCCATGCCGTCCGGAATGTCCGGAAGCGCCGCCACCTCGATATGCGCGCCCGGGATGTCCATCAGGCGGTTGTCGTCCTCGACGAGGAAGTGGTGATGATCGGTGACGTTGGTGTCGAACCACGTCTTCGAGCCGTCGATCGCGAGCTCGCGCAGCAGGCCGACTTCGGTGAACTGGTGCAGCGTGTTGTAGACGGTCGCGAGCGAGACCGGCACGCGGGCGCGCATCGCTTCTTCGTGAAGGATCTCGGCGGTCACGTGACGGTCGCCCTTGGCGTAGAGCAGCCGGCCGAGCGCGATGCGCTGGCGGGTCGGACGGAGACCGGAGTCGCGCAAAAGGGCGCCGACGTCGCGGGCGACGCACAGCGAGGGGCGCAGACCGCAATCAACGACGCGGTCGTAAGCGGCTGGCGCGGCGGTGGTCGTCGTCTCGGCCATCGTCGGGTCTCTTCGTCTTTCTTTACAAGCGTTACAAAAGTCCGCCGGAACATCTCCGGCGCTTGAGTTCGGGCCGGGAGAACCGCGCCGAAACCCTTCTTATTCTTGGATATAATACATCGGCGGCTCCGCGTCGGCAACCGGCGCGACGCCGCGCCGCGCCATACTCGGCCGCGCGTGGGCCGCGCGGCGCGCGGTCCGGCAGTCGCGCAGCCCGGCGCCCCGAGGCTCCCCCCGGCTTTTCGCCCGTCGCGCAGCTGTGCTAGGGAGGCGCGCGTCGCGTCCGGGCGTTGCGTCGTCTGGCGCGTCCGACGGGGCAGAGAAAATCGAAAGGCAGCAATGTCGGACCGCCGTTCAAGCTTTGACTACGAAGACCTGCTCGCCTGCGGGCGCGGCGAGATGTTCGGCCCGGGAAACGCCCAGCTGCCGCTGCCCCCGATGCTGATGTTCGACCGCATCACCGAGATCTCCGAGGACGGCGGCCCGGGCGGCAAGGGCTACATCCGTGCCGAGCTCGACGTCAGGCCCGACCTCTGGTTCTTCGACTGCCACTTCAAGGGCGATCCGGTGATGCCGGGCTGCCTCGGCCTCGACGCGCTCTGGCAGATGACCGGCTTCTATCTCGGCTGGCTCGGCCTGCCGGGCCGTGGTCGCGCGCTCAGCACCGGCGAGGTCAAGTTCACCGGCCAGGTGCTGCCGAGCGTGAAGAAGGTCGTGTACGGCGTCGACTTCAAGCGCGTCGTGAAGGGCCGCCTCAATCTCGGCATCGCCGACGGCTGGCTGCAGGCGGACGGCGAGACCATCTACAAGGCCGCGGACCTGCGCGTCGGCCTGTTCAAGGACGCCGCCGCGACTTAAGTCCGCGCGGAAACGGTCAAGACCGGACAAGAGGCGCGCGAGCGCCCCGCCGGCGTTCAAGGGAGGCGCTTTCAGTGAAGCGTGTCGTCGTCACCGGCATGGGCATCGTGTCCTCGATCGGGAACTCGACCCAGGAGGTCGTGGCCTCCCTGCGCGAGGCCAAGTCCGGCATCTCCTTCGCCCAGGAATACGCCAAGCGCGGCTTCCGCTGCCAGGTCGAGGGAGCGCCGTCGCTCGACGCGAGCCAGATCGTCGATCGGCGCGCTATGCGCTTCCACGCCGGCGGCACCGCCTGGAACCACGTGGCGATGGACCAGGCGATCCGGGATTCGGGCCTCGAGGAGAGCGATGTCTCCAACGAACGCACCGGCATCATCATGGGCTCGGGCGGTCCGTCGACCAAGACCGTCGTCGAGGCCGCCGACATTACCCGCGAGAAGGGCCCGAAGCGGGTCGGTCCCTTCGCCGTGCCGAAGGCGATGTCGTCGACCGCCTCCGCGACGCTCGCCACCTGGTTCAAGATCAAGGGCGTCAACTACTCGATCTCGTCGGCCTGCTCGACCTCGGCGCACTGCATCGGCAACGCCGCCGAGACCATCCAGCTCGGCAAGCAGGACGTGATGTTCGCCGGCGGCTGCGAGGAGCTCGACTGGACGCTGTCCGTCCTGTTCGACGCGATGGGCGCGATGTCGTCCAAGTTCAACGACACGCCGGACAAGGCCAGCCGCGCCTATGACAAGGACCGCGACGGCTTCGTGATCGCCGGCGGCGCGGGCGTCGTCGTGCTTGAGGAGCTCGAGCACGCCAAGGCGCGCGGCGCCAAGATCTACGCCGAGCTCACCGGCTATGGCGCGACCTCCGACGGCTACGACATGGTCGCCCCTTCAGGCGAGGGCGCGGTGCGCTGCATGAAGATGGCGATGGCGACCGCCCGCAACCCGATCGACTACGTCAACCCGCACGCGACCTCGACGCCTGTCGGCGACGCCAAGGAGATCGAGGCGCTGCGTGCGGTGTTCGGCGACAAGTGTCCGCCGATCTCCGCCACGAAGTCGCTGACCGGTCATTCGCTGGGCGCCGCGGGCGCGCAGGAAGCGATCTATTCGCTTCTCATGATGCAGAACGGCTTCATGGCCGAGAGCGCCAACATCCAGGAGATCGACCCCGCCTTCGCCGACATGCCGATCCTGCGCGAGCGCAAGGACGACGCGACGCTGAACGCCGTGATGTCAAACTCCTTCGGCTTCGGCGGCACCAACGCGACGCTGGTGTTCGAGCGTTTCAACGGGTGACGGACGCCGGATCGTAGAACGCGTCGTCGTCCTCCGGCGTGTCCGGAGGACCCATGCTTCCGCTAGCCTCAGATTTCGGAGCGGCGCTCTACGCCGAGGATGGATCCTCCGGACAAGCCGGAGGATGACGACTGAGGGTGTAGCCGGCCGGGACGCGTGACCGGCGAGCGATAGGAAGGACCGTATGGTCGCTGGACTCCTCTCGGGCAAGCGGGCGCTGGTCATGGGCGTCGCGAACAACCATTCGATCGCCTGGGGCGTCGCGCGCGCCCTGTCGGCGGCGGGCGCCGAGATCGCCTTCACCTATCAGGGCGAGGCGCTGGGCAAGCGCGTGCGTCCGCTCGCCGAGCAGCTCGGCTCCGACATCGTGCTGCCCTGCGACGTCGAGGACCTCGCCTCCGTCGATCGGACATTCGCGGCGCTCAAGGACAAGTGGGGCTCCCTCGACATCCTGATCCACGCCATCGGCTTCTCGAACAAGAACGAGCTGAAGGGCCGCTACGCAGACACCAGCCGCGAGAACTTCTCGCGGACCATGGTGATCTCGGCCTTCTCCTTCACCGAGCTCGTCAGGCGCGCGGCGGAGATGATGCCGAACGGCGGCGCGGCGATCACCCTGACCTATGGCGGCTCGACCCGCGTCATGCCGAACTACAATGTCATGGGCGTCGCCAAGGCCGCGCTCGAGGCGAGCGTGCGCTACCTCGCGGTGGACTACGGGCCGCAGGGGATCCGCGTGAACGCAATCTCGGCGGGCCCCGTCCGGACGCTCGCCGGCGCGGGCATCGCCGACGCGCGACTGATGTACGACTTCCAGCGCCGCCACGCCCCGCTGCGCCGGACAGTCACGATCGACGAGATCGGCGGCTCCGCGCTCTATCTCGCCTCGGAGCTGTCGGGCGGCGTCACCGGCGAGGTGCATTTCGTCGACTCGGGCTACAACATCATCTCGATGCCCGACCCGCGCAGCCTTCAGGTCATCGACGCGGTGGAGTCTAAGGCGGAGGAGTGATTCTCCGGCCTGAGACAGGCGGTGGATCGCCAGTCCTCCGCGCGTGACGCGGCGCCTTTCATCCGATATCGCTCGGCCCGGGAGATTCCGGAGACCCTCATGACCGAACCCGCATCCACGCCCTCCCGCGACGCGATCGGCCGGCGCGTGGCGCGCGCGATGCTCGAGGTCGGTGCGATCCATGTACGCCCCGAGGAGCCGTTCATCTTCACCTCGGGCTGGGCCAGCCCGGTCTACACCGATTGCCGCAAGCTGATCTCCTACCCACGGCTGCGCCGCCAGCTGATGGACGACGCGGCCGCGACCATTCTCCGCGAGGCGGGCTATGAGAGCCTCGACGCGGTGGCGGGCGGCGAGACGGCCGGCATCCCTTTCGCGGCCTGGATCGCCGACCGGCTGATGCTGCCGATGCTCTACGTCCGCAAGAAGCCCAAGGGTTTCGGCCGCAACGCCCGGATCGAGGGAGCGGTGACCGAGGGCCACCGCACCATCCTGGTGGAGGACCTCGCGACCGACGGCGGCTCAAAGGTCGCCTTCTGCGAGGCGCTGCGCGAGGCCGGCCAGGTCGTGGAACACGCTTTCGTGGTGTTCCACTACGGCATCTTTCCGGAGAGCCGCGCCACGATGGAGCGGATCGGCGTGAAGCTCACCGAACTCGCGACCTTCTGGGACGTCCTCGCGGTGATGAAGGAAGACGGGAAGGTCGATCCCGGCAAGCTCGCCGACGTCGAGGCGTTTCTCAACAAGCCGGCGGAATGGTCCGCAGCCCATGGCGGCAAGGCGAGCTTCGGGGCGGCGTGAGCCTTGTCCCGGCCTTGAGCCGGGACCCAGAAACCCAACGAGCAAAAGATTGGTCGCCGGTCGCCGCGGGCTTTCCGGTCAGCCTGTGCGTCTGGGTCCCGGCTCAAGGCCGGGACAAGGGCGTTGGGCCTCGTCTTGAGATCGATCCCGGATCGGCTTTCGGCCGTCCGGGATGACGGCTTGGTTCACTCCGCCGCTTCGCCCCTGAACGGAAGGATCGGCGTAGGCGTGTCCGCCTCGCCCAGCTCCAGCTGCTCGAGCCGCATGCCGCGGCGGGTCACCTTCTCGGTCGAGATCGCGATCTGGTCGAGGTCGCCCGCGACCTGTCCGAAGTGGCTCTTGAGCTTCTCGACCCGCTCGCCGATCCGTCGCACGTCCTCCAGCAGCCGGCCGACTTCGGTCTGGATCAGGCGACCTTGCTCGCGCATGGCGGCGTCGCGCGTCAGGCCCTGGACGATCTGGACCGCGAGCATCAGCAGCGACGGCGAGACGATCAGCACCCGCGCCCGCTGCGCGCGGGCGACGACGTCGTCGAAGCGCTCGGCGAGCTCGGCGTGGATCTGCTCGGAAGGCACGAACAGCAGCGCGACGTCCTGCGTCTCGCCCGCGACCAGATATTTCTGCGCGATGTCGGACGCGTGCCGGCCGACGTCGGCCCGCACCTTCGCCTCCGCCGCTTTCAGCGCTTCCGGAGTCTCCGCGAGCCTCAGACGCTCGAAACCCTCGAGCGGAAACTTGGCGTCGACGGCGAGCGGCCGCGGGTCGCCGGGCAGGCGGATCAGCGCGTCGGGGCGCACGCCGGTCGAGAGCTGCGCCTGGAACGTGCAGGCGGAGGGCGGCAGCGCGTCCTTGAGGATCGCCTCCATCCGGCCCTGCCCGAAGGCGCCGCGCGCGGGCTTGTTGGCGAGGATCGCCTTGAGGTCCGTCACCTGGCCCGCGAGGGCGCCGATGGAGGCGCCGGCGGCGTCGATGACGGCGAGGCGCGCTTCCAGCTTCTTCAGCTGCTCAGCCGTCGCCTGTCCGCCGGCCGACAGCCCGTCGCCGATGCGGGCGCCCACAGCGTCGAGCCGTTCGGAGACGCCGCGCGCAAGATCCGACTGGCGCTGCCCGAGCGCCACGGCAAAAGCCTGCAATCGGCCGGTCGCCTCCGCCTGGAGCCGCTCAAGGCCGGCAAGCCGCTCCTCGGCCTCCTGCGCCCGGTACGCCGCCTCACGCGCCTCACGGCGGCGCGCGGCGTTCGAGCCGATCAACACGAGAAGCACGAGCGTCAGCGCGGCGACGCAGGCGAAAGCCAGCGCGACCATCGCCTCGGCGGGAGTGACGGCGACGCCGCCCAGCTGGAAAAGCACGTCCTTGGCCATTGCAGATCAGTGGTGGAGCGAACAAATTAAGAACATGTTGACGCACGCGCCGCAAGGGCTTAACCGCGAACGTCTTTCTTGAGGATATCGAGGCCCGATCGCCATGGCCGGCGCGCCGCTCGTCTATCTGCCCGACCCGAAGCTTCGCCTCGTCAGCGCCGAAGTCTCGTCCTCGGACGCCGACGTGAAGGCGCTCGTCAAGACGATGTACGAGACGATGTACGACGCCTCCGGCATCGGCCTCGCCGCGATCCAGATCGGCGTGCCGAAGCGCGTCGTCACCATCGACCTCGCCGGCAAGGACGAGGAGCCGCAGCCGTTGACCCTCATCAATCCGGAGATCGTATCGGCCTCCGAGGCGCTGCAGTCCTACGAGGAGGGCTGCCTTTCGATCCCCGAATATTACGAGGAGGTCGAACGCCCCGCCGAGGTCACGGTGCGTTATCTCGACGAGACCGGCGCCGTGCGCGAGCTCTCGGCCGACGGCCTGCTGGCGGTCTGCGTCCAGCACGAGATCGACCATCTGAACGGCGTGCTGTTCATCGATCACATTTCGCGTCTGAAGCGCGACCGGGTGGTGAAGAAGTTCGAGAAGGCGCGTGCGCTTGGCGAGCTGCCGTCCTTCCCGCGCCGCGAGAAGCGCGACCGCAAGGAGCCCGAGCCGGTCGAGGTCTGAGGCACGCCGGGCCGGTCGGCCGGCGAGCGTCATCGCCGGGCTTGACCCGGCGATCAGTCGTCTTGAGTGAACAGACGGATGCCCGGATCAAGTCCGGGCATGACGGTTGCGGATGAGCCGCGATCCAGGGAGCCTCAATGCGCCTCGTCTTCATGGGCACGCCGGATTTCGCCGCGCCCGTCCTTTCGGAGCTGGTCGGTCAGGGCCACGAGATCGCGGGCGTCTACACCCGAGCGCCTAAGCCGGCGGGCCGGCGCGGCATGGAGCTGACCAAGACGCCCGTCCATCAGCTTGCCGAAGGCTTCAATCTGCCGGTCTTCACGCCGAGATCCTTTCGAGACGAGGCGACGGTCGAGGCCTTCGCCGAGCTTGAGCCCGACGCCGCCGTCGTGGTCGCCTATGGGCTGATCCTGCCGAGCGCCGCGCTCGACGTTCCGGCTTTCGGCTGCCTGAACTTGCATGCCTCACTCCTGCCGCGCTGGCGCGGCGCCGCGCCGATTCAGCGTGCGATCATGGCTGGCGACGCCGAGACGGGCGTGATGGTCATGCGCATGGAGGAGGGCCTCGACACCGGCCCGGTCGCCATGGCCGAGAAGGTCGCGATCGGCCCCGACGAGACGGCGGGAGAGTTGCACGACCGCCTCAAGGTCATCGGCGCCGACCTAATGGGCCGCGCGGTGGCCGCGCTGTCGCGTGACGCGCTGAGCTTCCGCGCGCAAGGCGAGGAGGGCGCGGTCTACGCCAGCAAGATCGAGAAGGCCGAGGCGCGGATCGACTGGTCGCGTCCGGCCCGCGAGGTCCATGACCGCATCCGAGGCCTGTCGCCCTCCCCGGGCGCCTGGTTCGACCTCGGCGGCGAGCGCGTGAAGGTCCTGCGCGCCAGCCTCGCGGACGGCGCGGGCGCTCCCGGCGAACTGCTCGACGATCGGCTCGCCGTCGCCTGCGCCGAAGGCGCCGTACGTCTCCTGCTGGTCCAGCGCGCAGGCAAGCAGCCGATCGACGCCGTCGCATTCCTCAACGGCGCGCGGCTGGCGCGCGGCGACCGGCTCGGCTGAGATGCCGCGCTACCGGCTGTTGATCGAGTATGACGGCGCGCCCTTCGTCGGCTGGCAGCGCCAGGCGAACGGCGCGTCCGTGCAGGGCGCGCTGGAGGCGGCCATCGCCGCCTTCACGGGCGAAACCGTCGTGGTGAAGGGCGCCGGGCGCACCGACGCCGGGGTCCACGCTTCGGGGCAGGTCGCCCATGTCGACCTGGCGAAGGCGTTCCGGGCGGACGTGCTGCGGGACGCGACCAACGCGCATCTGAGGCCTGCCCCGGTCGCGGTCCTCGACGCCTCGGAGGTTGGGCAGGAGTTCGACGCCCGGCATTCGGCGATCCGCCGCCACTACCGCTACCGCATCGTCGACAGGCGGCCGCCCCTTGCGCTGCTTGCAGGCCGCGCGTGGCGGGTGCCGAAGCGGCTCGACGTCGAAGCCATGGACGCGGCGGCCAAGCGCCTACTCGGACGACACGATTTCACGACCTTCCGCTCGGCCGCCTGCCAGGCCGCAAGCCCGGTGAAGACGCTCGACCGCCTGGACGTCCGGCGAGAAGGCGAGGAGATCCTGATCGAGACCGACGCGCGGTCTTTCCTGCACAATCAGGTGCGATCGATGGCGGGGTCGCTCGTTGAGGTCGGCCTCGGCAAGTGGAGCGCCGACGAGCTCGCCGCTGCCCTTGCCGCGGCGGACCGGAGGGGTTGCGGCCCCGTCGCGCCGCCCGAGGGGCTGACTCTGATCCGGGTCGACTATCCGGCCTAATCGCTCAGCGCTTCGGCGCGGGAGCGGCGCGGCACTCGGCGTTGATCTTGTCCAGCGAGTCGGAGATGCCGGCGAGCGAATAGCTCTGGGTCGACTTGCGCCCCCGCGCCGAAGTCGCCTCGACGCTCATGGGGCGTCGCGCGCCGCGCATGGCATCGACCAGCGCGGCCTGATCCTCATTGTTGCTCATGAAGGCGCCGTCGCCGCGCGTGAACAGGCGGAAAGTCGCGCCGTCCACGGTCAGCTCGACCTCGCTGTTCGGCTTCAGGCCGAAGCCGGGCATCACGCTGACCTCGTTCTGGACGCCGTCATGCGGGCGGTTCGAGATGAAGAAATAGGCCCCTTCCGGCGGCGGGGTCGGCGCCGATCGCCTTCGCCTTGGCGAAGGCTTCGGCTGCTGCGGCGTTGCGAGCGCGTAGCAGACCTTTCCGCCCTTCACCGGCGCCGCGTAGGCCTTCCAATCCTTGAAGGAGCCGATTTCCGTCGGCTGCGCCCCGGCCGGCGCCTGCGCGACGGCTTCGCCGACCAGGCCGAACGCGACCGCGCCTGCGGTGAGGGCGAGGAGGGGCGTGACGCGGTGGATCATGAAGCTCGCTCTCGTGCCGGTCTCGTCTGCGCTGCGGCGCATTCAAACTCTCCCGCGCGCCGGAAGCCAAGCCCCGGCCGTCGCGCAGACGGGCGGAATCGGCCCGGATCGCGGACTTACCGAGGCTAAGCGCAAAAGTTTAGGAAAATTTGATGCATGCGGCGCGAGCGACAGCGACCTCGGGAGGGGTTGAGCTCATAATGGCGTCGTGGAACGTTGACTTGCGCACTTAGTTATACCGGCGCCGCCTGGAGGGGCGACCGCTTGAGCCGACCGACCGACCAGACCTCCGGCTCAGCCGGCCCCGACATGGCGGAGCTCGTCGCCAGGGTCGCGACGAACCGCGACCGCGAGGCGTTCGCCGCGCTGTTCGATCACTATGTCCCGAGATTGTCCCTCTATCTGCAGAGGCTCGGGGCGGACCACGCGCTCGCGGAAGAGATCGCGCAGGACGCCATGGTTGCGCTTTGGCGCAAGGCCGACCAGTTCGATCCCGCCAAATCGTCGGTCGGCACCTGGCTTTACCGTATCGCCCGAAACCGCCGCATCGACCTGTTGCGCCGCGCGCATGGCGGCGAGGCGCGGCTCGAGGCCGCGGCAGATCCTGTCGACGATCGTCCGCGGCCGGACGAGGCGCTGGCGGCGAGCCAACGCGAGACGCTGGTGCGGCGCGCGATGCGCGTGCTGCCGGCCGAACAGCTGTCGCTGGTGAAGCTCGCCTTCTACGAAGGCCGCTCGCACAGCGAGATCGCGAGCGCGACCGGCCTGCCTCTTGGCACCGTAAAGTCGCGCATCCGGCTGGCCTTCGGGCGGCTAAGGCGTCGGCTCGAAGACGACGGACTGCGGGACGCGACCTGACTTGAAAGCCGTTCTTTGCGAGGAGCTCGGCCCGCCCGAGCGGCTGTCGTTCGTGGATCTGCCGGATCCGGCCCCCGGCCCCGGCGAAGTCGTCGTGGACGTCGCCTTCGCGGCGCTCAACTTCTTCGACTCGCTGATCATCGAGGGCCGATACCAGACCAAGCCGTCGCTGCCGTTCTCGCCGGGCGGCGAGATGGCGGGGAAAGTCCTGTCCGTCGGCGCTGGCGTCGAGGGCCTCGCGCCCGGCGATCGCGTCGCCGGTTATCTCGGCTACGGCTGCTGTCGCGGGAAGGTCGTCGCGCGCCCCGATCAGCTGACGCTGGTTCCGGAAGAGCTTGGTCTCGACAAGGCGGCGGGCCTCATCATCACCTATGGCACGACGCTGCACGCCCTTGCGGACCGCGGCGGCCTCAAGCGCGGCGAGACCCTCGCAGTGCTCGGCGCGAGCGGCGGCGTGGGGATCGCGGCGGTGGAGCTCGGAAAGCTGCTCGGCGCGCGCGTGATCGCCTGTGCGTCATCGCCCGAGAAGCTCGACTTCGCCCGCGCGCGCGGCGCCGACGCCTTCGTCGACTACAGCCGCGAGGACCTCAAGACGCGGCTGAAGGAGCTGACGGATGGGCGCGGCGTCGACGTGGTCTACGACCCCCTCGGAGGCGACTACGCCGAGGCGTGCGTGCGCGCGCTCGCCTGGCGCGGCCGTCACCTCGTCATCGGCTTCGCGGCCGGCGACATCCCGAAGCTCCCGCTCAACATCCCGATGCTGAAGGGCGCCGACGTGCGCGGCGTGTTCTGGGGCGCCCATGTCGAGCGCGAGCCCGCGGCCCACCGCGCCGAGCTCGCCCGCCTGTTCGACTGGGCGGCGGCGGGAGACATTTCGGCCCCGATCGACGTCGTCCTGCCGCTCAGCGAGACCGCGGAGGCGATTGGCCGGATCAAGCGGCGCGAAGCGAAGGGGAAGATCCTGGTGGGGGCGTAAGCAGGCTCAGCGCTTCGGCGTCCGCGGCAGGCCCTTCGCCTCGCGCGCGAGGTCGGCGATGCGCTCGTCGGCTTCGCGATGTCGGTCGATGCGGCGGCGCTTGTCGAACGCATCGTATTCCCGCTCCGCCTTCCGCTTGGCGTCATCGGCGCTCACCGAGCCGCCGCCATGCAGGACGGCCCGACCAAGCTGCTGAAGCTGCCGGTCGAGCAGCAACTCGGCGTCTCGCATGACGACCAGGCGACCGAGTTCGAGCTGGTCGTCGAAAATGTCGAGCAGGATCGTCGTCAGGCGGTTCAGCTCTTTGATTTCGGGCTCGAGCAGATAGTTTTGGAAATAACGACGTCCGCCTTGCGGATGTTGTCGCGGGGCCAGCTCTGGAGGCCCATATTGTCTGCCGAGCAGTCCGCGCGTGCGCCGATGATCTCGGACGGTGTCTGGGAGGTCACCGCGTAAATGAGTTTGGCCTGCGTCTGCTGGAAGAACCGCAAGGCTGCCGCCGACGACGCCTGATAGTCTTGGCACATCGCGCAGATGCGCCTGAGTTCGCGGTAGACGTTGGCTTCGTCCGACCGAATATCGCGAATGAGATCGCGAAGCTCGGCGATCCGGTCGATACCCTCTGGCTGCTTGAGCCTGGGGCTGTCGACGATGAAGCCCTTTTTTGCGAACTGGACGAGGACGCCCGTCGCCCACCGTCGGAACAAGGTCGCCTGCGCGGAGGAGACGCGGTAGCCGACGGAGATGATCATATCCAGAGAGTGAATCGTCACCGGACGGTCGGAGTGAGCAATACGCATTTTTTGCATATTGCTCCGCTCATCGAGTTCACCCTCGTCGACTATGTTATTGATATGGCGGGAAATTACCGACTGATCGCGTCCAAACAGTCGGCCAATCTGCGCCTGCGTCATCCAGAGCGTTTCGCCCTCGTAGCGCAGGTCGAGCCGCAATCCCTTTTCCGTTTCGTAGACGAGAAAACGGTCGCCGGTTTCCGGATCCTCCGCCAAACGTACCGGACCTTCGTCGCCGCTCATGCGTCCCCCGCGATCGCCAGCGGAGAACATTATAGCAACATCATCTTATATGCACGCGTATTCGAGGTTACTTCCCCAGCGCCGCCTTGACCAAGGCCTTCGCCTCGTCGCTCGCCCATTCCGCAGGGCCCGGCAGATAGGCGATCTCGCAGGCTGACCGGTCGAGGATCAGCGTCGTCGGCAGTCCCGTGCCGCGTCCGACGGCCTTCAGCGACGACAGCACCTTGCCGGAGGGGTCGTGGTAGAGCGCAAGTTTCTTCGCGCCGATCTCCTCCAGGAACTTCCTCGGCTTGTCCGCCGACCCGAAGTCCAGCGAGACTGGGACCACTTCAAAATTTTCGCCGCCTTCCTCCGCCTGCAGAGCGTCGAGCGCCGGCATTTCCTTGCGGCACGGCGCGCACCAGGTCGCCCAGAGGTTGAGCAGCACGACCTTGCCCTTGAAGCGATCGAGCGACAGGTCGGCGCCCGAAGCGTCCTTGAAGGCGAGGGCCGGAAGCGGGCGGGGCTGATCGGGGGTCGCGACAGCCGCCACCTCCCCAACCGCGGCCTTCCTGATCGAGGCGAGCGTCTCCTTGCTGGCGGCGCAGGCCGCGGCCTTGTCGTCGCCGCCGATCCCGTATAGGGCGAGCGCGCCCGCGCCGAGCACGCCGAGGCCCGCGAGCAGCAGCGGCCGGGCGAAGGAGCGGCGCAGTCCCGTCGCCTGTTCTGTCATGCGCTGAACGCCTCGAAGTGAGCGGCCGAGAGCGGCCGGAAGGATGAACGATGAGCAACGCGATGTGGGGCGGCCGGTTCGCCAAGGGACCTGACGCGGTGCTCGAGGCGATCAACGCCTCGATCGATTTCGACCGCCGCTTCTACGCCCAGGATATCCGCGGCTCCAAGGCCCATGTCGCGATGCTCGCCGCGGCCGGCGTCGTCTCGAAGGAAGACGCCGCCGCGATCGAAAAGGGTCTGGACGAGGTGCTGGCCGAGATCGAGGCCGGGACGTTCAAATTCTCGCGCGCCCTCGAGGACATTCACATGAACGTCGAGAGTAGGCTCGCGGAAATCGCGGGGCCGGCGGCGGGGCGTCTGCACACGGCGCGCTCGCGCAACGACCAGGTCGCGACCGACTTCAAGCTGTTCGTGCGCGACGCGCTCGATGGGCTCGACGGCCAGCTTCGCGATCTTCAGGAGGCGCTGGTCGAGACGGCGGAGACGCACGCCGCCGCCGTCATGCCGGGCTTCACCCATCTGCAGAGCGCGCAGCCGGTGACGTTCGGCCACCATCTGCTGGCCTATGTCGAGATGATCGGCCGCGACCGCGGCCGCGTCGCGGACGCGCGCAGGCGCCTCAACGAGTGCCCGCTCGGCTCTGCGGCGCTCGCCGGCACCTCCTTCCCGATCGATCGCAAGATGACGGCACGCTCTCTCGGCTTCGACCGGCCGACCGCGAATTCGCTCGACGCCGTCTCGGACCGCGACTTCGTGCTCGAGACGCTCGCGCTCGCCTCGATCTGCGCCGGCCACCTGTCGCGTTTCGCGGAAGAACTGGTGCTGTGGTCGACGCCGCAGTTCGGCTTCGTGAAGCTGTCCGACCGGTTCTCGACCGGCTCCTCGATCATGCCGCAGAAGCGCAACCCGGACGCCGCCGAACTGGTGCGCGGCAAGACCGGCCGCGTCGTCGGCGCGCTGGTCGGCATGCTCACCGTCATGAAAGGGCTGCCGCTCGCCTATTCGAAGGACATGCAGGAGGACAAGGAGGGCCTGTTCGACGCGCTCGACACGCTCTCGCTGTCGATCGCCGCGACCGCGGGCATGGTCCGCGACCTCGAGCCGAACCTCGCCGCCATGAAGAAGGCCGCCGGCGCCGGCTACGCCACCGCGACGGATCTCGCCGACTGGCTGGTGCGGGTCGTCGGCATCCCGTTCCGCGAGGCGCACCACGTCGTCGGCCGGATCGTCGGCAAGGCCGCGGCCGCGAACGTCGCGCTGGAGAAGCTGCCGCTGAGCGAGATGCAGGCGGTCGAGCCGCGCATCACCGAGGCGGTGTTCGAGGTGCTGGGCGTTGCGAATTCGGTGAAGAGCCGCGTGAGCTATGGCGGCACCGCCCCGAAGAACGTGCGCGCGCAGGCGGCCCGCTGGCGCAAGCGCCTCGCCAAGGAGGCGAGGGGCTGAGGCGCGCCCAAGTTTCGCGCCGACTGGAATTCTGCTCTAAGACTGCCGACGCTCGACCGAAGGATTTTTCAGTGCCGATGACCCGCGCCGCCGCCGTCGTCCTGCTGCTCGCGTCGAGCCTCGCCATGGTCGGCTGCGGCCGCAAGGGCGATCCGGAGTATCCGCAGGGCACGCCGATGGAGACCCACACGCGGCCGGACGGCACAACCAAGAAAGAGCCGAAGAAGCCGACGCGGCCCTTCGTGCTGGACCGCCTTCTGAACTGACGTTGTTCTCGCGGCGGGAGCCGCTTTTCCCATGCATCACTTCGCTTACGTCGACGGCGCCCTCCATGCCGAGGGCGTGCCCCTCGCGCGCATCGCCGAAGAGGTCGGCACGCCGACCTATGTCTATTCACGCGCGACTCTGACGCGCCACTTCCGGGTCTTCGACGAGGCCTTCGCGGGCGTCGAGCACCTGATCTGCTACGCGGTGAAGGCGCTCTCGAATCAGGCCGTCCTGACGACGCTCGCGAAGCTCGGGACCGGCATGGACGTGGTGTCGGGCGGCGAGCTGAAGCGCGCGCTGGCGGCCGGCTGCCCGGCGGACCGCGTCACCTTCTCCGGGGTCGGCAAGACGGCGGAGGAACTTGCGCTTGCGGTCGACGCCGGCATCCTCTGCTTCAACGTCGAGAGCGAGCCGGAGCTGCGGCTGCTGTCCGAGATCGCCGCGGCCAGCGGCGCGACGGCCCATGTCGCGCTGCGCGTCAATCCGGACGTCGACGCCAAGAGCCACGCGAAGATCTCGACGGGCTCGTCCGAGACCAAGTTCGGCGTGCCGATCGCGCGCGCCCGCGACGTCTACGCCGAGGCCGCGCGGCTTCCGGGGCTGAAGGTCTCCGGCGTCGACATGCATATCGGCTCGCAGATCACCGAGCTCGCGCCCTTCGACCAGGCGATCGGCCGGCTGGTCGAGTTTGTGACGGAGCTCCGCCAGGACGGCCACGCGATCGACCATGTCGACGTGGGCGGCGGGCTCGGCATCCCCTATCGCGACTCGAACGCCGCCCCGCCGCTTCCCGCCGACTACGCCGAGATGGTGAAGCGCCGGACCCACGGCATCGAGGCCAAGCTCATCTTCGAGCCGGGGCGGCTCATCGTCGGCAACGCCGGCGTGCTACTGACCCGGGTCATCTACGTGAAGGAGGTCGAGAACAAGACCTTCGTGATCGTCGACGCCGGCATGAACGACCTGATCCGCCCGACGCTCTACGACGCCCATCACGAGATCTGGCCGGTCCGCCGTCCCGCCGAGCACGCGCCCCGCATCCGCGCGGACGTCGTCGGCCCGGTCTGCGAGACCGGCGACTATCTCGCGCTCGACCGCGACATAGCCGCGCTCAAGGCCGGCGACCTCGTCTGCGTCATGTCGGCGGGCGCCTACGGCGCGACGCAGTCCTCGACCTACAACTCGCGGCCGCTGGTGGCGGAGGCGATGGTCGACGGCGACCGCATGGCGGTGATCCGGCCGCGCCCGAGCGTCGAGGAGCTGATCGCCCTCGACCGCGTACCCGACTGGCTGGCCTGACGCTTCGAGCGTCCTTCAAAAAATCTGACGCCCCTTTGAACCGTCGCCGCGGACGTCGCGACAGACGGTCATCGGGGCCGCGACGGGCGGCCTCCCAAAAATCTCAAGGGGATGCCGCCATGTCCAACCTGACCGTCGCTTCCAAGCTCTCCGCCGGCCGCAAGGCCCTTTCCGCGATCGCAGTCGCCGCCGTCGTCGGCGTCGCGCTCTCGCCGGCCGCGGCCTCCGCCAAGGGCTGGGGCCATCACCACGGCGGCTACGGCGCCGCGGTCGCCGGCGGCCTCATCCTCGGCGCGATCGTCGCCGACGCCGCCTACGCCGACAGCTACGACGCCCCCGCCTGCTGGACCGAAAAGCGCGTCCGCTACGGCGCCTATGGCGAACGCTACGTCACCCGGGTCCGGGTCTGCGACTGATCCTCGTCATCCCCGATCGTCGCACGATCCGACAGGGCGGAGCCTCTTGGGGGAGAGGCTCCGCCCAAATCCGTTCTGGCCAGAAGCGTCAGAAAACGTACGGGTAGATGTAGAGCGCGATCACCCGCTGGATCAGGAAGATCAGCAGGATCAGGACCAGCGGCGAGATGTCGATCCCGCCCATGTAGGGCAGCATGTTGCGGATCGGCCTGAGCACCGGCTCGGTGATCCGGTAGAGGAAATCCCAGATCGTCGAGACCACGGTGTTGCGCGTGTTCACGACATTGAAGGCGATCAGCCAGGACAGGATGGCGGAGGCGATCAGCAGCCAGACATAGAGCTGAAGCGCCAGCAGAATGACGTCGAGAAGCGCGCGCATCCGTGGGTGAAGCCTCTGTCCGGTCGTGGGATTGTCGCGGCGCGAGATGTAGAGGTCGCAAGGCTTCCGGGCAAGGCGCGAGGCTGGCGGCGATTTCCGTCCCGCGCCCGCCGGCTCGCCTTGACAGCCTCCCGGCCCGCAACCTAAATGGCGCGCCTTCGGGGCGCGGGGCCGTAGCTCAGTTGGGAGAGCGCTGCAATCGCACTGCAGAGGTCAGGGGTTCGAATCCCCTCGGCTCCACCAGCCCCCGAGACTTTTCCGACATCGACGAGATCTTCTTGGCCGGCCGGCTCACTCTGCCGTCCAGCCGCCGTCCATCGAGATGTTGGCGCCGGTGATGTTGGCGGCCGCGTCGGTGCACAGGAAGGAGGCCAGGGCGCCAACCTGTTCCACGGTCACGAACTGCTTCGTCGGCTGAGCCGCGAGCAGCACGTCGTCGATGACCTGCTCCCGGGTGAGGCCGCGGGCCTTCATCGTGTCGGGAATCTGCGCCTCGACCAGCGGCGTCCAGACATAGCCCGGCGAGATGCAGTTCACGGTGATCTTGTCGGTGGCCAGCTCCAGCGCCGCCGTCTTGGTCAGCCCGGCGATGCCGTGCTTCGCCGCCACATAGGCCGACTTGAACGGCGAGGCGGTCAGCGAATGCGCCGAGGCGGTCGAGATGATCCGCCCCCAGCCGGCCGCCTTCATATGCGGGATCGCGGCCTTCATCGCGAGGAAGGCGGCGGTCAGGTTCAGCGCGATGATGAGGTCCCACTTCTCGCGCGGAAACTCCTCGATCGGCGACACGAACTGGACGCCGGCGTTGTTCACCAGCACGTCGACCGAGCCGAAGCTGTCGGCCGCGAGCTTCACCATCGCTTCGACCTCGTCGGGCTTCGTGAGGTCCGCCGGCGAGTGGACGGCCTTCACGCCGAATTCCGACTCGATCCCGCCGCGCTCCTTCTCGATGTCCTCCGGCTTGCCGAAGCCGTTGAGAACGACGTTCGCGCCGTCCTCGGCGAGCTTGCGCGCGATCGCGAGTCCGATGCCGCTGGTCGATCCGGTGACGACGGCGGTCTTGCCCGCGAGAAACTTGCCCTTGAGGCTCATGTGGCGGCTCTCCTTCGAAGCGTTTGCCGCGCCGGCTGGCCGCCGAGCGGATCGTGGAACCAGACGCCGCGGCGCTGCCGGCGGCCGATCCAGCCGGGATCGGCGAGGGCGAGCCTGGCGTCGTCGAGACCGGCGGTCCAATGGTCGAGCATGGTCGCGCGCGAGAACTCGTAGTCCTTCGAGCCGCTCTCATAGGCCTTGCGGCGATAGATCAGCTGCAGGATCGACACGGCGCTCTCGCGCGCCCGCTCCGCCAGGTACTTGACGTCGGGGTCGTCGGCGAGCTCGGGCGGCAGCTTGCGGGCGAGGCGGCGGAACGCCGACTTGGTCCGCTGCAGCTCCAGCTGGTCCTCGGTGTTGAGCCGTGTGCGGCTCGAATAGCGGATGTCCTTTTCGCGCTCCACGGTCGCCGCGAGCGTCTCCGGCAGAGGGCCGCGGGCGGGGAACAGGTCGACCTGGACGACGGCGATCTCGTCGGCGGTCGCTTCGTCGAGCACGAACTGCAGCGGCGTGTTCGAGACCAGCCCGCCGTCCCAGTAGAACGCGTCGCCGACCTTCACCGGCGAAAAACCCGGCGGCAGGGCGCCGGAGGCCATGACGTGCTCAGGGCCGATCGGCCCGTCCGCCACGTTGTCGAAGACCTTGAGGTTGCCGGTCGCGACGTCGACCGCGCCCACGCTGAGGCGCACCCGCTTCTGGTTGATCAGATCGAAGTCGACGAGCTCCAGCAGCGTCTCGCGCAGCGGGGCGGTGTCGTAATAGCTGATCGGCCCCGGCGCGTCCGACGGGTAGAGCGCGCGGGGCGGAATGCGGGGCGAGAAGAAGCCGGGCGCGCCGACCAGCGTGCCCCAGGCCGCGCTCCAGCTGCTGAAGGCCGCGCGCGCCTCGTCCGACGGCCACCAGGCCTGGAATGGGATGCCGGACGTGACCCGACTCCAGAAAGCGCGCATCCGCTCGATCCGCCGTCCGGGCGGGTTGCCGGCGATCAGCGCGGCGTTGATGGCGCCGATCGAGACGCCCGCGACCCAGTCCGGCGACTGCCCGGCCTCGGTCATCGCCTCGAGAACGCCGGCCTGATATGAGCCGAGCGCGCCGCCGCCCTGGAGAACGAGCGCGCAGGTTTCGGGGGAGGACGCTTGGTCGGACGTCATCGTGGTCTCCCAGCCTCTGAGGAAGGGCTGGCGAAACCAATTTAGTTGCAGCGCAGCATCCGGCCAGCCGCGCCGCGCATGCCGGCGTCGTCAAAAGTGCAATGGGCTCGGGTCGCTCGCGACCTTACCCCCACATCGCGCGGATGCGGGCCTGCAGGTCGATCGGCGCGACGGGCGTGCGGGCTCCTTGCGACTCGGCCTGCGGCGGCGGCCAGGAGACCGCCTCGAAGCGGTCCAGCAGCGCGGTCGGAATGAAGCGGGTTCGCGCCGCATAGACGTGCCGGTCGCCGCGCGCGGACTGGCTGGAGACATAGAAGCGCTGCGGCACGATCAGGCTGAGCGCGTCCTTCGCCCGCGTCATCGCGACGTAAAGCAGGCGCCGCTCCTCCTCGATCTCGGATGAGGTTCCGGTCCCGAGGTCGGACGGGATGCAGCCGTCGACCGTGTTCAGGACGAACACCGACTTCCACTCCTGGCCCTTTGCCGAATGGATCGTCGAGAGGATGAGATAGTCCTCGTCCTGCATCGGCGGCCCCGACTCATCGCTGGTGGCGTTCGGCGGATCGAGCGTCAGCTCGGTCAGGAAGCGCTCGCGGGAGGGATAGGTCTCGGCGATGCGCTCCAGCTGCGCGAGATCGAGGCGGCGGACCTCCGCGTCCTCGTGGATGCGCTCGAGGTGGGGCTCGTACCAGCGGCGCGCGGCGGCGATGCCCGACGGCCAGCCGGCGTCGGCCGCGATCGCCGACGCCGCCTCGGCCAGCGCCGCCCAGTCGGCGGCGGCGCGTGGCGGGGGCGTCAGTCCAGTCAGCGCGGCGAGTGGCGAGGGCGCGCCGCCGATCGCGTCGAGCGCCTTCGCCGCGAAGGCCGGGCCGACGCCCGGCAGCAGCTGCAGCGTGCGGAAGCCCGAGACGCGGTCACGCGGGTTCTGCGCGAACCGCAGCAGCGCGAGCAGGTCCTTCACATGGGCGGCGTCGAGGAACTTGAGGCCGCCGAACTTCACGAAGGGGATGTTGCGGCGGGTGAGCTCGAGCTCCAGCGGGGCGCTGTGGCTCGACGTCCGAAACAGCACCGCCTGGGATTTCAGCGCCTCGCCCGCCTCGCGGTTCTCCAGCACGGCCTCGGCGACGAACCGCGCCTGATCGCTCTCGTCGCGGACGCTGACGAGCCTCGGCCGCGCGCCGTCGGAACGCTCCGTCCACAGGTTCTTGGTGAAGCGCTCG
Organism: Chelatococcus sambhunathii; assembly: GCA_031316315.1. Classification (GTDB taxonomy): domain Bacteria; phylum Pseudomonadota; class Alphaproteobacteria; order Rhizobiales; family Methylopilaceae; genus Methylopila. The sequence goes on from JADBEO010000039.1 coordinate 37,395, forward strand.
GGCGACAGCTCGATCACGGCGTTTGCGGCCGAGAGGATCCCTTGAGTCGAGCGGTAGTTGCGGTCGAGCGTGACGATCCGCGCCGGCGGATCGAAGCTCTTCGGGAAATCGAGGATGTTCCGCACGGTGGCCGCGCGGAAGGAGTAGATCGACTGCGCGTCGTCGCCGACGACGGTGACGCCCCGGCCGTCCGGCTTCAGCGCGACGAGAATCGCGGACTGCAGGCGATTGGTGTCCTGATATTCGTCGACCAGCACGTGGTCGAAGCGGCGGCCGAGCTCCTCGGCGATCGCAGGCTCGCCCGCCATCTGTGCCCAGTAGAGCAGCAGGTCGTCGTAATCGAGCACCCCCTGGCGTTGCTTGGCCTCGACATAGGCCGAGAACAGGCTTGCGAGCTCCGCGCTCCAGCCGGCGCACCAGGGGAAGGCGTCACCGAGCGCACGGTCGAGCGAAACCTGCGCGTTCACGACGCGCGAATAAATGGCAAGGCACGTGCCCTTGGCCGGAAAGCGCTTTTCCGTCTTCGACAGGCCGAGTTCGTGTCGGACCACGTTCATGAGGTCGGCGCTGTCTTCGCGGTCGTGGATGGTGAACTGTGGGTCGAGCCCGACGACCTCGGCGAACTCCCTCAACAGCCGAGCGCCGACGCCGTGGAAGGTCCCCGACCACGGCAGCTGCACCGCCGGCGCCTTCGGCCCGAAGGCCTGCATGGCGATGCGCTCCACGCGCCGGATCATCTCCTGCGCCGCCCGGCGCGAGAAGGTCAGCAGCAGGATGCGCGACGGGTCCGCGCCCTGCGCGACCAGATGCGCGACGCGGTGCGCGAGCGTGTTGGTCTTGCCGGAGCCCGCCCCCGCGATGACGAGCAGCGGCGCCGCGCCATGCTCGACGGCCGCGCGCTGCTCCGGGTTCAGCTTGTCCAGATAGGCGGCGGCAGCCAATGCGCTGGTCCCTCGAATCGGTCTGGACCAGCAGGCCACGGATCGCGTTTTGTTCGCAATATGTCGGCGGCGGGTTCCGGCGCGCCGACGCCTCAAGATCCCTCCCCTTGCAAAGGGGAGGGTAGGGTGG